>ONWR01000003.1 GCA_900321605.1 uncultured Bacteroidales bacterium | reverse complement strand
TTGATGATAAATTGTCGCCTATTGCCGTGGCAGATAAAAAGTATCTTTATGCATTTGCTCATACGTCTCCAAAGCCCTCCAAATCCATTCCTCGTTCGCCTAACTCCTGACCGGAGTAGATCATCACGGGGCACTGGTTGAGGGTCGCAACCACTATCATCGCCGGTTCGGCACAATGACCGTCCCCGCAGAAGAATCCGCTTGCCAGACGCTGCTCGTCGTGGTTCTCAAGGAAATAGAGCATATGTTTGATTCGCTCGTCTCCGTGCTGCATCCACTGATTGGTGATACCATCGGCACCCCAGCCTTTGCTCATCACACCGCGCAGGTAGTCGTACATCCCTACCTTGTCGTAGAGGTAGTCAAAGCCTGCCGCCAGATAGGAGTCGTACTTACCCGGGTCGTAACACTCACCGATGAAGATGAACTTCTTGTATTTCTTCTTCACCTGCGAGATTGCCCATTGGAAGAACTCCACCGGCACCATCTCCGCCATATCAACCCGAACACCGTCGATACCTTTTCCTGCCCAGAAGAGCAGTATATCGCGCATCTTGATCCACGTGTTGGGGATAGGATCGAACTGCTTCTCTCCGCCTCCCTGATAGTACACGCCGTAGTTCAGTTTGACCGTCTCGTACCAATCATTCAACCCCGGGTGCGAGGTGAAGCAGTCGTTTCCGGTCACTTTCGCAGGATACTCGTCGTAGCCCTGCAGATCCTTATCCATCGTGAAGCGTTCGCCCGGCAGATAATAGAAATTATTCAGCGGAGAGAAAGCCCATTCGGGATGATCGGTCTCGCCTAAATCCTCCACGCCGGCAGGTTTGCACACGCTCTTGTACTCACGGCTCACGTGATTAGGGACGAAATCGATGATAACAGATAAGCCAGCATCGTGTGTCCGTTTAACGAGGTCTTCAAACTCCGCCATTCGTTTGCTCTCGTTCTTCGCCAAGTCCGGATCTACGTCGTAGTAATCCGTAATAGCGTAAGGCGAACCGGCGAGACCTTTGGTGATAGCAGGGTTGTTATACTGCGCTGTTGCGTGACGGATGACTCCGGTGTACCAAACGTGCGTAACGCCCAAATCCACGATGGCTTTGAGCGCACGCTCGTTGATGTCACAGAACCGTCCGCAACCATTCTCCTCCTTCGTTCCATTGTGTTTGCGCGTCTCGTTATAGTTCGCAAACCAACGAGGGAAGAGCTGGTAAATAATCGGTTTATTGATCATATTTTGTTTGTGTGTTTTTCTAAATGGTATAGTGTTTTCATCGACCATGCATGGTCGATTTATACGAGTGCCTCCGTATCCATAGCGATCATCAGCTCCTCGTCCGTCGGAATGAGAACCACCGTCACTTTGCTGCCCGGTTTGGAGATGATACGCTCTTCGCCGCGTACGTTGTTCGCCTCTTCGTCCAACTCGATGCCGAGGAACGACAGACCTTTCATCACCTCTGCGCGGATATACGGATCGTTCTCTCCAATACCGGCTGTGAAGACGAGGATGTCGAGACCGTTCATAGCTGCAGCGTAAGCACCGATGTATTTCTTCAGACGATAGATGAACATCTTACGCGCCAGATCAGCACGTTTGTTGCCCTGATTGATAGCCGCCTCGATGTCACGGCAGTCACTCGAAACACCCGAGATGCCAAGCAGACCGGATTTCTTATTCACGAGGTTGTTGAACTCAGCTGTACTCAGATGCTCTTTGTCCATGATGAAAGTAGCGGCACCGAGGTCGAGGTCACCGGCACGTGTACCCATCACGAGTCCTTCTACCGGTGTGAGACCCATAGAGGTGTCCACACTCTTACCGTCCATGACAGCCGTACAGCTACCGCCACCACCGATATGAGCGGTCACGATCTTCTTGCCTTTGGGATCTACACCTAAATATTCGCATACGCGCGCGCTCACGTAACGGTGACTCGTTCCGTGGAAGCCATAACGGCGAATAGCGTATTTCTCGTATAACTCATAAGGAAGCGCGTACATGTACGCGTAGTCCGGCATGGTCTGGTGGAAAGCAGTATCGAAGACAGCCACCTGCGGTACACCCGGCAGGATCTTCTCGATCGCATCAATACCCTTCAGGTTAGCAGGGTTGTGCAGCGGAGCTAACTCCACGCACTTAATGATCATCTCCTTTACTTCCGGAGTGATGAGCACGGACTTATTGAATTTCTCACCACCATGGACTACGCGGTGACCTACTGCGTTGATCTCCTTGAGATCTTTGATGCAACCGATCTGAGGATCGACGAGTTTCTCCAAGATGAGCTCGATACCTACGGTATGTTCGGGCATCGATTTCTCGAATTTCACTTTCTCTCCGTTCGGCAGTTTCACCAGCAGGAAAGAATCCGGCAAACCGATCTTCTCGATACCGCCTTGTGCCATCACTTTCTTGCTCTCCATCTCAAAGAGCTTATACTTAATACTGCTACTTCCGCAGTTCAAAACCAATATCTTCATATTCAATTAACAATTAATAATGAACAATTAACAAAGGGCTAATGGAGTTTGGTACTGTATTTTAGAATCCGTACGGACTCCTATGTTTGTACAGAACTTCGTAGGTCACTTTGTGAATTGTGAATTGTGAATTATAATTTATTTTATCGCTTGATTAGCGGTAATAACCACCATCTGTACGATGTCCTGTACTTTGCAACCACGGCTGAGGTCATTGACCGGAGCAGCGATACCTTGGAGGATCGGACCTACTGCGTCTGCGCCCGAGAAACGCTCTACGAGTTTGTAGCCGATATTACCTGCCTGCAGATCCGGGAAGACGAGTACGTTTGCTTTGCCCGCTACCGAGCTACCCGGTGCTTTGGTCTTCGCTACGCTCTCAACCAAGGCTGCATCCGCTTGCAACTCACCATCGAGCGCCAAGTCCGGTGCCATTTCCTTTGCCAGCTTCGTTGCCTCTTGCACTTTGTCCACGAGTTCGTGCTTAGCGCTACCCTTGGTGGAGAAGCTCAGCATCGCTACACGCGGCTCGATGCCTGCTATAGAGCGTGCGGTCTCAGCGGTCGAGATAGCGATCTCTGCCAACTGTTTTGCATCCGGATTCGGGTTCACGGCGCAGTCTGCAAAGAGCAGGAAGCCGTTCTCACCTAAATGCTTAGCCGGTGTGAACATAAGGAATGCGCCACTGACGATCGAGCAACCCGGTTTGGTTTTCAGGATCTGGAAGGCAGGACGGATCGTATCTGCGGTCGTACCACGCGCTCCGGCGAGTTCACCGTCTGCGTCACCGGCTTTGATCATCAAACAACCCAAGTACAAAGGATCCTGAGCTTTCTTAGCAGCCTCTTCCTCCGTCATACCTTTTGCCTTACGGAGCTCAAAGAGCAGGTTTGCGTACTCCGGCATCTTCGGGTCATGGATCGGATCAACGATCTTTGCCTCTTTGATATACTCGTACCCCTTCTCAGCAGCCATGCTTTTGATTTTCTCGGGGTCTCCAATCAAAATAAGCTGCGCAATCTTGTCTTTCAACAAAATATTAGCAGCTTCCAACGTACGAGGTTCGTCGCCCTCCGGCAACACAATGCGCTGCGGGTTAGCTTTCGCGCGCGCAATCATTTGATTTAAAATGTCCATATCTATAGTAATTTAATTGATTAATCGGTTTAAATGGAGTAGTCTTACCTATTCCGACTGCAAAAGTACAAAAATTATTCCATATATGCAATACTAATAACAAAAAAAAAATTTTTTTGCTAAAATATTTGGTCAATTCAAAAAAAAGTTGTACCTTTGCAGCCGAATTGTGAATTTTGTAATTCTTACGTAACTAACAAACTCTTTTCTATTATGAAGAAAAGTCTTTTTATAATAGCTCTTTTGTGCGCCTCGGTGACTATGTTTGCCGAGGAAAATACTCAGGAGAACAAGCAGGACTCGATCAAGGGTTATCACCCTTACAAGTTGGATGAGAACAAGAAGTTCCAAGAGGGATTTGCGCACTGGTCTATCACTCCGCGCATCGGTTTCAACGTGTTCGATGGCGACTTCACCTCTGAGAAGAAACACGCTGTTTCTTTCCCGTCGGTAGGTTTGAGCGTAGAGTACAGCTTTACCCCAGCATGGGCAATCGGCGTTGAGTACACCTTTGATATGTACCAAGTGACCGGTAAGAACGTTGCTTCTCATCAGCACGCAGACAAGTTGCTGAAGGGATACATGCACAAGACAGACCTCTACCTCTCGGTGGATCTGATCAACCTCTTCTTCCCGCGCGCAAAACGCAAGATATTCAATATGCAACCCCTCGTAGGTGCCGGATATATGTGGTATCGTAATTCGACCATGTATGCGGACTCTACCAGAATGCACACTGCGGACTTCGAACCCGCTTCGATGGATAAATACAAAGGCGTGTTCTTCATCAAAGCCGGTGTTAACTTCGAGTTCAACCTCAACCGTTCGTTGGCACTCGGTGTACGCGCTACGTACGACTACGCCATGAACGACTATGTGGACAACCGTGGTTTCGCTACCGAGGCAGCGTTAGCATCCAAGAACAACGATGGTATCTTCGATTTCACCATCGGTCTGCGTTGGAAGATCGAGCCGATCAAAGATACTCACGTTCGTAACATCTCCAGTTTGGAGACTGTGGAGAAGATGCAGGAGAAGCCGATTCACGACACCGTCATCATCCACCGTCACGACTCTATCATCGTTCGTGAGCGTGTAGAGCGTATTGAGGAGACTGCATCGCAGGATCAGTACTACTACGTTTATTTCGACAACAATGTATCGGATCTGGATGACAAGGGTCTGGTTACGATCCAACAGGTGGCTGACCGTCTGAACGAAGACGAAGACCTCTATGCAGTCGTTACCGGTTTCTGCGACAACACAGGTTCGAGCAGCCTCAACTATATCCTTGGCGACAAACGTGCGGCTAACGTGATCGAAGAGCTCCGTTACGAATACGGCGTAGCTAACAATCACCTCTATGCAATGGGTATGGGTAAGGTGGTAGGACGCGGCAAACAGGCAGCTGCTTATGCACCGAACCGCCGTGCACAGATCCGCCTCGTGGATAAAGAGACCTTCGAGCGTCTGAAACAGAACCTCGATGAGAAGAAAGAGATGCGTGTAGTAGATACACAGACTATACCTCTCTCCGAGAGCGCACGCAAGGCTCAGATCAACACCTATAAGAGCCGCAAGCACGAGTATGTAACCGTGGATAAGGGTACCTCACTGTCCAAGTTGGCAAAACAGTACTATGACAATATGTACTGCTGGGTATACCTCTACATGGCTAATATCGACCGCATCGAGAATCCGAATGCCCTCATCGAAGGAACGGTTCTGGAGATTCCGGAATTGACCAAAGAGGAGTTGGCAATCACCAAAGAAGAGAGCCTTGTGCTCTACGGAATGTCGCATCAGTTCAAATAACTGATTGCGAGGGTCCCATAGCTCAGTTGGTTAGTAGCACCTGACTCATAATCAGGGGGTCCTTGGTTCAAGCCCAAGTGGGACCACGACAGGAGGATAGTCCCGCGACTATCCTCCTGTTAGTTTAAAGAACAGACAATGAAACAGTTTTGGCTCATAGTACTCGCATTCTTCACGCTCACGATCATCGGGGAGCCGGTTTGCGCTGCGCCAAAGGATCAAGCCTCGCAGAGCACGCAGAAGAAGCTGAGCCCTGCTCAGAAGAAACGCGAAGCCGCCAAACGTAAGGCATCCAAAGCGAAAGCCGCCAAGAAAGCCAAGATAGAGAAACAACGTGCTGCTAAAGCGAAAGCGGCTAAGAAACAACGCATCAAAGAGGGCAAACCGCTGTTCTACGTCTATTCATACGACCTACAGACAGGCGAACGACTGCCTGCTACGCATATTACTGTGCAGGATGTGAACGCACGGCCGAACAAGAAACCAAAAATCAACAAAGCGACCGACGCCAAACGCGCACGTGTCTCCAAAGGACTGCCCGCAGGTAAGTATTGGGTACACGCAGCTAAAATCGGTTATTTCCCTGCAGACACCATCTATTTCAACCATAAGGAAGACGAGGACAGCGTAGTGGTAGCACTCTACCCCGAGACACGCGTCACGTTCACCGTAACCGACAGCCTGACCTCTCGCCCGGTATCGGCCAACATCATCGTTCGTGCCGCCACCGGACAGCGTACCCTGCAAACGACGTCCGATAGTATACATGCGACCTTGGCGATGCTCTTGGACGACCGCATTCCGTACTACACCGTCCATGCAACTGCTATCGACTATTTCCCGCGCGTAGATACGGTTCGCGCACACGTGCCTTACGCAGGCGTGATGATGTTACCGAAAGAGATCAAGTCGTTCGTGCTGCATAATATTTATTTTGCGACCGGCAAGACGCGTATTCTGCCATCTTCCGAAGCGGCGCTTAATGAGTTATACCAATTCCTCACCGCTCGTCCGAACCAACGGATCCGAATCGTAGGTCACACGGACAATATCGGTTCCGACCGCTCTAACCAGATTCTCTCCGAAGGACGATGCAAAGAGGTTCGTCAGGCGATGATCAATCGTGGCATCACTCCCGGACGGATTGAGATTGACGGTCGTGGAGAACGAGATCCTATCGTTCCGAACAACTCCGATGAGAACCGTCAGATGAACAGAAGGGTAGAAATAGTATTGCTCTGATTTCAAAAAATCGCTCATTTAGGGCGATTTTTTGTGTAAAATGTCCCATTTTGCTTGCAAAACGAAAATTTCTCTTGCGTATATCAAAAAAATGTAGTACCTTTGCGCGACTTTTTATGGGTCTTAATAATTAACAGGTCGCAAACGGCGACCAAAAATGATGAATAAAGAATGAATATTGTAACTAAAGAGATTGCTCTCCCCGATGGACGAGTGATCAAATTGGAGACAGGCAAGTTGGCTAAACAGGCTGATGGCGCAGTGATGGCGACCCTCGGCAACACGATGATCTTAGCTACTGTCTGCTCCGCAAAAGATGCGGTTCCGGGCACCGATTTTATGCCCTTGACCGTAGAGTACAAAGAGAAATTTGCGTCCGCAGGACGCTTCCCGGGCGGTTTTACCCGCCGCGAAGGCAAAGCATCGGATTATGAGATCCTGATTGCACGTCTGATCGACCGCGCCCTTCGTCCCCTTTTCCCTTCTAACTATCACGCAGAGACCTTCGTTAACGTCACGATGTATTCGGCTGACGGTATCGACATGCCGGAGTCTATCGCAGGTCTCGCAGCCGGCGCAGCTCTCGCTTGTTCCGACATTCCTTTCGAGGGTCCGGTGAGTGAGGTACGTGTAGCACGTGTAGATGGTAAGATGGTTATCAACCCTACCTTCGAGCAATGCGAGCACGCTGACCTCGAGCTGATGGTGGCTGCTACGTATGACAACATCATGATGGTCGAAGGCGAGATGAAAGAAGTGCCGGAGTCCGTTATGCTGGAGGCTATTAAGGCTGCGCACGAAGCGATCAAACCGCAGTGTCTGGCAATCAACGAGATGATGAAGGCTTACGGCAAGGAGACCAAACGTGAGTACTGCCATGAGGTAAATGATGAGGAGTTGAAACAGGCTGTTCATGACTACAGCTATGCTCGCGCTTATGCACAGGCTACTTCCGCAGACACCGACAAACATCACCGCGAGGAGATGTTTAGCCAGATTTGCGAGGACTTCAAGACCGAGAAAGCAGAGTATATGGCTCAACGTGCAGAGGCATTGGGCATCGATATTGATGAGGTAGCTGCACTGGTTGACCGTTACTACCACGATGTAGAGAAAGAGGCAATGCGTCGCGCGGTTCTCGATGAGGGCAAGCGTCTGGACGGTCGTAAGACGACTGAGATCCGTCCGATCTGGTGCGAGGTAGGTTACCTGCCCGGCCCTCACGGAAGTTCGATCTTCACCCGTGGTGAGACTCAGAGCTTGAGTACCGTTACACTCGGTACAAGCCGCGATGAGAAGATCGTGGATGAGGCATTGATCCAAGGCACCGATAAGTTCCTGCTGCACTATAACTTCCCGCCGTTCTCGACGGGTGAGGCAAAAGCTCAGCGTGGTGTAGGACGTCGTGAGATCGGTCACGGTAACCTCGCTTGCCGTGCGCTGAAGAACATGATTCCGGAGGACTTCCCTTATACCGTACGTGTCGTTTCTGACATCCTTGAGTCGAACGGTTCCAGCTCTATGGCTACCGTTTGCGCAGGTACGCTTGCCCTGATGGATGCCGGCGTGCCGATGAAGAAACCGGTTTCCGGTATTGCTATGGGTCTGATCTCGGAGAACCAAGGTAAGAACTACGCCATCTTGAGCGATATACTCGGTGACGAGGACCACCTCGGTGATATGGACTTCAAGACCACCGGTACGAAGGACGGTCTGACCGCTTGCCAGATGGATATCAAGGTAGATGGTCTGAGCTACGAGATATTAGAGAACGCGCTGGCACAGGCGCACGAGGCACGTATGTATATCCTCGGTAAGATCCTTGAGTGTATGCCTGCTCCGCGTGCTGACCTCAAGCCGCACGCACCGCGTATCACCTCTTTCTATATCCCGAAAGATATGATCGGTGCTGTTATTGGCCCGGGCGGTAAGATTATCCAAGGTATTCAGGCTGAGACCGGAGCTGTCATCTCTATCGACGAAGATGAGAAGGGCGGTAAGGTTGAGGTAGCATCCAATAACGGCGAACAGATGGCAGCAGCTATCGCGAAGATCAAAGCGATTGTGGCTCTGCCGGAAGTTGGCGAAGAGTACGACTCGGTGGTTAAGAGCCTTATGCCGTACGGTTGCTTCGTAGAGTTCATGCCGGGTAAGGAAGGTCTGCTGCACATCAGCGAGATCGATTGGAAGCGTTATGAGACCATGGAAGAGACCGGAATAAAGGAAGGCGATCACATCCGCATCAAACTGTTAGAGATTGATCCGAAGACCGGTAAGTTCCGTCTCTCCGCACGTGCGCTCAAAGAGAAACCGGAAGGCTACGTAGAGCCGGAGCGTCCTGCTCGCGCACCGCGTGGCGACCGTAACGGTAATTCCGATGGAGCACGTCTGGACAGAGGCCCGCGTCCTGAGCGTCGTGGTCCGCGTCCCGAGAAACACTAATCCAAAAGATTGATAAGAGCGAGAGCTGTCATCGCCTCGACAACAGGCACGGCTCGAGTGGCAACACACGCATCATGGCGACCAACTGGATCAGGTTGGTCGCTTTGATTTACCATTTGCTCATTTACCATTTGGTCATTTTGTAATTGGGCATTTTGTAATTGAGCGAATGCTTTGGGTGTAGAAGCGGTAGGTTTGAAGACACAACGGAAGACCACGTCCGTACCATCAGAGATGCCGCCGGAGATACCGCCGGAGATCGCATTGATAACACTACCGGGTTGCGTCACGCCGCCAAAACCTGTGCCGTACTCAAAACCTTTGCAGGCATTGATACTCATTACGGCGTATGCCAGATGAGCTTGGAGCTTATCGAAGATGGGTTCGCCTGTTCCGACCGGCAGACCGGTAATACGGCACTCCACGATGCCGCCTATCGAATCTCCTTCGTGCTGATAAGCGGCTATCACGTCGGCGAATTTAGAAGGATCGGTCTCTGCGCCGACTTGGACTAAGTGTGCATGGATGCACACTCCTTTGGTAGCCAATTCCTGTTTGGCAAGCGATCCGGCAACGACGCGTGCTGCCGTTTCGCGGGCACTGGCTCTTCCGCCTCCTCTCCAATCGCGGATGCCGTATTTCTGCTCATAGACACGGTCGGCGTGACCGACGCGGTAAGAATGCTTGAGCCATTCGTAGTCTTCGGGGCGTGCGTCTTTATTGCGGATAAGAAAAGCAATAGGTGTTCCGAGAGTAACGAGATCGCCTTGCTGACAGACCGTTTCACTGACAGACCGCTCCGCTGACAGACCGTCCTCCAGACTGACGGACCGAATTACACCGGAGAGCCACTCCACCTCATCCGGCTCACGCGCCGCACGAGGAGAGACTCCCACCTCCCTTCCTTTCAAAACATTGTTGGGGTTAGGCTTTTTTCCTGCTCTACGCTCCAATTCCGTGTGTACCATCTGCAAGTCGATGTGCAAGCCGGCAGGCACGCCGTCGAGCACGCCGCCGATAGCTGCTCCGTGAGACTCCCCAAAGGAAGTGAAAGTCCATTTATCGCCAAAAATATTCATAACGATCTGAAATTTGAGCACAAAAGTACTACTTTTTTCGCAAATAAACAAAAAAAATCGCTAAAAATTTGGTCAATTCAAAAAAAAGCAGTAATTTTGCAGCCCGTTTTGAGCCTCTAGCGATTGAAATAGGCGTTTATCGAGTGAACGACCGAATAGTAGTATATGCTCAAAATGTTATTACTAATCCATAATAAAAAGAAACGAAATGGATTTGATTAAAGTAGCTGAGCAAGCATTTGCCGGCGAGAAGAAAGAGTTCCCTGCATTCAAGGCAGGTGATCAGATTACGGTAGGTTACCGTATTAAAGAGGGTAACAAAGAGCGTGTACAGGAGTTCCGCGGTGATGTGATCTGCATCCACGGTAGCGGCGACAAGAAGCGCTTCACGGTTCGCAAGATGAGCGGCAACGTTGGTGTAGAGCGTATCTTCCCGATGGACAGCCCCTTCATTGAGAGCATTACTGTGAACAAGTACGGTAAAGTACGTCGTGCTAAACTGTATTATCTCCGCGAGCGTACGGGTAAGAAAGCCCGCATCCAAGAGCGCCGAGCTAAGTAAAAAAAGGGGTTCGCCCCTTTTTTTTGTGTTTGGAGGTTTGGGACTTCGTCCTTGTTTGAGGGTTTGAGGGTTTGAGCCGAGTGCTTAATAGGACCGTTAATGATTAACCAATATATAAGGAATATATAAGGAATATATAAGGAATATATAAGGAATATATAAGGAATATATAAGGAATATATAAAGAATCACTAAAGATTGAAACGCTCTGTATTATATACAAAGTATATAATACTATATAGATCCATGTATAAAAATTTCTCATGGCATAAATGGCAGAAATGGCAAAAGTTTTGCCATTTATGCCACTTTTGCCAATGATTAGCGAACTTGGGCACCTTGAATGCTGAAGAGCTTACCATCGCGTACGATGTACATTACACCGTCAACCACTACCTTCTGCACCTTTTCTGGCAAAATAATGTTCGTGATACCTGTAGCCTCTTCGGGAACAAACACGGCTTCACCAGTGAGAATACGAGCATCGCCATCAGTATCTTTATCTAACCAACCATATACACATATTTTCTGATGCTCTGGAGCTTCATTAGCAATCTTCACCATGTCGATAAAGAGATCACCTTCGGTTGCTGTTTTACTATCACTCATCCAGAAGGTCTGATATCCTGACTCATTAATCCACTCAATAATCCCAGCCACATAACCGGTTACTGCATAGAAGGTGTCCAGTTCTTCTCCTTTATTGAGGGGCGCAACAAGCTCTAACGCCTGAGCAACGGTGATAGCAACGGTATCTATCTTCGGAGCCTCAGCAATAATAATCCGACCTTGCACTACTTGAGGATTAGAAGCTTCGTTCTTCAAATTACCTAATACATAAACATAAGCACCTTCAACAGCTTTCTCTGCATTTATCCTTGAAATTTTAGCTTGAGAACATTGGAGAATACCCCTCCAAGAATTGAAGTTAATACCCAACCTAGAATTGAATTTATCTCCCAACATAAATGACATAGAACCTGATTGTGGATCATATGGTGTTATGATTTCATTAATATAACCTTTAACAACGTAATAATCGACAGTAGTCATTCCTTCATCTATATTAGCAATCTCAGCAAGGGCTTCCTTTCCAGAAAGGGTATCACGAATTTCTACCGGAGGAATAAAGCCATTTGTTCCATGAGCAGTACCACCTTCACCCTCAATACGAAGATGAGCTATGAACTTCTGTGAAGGAACATTGTCAAATGAGATCTTGATATACTCAATGTCGCCATCAGGAAGATTGAACTCAACCGGAGAGGTAACAAGCTTGTTACCCAAAGCGAGATCAATAGTCGGGAACGTTGTACCGTTAACGGTAACAGCCATCGTGCTCAGGTCACCACCATTAGACTCAGACGAGCAGATGTCAAACATCAGTTTGCAACCAACTGCGCTCTCAACGATAGCACCTTCTTTACCACCCAGATAGAGATAGCACTGGTCAGCAGCCTTGTTTGCACCAAAGAAGAAACCGATCGAGTTCTCGGTATCACCATTCAGTTTTTTGTTACGAACAGAGCAGCTGTAGCTTCCTACAGAGTCGTACTCATAAATAAAGTTCCCTTTCCCATACCACTGGGTTGCATAAGGCCAGTTGTTACTGAAATCAGCCTTGTTGATGTAACTGCCGTTCATGTCCAAGGATTCACTCCAGATAACATCGGCACTAACTGAGATAGCAAATACTACCAAAGCAAATAAAGTACAGAATTTCTTCATGATTTTAAATTAATTTAAAATTTGGAGCTTCAGCTTCGTCGAGCTGCATAAGCAAGCTTATACCCGACTTGCACGAACCTTCATGATTAATGATTTTTAATTGTGAAAATTTTTATTTATCTATTGATATAAATTTTCTCGACTGCAAAATTACAAAAAAAGAATGACATACACAAATTTTTCTACTATATTTTTAATTTTCCTTGCACATGTGCAAAAAAAAGTGTATCTTTGCGCAGAATTTTAGTGAAAAGGGAAAGGTGAAAAAGTGAAAGGAATATGGAAACAGTAGTAATCACAGGAGGGTCATCGGGTATCGGAAAAGCGACAGCGGAGCTGTTTGCCGAAAAGAGATGGCGGGTATATGAGTGGTCACGCAGCGGACAATCGACCGAGACGATCACACATATAGCTTGCGACGTGACCAAACCGGAAGAGTCAAAGGCGGCAGCAAGGCAAGTGATCGAAGAAGCCGGACAGATCGATGTATTCATCTCCAATGCCGGATTCGGTATCAGCGGAGCGGTGGAGTTCACCAGTTCCGAAGACGCCCATCGGCAGATGGAGGTCAATTTCTTCGGTGCCCTCAACGGCGTACAAGCCGTTTTGCCGTATATGCGCGAGAAGAAAGCAGGACGTATTATCTTCACGAGCAGCGTAGCCGCCGTACTGAGTATTCCTTATCAGAGTTTCTATAGCGCTTCGAAAGCTGCTATTAACGCCTTAGCGTTAGCGTTGCAGAACGAGGTGCGTGCTTTCGGGATCCATGTGAGCGTGTTGATGCCCGGCGATGTGTCCACCGGTTTTACGGCAGCCCGCAAGAAATCCGAAGAAGGTATAGACGCTTACGGCAACATCCGCAAGGCTGTTTCGGCGATGGAGAAAGATGAGCAAGGAGGAATGAGTCCTCGTCAGATGGCAAAAGAGCTGTTCTCGATTGCGACCTGCGCTTGTCCGGCTCCGCAATACATAGGCGGTGCGCAGTACAAGATCTTCTGTTTCCTTGATAGGATATTACCTAAACGATTGGTTAACTGGATAGTAGGAAAGGTTTACTGATGTTTCAATTAGAGAGTCCATATAAACCGACAGGCGATCAGCCGGAAGCGATCAAGGCGTTGGTCGAAGGTGTGCAATCGGGTGCAGAAGCACAGGTGTTGCTCGGTGTGACGGGTAGCGGTAAGACTTTTACGGTCGCTAATGTCATCCAGCAGCTGAACCGCCCGACGCTGATCATGAGTCATAACAAGACCCTTGCGGCACAGTTATACTCGGAGATGAAAGCGTTCTTTCCGCACAATGCGGTGGAGTATTTCGTGAGTTATTACGACTACTATCAGCCTGAGGCGTATATCCCGAGTACGGATCTGTATATCGAGAAAGACCTGAGTATCAACGAAGAGATCGACCGGTTGAGGCTGAGTGCAGTAGCGGCGCTACTGAGCGGACGAAAGGATGTGATCATCGTTTCATCGGTCAGTTGTATATATGGTTTGGGCAGTCCGCAGGACTTCACGGCTAACGTCATCGAACTCAAACGGGGCATGGAGATCCCGATGGACGCGTTGCTCAAACAGCTCGTGAGCGCGCAATACGTGCGTAATGATATAGAACTCGCGCGCGGACGCTTCCGCGTGAAAGGCGACACGATCGATATTGCGTTGGCGTACGCGGATTACTTGGTACGCATTGAGTTCTTCGGCAATGAGATAGACGCCATTCTGACCGTTGATCCGATCAGCGGACAGGTGTTGGAGGAGTTTGAGCAATACAACCTCTCTCCGGCAACGATTTTCTTGACGAGTGCTGAACGGATTGCTGCTGCCAAAGAGCAGATCAAAGCGGATTTGGCGAAACAGATAGAGTACTTCACCAATATTGGTGAAGAGTTATACGCAAAGCGTATCGAGGAGCGCGTGAAGTACGATTTGGAGATGTTGGACGAGCTTGGTTACTGCTCCGGTGTGGAGAACTACAGCCGTTATTTCGACGGTCGGGAAGAAGGCACGCCGCCTTATTGTCTGTTGGATTATTTCCCGAAAGACATGCTGCTCGTGATTGATGAGAGCCACGTGACCGTTCCGCAGATACGCGGCATGTACGGCGGTGATAAAGCGCGTAAGGACAACCTTGTGACCTACGGTTTCCGGTTGCCGGCAGCCCGTGACAACCGACCGCTGAAGTTCGATGAGTTTGAGCAGAAAACGGGGCAGACCATTTATGTGTCTGCAACGCCGGACGAATATGAGTTAGAGCGGAGTGAGGGTATCGTTATTGACCAGCTTATCCGTCCGACGGGTCTGCTTGATCCGGAGATCGAGGTGCGTCCGACGGAGAACCAAGTGGACGATCTCATGGACGAGATCAAGACGCGTATCCATCGCAACGAGAGGTGCCTCGTTACTACCCTCACCAAACGCATGGCGGAGGAGCTGGACGAGTACCTGCGTCGTTACGGCATCAAGTCGGCTTATATCCACAGCGACATCGACACGATTGAGCGCGTGAAGATCATGGAGGACTTGCGAAGAGGTGAATACGATGTGTTGGTGGGTGTGAACCTGCTTCGCGAAGGTCTCGACCTGCCGGAAGTCAGTCTGGTAGCGATTTTGGATGCCGATAAGACGGGTTTCCTGAGAGACCAACGAAGTCTGACGCAGACAGTAGGTCGTGCGGCTCGTCATGTACACGGCAAGGCGTTGCTGTACGGCGATAAGATCACTCCGGCTATGCAGGCAACCATCAACGAGACGAACCGCCGCCGCGCTATTCAGATGCGGTACAACGAAGAGCACGGGATCACGCCGACGCCGATTAAGAAAGAGATCAACACCTCGGCTTTGGCTTCGCTTTACAAAGATCCGGAGGCGGAGAAACAACGTGTGGAGGCGGCTATCCGTGAGAGTTGGAAGACGGCTGATTGGCAGAAGATGGACGCCAAGAAACTGGAGAAAGCGATTGATACCAAACGCAAACAAATGCTTGCTGCTGCTAAAGCTACGGACTTTGAAATGGCTGCTCGGCTGAGGGATGAGATGTTAGAGATGCAGAACAAATTGCAAGCGATAA
This sequence comes from uncultured Bacteroidales bacterium, assembly GCA_900321605.1. GTDB lineage: Bacteria > Bacteroidota > Bacteroidia > Bacteroidales > Paludibacteraceae > Colicola. The sequence goes on along the minus strand of ONWR01000003.1, from coordinate 68,591 downwards.
ACGGCTAAAATGAGCAATTTACCTTACAAAATGCACAAAAAAAGCATTTTTTAGCTGTTTTTCTTGGCTATATCAAAAAAAAGCAGTATCTTTGCAGGCTTTTTGTCGCAGACCGATAAATTACGTAATTACGTAATCACGTGATCACGAAAAAAGTAAACTATTATTAACAAATTAAATTAACAATTTACTACAATGGTAAATCATTATGAAACTGCCTTCGTTCTGACACCCGTTTTGTCTGAACCGCAGACAAAGGAGGCAGTAGAAAAATTCGAGAATCTTCTCACATCGAATGGCGGTACCATTTTGAACCGTGAGGAGTGGGGTTTGAAGCAGTTGGCTTACCCTATCCAAGGTAAAAATTCGGGTTTCTATTTCATTCTTCAGTTTGATGCAGAACCCGCAGTAATCGCTACCCTCGAGACCGAGTTCCGTCGTGACGAGCGTGTAATCCGCTTCCTGACAACGCGTCTTGACAAGTACGCATTCGAGTACGCTGAGAAGCGTCGTAACAACTTTAAAAAGGAGGCTTAAGTTATGGCACAGAATGACGAAATCCGCTATCTGACTCCGCAAGGCACGGATCAGAAGAAGAAAAAGTACTGCCGTTTCAAAAAGAGCGGTATCAAGTACATCGATTACAAAGATCCTGAGTTCCTCAAGAAGTTCCTGAACGAGCAAGGTAAGATCCTGCCTCGTCGTATTACCGGTACTTCGTTGAAGTTCCAGCGTAAAGTTGCTCAGGCCGTTAAGAAAGCACGCCACTTGGCTCTGCTGCCTTACGTAACCGACATGATGAAATAATTGTTTAACCGACTTAATTGAAAGGAAAAAAGTATGGAAGTAATTCTGATTCAAGACCTTGCAAACCTCGGTTTCAAGAACGACATCGTAAAAGTACGTGACGGCTACGGACGTAACTACCTGCTGCCGCAGAAGATTGCTATCATCGCAAACGAGAGTAACCGCAAACAGCTGGCTGAGAACCTCAAACAGCAGGCTCACAAAGCAGCTAAGATCCTCGCAGATGCTCAGGCACTGGAGGCTAAGTTGGCTGAGACCATAATCGAGGTAAAAGTAAAAGCTAACGAGGACGGTAAGATCTTCGGTACAGTAACCACTCAGAACATCTCTGACGCTCTCAAAGCACAGGAGATCCTGATCGACAAGAAGGTGATCACCATCGCTGAGCCGATCAAGCAAGTAGGTGAGTACACCGCACAGGCTCGTCTCCATCGTGAGGTAAAAGCTGATATCAAGCTGAATGTAGTAGCTGAGTAACGTAAAGTTTAAAGTTTAATGTTTAAAGTTTAAAGGAAAAGACTTATGAAAAAAGGAATTCATCCCGAGAACTACCGTGTAGTAGTTTTCAAAGATATGTCTGACGGTACTCAGTTCTTCAGCCGCTCAACCGCTGCAACGAAGGACACCATCGAAATCGACGGCGTTCAGTATCCGCTGATCAAGCTTGAGATCTCGAACACGAGTCACCCGTTCTACACCGGTAAGTCCAAACTCGTGGACACCGCAGGTCGCGTGGACAAGTTTATGTCTCGCTACGGAAATCGTACTCGCAAGTAATCATGCGAAGGATAATAAGAGCGGACAAGCATGTCCGCTCTTATTTGTTTATTTAAAGATTGGAAGATTTAAAATTTTGAAGATTATGGAAAACACACAACTTTGGAAGGCCTTAGGCCGCAATTTTATTATCTCAATCATCCTTTTCGGAGCCTTGTTAGGTCTCCTGTGGATTGTTGAATCGTGCTTAGGCACCGTTCAACTTCTCAAATGGCACGATCCAGCTTGGGTAGTCGGTATTCCGGCTTCCATCATCGGCGTTGCATATATTCTCACTGTTCGTGACCCGCAGAACTACACGGGGTTCTTCGCAGGTATTTTGATGTCCATACTGCTCGGTATTCAGTTTGTACTGCAAGGAGGTTACGACAGTGCGTTTCTCTTCTTTATGATCTTCATCCCGTTCCAGATGATGTCGATCTATAAATGGAGCCGTAAGAAAGACGAAGGCGGAGCGAGTTTTGAACCTAAGTTCCTCGATACCCCACGTCTGTTCCTGTCTATCGGTATTTTCCTGATCATCACCATAGGCGATTGGATCATGGCATCGATCGCTATTTACCACGAGCCGATCATGGATAACCTCGTTCCCAAACTGCTGAACGGTGTGCTGATCTCCTCGTCGTTCCTCGCCAACTACTGGCTTATCTACCGCAAGACGGACAGCTGGGTCTATTGGTTGCTGTACAGCGTAGCAGGTATCGGACTGTTTATCCTCATCCGCAACCCGTTCTCTATTGTGCTGTTCACGTTCTTCTTCGTCATCAACGGCATGGCTTGCTTGGCGTGGATCAAAGCAACCAAGAAGGAAAACTACAATTGGGCACACATTTTTTTGAAGAAATAAACCTCGGGATCACGTGATCCCGAGATCACGAAAATAATTATGATAAAAAGAAAAGCAGACACGATCTTAAAAGTGTCAGAGCAGGTGGCTCTGATGGAATTTCTCATCGCTAAGATGGGAGGCATGACCAAATCGTCGGTGAAGCAGCTTTTGGGTCAACGGCGCGTCAAAGTAGGTAATGCAGTACAAACGCGTCATGACTTCGCGCTCAAAGCCGGGGATGTTGTCACCGTCTCTTCCGGACGGGGTAACAGCCAGTTGACGCACCCGAAATTGAAGATCGTCTATGAAGATGACGACCTCATTGTGGTCAATAAGCAACCGGGACTGTTGACCGTTGCAGCTACGCCGGGTTCGTCGGAAACGACTGCCTACTCTATCCTGCGCGCGTACGTTAAGAAACAGAACGCGCGCGCGGGTGTCTATGTGGTACACCGTCTGGATCGTGAGACATCGGGTCTGCTTGTCTTTGCACGCTCTGAGGAGTTGCAACACTATATGCGTCAGTATTGGCGTGAGCTCGTCACCGAGCGTACGTATATCGCTTTGGCGGAAGGGATCTTAGAGCCCCGCGAAGGTAAGATCACCACTTGGCTGACCGAGGACAAACGCAATGCGGTAGTCTATTCCTCACCCGTGGATGACGGCGGAGACATAGCTATTACCAATTATAAGGTGTTGCGTACGGCAAAAGGCGATGGGTTAGAGGCGAAAGGCTATTCCCTCGTGGAGCTGCATCTGGAGACCGGACGCACGAACCAGATCCGCGTACACCTTGCTTCCAAAGGCTGTCCGGTGGTCGGAGACCGCAAGTATGGTCACGGCAACGAATCCAGTCCTATTGACCGTCTGTGTCTGCATGCTAAAGTGTTGGAGTTTATTCATCCCGTAACAGAGAAAAAAGTGCGATTCGAGAGTCCCGTTCCCAAAGAATTTAACAGAGTGCTGCAATAAATCCCCATTTTTAGGGATTGCACACGTCCCAAAAAAGCAGTACCTTTGTCGCCGATTTTGGCGACAAAGGATTTTTATGCAGAAGATAGCAGTCATAGGATTACCCAAAAGCGGCAAGAGCTCGCTTTGTCAGGCACTTCAGAGTCTGGCAGGTGACTCTTTGCAGTTTGAGGAAGTGCATGAGCACGATGCGTTGCACGGTCACGTGTACGATGCTGTCTTACAGGTAGTTGATGCCACGAGGCTGGAAGAGTCCTTGGTGCTCGCTACGCACATCATCGACGAGCAGGAGAAGATCGTTCTGGCTATTTGCCGATACGACCTGCTGTTGGAGACCGATCACTCGCTTAACATCCCCAAATTAGAGCAACTCATCGGTGTGCCTACCTGCCGTGTGTCGGTGAAATGGAACAACGGACTGTCCAACTGTCTGTCTATTTTGCAGGATGTCGCCTCGCGTCGCGTCTCGCACGCACACCCTATTCATCACTTACGTGATCAGGCGGACGAAGAGAGCTACCGCGCGTACGTACATGGTATCCTGACGGAGACCCTGAAGCACGCCAAGAACGACCAGCATCAGACGAGGTTGGAGCGTATCGATAAAGTGCTGACGAATCCGTGGTTAGGTTTCCCGATCATGATGGCACTGCTCTATTTTGTGTTCTGGTGTACCTTCACGCTCGGCTCCTATCCACAGGATTGGATAGAGGAGACGGTCGAGATTTCATCTGATTGGATTAGCGAATTAGTGGAACCGAGTTGGTGGAGCAGTCTGCTCATTGACGGTGTGTTAGAAGGCGTAGGAGCCGTCTTGGCGTTCCTGCCGAATATCATCATCCTTTTCTTCTTCATCAGCCTCATGGAGGACTCCGGTTACATGGCGCGTGAGGCGTATATCATGGATAGGATCATGCACCACGTAGGTCTGCACGGTCGAAGCTTCGTGCCGATGTTGATGGGTTTTGGCTGTAACGTACCTGCTATCATGGCGGCGAAAGAGATACAGAATCCCAAAGACCGTGTGCTGACGATGCTGATGGTGCCGTTCATGTCGTGCTCGGCTCGACTGCCGGTATATATGCTGTTTGTGGACACGTTCTTCGAGCACCACAAAGCCTTGGTGATGATCTCGCTCTACGCGATAGGTATCTGCCTGTCCGTGCTGTTTGCGATCATCATGAAACGTACCCAATGGTTCCGGCAGGACAACGACGACACCGTAAACGAGTTACCGGAGTTCCATATGCCGAGGTTCCATAACACCCTTGCGCATATCTGGGAACGCGTGGCGGACTATCTGCAGAAGATCTGCACAGTCATCCTCTGGGCATCGATCATCATCTGGGCATTGGAGTATTTCCCGACGCAGGACTTGGACGACTTGGAGCACTCGTACCTCGCTGCTATCGGTCAGTTTGTCTCGCCGATCATGGCGCCGCTGGGCTTTGATTGGAAAATGTCGGTCTGCCTGCTCACGGGTCTGCCTGCCAAAGAAGCCATCGTCTCGACCCTTGCGATTCTCTATGGTGGCGATCTGTCTTCCGCCGGTTTCACACCGCTGACCGCCTTCAGTTTTATGCTGTTCGTACTGCTCTATTTCCCCTGCATCGCCACTATCGCTACGCTGCACCGCGAAGCAGGCAGAAAATGGGCGTGGTTCACGGTCTTCAACTCCCTTTTCCTCGCTTGGCTGATCTCGTTTATCGTCTATCAGGTAGGATTGCTCTTTGCTTGAGCCTCTTCGAACTTAGCTTTCATGGTCGGGTTGCCGTACGTGAGACGTTTGATGGTCACGTCTTGTAGTTTCTTATCCGCCGCATTGAGGTTATCACCCGATTTGATCAGGTTCTCACGTACCTTGGTGAGGTGAGCGATAGTCTTGTCTATCTCGTCTATCGCATCTTGGAACCGCTCATTGGCAAGCCGCACATTGCGTCCGAAACCGTCCTTGAACGCCATCAGTTTCTCTTCGAAATTCGTTACGTCCACCTGCTGCGCTTTGACCAACGCCAACTCGCGTTTGGCATCGAGGCTCTTCCGGCTCGTCTGGCATAAGAGCGTGATGAGCGGCACAAAGAACTGCGGACGGATGACGTACATCTTCTCATAACGGTGACTCATATCGACGATACCGCCGTTGTACAGATCGCTATCCGGCTCCAAGAGCGAGACTAAGACCGCATACTCGCATCCTTTCTTGCGGCGGTCGGCGTCTAACTTGGTCAGGAAATCCTCGTTCTTATGCTTGGTGGCGGTCTCATCGTTCTCGTTCTTCATCTCGAACATGATGGAGATATACTCCACCCCGTCGTCTGAACTGTCACGGAAGACAAAATCGCCTTTCGTACCTTCCACCACCTCGTTGTCCTTCTCGAAATACGCATAGGGGAAGAGCGGACGGATGCGTGCGAACTCGGTAGCACAATGCTGCTCGAGGGTCTCTCCGACCATCTTCGTGGACAGACGCAGTTTCATATCCTTGTAATACGCCACTTGGTCTTGCAGCGCCTTGACTTGCTCCGCCATCTGATTGCGCAGGACAGCCAACTCTTGCTCTTTCTTGGCATATGCCTCGGTAGCCTGTTGGCGTAACTGCATGACCGCAATCTGTTTCTGCTGGTCGGCTTGTTGTAACTGTGCCTGCATCGTCTGCAACTGAAGCTCCGAACGGCTCTTTTGCTCGGATAACTGCGCTTTGATAGAAGCCAACTCCGCCTCCTGACGAGCCTGCTGCGCACGCTCTAACTCATGGATCCGACGAGCTAACTCTTGCTCAAACTCACTGTTTTTCACCTGATTAAGCAGCAAGGCATAATCCGCTTCATCAACGCTGAACGTGTTGCCGCATTTGGGACATTTTAACTCTTTCATACTACGTGACCGTTTTGCGGTGCAAAGATACACAAAAAAAATGACATACGCAAGTACGTACGTCATTTTTTTTTGTATCCGCCAAGATTGGCGGATTACTTCAGCTCAGCTGAGTACGTCTTAGCCACAGGGGCACGACGTACTTCGCTGATTAGTGCAGCTCAGCGAGGTACTTGATAGTACGAACCATCTGGCTGGTATAGCTGTTCTCGTTGTCGTACCAGCTAACTACCTGTACCTGATAGGTATCCTCGTCGATCTTAGCTACCATGGTCTGAGTAGCGTCGAAGAGCGAACCGAACTTCATACCGATTACATCGCTCGATACGATCTCATCCTCGGTGTAACCGAAGGACTCGGTCTGAGCAGCCTTCATAGCTGCGTTGATACCCTCTTTGGTGATGTCTTTACCCTTAACTACTGCTACCAAGATAGTGGTAGAACCGGTCGGAGTCGGAACGCGCTGTGCGCTACCGATCAGCTTGCCGTTCAGCTCAGGGATAACGAGACCGATAGCCTTAGCAGCACCGGTGCTGTTCGGAACGATGTTCTGAGCACCCGCACGGCTACGACGGAGGTCACCCTTACGTTGCGGACCGTCCAGAATCATCTGGTCACCGGTGTAAGCGTGGATAGTACTCATGATACCGCTCTGGATCGGAGCGTATTTGTGAAGAGCTGCTGCCATCGGAGCGAGGCAGTTGGTCGTACAAGAAGCTGCGGAGATAACTTTATCTGCCGGGGTCAGGGTCTTGTGGTTAACGTTGTAAACGATGGTCGGAAGGTCGTTACCTGCGGGAGCAGAGATAACTACTTTCTTAGCGCCGGCTTGGATATGAGCCTCAGCTTTTGCTTTCGAGGTATAGAAACCGGTGCACTCGAGAACTACGTCGATGCCCAGCTCACCCCAAGGCAGCTCAGCTGCATTCGGCTTAGCGTAGATAGTGATCTCCTTGCCGTCAACAGTGATCGAACCCGGAGTAACGACGGTCTTACCGTCCTCTGCGAGAACTGCGTCTTTGTATGCTACAGTGTGCTTGCCCTCACCGAACTTGCCTGCGAAACCACCCTGAGCGGTGTCGTACTTCAGAAGGTGTGCCAACATCTTCGGGCTGGTCAGGTCGTTGATTGCAACTACCTCATAACCCTCAGCTTCGAACATCTGACGGAATGCCAGACGACCAATACGGCCGAAACCGTTAATTGCTACTTTTGTCATAGTAATAAATTGTTTTAATTGTTATTTTTGTTTGATTTCGTTTGTCTGTGTTTCCAAAACTCTTTTCTTTGAAAAGCGCTACAAAATTACTACTTTTTTCGCATGTATGCAAATAAATCGTACAAAAATCTTAATTTTGTAATGTTTTTTTTGCAAAAAAGCGCTTTATTTGCGTCCAAAGTCCGCAGGAATCTCTCCCCACGATTTTGTGTCCCATTTATAGATAGGGGTTGTCCAAGTGTTATCATGAAGCCACATCTCCGCCTTGCGGAGCATGAAAAAGAGGTCTTGGTTTTGGGCATTCCATTCGATCTTGGTATCCGCGTGACCTTTTTTAAGCCATGAAAGCGCCGTACGGCTGTCGGTATAAAGTACCCACGGCAGGTTGTTCTGCTTGAGGTACGCCAAACCGAGCACGATGGCCAAGAACTCACCGATGTTATTTGTTCCGCCGTTGAACGGTCCGCGGTGGAAGACCTCGGTACCGGTGTCGGCTATCACGCCCCGAAACTCCATCACACCCGGGTTGCCGCTACATGCGGCATCGACCGCCAAAGCAGGGAGAATAGGATTGGAGAGTTGACCATTTTCTTCTTTCTCTGCCTTCGGTTTGCGGATGATGTAGTTCTCCGGCGAAGAGGCGAAAGCCTGCTCGGCTTCGGGACGGGAAGCGAAACCTTTGTATTTCGCTCCCTGAACACCCTTGACCTGTGCTTCGCAGTCCTCCCATGTATCATAGATACCGGGGGTCTTACCGGACCACACGACGTAATATGCTGCTTTTTTCTTACTCATTCACGATGATTTTTTTGGCAGTACGCTCACCGTCTATCTCTTCGATAACGACGTAGATACCTTTACTCGGTTGCCCCTTGATCGCACGACCCATCGCGTCGTACATCTCGGTCTGCACCTTATTCGGTTCCGGTCCTGCACTACGGCTCGGCTGCACGTCCTCGAAGTCCTGCGGACAGGTGTAGATGGTCTTGCCGTCCTTGGTGGTCATGACGCACTGATAGGTACCCTTCAGTCCTTTGCTGTAATACAGTCTCTGCTGGGTCTCGCCGTACATCAGCGAACCGTTGCGATACCACTGATAGGAGACAAAACGGTTATCGGCATTGCTGATAAAGAGCACGTCCGTCCATTTGCTGTACATCAGATCTCCGGCAGCCAAGGTGAAGTTCACCGTAGCTTGCGACGAGCATTCCGAACCCGACTCGCCTACCGTCACCGTAGCGGTATAATCACCTGCTACCAGTTCGGCACCGCGCGTGAAGGAGATGTCCGAACCCACGGCTGTACCGGCATAATGCACATCGTTGATCACCACGTCAAACACATCCGGATTACCTGCTGTAGTCTTAAACGGAATGAGGATGTTCGCCTCGTTGTCGCAGAACATATCCATCGGTTTGATCGTGATAGCCGGTACGGCATAAACGGTGAGGATAAGGCTGTCAAGACCTACCACGATTGTATCCGTCTGTCCTACCGTTCCTGAATAAACGGTGCCTTTCCAAGTCACGGTCTGACCCTCACAGATAGTGGTATCCAATTTCTCGCAGCTGACACGTGTCGGCGGAGTGAACGGAGTGCTGGAGGTCGTACAGGTCGGAGTAGCCTCATATGCAGCTATCACCGTGTGCGATACGGCAGCACCGATATCCGTCAGTTTGAAAGCGACGGTCGTACTGGTTCCTGTAGCAACAATAGTCGTGTCTTTCGAGCCGGAGAGCACGATATTACGTCCTGTCGCATCGTACGGAGTCACTAACGATACCGAAACGGGATAATCATTGTCTTTGCATTGCACTGTAGTCGGAACACTCACCGTCACCGAACTGATCACCGGTGAGAAAGGAACGGTCGGCAAGGCATAGTCCTTGACGCAACTGTTCGTGCCGTCAAACGACACATGCAGCACATGGTTGTTCTTGCCGTCCGCAGGGATGTTCGCCACCGTCAGACCGGTCAGGGTCTGTTTGGTAGGATCGTCGATAGTATAGGTCGCTGTCTGTTTAGGCAGTGCATCCACCCAATAGGTCATTGTACCTCGCTGGTAGGTGTAGTCCAGATCGAAGGTCAAGGTCGTCGTCAACTCGGTACATCCCGGGTCGCTGAACGAGATATGGAGTGTGTCTATCGTCGGTACCACCGGCGCATCGGTCGTCACACCGCTGATCTGAGCCGTCGTCCAATCCTCGAAATAGGCGTCCCACGTATGAGTAGCCGGAATCAGACCGGTGATGACGATATTCGTATCCAAGGTGGTCGGCGTGTCAAAAGGAGCAGAGACCGCATAGGGGTACTCCGTGTTCGTCGTCACATCCTTGATGACCAGCTGTCCTTTGGGGTTCTGGTACTCCACATGCATCTTCACGGTGTAGTTCGGCTCGGCGTCGCAATCCAAAGGCACTACCGTTGCCGTGAAGGCATCTACTTTCGGCTCATGGGCGGTGACGACGAACTGTTGTTGCGACTTCACCACTTTCGACACCGTGCTGATGGGATGAAACTGGATGTCATCCAAAGCAAAGTCATTACCTACATTGAGAACGTTGTTATTGAGGTTCACCACGGAGATCGTCACATTATTACAATCCTCGTCGGCGAAGAACGTTTGCGAACATTGATGCCAGATATTATTGCGGAACTCGGGGTCTGCCAAGTTCAGTTCTCTCGACTCCCACACTTTTGAGTTATACTCGATACGGAATTTGAACCGTGCGGCATTGTCCATCTCGCCGTAGTTATTGATGTTCGCTGCCCAGAAAGAGAGCACATAGGTCGTACCTTTCTGCAGTTTCAACTTACTGCTGGTAGCCGTCGTTGCGTACCACGCTTTCTTATTGGCTCCTTCCTCACCCGTTGCTGCATCAAAGAGGGCGAAGTTCGTACCGGATTTAGCTTCTACCTTGGCGTACGTCGGGTAGAAATGATAGGCACTGCGGACTACCGCAAAACCGTTGCTCTTCTCGCTCTCTGCCAACGAACAGGTATCGTAGAAATTCATCTGCGAAGCGCTGTTGTTGTATATGCCCCAGAAATTATTATCGCTGATGGTACTCTGGTGCTTGTAGGTACCATAACCGGTAGCGTCCTCATAGTCGCCGTTCTTGATGATATCCTCCATCGAACCGCTGGCAGGATAATACTCCTTGTAGGTATAGGTGGTGGTAGAGTCCTTGGAGTACGGATTGATGACGAGTACCTGCGGTGCGCCTTCGATCGTATCGCCGTTAGCGAGCCAGACATAGGTGTTCGCCGGGTCATAGTCTTTCGGTGTGAGCACAAAGGTCTTTCCCGTCAACGAATCCACATTCACCACTTCCACCGCCTCGCGGGCATTCGGTACATCAATGGTGATTTGCTTGGAGCAGTTGGACTGATCGCCTGTGAAATAAGCCGTTGCCGTAGTTTTCTTTCCGTCCTCAGTAGCAGCCGGCACACCGTACAGCGAGAAAGCCTGCGGACTCTTCGGGTCGGTGATCGTCGTCGAGACACCGTCGCAAGAGATCACCAGATCACCGCTTGCCTTGCCGAAAGCCACCATACCGTCCAGCGTGTAGGTGTTATCATCGGCGTTCACATTCGAGACCGCTGTCTCAAAAGAGGTGATCTCGCAATCGAGGTCACAACTGGTGGAATTGGTCTTGATCTGAATCAGTCTCCTTCCGGAGGGGATACTGGAGTGCAGATAATAATAGATCTCGCCGTTAGGCAATGTAGCCGGTAACTGGTTTTTGTTCTGATCAATCTGATCGTCGATACCGTCCATCGCTATGCCCGTAGTACCGGACAGCACTTCCGTCCACGTGATACCATCGTACGACATATACCACCCGTGCCCTTTCACGTCGCTATAGACGTACTGCGTCTTGGTGGCATTCAGCTTGACCCGCAGCGAGAACGGTCCGTTCAGGTCGTTCGGGCATATACTGATCTGCTCCATCGTCACACCGCCGCTCACGATCGAGGAAGCCGAAGGAAGCGTACCGGCTTTCGGCGCAAATCCTTTCCAGTTAGCCGTTGCTCCGCAGTAGATATTGATAAAGTTGCAGCTACAATCACCGTTGTCCGGTATGTTGATGTCGCAACTCTGATTCCATTTATTATCCCAGTTACCTGCCGTACCGCTCGGATCCTTACGAACCACGATCACACGGTCGTACCACGGGTTACTGCCGCTCATCGTGCCTACAAACACATTGCTGCCCGGCTCCGTGGGGTTCAGCGTCATCCATTCGTTGTTAGAGGCGTTGGTACTCTGGAAGAAATAAAGGAACAACTTAGCATTATCGTTCTTCCAATTGAATTTCTGATCTCCCTCTTCGGAGGCACTCTGGTCGGAGTTGAGATACACCTGTTCGCCTGCTGTGTACATTCGTGCATTCACGCTCAGCGTCATGCTCATCAATAAGCCTAAAACTATATATTTAACGTTCTTCTTAGCCACAAGGGCACGATTAACTTCGTTCTTCATAGTAGTCCCTCCTTATTGTTCGATTACCACATTTTCGTTATATACCACTTTGATCTCCACACGGCGGTCACGACGCATCTCTTCGCGTTCCGTGTCTTCGTTCGGGATACGCGAACCATGACCTGCCGTCACGATGCGGTTCTTGTCCACACCGCAGCTTGCTAAGTAATTTGCGACCGTTCGTGCGCGGTTAGCAGAGAGTATATCGTTGTACTCGTCCTGACCTTCCGACGAAGCGTGACCGTCAATCATGATCTTAGCATCCGGCACACGGTTCAGCGCCTCTACGATGGAGTTGAGGTAGAACATCGCCTTATTGGTCAACTGATAGCTGTCAAAAGCGAAATAGATCTTATTAAACCGCTCCACCTCTTCCGCCACCTTGCGGATATGTGCCGGAACGGGTTTTGCCTCTTCCTCTTGCGGCTGAATCGTTGTGTCCGCACGAGCGATGAGGATCGTATCCTGACGGGTCACATAGGTACGGTTGGTATCCACACGCATGAACGGCTCGAAATAATCCTCCGTCTCATGCTTCTCCGGCTTGATATAATGCCAATGGAGACCGATCTTCACACCTGCTTCCCAAGGATGAGAGGCGTTTGCCAAAGTGGTGGCATAGGCACCCTTGTATTCGTTCATGAAGGTGTATGTATCGTCCTTCCAACCGAGGTCTTCTTTGGTCGAACTATTGGCATTATTCATCGATATATTGAAATATCCGCCTACCAACACATCTATCTGTTTCGTCACGGGGAACAAAGCGCCGAGATCCACAAAGAACGTAGCCTGCGGACGAACACTCATCTTACCTTTCGACTGCGGGGCATCCTTATAGTCCTTGCGTCCGAACTCATGCATATCGGTCAGCGTCAGGTTCCATGCCGGATAATAACCCGAATGGTCAATCACACCTTCCTGCACCTTGTACCGTTTGGAGACAGAGAAAGACGGTGCTATACCTACGGCAGCGAAGATACCGGCTTTCCAATGCTCCTTGCGCATCTGGAACTGCATCGAGATAGGAATACCGATGTTATATATCGCCTCACGCTCACGCCAAGTGTCCACCGCCGAGGTGTGGTCATAATGCTGCTCATAGTCCGTATCGGTCTGATCTTGCCAGTGATACCGACCGCCTATATGCGCGTACGATACATAATTAGTAAACCAAAGACCGGCTCCTACGCCCCAGTTCGGGTGAAAGAAATAAGCGTACTGCAGTTGGAGCAAGGCGCTGAATGAACCGTTCACGCGGTTGTCCGGTCCTTCCAACTTATACCCAAGGCTTCCATAACCCAAACCCACATGCGCTTGGATATAATGTCCTCGGCGGTCGGTCGAATCGGCAGCAATAACCACCTCACGTTGTTTAGCAACGCTGTCCGGTACCTCCACTGTACTCACCACAGTATCCGTAACGGTACGGATGACCGTGTCATTGTAATGACGGATAATCGTGTCGTTTTGCGCGACCACTGGCATCTGAAACAAGAGTGCCAATAAGAAAACCCATTTCTTTGCCACAAGGGCACGATTAACTTCGTTTCTGTGTCTCATGATATAGTTTGTTTGTTGTTGACCGCTTCGCCTGACAGAGTACAGACCGGCTTCGCCTGACAGAGTACAGACAAAATTACATTATCCTCTAACCCACTAATCCTCTAACCCACTAATCCTTCACATGTAGTCCCTTTGGGAATCGAACCCAAATCTGAGCTTTAGGAGAGCCCTGTTCTATCCATTGAACTAAGAGACCGAGTGCCTTTAGCACCTACTCGGGAATTCCCCGTATTCCTCGAAGGTGTAATTGAGGAAGTCATTCATCGGTTTGGCAGCTTTGGCGATGTCGATGATTTGTTCGATGAAATCGGGAGAAGTCACCATTTCATCGCTCAGCGGCACCGACACCGTGTACATCTTATGCTTGAGCCATTCGGCATGTATAAAATTCGGATCAAAACCCGCGGGCACTTTCTTCAGACCCGTACCCCAATAACTGTCAAAATCCTGCGCGAAGTATTTCTTCCATGATTTGGAACCCATGATCTGCTCCACCTCTTCGTAGTTGGCTTCTATCTCCGTGCGCAAAGCTTTCAACAACTCTTTGCCCGGATCCCATATACCGGCAGCAAACATACACTGTCCGGGCTGAATATGTACGTAATAACCGCCGCGCATGGATTTCTTGCCCCACGTCTTCGGTTGCCCGGGTACACCGGTAGCCGGAAAGACCCCAAACCACTCTTTATACGGACGCTTGTCAGCCGAGAAACGGATGTCACGGTTGATGCGCCAGATGCAGTCCTTCGGCTGAAGCCCTTTGAGCGTTGGATCGAACTCCGTCAGACGGGCGATATATTCCGTTGAAAACGCCACAAATCGATCTCGGCACGCTTGATACCGAGCTCTGTTAGCGTCAAACCAATCTTTGTTGTTATTTACCGCCAACTCTGCCAAAAATTCTAAGGTCTCTCTCATCTAACCATTTAACGTCGCGTAGCGACCATTTTAACTCTTTAACGTTCACGTAGTGAACCATTTTAACTATTTAACAGTTTAACGCAACGTTCTAAACTCTCACGCCAGTGAGGTATGGTAACGTTGAAAGTCTTCTTGAACTTCGACTTATCGAGTACGCTGTAGTGCGGACGCGGGGTCTTGTACTGATATTCTTCCGATAAAATCGGGCGAACTTGACATCCGTTGATACCTGCAGCCTCGTGGATTGCGAGGGTAAAATCGTACCACGAGCACACACCTTCGTTCGTGAAATGATAGATACCTGCGTGCCAAACAGGCGACTCAATCACGGCAAAGATCGCTTGTGCGAGGTCGGCTGCATAAGTCGGGGTTCCGATCTGGTCAAAGACCACGCCTAACTCTTTTTTCTCTTTGCCCAAACGGATCATCGTCTTCACGAAGTTATTGCCGTATGTCGAGTACAACCACGCCGTACGCAGGATCACCGCCTCGGGACAAACCCCCAACAGGGTCTTCTCACCGGCGTATTTGGTACGTCCGTACGCCGTACGCGGAGCCACCGGATCCGTTTCTCGGCAAGGCACATGCTCATCGCCGGAGAACACATAATCGGTGCTCACATGAATGACCTTCACACCCTGCGTACCCAACACGCCCAAGGCGTCAGCATTGATCTTCATCGCCGTTGCCTCGTCTTCCTCCGCCTTATCTACATTCGTATAAGCAGCACAATTGACAATCAGATCGATCGCTTGCGCTTCCACGAACGCAGACACAGCTGCTTTGTCGCATATATCCAATGCGAACGTCTCTTCCGCCGGAACTACGTCCGTGAAGAAATACCGATGTTTCGCGTGCTCTTTACTCAACACACGCATCTCATTGCCTAACTGTCCGTTACTTCCGGTTACAAGTATATTCATCTTCTTTATTTACGATTTGGTCATTTACGATTTACGATTTATTTACGAGTTTTATTTATTTACGATTTACGCGGCGGACAATCGTCAATTATTCTCAATCGTCCATCAATCGTACCTCGTCAATCGTCAAATCGTCAATCAAAATGGCGTTTTGAATTCTGCCATTTTAGGATGTTTGGTGTCTTTGGGGCTTATAATGCGCAACTCTGCCGGGACTTGCCAATCGATCGCCAAATCCGGGTCGCTCAGCAGCAGTCCGCCATCTGCCTCGGGGTGATAGAGGTTATCGCATTTATAGGTAAAAATAGCCTGATTGCTCAACACCGAGAAGCCGTGTGCAAAACCTTTCGGGATAAAGAACTGCCGTTTGTTCTCCTCGCTCAACTCCACGCTGTACCATTGTCCGAAAGTGGGGCTGTCCTTTCGCAGATCCACCGCTACATCCAACACCCTGCCTACCGTGCAGCACACTAACTTAGCCTGCGTATAAGGAGGACGCTGGAAATGCAAACCGCGTACCACACCGTAAGACGAACAACTCTGGTTGTCCTGCACGAACTGCGCATCTATCCCTGCCTCGCGGTAACGCTGCTCGTTGTACGTCTCCACGAAATACCCGCGTGCATCCTTGAATACCTGCGGCTCAATCACCAACAATCCCTCAATCGGAGTCTTAATAATATTCATTAGTTTATGTACGATTTAACAATTTACGATGTACAATTTATAAAAAAGTGTGCAAAGGTAATAATTTTTTGGGATATATGCAAATAAATGAAGATTTTTTTACAAAAAAAGCACCCAAGAGGGTGCGTTTGGCTATCTGCTGAAGGGAAGACAGCGGCAAGGAAAGCTCTTTTGGCGGGTCTCGCGGTCATAGGGAGAGAGGGCATAAGAGAGTTTGATACCGACATCAAAAAGCGCACATTGGCTCACTAACTGCCTTCCTTGACGAGTAGCTTCCATGACCGGTGTGAGGAGCCTTTGCAACGGAAAACCGTCACGTGTGTCACTCAGCATAATCATACTCTCGACAGAGCTATGAACCGGCGAGTAAGGCGTAAAACAGTAGTCGAAATAGGCGCCTACGATGAGGTACGAACGATGATTGCGCGACCATGTATGCAAAGGGATCCGATAACTCAGCTCCGTGGCTAACCACCATTGCACTTTCGGCAGGTCTGTTTTGCCGCTGTTACTCATCTCAAAATCCCGCGAAGCCGCCAAAGGGAACGACTCCTCCACGCGGTTGTTATAATCCGGATAATAGACCGAGAGCGCGGTATGAGCGGCTTTCTGTTTCCACGATGTGGACATCGGGAAGACCGCTTTGGCGCCTACATAAAACAAGAAACGGTCATACGAAAGCGCTACTTGCAGCGGCACGCCAACTGACCAAGAAATATAGCGTTCGGTGAGGCGACCGATAGTATAGTCGATCTCCATTCGTTGGTTATCAAAATCGATAGTCGTATATTGGTCTTCGTAATTCGTCTTGGCAAAGCCAGCTTGGTGGCAATCCAAGCTCAGACCCGTTCGAAAACCAATCACGTACGGCGAGAGATAGGTATAATAAACCTGCGCACCGCCCTGAAAACCAACTTGTTTGTTCACATAGACCATTTTCGAAGACCAGCCTGCAACACCGCCGTGAATACCCATTTCAAACAGGTGCTCGGCATGAACCATCATCGGCAAAACCATCAGTATGTAGAACAGTCTTCTCATGGTATCAGTCTCTTCTCCGTCCATTTCCGATCTCCCTGCTCATAGCGGTAGAGATACACTCCGTGTGACACTTGGTTTTCCTGCACCGGTACACCATGACTGTCGTAGATCCGCACGCGAACCGGCTCTTCCACCTGCGGTTTTCCTATCTCCAAGAGATTCGACCAGATCGTCTGACCATCATCCATCTCTACCCGCAGTTGGAATCGTCCGCAGAGCTCGTTCTGCTCGGAGTAATCATCGCCGTTAGCACCGGGTATCGGGGCTTCGTTCTTGTACCATTGATACGTACGCGCAGCGTTTTGGGGAAAGAAACGAGACAAACTCACATTGTCCAACAACAGCTGCCAGTTGTATTTATTGACGATGATCTGCCACAATTTCTCGCAATGGAACGTATCCAGACGCAGCACATAGTTCGTACCGGTACACTCCGTCCATTTCGGGTGTGGCATTTCCCGTTCTTGCGTCTCTGCTTGTTCAAACACAAAAGTCTGACCGCCTATCGTCCACGTAAAAGGCATCAAGGTGTCGCAGACCGTGGTGTCCGCAGTGATAGTCACCACATTGGGACAACACACTTGTGTACCTAAAGTCAGTAAACGGAGCAGACTGTCACAGCCCCGTTCGTTCTTATACAGAATCTCATAGGTAGCAGGTTCTGTAAACAGCGTGTCTCGCCAGCGATACGGCATCAACGTGTCACAAACCATGGTGTCAGCGGTAATAGTCACCATCTTCGGACAGCAGATCTGGGTATTAAGAGTCAGTACACGGAGCAGACTGTCACAGCCCCGTTCGTTCTTATACAGAATCTCATAGGTAGCAGGTTCTGTAAACAGCGTATCCCGCCATCGGTACGGCATCAGCGTGTCGCAAACCACCGTATCCACCGTAATAGTGATCAACTCCGGGCAAGGCGGCTCGCAATGCTTCGTGGCTACGTGTAACTCATAGTAAATACTATCAAACCCGCAGTGACTATATACCGTATCCCGCAGAGTAGCCGCAACGGCATACTCCTTTCCGCGCCATGCAATCTGCTGAAGCGTGTCGCACACCGTCGTGTCCGTCCGTATCGTGTCCGGCGTCATGCAAAGACGAATCTCTATATCGTCTAACGCAAAATCATTACCGTTACCATTGGTCACATTGTTGTAAATAGTAAGCCGGATAGCGGGTATACCGGTCGGTACAATGAAATTCATACCCACCAGATACCATGGTGATGAATACTGCCAATCGGTCTTAACGGATAAGTCCTCCGCAAACGGAATCTGCTGCGTGTTCTTTTCCACCAAGGTCTCACCTGTCTGTGGATTCGTCAGCACGAACTTCAGACATGGAGCAATAACCGGCCCCCTGTTTCGGGTGTACCAATCGTATTGAAACCATGTGAACACATTTGCCACATAGGCGCTGAAAGTCAATTCGATACCTTCGCAAAGACCGCTTATCTCCGTTTGGTAGAACTGCTGATTACCCCCGCTACCGTCTATCTCCATAAAATACCCACGAGAGTAATCGTTCGGATAGGTATGGTCATCCTGAATGTACCATTGGGAGCGATAGGTGGATTGGTCCGCACCGGGCAAAGACCATCCGGTGGTATCGCCGTTACAGTAACCGGATTTGGTGACAATATATTTGCCGGAACCCATAGTACGGAAAACGTCATTGGTTGCCTGCGTATAACTCATGCCCGGCACGGGGTTGGTACCTACCCTCGGATCGGACGGATCATTGCCGCCGAAGTCCTCTCGGAAAAGGAGTATGCCGTCGGTGCAGAGATCCTCCGTACATTTGTTCACTCTCAGTCGGAAGGGTTCACTCATCGCACGGCAGTTCTCGCTCTCGATGTTTTCTGCGCTGGAGACAGCCACTTTATACCATCCCGAGTCGGCTTTCTGGATGGTGCTGAAAGTGAGGATTTCTCCGTTGAAACCGGACATTTCCGACCATGTGACACTATCTAAAGAGTGCCACCATTTATAAGCTAAAGGTTCCGCAAACGTACCATCGTTGGTCAAGTTGGCGGTCAGGGTTGTTGCCACGTTTTCACACACTTCCGTCTCTCCTTCTATCGCCACCGGTGGTGCGCACAGGTGGATCTCGATGTCATCTAATGCAAAATCATTTCCGGTGCCGTTTCGCTCAACATCATTGTAGATAAACATCTGAATCGACTCGATACCATCCGGCACAATAAAGTTCATACCGATCAACTGCCACTCCGCAGACAGGCTGTTCTCGCGGGCATATTTCCAAGTCTCCGGCGTACCATAACGCCAATCGGGCTGAATGTCACCGGTAGATTTCTCGGCTAAAATACTGCCGGTAGTCGGGTCTTTGAGCACAAATTTCATTCGCGGATAGATGTATCTGCCGCCGAAATAATCGAGCTGTCCTGCATAGTGCGCATTGACCACATAGGCGCTGAAGGTCAGTTTGCTTCCGGCACAAAGTCCGTCTATTGTCGTGCTGTAGAACGGCTCCGCGCCTCCCATCCCGTCCACCTCCAAGAGATAGCCTCGGGTCTTATCGTCGGGATAGGTATGGTCATCCTGCCGATGCCATTGGATGCCATTTAACCAACCCTCCTTGCGAATCGTATAATTACCGCTACCCAAGCTGTTGCCGGAGTTGTAGTACTGCGAGCTCATGCCCGGCACATTCACCATGCTAACATCCGGATCGGACGGGTCATTACCGCCGAAATCCTCACGGAAGAGAAGCGTTCCGTCGATGCAAAGATTCTCAGCACATTCGCTCACGCGCAGTCGGAAAGGTTCACTCATTGCACGGCAGTTGATATTCTCAATATTCCCGTCGCCGGAAACGGCAACTTTATACCAACCCGAGTCGTTTTTTTGTACGGCATTGAAAGTGAGAATTTCTCCGTTGAAACCGGACATTTCCGACCATGTGACGCTATCTAAAGAGTGCCACCATTTATAAGCTAATGGCTCTGCAAACGTACCATCGTTATTGAAGTTAGCGGTGAGGGTGGTCGCTGTGTTTTCACACACTTCCGTCTCTCCTTCTATCGTCACCGGTGGTGTGCAGAGGTGAATCTCAATATCATCCAACACAAAGTCATTACCGCTGCCATTCTGCGCTACATTATTATAAATAGTGAGTTTCACGCGATATGTGCCGTTCGGCACGGTGAAGTTCATACCGATGAGCCGCCAATGTGCAGAATTCTGCCAACACGAATTATCTCCGATGGATGCGGAGTCAAATGGTATATCACCTGTGTCGTAGGTTGCCAGTTCGGTCCCCGAAGAGGGATCGGTCAGCACAAACTTCATCCGCGGATAGATATCATGCCTGTTAGGGTTCGTATAATGTCCCCAAGTCATGACATTCGCCACATAAGCGGAGAAGGTGAGACGCGAACCGGGGCAGAGATCTTCTATCGTGGTGGTATAGAACGGCGCATCATCCCCTCGTCCGTCTATCTGCAAGAGATAGCCTTTTGTCTTGTCGTTCGGATAAGTGTGGTCATCCATGATATGCCACTGAATCCCATTTTGGTATCCTTGTTTGGTTACCAAAAACTTTCCGCTACTCATCCCGCTTGTCCGGCTCAAACAGGGAATATAACCAGAGGACATGCCAAGTACAGCCGCCCGCGCAGCGTTGGCATCAGAAATCACTTCCGGATCGTTCGGGTCATTACCGCCGAAATCCTCACGGAAGAGAAGCGTTCCGTCCGTAAACAGCGGCTCCTCCTGCGCCACCACCGGCATCGCAAGCAATATCCCAAAAACTATGCTCCAGAAACGTTTCATTTTGTAAGTCGATGGTCGTTAGTCGTTAGCCCATTTGGTCATTTTCACCTTTGCGGATGCAAAAGTACTGCTTTTTTTTGATATACGCAAGGAAAAGAATAAAAAAAATCTTCTAATTCGTTATTTTTTATGGTTAAACTGATTTTTTGCATTGGCAAAAGTGGCAGAAATGGCAAAACTTTTGCCATTTATGCCATTTCTGCCATGAGAAATTTTTATACATGGATCTATATAGTATTATATACATAGTATATAATACAGAACGTTTAAATCTTTAGTGATTCCTTATATATTCCTTAATGATTCCTTATTGATTAACGAGAGTAAGTTATTTCATTTCCTGACCAGTGAGGGTGTAGCAGTTTTTGCCGTGACGGATGAGGAGTTGACCATTACGGAGAATCTTGCCGTTCGAACCCTCAAAAGTGCCGGTTTCATCGGATAATTCTTCGATGCCGGTGGGTGTTTCTGATGCTTCGGGATCCGCGGGAATGACAGGCGGTGTCGGGATGATCTCCTGACCGTCACCAACAGGCTTTTCGCCCGAATAGCCGGTGGTCGCAAAAGCTCCGGTATAGACGTGAATAGGCGTTCCGGTTGCATCGAGGGTAGAGAGGACGTAGTTATACCGCGAAGCAGCATCGAGACCTGTCACTTTGAAGGAGAGGGTATAGGGCTGACTATCGTCAGCATTTGAGATTTGAGATTGCATATTGGACATTTTTCTGCCCGGCGCGGAGAAGGAGATGCCTAACAGCTGTCCTCTGTTGCCTAACGTCAGCTTGCAGAACACCGCGCCGTCTTTGTATATATCTATCTGATAACTATGCGCCGCGCTGTCTGTCGGCCATGTGAAATCCGCTGTCGTTTCCGCAGCATCCACAGTCACGGTACGTTGGATCATCGCCGAATCCGGTACATCGCTCATACGGAACCGTCCCCAATAAGGGTGCTCGCGATAAAGTTTACGGCTATCAGGTAACACACTCAATAAAGTACTGTCAGGAATGTCCGCCAATGTCCCTTCGCTTACCGCAGGAGGAGTAGCTGCCCAGACGGAAATATGTGTTATCGCGCTGTCGCCCTTGAAGGCATTATCCCCGATGAGAACGACGTTTTTGCCAATCGACAACTCCTTGAGCGCACTCCAGTTTTCAAAGGCGTTCGTGCCAATGGAGATTACCTTGTCGGGAATAACCAGCGAATCTTGCAACTTAACCCCCGAGAACGCACTTCCGCCGATCATGGTCAGTTCTTTCGGCAGTACGATAGAATCCAAGTTCGGACATCCTGAGAAGGCATTATCCCCGATAGTGCTGACGCTATCCGGTATCTCGACTCGCCTCAAGGCTGAACACCCGTTGAATACGGAAGAAT
This sequence comes from uncultured Bacteroidales bacterium, assembly GCA_900321605.1. GTDB lineage: Bacteria > Bacteroidota > Bacteroidia > Bacteroidales > Paludibacteraceae > Colicola. The sequence continues at coordinate 46,318 of ONWR01000003.1, read as the reverse complement.
TGATGGCTTTCACTTTCTGAGGTATAGTGATTCGCTGAATCTTCGTACATCCCTTGAAAGCCTCTTGGTGAATAGCTGTCAGCGTAGAAGGAAGGATAACTGTATCCAACTTGTTGTTACCCAAGAAGGCGCCTGAACCGATATATTTACAGCCCTCAGGCAGCACGATTTTCTTCATGAGTACCTGCTGGCATAGACCTGACGGCACAAACTCTACATCCGGACCGAAGATAAAATCGCCCCTCCAATAGCAGTAAAGATTATAAAATACCGACGAAGAAGCCGGAGGGTTCTTGGCATTCCAAACAATAACAGGACTATCGTGGTAGCACCACGAGATCTGTTTGTTTGAGAGGAACGTCGCCGGGAAAAACAGCGTGTCCCGAAGCGGAATAGTGGCTACACTATTTTGGTCGTATGACGCTCTATCGGGTTCGCCGTCAAAAATACTGCCGTCTATCTCCTCCAGACAGTCCGACCAGCGAACAGAGTTCAAGTGATAGCAGTTCTGGAAGGCCATCTGACCGATATACTTAACCCCTTTGCCCAAATCGCACTTTACCATCGTCGTACAGTTGCTGAAGGCGTATTGTCCCACGGTGTCCACCGAGTTAGGCAGTTTGATCTCTTTCAGCTGGTAACAGCTCTCAAATAGGTAAGCAGGTATTTTTGTCACGCCTTCGGGGATCTCGCACGCCGTCAGGTTCCACCAATCCCGGAATGTCGCACCGCTGAATCCCGTCAGCCCTTCCGGCAGCGAAATCGTTTTGCACGAGTTATAAGGATAGTACGTCTTATAGTTCGTTGACCACGACGAAGCCTGCAACACCTGTTTGTTCCACCAGAGACTATCGACTGTGTTCTTCAACTCGCCGTAGCCCTCAATGGTCATGTGCGCCGTCTCCGTGTCATAACTCCATGTCAGATGTTCCCCGCACACGCCGTTATAAACCGTCGCATACAAGCTATTTGCCATCATCGTCAGGCAAACAAGAATAATAGATACTTTCGTTTTCATGATCGTATATTATTTCAGTTGATTTCCTTGTACATTGTACATCGTCCCTTTGTACATCAAATAGAGTTGTCCGTCGCGAAGCACCTTTGTACATTGTACATCGTCTCCTTGTACATCCGTGAGACCTTCCACTCCGGTGGGTGTTTCTGATGCTTCAGGATCCGCGGGAATGACAGGCGGTGTCGGGATGACCTCCTGACCGTCACCAACGGGTTTATCACCCGAATAGCCGGTTGTCGCGAAAGCTCCGGTATAGACGTGAATAGGTGTGCCGTTTGCGCTCAACGCGGAGAGTACGTAGTTATACCGCGTGGCTTCATCCAAACCGGTTACATTGAACGAAAGCGAAACCGGAATGGTGCTTCCCGGATTGCTCCGCGACGGGGCGTTGAATGAGATTCCTAACAGCTGTCCTCTGTTGCCCAACGTCAGTTTACAGAACACTGCGCCGTCCTTGTAGATATCTATCTGGTAGGAAGAAGCGGTGCTATCCGTCGGCCAGACAAAGTTTGCCGTGGTCTCTTCGGCATCGACGGTCACATAGTTGATCTCCTCTTCTTTCGGCATCCGGAATCGTCCCCAAACAGGATCCTCCGCGTAAGCGGCAATACTCTGAACCGGCACGAAAAGCCAGGTGCTATCAGGCACGCCTGCAAAAGTATAACTCTGTACTAACGGCGGGTACGCCGCACGGCTACGGATCTCTATGAGCATATAGTCATTCTTGAATGCATCGGCATCGATCATTGCCGTCTTTTTACCGATGACCACTTTCTTTAACCCCGAACAACCTTCAAAGGCACGGGACTTAATCTGTCGCACTTCGTCAGGAATAATCAGTTCTTTCAAATTGACCAGATTTAAGAATGCATATTCGCCGATAGTGTTGAGGGATGGCGGCAAACCTAACGAGTCTATGGCACACCCTTGAAAAGAACCGTCACCAATGGTAGTCAGAGATTGAGGGAAATGAACCTCTTTTAGCATATTACAGCTTTGGAAAGCAATATCTGCAATACTGGTCATGCCTTCTGGCAGGGTGACAGATGGCAAGGAAGAGCAATAACAAAAAGCACCATTTCCGATGGTTTGAACCGTTGTGGGAATATCGCAACGCTTTAAAACTGAGCAGTTGGAAAAAGCGAATTCGCCGATTATTTGAAGCCCGTCTGGTAATGTGACTGATTCAAGAGCGCTACACCAGCCACACATGGAGCTCGGAATAGAGGTTATATTTTCAGGAATAACGAGCGATTTCAACGACAGGTTTCTGTAAAATGCTTCACTTCCGATATACACAAGTGATGGTGGCAATTCGATATAGCTTAACCCGCTTGCATAGAATGCATGGTGCTCTATTGTATCTATACTCGCCGGTAGTATAACCGTGTCCAATAACGCATTGGAAAACAAGTTCGGACCGATATACTCCACTTTGTCTCCAAAAACAACATGCGCGAAGTGTTTCATCGGTGTTGCTATTTCTCCGGTCTGGCAATGACGCGCTTTCCATACGGCAACGGAACCGCCTATTCTGTCGCCTCCGAAAGCATTTCCACCGATCGAAGACAGCGTTTCCGGAAAAACAACGGTGTCCGTAAGAGATACGCAATTATTGAAGGCCCTAACGCCGATGGATTCTAGACTATCCGATAGTTCCAGGTGCTTTAACGCGGAGCAATTTCTGAAGGCCTCTTGCTCTATCGTCCGGACATTTTTGCCCAAACGCGCCACTCTCAAACTCCCACAGCTTTCAAAAGCTCTGATACCGATGGTTACAACACTGTCCGGCAGAGTCACCGACTCCAACGCAGGACAATCACTAAAGGCTCTGCCATAAACGGATGTCATTCCCTCGGGAAAAACAATGTGCTTGATATAAACACGCGAAGCGTAATCTCCGAACGTCCAACCCGACATGTCTCCACGTCCGCTGATGACCAGAGTGCTGTCCTCGGAATTCAGTGTCCATGTCAGATGCTCTCCGCACACGCCGGTATATACCGTTGCGTACATGCTGCTTGCCATCCAAATCAGGCAAACAAGAATAATAGATACTTTCGTTTTCATGATCGTATATTATTTTATCTGGTTTCCTTGTACATTGTACATTGTCCCTTTGTACATTATATAGATCTGTCCGTCGCGAAGCACCTTTGTACATTGTACATCGTCCCCTTGTACATCCATGAGGCCTTCTGTACTTTCGCCCTCTCCTTTTGTGCGGAACGAACCGTGGGTGCTTTCTACTGCTTTTTCTTCTGCATTGCGTCCCCGGATGTGTATCACCACTATATCATCCTAGACTTTGTTCTTTCTTAAATCGTCCTATTCATTTTATTTTCAGTAAATTACACGCGTTTTTTACGTTCTCGAAAAAACTACGCTGCAAATATAATACTTTTTTTTGATATATGCAAATCATTTCCGTTCATTTTGGCATATTTTGTACTTATTCCGGAATGATCTCCACGCGGCGGTCCTTGGCATAGGAGTGCTTCGGATTATATCGGTAGGGCTGTGACGCGCCGTAGGATGCCACTTTCATGCGTTTTCTGCTGACCATTTTCTGTTCCAGCAGCGCCGCCACGGCCTGCGCACGGCGCAAGGCAAGGCGTTTGTTGTAACGCTCGGTGCCTATGCTGCACGCATGTCCGTTCACCTGAATACGCAAGCTCGGATGACGCTGCATCATCGCCGCCACGGAATCGAGGATATAAGCCGGTTCGAGGACAGGCTTGTACTCGTCGAAATGGAACCAGATGACGGCGGAGGACAGCAGTTCGTCCAGCTGCGCCTGTTCGCGCGTCATCGGCATCTTTTGCTCAATATCGCTCAACACGGCGGTGTCATGCAGCACAAGGGTGTCACGCATATACACGGTGTCGCGTAGATAGACGGTGTCGTGTTGTTCGCGGACCGGCATCAGTTTCGGATACTGCTCCGCCAGTTTCTTCAGCTGCTTCTTTTTCTGCTCGTCCGTCTTGCCGGGCCATACGGACAGTCCGATTTTGAGCCCAGCCGTCCAAGGACGCATCGCCGCAACGCAGTCCGTTCCGAGCAGTCCATGGTACTCCGGCATGAACGTATAACCGTTCTCCTTGTTGGCAAAACCCAAAGTCGTGCGCTCCTCTTTTTTGACCTTGGAAAAGTCCGTAATGCCGTACTGCGCATAGGCGGCAAGGACAATCTGCGTGCGCCGTCCGGCACGGAAAGCCATACCCAACTCCGCGTACGCCATGGCATTGAAAGTGGCGAGGAGTGACTTGCAACTCTCCTCCTGTTTCACGTCCTCCGTTCCGAAGCGTCCGGGCAGGTCATGCAGTTCCAGCTGCCACCATTCGTACCATGCCGAATGGGCGGCTGTTCCCGAAACGCGGTACACGGCATGAACCGGCACTGCCAGAGAAGCACCGAAAGCAGCATGCAGTCCGACGCGGCTTTCCTCGTCTGCAAAATAACGGAAACGCAGACCAAGCGGCACCTCAAGCAGCCAGCCTTCCTGCTGTTCGCGCCAGCCGGAGAGCGCAACGCGGTGCATGTACTGTTCCCCCTGATAATCCGTCAGCGGACCGTACTCGACGCCCTCCGTCAGCGATCCGTAGGACGAGAGGCGCACCGCCTGTACGCCGGTCTGCAGACCGACACAGGGATGGAAAAACCAGGTGTAACCCACCCCGGCACTATAGGTGTTTCCGAACTGTGTAGAACCGCCTTGGAGCGTATAACCCCAACTGCCCACACCCACTCCGGCGTGCAGGTCGATATAATGCTTTTGGGCGTACAGCCCGCAACTGACCACCAATACGGTCATCAGATAAACAACCCGTTTCATAAGCCTTTGATTTCCTGTCCGAAAACACTATAGATTTTCTCCCCGACCATCAAATACAGATGTCCGTCCCGGATGACCTTCGTACATCGTACATCGTCCCTTTGTACTTGGTCTATTCCTTCCGTCGGACGCATCTCATACACGCAGCTGCGATAGACGGTGCCGTCCGAACCGGTCATCTCCACCTGGTAGAACCCGTTCAGACCGCCTGTCTCGTGGTAGTACTGCCCGGTGGCTCCTTCTACGCGTTCCCCGTCCTTGTACCATTGATAAGCAGTGAATTGCAGGTCGCCGTCACAATCCGGCTCACAGTTCTTGTCACTGCTGTCCACGAAAACCACGTCATTCCACTTGCGGTGCACGAAACCGTCCGTGAGCAGCGTGAAAGGGAAGAAGTAGGTCTCACTCTTGCACGACCAGTTGCCTTTGCCGGCATAGAAGACGACGGACATGTAATACGTGCCTGCGGACACGCCCTGAGGCATCGGAACAGCTATCCGTCCGTCTGCCGGAAGGGTCTCTCCTGTACGGGAGACAAAGCCTGCCTGCTGTGCGTCGGTGGGGAAGACAAGGTCGTATCGGTCGGGTTTACCTTCGCGGACGGCGAAAAGGATGGTCAGGGCGGAATCGGACGGGCAGAGGTCCACCACCGGTTGTATGTCCACCACCGGAACGGCGGACGCCTGACAGACGATACTCACCTCCATCGGGCAGCCGTCTATCGTATGGTCGTGCATCACCACCGTTTCGTTGTCCGCACTCAGCGTGTAGGTCTCCGCGTGGCCGTCTATGAACGTATAGGTGTCCGTATAGGGCAGGTCGGACATGCAGACCGTCACGTTCACGGTCTTCTTCTGCGAGCAGACCGCCATGCAGGAGTCGCTCAGCCCGTCCGCGAACAGCGTCACCGCCCCCTCCGAAGTGAGCCAGTCCATGAGACCGCTGTCATCCTTCACCTGACGGCGGAAGACATACCTGCTGCCGTTCGTCATCACAAAATCGTTGAGCGGCAGGCTGACGGTGTCGCTGTGCAGCATGGCTTCGCCGTTGCATGTCCAGCGGTAAATATAATTGCCGTTACCGCCCGAAACAGGGGATTTTTCTTCGATGGAACCATAGTATTTCGGATTGCATAGGGTCATGGCGAACGAGTCCACCGCCCCAGGGTCAATCGCCTCGTACACCACCACGGTATGCGGCGATTCCGACTCGATGGGGCTGGTACTGCACATCGCATCGCTCGCGCGGCGTGTGAACACATAGGTACCCGGTTGCTCGAACGTGAAGTTGAAAGACGCGGTGTTCACCGGCACGCCGTCTATATAGAGCGGATTCTTTGTCTCTTTTTCCGTTTTCATCTTCCACAAGTAGCTGAATATCCCTGCACCGCCCGACGCGTCCCGTTCGCTCTCTATGGTGAACGTGATGGGCAGTACGCCGTACAGCGTGTCGGGTTTATCGTACAGTTTGCCGGCGTCGAAATCACCGAGAACCGTCATATAGACCCGTCCGGGCGACTCCGTCCAGTCCGTCTTGCACTGGTAGTCATGAGTGTAGCGCCTGAAAGCGTACGTTCCGGAGACATCTGTCGGCATGTTCCAGTTGCTGTATGGCTTGTGCTCCATATAGAACGTGTCCATCGGCGTATAGGATACGGGGTTCATGTGTTCGTCATAGACCACCGTGTCGCGGATAATCATGTACTGGTAGCCGTACACGCCGCCCTGTTCGTCATCCTTGCCGCCCAAGGGTTCCTTGCCGTCATGGTTGGCGGAGATCAGTTTGGTCTCCTCTCGCCAGCAGGCAGTCTTCACGCCCTCCATCCTGCCGGCGTCGAACTTCTCATAGCCTTTGACGATGGTGTAAATCTGCTTGGTGGTACTGCCTTCCGTGACCGTGAGGATCACTTCCTGATTGCCGCACGGACGGACGACCTCCGCCGTGCTGTTGCTCCGTATATGGATGACCTCGTCGCTCGGCGAGAACCACACGGAACCGCTGGCACCGAACAGAGCGAACTGCTTGCGCGGCGCGTTGCCTTCCTTCGGAGCGCCCACTCCTTCGGCGCGCTCGACCGGCAGATTGTCCGCGTCCAGTAGGATGCAGTTGACGGACACCAGTGCCGCCTCATGGTCTCCGAAACATTGCAGACGGGGATAGCGGTAGTACCCGTCACGGATGATGTTCCACTCCGGCAGTTGGTTGAAGGGGTTGTTCTTGGAAGTGAAAGTGCCTGTTTTCTCCACGGCATAGAGGGTGTTGTCCAGCACATCGTTCACTCCGTAGCCGGTGACGTAGGTCCGGGTGACCTGCTGGTCGAAATAGACACGGGTGAGCTGTGAAGCGGGCGCTTCGTTCAGACCGAACAGGGCGCCGGCATGGTCGGAACCCTTGCAGTAACCCGTGTTGTAACACTCGTTCAGCACCGCGGAGGCTTTGTTCACGCCTGCCAGACCGCCTACATGGTTGTTGGCGTCGGTGATGATACCCGTGTTGTACGAGTACGCTATCTGACCATAGTTGGTCCCCGTCAGACCACCCACATTGTCCCCGTTGTGCGCAATGATCTGCGCCATGTTGAAGCAGTGGTGCAGGTAGCCGCGATTTATCCCGATGAAACCGCCCACATTGCTCGTCGCGTCGGTCATGATCTGACCTTGCGCAAGACCCGTATGATGAATCACCGCACTGACTCCTGTCTCGGCAAACAGCCCCGCACCGCTAGGAAACGAATTGAGGATATACAGGTTGTATATCACATGGTTGTTGCCGTCCAGTTCGCCCATAAACGGGTGTGCCGCATTGCCTATCGGCGTCCAGCTCGGAGGGGTCTCCTGCGCGCCGCCGAGGTCAATGTCCGCTTCCAGACGGATGGTATAACCGGCGAAGTCATCCGTCTGGCTCTGCTGCGCCACCCACGCCAGCTGTTCCGCCGTAGTGACGGTATAGGTCGTTCCCAACAGACCCGGTGCAGTCGTTGCGCCGTTCCAAGGCGTCGCGTAGGCGCATGTTCCTTTTAATAGCAAAAACACCACAAAAAGCAGACAAAAAACATTTTTCGTTTTCATAACTCTACTATTTTTGATGATTATTTTATCCGGTTTCCTTGTACATTGTACATTGTCCCTTTGTACATTATATAGATTTGTCCGTCGCGCAGCGCCTTTGTGCATTGTACTTGGTCACTCGGGATTTGGTCTAAATACGTTGTAGTCCCAGTTTCACCAAGTGTTTTGAATGAACCGGATGCGGAATAGAGTTCATTGTTGTTATCATCGGAGGCTGTCATCGTGAACCAATAGTCGGTGCCCTCACTCAAACCGTTGTAACGGAACGAGAAGGAAGCAGCGGTGTTCATCGCCCGACGTACAGGTGCGTGCTTGGAGAAGTCGATCTCAACGAGCTGTCCCATGGAGTTGAACGTCAGCGTACAAATCTTCTCCGTGCGCTCTTCATTCGCCCAGATGATGAGAGTATAGTATGTGGCTCCTTCCACGGCCGGCCATGTGAACTGCACACTGTGCTCGTCGGGTTGCGTCCCTACTTCCTGCTCTTTTTCCGGCAGCTCCAGAAGTGTACTGTCCACTTGGATGTTAAAGCCCCTCCAGATGCTGTTGGCACGATAGATCTCCGCAAGCGAGTCACAAGGTACTAAAAGCACCGTTTGTGCTTGGTTAAGAAGATTGAACGAATTACTTTGTGCCGCTGGAACAGACATCATCGGAGCCACAATGGTATCAAGCAGCGGTGTGTCATCGTTACCCAAGTAATAGCCGCCGAACAACTCGTTCTCTATTAGACTCAGACCTTTCGGCAATACCAGCTTACGGAGCTTCACCGCTCTGAGCGAAGAGGAACGCAAGGTGTTTACTTCTTCCGGTAGCACGAACTCCTCTCCGTCATGCTTGCACGGATAGAGCGCCAACGCCGTCGTGTCTGCCGAATAGAGCACCCCGTCTATCGCGCGGAAATGCGCGTTGGCTTTCGGCATCCGGATGTACCATAGTGCGGGACATTTATGGAAAGCATAAGCGCCTATCTCTCTGAGACTGTCACCTATCTCAATGATTTCCAGATTATTGCAGATTCGGAATTGTCCTTTACCGATCATGGGACTATTGATGATTGCTTTCTTGAGCTTCGGACTATCAGCAAATACCTGTTCACCCATCTGTTTAAGCGAGGAAGGTATCGTTACCTGCTCCATGGAATAAGAGCGGTAGAATGCCTCGTCGCCTATTTCTTCCACCGTTTCAGGTATGACATAATGTCTGTTGCTGTCATACTTCCCAAGGCTGTTGGCCTCGAAAGCGTATTCGCCGATAGAGCGCACGTTGGTCATGGTCAGATCAACTGCGGAAACAGAGAAAGCACTAGCAGCAACATGCACGACACTTTCCGGCAAAGTGTAAGCGGCATTTATTGCCGCCGGACAACATATTACGGTATCCATGTTGATAGTCATAAGCATGTTGTTCCAAGTGGTGTAGTGCGTGTTGCCTTCAGCAACAGAGATTTTCCGTAATGATCCGCCAAAAATCGCCCCTGGAGTAACATATTCCAACGAAGCCGGTAGATGGAGCGTTTTAATGACAGCATTGAGACTGAACATCAGCCCGTAGTGTTCAATACGCTTCACGCCTTCCGGTATGGTAAGGCTCGTAATTTTTGTACATCCGTAGAAAGCACTACTGCATATAGCCTGAATGCCCGTCGGTATCGTATAGGCACCTTGATAATTCATCGGCATCAACACAAACATGCTGTCGTTGTAAATGGGATCTTGAAGCGCGTCTAATATATAGAATGCCCACGGACTTACAGACTTCACCGAATTAGCAAGGTGTATGCGCAGCAAGTTGGGCATCTGCTCAAACGAACGTTGCTCGATATATGTCACGCCTTCCGGCACGCGGAACTCAATGAGTCCTGCTTTCAAGAACGCCTCAAACGGAATCTCCGTGATCGTACTGTCCGGAATGATACAGGAGGTAAGCCTCGTGCAGCTCAGAAAAGCATTTTTACCTAAATTACGCAGGGTTTGAGGCAATACGATAGATGTCAGTTGATTGCAATAGGCAAAAGCATCGTCTGCCATACTCGTAACCGCGTAATTCGCGCCCTCGTACGTCACTGTGTCATTAATAACGATGTCACCAACGGCGGTACTACTACTCTGTACCGCTATTTGTGCTGTCATGGCTGTGTTGTCCAGCGTATAATAAACGCTGTCAATAAAAACCTTTTGCGCGTAGGCGCATGTTCCTTTTAACAGTAAAAAGGCTACAAAAAGCAGACAAAAACAATTTTTCTTTTCCATAATTTGCATATGTTAAAAAGTTTTACTAATTTTGCGCTCCAAAATAAATTTTGAAACAATCGTTCGAGGATCCCTAATCCAAGATTAGAAATCCGGTGCAAAGGTACTGCTTTTTTTTGACATGTGCAAATTTAGGTGTTGTACGAGTGCCGATTTTAACAAAATAAAGACCATTGATAATCAATAACTTACAAAATATGACTAAAAATAAAGTTGTACGCGTTTCAAAAATAGCGCTTTGGGGCTTGATTTTTTGCTTGCAGAGTTGCCAATTTGGCTCTACAAACGTAGAAAATCGGCTTGACGAAGCGGAGGAATTATATCGTCAGGGAACATACTCCAACAGCAGTAGTCAGTACGAGAGTTCAACCGAATACTTGAAGCGTTCGGAGGAGATTTTGCTTACTATTCAGCCTTCCGACATCAACCATCAGCAGTCCGAGAGAAGAAACCGGTTATTGGGATTAACTTGGTTCCGATTAGGCAACACCTCGGAAAGCGAGATGCTGTATGACATCGCGCAGAGTTATTACCGCAAGGCTATTCCGCTACTGAATCCGGACAGCAACACCATTTATTTGGCTTGCGCCTATCGCGATATAGCCCGCACGATGGCACTCACCGGCGGCGAACAGGACAGCGTCCTTTGGTATTTCGCACAAGCAGAACAGTATGCGCAAGAAGCCAAGAGTGATCTGCTGCTATTGGATATAGATGCTTACCGCTATCAGATATGTTTTCCCGACAGCGTCTCGCACCGTCTGAGTGTTTGCAAGCAGTTAGCCGAAGAGTACAAGGTTCCTACCCGATATTCGGAGATCGTGGAACTGCTCTTAGCAAAACATGCTACGGACTCTGCCGCCTTCTATTTAGAGCGTTTACGCCCCACAGACTCGGCATACACCTATTGGTTTGAGCAGAGTTACGCCTATCTGCAAAGCAAGATCCTTCTTCAACGCGGTCAAGCAGATGAAGCCTACCGCCTATTGTTAGATCTATACGACAGAAAGATAGACGAACTGCAACGCGACGCAGGGTCGCGCACGTACGCGCTATCCTTACATTACGATGTCGCACGCGAGCGACTGATGGCGGAAAGCGAACGAGTAAAAGCAAGGGGTCAACGAATCATATCCGCCATCTTGGTCTTGCTGATTATAGCATTAATCATCTTGTTTATAGTCATTTGGCGCTATTGGCAGCAACGCCGACGCGAACAAGCAGGACAGCTGCAAGCACTCCGGGAGAAATACGTACAGCAGTTACAATTAGCATTGGAACGGCTGCAACAGAAAGTGAGTCTGACGCGTGAGATAGAGATGCAACGAATGCGAGGCAAAGAAGTGGAGTTTCCAAAATGGTTGCAGACCTATCGGGACGAGAAACTGACGATGAACAAAGAGAGTCTGGACGAGCTGATTGCCTCTATAGACAAAGCTTTGGACGGAGCTATAAGCCGTTTGCAAAAAGAGTATCCTGCCTTGACCGAATCGGATATGCAGTTTGCTATTCTCTCTATTATCGGTGCTTCGGACATCGATATGTCTATCGTGCTCAATGTACAAAAACAGACGATTTATCATCGAAGACAAATCGTCCGCAAGCATGTTGATCCTCGGATAGAGGATATCGATGCGTGGTTAAGGAAATACGTCTTAACGGTCTGAACACTTTTTGATCTCATCGAAGGTGTAACCGCGTTGGGAGAGAAAACGGAGACGTTTGTCTTCGGAGTCGGCAGAACGGGAACGAATGAGTTTGCGCAAATTGCTAAAATACGCGATTTCATCGATATTTTTCAGCGCTTGAGAGATCTCTGATTCAGGGAGTTGGAGGGCACGTAGACCCGTTTGGATCTTCAGTCGTCCCCAAGACTGATACTCCACCTTATCATGCACATAGGCGGCACAGAAACGTGCATCATCAAGGAAGTGGTCGGAGTAGAGATTTTCTTCGATGAAATCGGCGATATCGAGCCCGTCTTCGGGCGAGAAATCTTTTATTTCTGCATCTTGCAGTCCCCATTCGTATAACTTACGCCGCACGTCGGCAGCACAGTGCTCCGCTTTTGCACAATAGGCTTGGGCTTTAGCGAGCCATTCGAGCTTCGATAATTCGGTCTTTGCCATAAATATCTTTGTGAATTTGTATATCGGTGTAACCTAATCCGCTCAGCATGGCGGATAATTGAGGTCCGTAGGCTTCGTTGATTTCGAAGAAGAGGTATTTTGGTGTACGGTGTATGGTGTATGGTGTACGGAAGAAGAGTTCTGCGATGCGTCGGTAGAAGAGCAAGGGATCGGAGTCGGGAACAAAGAGGGCAGTAGAGGGCTCATAGTCCAAAACATTCGATTTCATCGAGACTTTTTCGCTCTCACAGATATAGGGAGGGTTAGAGACGACGATATTTACCATTTTCTCATTTACCATTTGGTCATTTACCATGTACCATTTATTGAGATATTTGGTCATTTGGTCAGAGAAAATATCTGCGACTTCGAAATGCACATCGACATTATTGCGGCGGGCATTCTCTTTTGCTACTTCGATGGCTTCGGGGGAGATGTCTATACCGGTCACAGACCATTCGGGATGCGCTTTCTTGAGAGCTATAGCTATACAACCGGAACCGGTGCCGATGTCCAAGACAGTCGTTGGTCGTTGGTCATTAGTCGTTGGTCGTTGGTCATTTAGCATTTTCTCATTTATACGTTCCACCAGTTCGGCGGTTTCGGGACGGGGAATAAGGGTCGAAGGAGTGACCTTAAGATCTAATCCGTTCCATAAAGTATGCCCAAAGATGTACTGAATAGGCTCAAAATGCAATAATCTGTCGATTATTGTCTCGATTTCTTGCATATGTGAAGAAAAATTTGTACCTTTGCACCCAAATTGCAATTCGGTACGACTAAGACCGGTCAGTTCTTCCGCAATCCACCAAGCTAAGGCATTAGCTTCATCTGCCGGATAAGCCGCCTGCAAGGCGGATTGGATATTTGAAATTTGAGATTGGATATTTGACATTTTGGGGTCAACAATGGTCAACAATTAAAAACAATTACTTTTTCAAATTCGCTGCAAAATTACAACAAAAAAATCAAATAAACAAATTTTGGTGAATAATTACGAAAAATATATTGCACATTGCATCGAAATCGCCCGTCGAGGGGAGTATTTCGTAGCACCGAACCCTATGGTCGGGGCAGTTTTGGTAGGGAAGCCTAACCCCGACTCTTCCGAGGTTATCCTTGCAGAAGGGTGGCACGAACGGTATGGTGAAGGGCATGCGGAAGTGAACTGCTTTAAGCATTTTGAGAATTCAGAATTCAGAAGTCAGTATTCAGACCTTTCTACTTGCACGCTATTTGTCAGCCTTGAGCCGTGCAGTCATTACGGGAAGACGCCGCCTTGCGCGAAACTGATTATCGAGGAAGGCGTAGGACGTGTGGTAGTCGGGATGTTAGACCCGAACCCGCTGGTAGCAGGCAAAGGGGTGCAGATGTTACGGGATGCCGGAATCGAAGTGGTGGTAGGCGTGTTGGAGAAAGAATGCCGCGAGTTGAACAAACGATTCCTTTGTCTATACGAGAAAAAAAGACCTTACGTCACGCTCAAATGGGCACAGACAGCTGACGGTTTCATCGATGGAAACCGTCAGAATTCAAAATTAAAAATTAAAAATTCAAAATTACACCTCAATGGTGCATTGACGATATCGACACCGGAGACGAAGAAACTGGTACATAAGATGCGGGCAGAGAACATGGCGATCATGGTAGGTACCAACACCGTGCTGATGGATAACCCGAGACTGCTCAATACCCATTGGGAAGGACGAAACCCTATTCGTGTGACCCTTGACCGGCATCACCGCATACCGGATGACGCAAGGATTTGGGGAGGGGCTTCGGATTACCACGGGATTGAGCCGGTGATTGTTTATAGAGACAGGACAGATTGGCCGTATATATTGGAGGATTTGGCGAAGCGGAATATCCATTCGATCCTCGTGGAAGGCGGCACAACACTTTTGGCACATATATTGCAGACCGGTATATGGGACGAGATACATGTAGAGGTAGCACCCGACCTGAAGATCGGCGAAGGAGTACCGGCACCGAAGATTGATTTACCCGATGAATTCGAGACTTTTGACGGAAATAGACTATACACTTTGGTGAAAGTTGATAGTTGAAAGTTGATAGTTGAAAGGAGAAAACTATAGTAGTATGCAAAAGAATATTTTTATTACCATTTTATGCGTTCTGATTGCCTTGCCGAGCATGGCAGAGGACGTAGTGTACATCACCACGGAGCAGTTCCGTGCGCGTATTTTTGACTACAAATCAGAGAAAGATTGGAAGTACAAAGGCAATAAGCCTTGTGTTATTGATTTCTACACCACTTGGTGCGGTCCCTGTAAACGTCTTGCTCCGATCATGGAGGAGATGAGTCAGAAATACTGCGACCAAGTGACGTTCTACAAAGCCGACACCGAGCGTGAACGCGAGTTAGCGTACGTGTTCAATATCAGCTCTATTCCGCAGGTATTATACATACCGGTAGAGGGCAAGCCGATGTTGCTCAAAGGACTGTACCCCAAGGAGGAGATAGTGAAGATCATTGATGAGTTTTTGTTAGGAAACAAGGAATAAGATGCACGTTGAGTTTATCCTTTTGCTCTTGTCGCTGCTGTTCTTCATCAGTATCTTTGCGGACAAGATCGGTTATAAATACGGAGTCCCTGCCCTGCTGCTGTTCTTGGTAGTGGGTGTTATCTTCGGTTCGAACACAACCGCTTCGTTGTTAGGCACCAACTCATTGGAGATAGACACCGACACGGCACAAGCCTTGAGTACCGTAGCGATGTGTATCATCCTTTTCACCGGCGGTTTGGAGACCAAGCTGAATGACATCCGTTCGGTATTGCTGCCCGGTATCACCTTAGCTACCCTCGGTGTGCTGCTGACTTGTGCTATCACGGGCGTGATCATCTATTATATCTTCAGTTGGCTTAATGCCGTGGTGACGGTCTCTATCTGGTTAGCGCTGCTGATGGCGGCTACGATGTCGAGTACCGATAGTGCCAGTGTCTTCTCCGTTCTCCGTACCAACGGCATCGGTCTGAAGCACAACCTGCGTCCCTTGCTCGAGTTGGAATCCGGTGCCAATGACCCGATGGCGTACGTACTGACCACTACCCTCATCGGAGTCGTACTGAGTGTCAACACGTTTGTGGGTTTGACCCGTCCCGTTGATTCGCTGCCAATCATTCAGACGATCGTCGTGCAGTTAGTGATGGGTACCGTGCTCGGTTTGGCTTTCGGTGAAGGCTTGGTACAGCTCATGCGCCGTGTCAAACTTGGCAACGAATCGCTATACCCCGTGATGATCCTAACGGCTTGTATCTTCATCTTCTCCATCACCTACTACCTCGAAGGTAACACCTATCTCGCCGTGTACGTAGGCGGTTTGATCATCGGTAATAATAAGTTCACCCGCAAAAGGCAGACCAAGTCGTTCTTCAACGGTCTGACTTGGCTCAGTCAGTTGGCGATGTTCCTGATGCTTGGACTGATGGTAGAGCCGGCGGAACTGTTCCGTTACCGCGTATGGATCCCTTGTCTGATCATCAGTATCGTGATGATCTTTATCTCCAGACCGTTAGCTGTGTGGCTGTGTATGCTGCCTTTCCGCCGTCAGTTCGGACAAAGAGACCGTATCATGCTCAGCTGGGTAGGACTCAAAGGTGCCGTGCCGATCATCTTCGCTATCATGTGCAAAGCCAATGGTATTCCTTATGCAGATCTGATCTTCAATGTGGTCTTCCTCTGCACGATCGTCTCGCTGCTGATACAAGGTACCACACTGACAAATATGGCGAAAAAATTAGCGTTGGACACCCCCGGACGAGAATCGCGTTCGTTGGAGCATTTCGATCTGGATCTGCCGGACGAGATACAGTCTTCGGCACGAGAGGTAGAGGTGACAGATCAACTGTTATCCAAAGGAAACACTCCTCGCGAGATAGATCTACCGCCTCACACGCTCATCGTGATGGTACGTCGGGGAGAGGATTTCTTCGTGCCGACCGGTTCAAGTGAACTGCAGGTAGGCGACCAACTGCTCGTCATCAGCGATACCGACGCCGAAGCTACCTACAAACAGATGACCAATGAAGCGGAGGAAGATGCACTCTGGAGAGCTCAGATGCGCGAGAAGCTCCGCAAACGGCTCAGCCGTCTTTTCCAGCGGAAGCGCAAGGAGAAGGACATCCCTCAACCCTAAAAACGAAAATAGTAAATCACCAATATGACCAAAACAATCATTTTTTTAACCGGCGCAACAGGCACTATGGGCTTCGCCGGAATGACGGAGATACTGCGTTACCCCGAGCGGTACGAACTCCGTGTGTTAGCTCGTCCGAGCAAGAAGAACAAGGAGCTGCTCTCACCTCTTTCAGCTCTCCACCCTCAACTTCACATTATCTGGGGTGATTTGACCAACTACAACGATGTGCTCCAAGGCGTGAAAGGCGCAGACATCGTCCTGCATGTAGGCGGTATGGTTTCGCCACAAGCGGACTATCGTCCGAAAGCGACCTTGCGTACGAATATCTCCGCCGCCGAGAACATCACCAAAGCCATCTTGGCGCAGCCCGAAGAGAAGCAGCCGAAAGTGGTCTATATCGGTTCGGTAGCGCAAATGGGTGACCGTCGCGAACCGCTCCATTGGGGACGCGCAGGTGATCCGATATGTGTCTCGGCGTACGACCACTACGGTCTGACCAAAGCCTTGGCAGAGCGTATCATCACCGACTCGGGCATCAAGACGTGGGTATCCCTTCGTCAGTCGGGTATCCTCTATCCTGCTATTCTCAAGAACTACGACCCGATCATGTTCCATGTGCCTATCCGCGGTGTACTGGAATGGGCCACGGTAGAGGACAGCGGTCGATTACTGGAAAGAGTCTGCCGTCCGGAGGTGCCGAAAGAGTTCTGGTGCAACTACTATAACATCGGTTCCGGTGCCGAGTACCGGCTCTCGAACTACGAGTTCGAATGTCTGCTGCTTGACGCTATCGGTTGCCCCAAACCCGAACAGATCTTCAACGCCAATTGGTTCACTACCCGTAATTTCCACGGTATGTGGTACATCGACGGCGATAAGTTGGAGAACTATCTCCATTTCCGCGCCAACGTACCGGTAAAAGAGTATTTCGCCCGGATGGCAAAAGCGAAATCGCTGCCCATGGGTATCAAGTTCGCTGCCAAGACCCATATTGCCAAACTCTTCCCGCACTGCGTGAAAGCCGCTATGTGGTTCATGGCCAACAGCAAGGAACACGGTACCCAATGGTGGGTTAAGAAGTTGAAAGATGAAAGTTTGAAGTCGAAAGTAGAGAAACGTATCTCTGCTTATTACGGCTCGATGGAGGCATACCAAGCTATACCGGATTGGAAACATTTCGATGTCAGCCACAACAGCGAGACACCGGTGCTCTTGGATCACGGCTACGATGAGACGAAAGATATCGATACCCTCACCGACGAGGAACTGAACAAAGCAGCGGCTTTCCGTGGCGGTAAGTACCTTGGCAACGACACATGGCAGGACGCCAACGGCAACACTTTCAAAGCCGGACGTCGTCTGATCCTCTTAGGCGGACACTGGTCTCCGTTCGATATGCCTTGTCCGTACAGCCAAGAGACGCTCAATAAGATGAACTCTCAACTCTCAACTCTCAACTCTCAACTGTCCACTATCCCATGGCATTGGGACCGCGTAGCCAAGCAAAACCCCTTCTTTGCGCAACTCTGGGCACCGCTGCATGATGCCAAAGAAGATAATATCTATGGTCCGGAGATTTTTGAAAATTGGGAGAAATAAGGACAATGTATTTTGATGAATTAGCACTTTCTGACGAGGTATTGGATGCATTGTGGGACATGCATTTCGATGAGTGTACCCCTGTGCAGGAAAAGACGATTCCGGTGATCTTGGATCGCAAGGACGTCATCTCTTGTGCCCAGACGGGTACCGGTAAGACGGCTGCGTATATCCTGCCTTTACTCACTAACCTCGCCTACGATGACCATGATCCCGACAAACTGAACGCGATCATCATGGCGCCTACGCGTGAGTTAGCGCAGCAGATAGACCAGCAGATAGAGGGATTCGGTTTTTACGTACCCTTCTCGTCCGTAGCTATCTACGGCGGTAAGGATAATGGGGCATGGGGTACGCAGGTGACGGGACTGCAACGCGGTGCCGACGTGGTCATCGCTACACCGGGACGACTCCTCAGCCAAATGAATATATACGACATCGATTTCTCCGGCGTCAAGTATTTCATCCTCGATGAGGCAGACCGAATGCTCGATATGGGATTCTATGACGACATCATGACCATCGTTCGCAAACTGCCTGCCGACCGTCAGACGATTATGTTCTCCGCCACCATGCCTCCTAAGATTCGTCAGATGGCGAAAGCGATCATGCGTGATCCGGTGGAGGTGCAGATAGCGGTCTCTCGTCCGCCGGAGACGATCCACCAGATGTGCGCGCGGCTCTATGAGGGACAGAAACCCGGGTTCGTGCAACTGGCTCTGCAGGGCAAGAACCTCAAGAAAGTGATCATCTTCGCCGGAAAGAAACAGCGGGTCAAAGACCTGACCCGCACCCTGCGGACGCTCAAGATAGATGCACGTGCGATGCACAGTGACTTGGAGCAGAACGAACGCGATCAGGTGATGCTTGATTTCCGAAACGGCAAGGTGGACGTGCTGGTAGCAACCGATGTCGTCTCCCGAGGTATTGACGTGACCGATGTACCGCTGGTCATCAACTACGATGTGCCGCATGATCCTGAAGACTACGTCCATCGTATCGGTCGTACTGCGCGAGCAGAGAACAGCGGCGAAGCGGTGACCCTTGTCTCGCCGGAAGAGGCACGACCTTGGGCACGTATTGAGCAGTTCCTCAAAAAAGAAATCGAACGTCTGCCTATCCCCGAAGCACTCGGCGAAGCGCCGGACGACAACGCCTATGCCGGACGCAGTAACAACCGTCCCAACAAGAACCGTTTCCACCGTTCGGGAGGTTTCCGGCACGGTAAGAAACCGAATAAGAACCCTAAAAACAACCGTCATGAATAAGCATTTGACCCTCTTGGCACTCTCCGCGATGTGCCTTAGTATGGTAGCCGCCCCGAGACGTGTACACACGATAGGCGACAGTACGATGTCCGACTACAAACCCGCTGCTACCCCTAAACGAGGATGGGGTATGTACCTGCAAGCATTCTTCAACCCCGACTCCGTCACCGTCAATAACCGTGGCAAATCGGGTGCTTCTACCCGTACGTTCTACACCACGGATAACCTCTGGCCGTCCGTCAAGACCCAGATGCACGAAGGCGACTACCTCATCATCCAGTTTGCTCATAACGACGAGAAATGTAAAGGAGAGGATGTGTACGAACAGAACGCCCGTCTGCGTGCCGAAGGTAAGGATACCCTGACCGACATGCGCGGCACGGAGCCGAACACGATCTATAAGGAGTTTCTGCGCACCTATATCCGCGAGGCGCGAGAGAAAGGCGTGACACCGATCCTGATGTCCCCTATCTGCCGTGTGTATTTCAAGGACGGTAAGATCAATGCCGAAGGCAGACATGATCTAACGCCCTCTAATGGACCATCGACTAATAAAAACTACGTCCGTTGTATGCGGGAGGTAGCACAAGAGATGAGCGTGCCGTTTCTGGATATGACCGAACGGAGCCGCGAGTTCTTTGAGCAGCAAGGCAAAGAGTACTGCATGACCCATTATTTCAACTGCGGCGACAAGACCCACACCTCTGCCGAAGGCGGTATGGTGGTAGCAAGCTTGGCATACGAACTGATGATCAACTCGCCCGAATTGGCTGAGATGCACCCTTGGCTCGTCTTCCCTTCTAAAGAGCAATACGCTGTCTATGCACGAGGCATAGAGGAGTCCGGCAAGAAAGCCGCTTTCGCTGCCAAAGGCACACCGTTCAGCGAGACGCTGCAACCCACTAAGCTCTCGAACCTTGAAACGCTCAAACGAGCCTATATGCCGACAGGCGGTCTTTGGCCTGCCGGAGAGATAGACGAGGTAGCGAACCGCTATATCGAATACACCATCGCTGCGGAGAAGAAGAAAGGACTTGTCATTGAGTCCATCTCCGTTCCCATCAAAGCCAAAGGCGGCGCAGGGATGAATATACATATCAACTACGGTTTCGGAGAGAGTTTCAAAGGCGTGACTACTATCTACGAGAACACGGCACTCAAGAAGAATAAAAAAGAGTTGATCGAACTCGGCCAACCCATCTTAGTACCTGCAGGCGAGACGCTGCATATTCGTATTCTGCCTTGGTATGACTCCAATGGTCAACCGCAGAAAGGCAAACGTCTGGAAGTAGGCGAACTGCGCGTGAAGGGCAAGAGACTGCTGTAATCAATACAGCAGTTTGCCCTGCGCATCATATACTTTTCCCTCGAAAGAGATATACGTCTTACCGGCATGGAGCCATTTGTTCGCCCGACGGATCTGTTCGGGCGACAATTGTTGTTGTACACCCGTAGGAGCCGATTGCGGGGTGATGGTGAAGGTCTCCATGATCACCGTCGTAGGCAGATAGTTCTCATTACCCGGATGGTATGCTACGACCGTCACTTCGCCCTCGTTCTCCGGAATGATAATACCTTCCTCGATTGCCAATAGGCAAGACGTATAGGCATAGGTGATCGGCAGACCGGAACTCAGCTGCGCCGTAGATGGCACGTTGGTACCTACCATGAGTTCAGTATCCTGACCTTCCCAAACAATCGTCTGGACCGCTTTGTTCACATGCAGTCCAACAGGGATCGTACGCTCGTTATAGACACAACTGTCAGCAGGCTTGAAGAGCAACGAGAGGGCATAGTCTCCTGCGTTAAGCACTGAATCCGGAGCTATCTCAAGCCACGTGAAGCTGCCCTCCACCTGACCGAGTGTCTCATGGATAAGCGCCTCGCTGAGCGGCTGACCATACGTCAGATCATCCACCGTCACACCGATCATCGGATCGGCTTTGATGATCGTCAGACTCTTGGAGACAAACTCCGCCGCATTGAACTTATAGTTACCGGGCTGCGTAGCGGTAAGGGTCACCTCTCCGGCACAAACGACCACCAGTTCGTTACCCTCTACATAGGCTACGCTCTCATCCGAACTCTCATAGACTACATCCAAGGAAGAGGACGTGAACGCATTGAACGAGATATGATCGGTCGCTACGCACTGATTGATGTCTTGGATCCACGTAAGGGTCTGGTCGTACTTGCTGGTCTGACCGGACACGGCGATACGTACCTCGCGTCCCTCTCCGGCAATGACGATCTCACCGCTATGCTCTCCTGCCTCCGAATGCGAATAACGAATCGTGAGTTGTGTGGTCTGATTGATGAGGTTTTTCTGACCTACAGTAGTCAGCGAAGCCGAGAAATGCGAATCGGTCGAAGTGACCGATGCTACGATATTGGTCCAAGTGACCGTCACGTTCTTCTGACCTTCCGCATCATCCACCATACCGCTACCGAAAGGCCACTCATCCGTAGAAGCGGAGAGCTCCTTGAGTTCCGTCACTTTGATCTTACGGAATACAACCGCAGTATGAGCGGATGCCTCGAATTTCAGATAGCGAGTAGTCGTCGCCAAGTCCAACTCCTCCTTGGTGTCCGTAGAGATGGTGTTACCTTGCTTGGTGAGCAGCAAAGACCAGTTATTATGGTCAGCAGACTGATAGACGCTGAACGTACCGCTACTACCACCTTGCCAAGCAAAAGAGAGCTTCTCTGCCACACCTGTCTGCGATAAAGCAATCACACACTCGTCCGTAAAAGGAGTAATTAGAGTCAATTTACCAATAGACAAACCGCCTCCTAAACCTAATACGGGGTTGGAGAAACTGACATTACTCGTATTGGAAATAACGGTTTGGGCGTTGTCAAAATCATTTTTGGTCATCTCGGTATCCCATGCTAACTGCGCTTGAATACCTATACTAAGCATCAACGATGCTATCAGAAAGAAAATCTTTTTCATACCTATATCTTATCAAAACGGCGACAAAATTACAAAAAATCTCCAATATAGGCAAATATTGCCTATAGTTCCTTAATAATAGACAAAAAAAAAGCAACAAACGTTGCTTTTTTTCTGTTATCGGGTTACTGATTAGTAACTGGTTCGCTGGGTTGCAGCGTAACTGATCTTCAGTGCATAAGCGCGACGGAGCTCTTGTTTGATGTCAGCGATGACACCCATACGTGTCTCCTTGTCGGCTTTGATCGAGACGGTCATCAATCCTTGCTCGGACTCCTTCATGGACGAACGCTCATTGACGATATACTCGCCGATCTCGCTGGTCTCAGCGAAAGCGTCATCGAGCTGGATACGGGTCTCTGCACCATACTGCTTGCGGAACTCTGCTGTAGGCGTACCTACGTAGATATAACGCACAAGGGATTTCTTCTCCAGCTTGGTGAGCTCAGTAGCCTGCGGGTTCTTGAACTGCACCTTGTAGCTGACCTCTTTCATAGACGTAACGGACATGAAGAAGAACAGCAGCATGAAGATAATATCAGGGAGGGACGACGTATTCAACGCCGGCATCTCACGTTTCTCATTTCTACGTATCTTAGCCATATTAGTTACCGTAATTTTTAGGTTCAGCTTCCGAAATCTTCTGAGGATAGATCTTTTGGATCTGTTTCTGTTGATCCTCTTCGAGTTCGCTATAAGCTTTGTGGAAATACTTCTGCGCACATTCTTCACGCAATTCATTATAAGCAGCTACGAGCTCATTCTGCACATCGAGATACGCCTGATACTGGGTATCCACGTCGTTCTGAACGGAGATGACGTGATCCTTGGTGTACTTGAGTACGCCGAAGGGAGCACCGAAATCCTCCTCGAACAACTTCGGATAGAAATCCGCGTTATTCTCGTTTAAGATGAACTCTTTAGCCCTCTCGCGAAGTTGCTTCACATCCATCAACTGACCCTGCACCATCAATTGGTTAGCCGAGTTGATCTTGACCACCATCAGGTTGCGCTTATTGATATCCTTATCCTCCACTTTCTGGTCGGGCGGAATAGGAGCAGGCAGACGGCGAGCCAGTCCTTGGTTTACATCCATAGAGGTGGTCACCAAGAAGAAAATCAGCAACAGGAACGAGATGTCGGCCATGGAACTGGCGTTAATCTGTGGGATTTTCTTTGCCATGATAAATGTGATTTACTTCGACAGTTTTTTGGTATATATTACACCCCAAATCATCGTACAGATAGTAGCGGTGATGAGGAAGTAACAAGCATAGATAACAGCGTCGGCCAATTGAGCCCAAGCACCTTGGTTATCTGTGCCTTCATAACCGATAATATTGATTTTCTCAGGGCTACCGAGGAACCAGCAGAGGCATGCGAGAACAACGAATCCGCATACTACGCCCAGCGTCATATACGCCTTACGACGGTTGGTCTTCCAGTTGTTGGCAAAGTCGGCACAAACCACACAAAGGGTGATCAGCACTACCAGACCTACCAAGATGTAGACCCAAGTGAGGAATGCATCGGTGAAACGCGGGATATCCAAGAAATCACCGGCTACCTCCAGACTACCGTTCGAGCCGCCGAGGAAGAACATTGCGATGAACACAATGCCCAACGCCAAAAGCGTCCAAAGGGTAATTTTAGGTAATAATTTATAATCTTTCATAATTGCTCAGAATTTATAAGTTCTATAGTTCGCGCACGTACGTACGCGTACCTTATATTATTATTTCTTCTGGGCAGCGTCGTACTCTACTACGATATCGAGCAGGCTAATCGAGCTGTCCTCCATTTCATTAACCAGACCCTCAATGAGGCTGAGAATGTAGTTGTAGAACAACTGCAGAACAATAGCAATAATCAAACCGAGCAACGTAGTCAACAGAGCGACCTTGATACCACCGGCAACAACAGTAGCGGAGATATCACCAACTTGCTGGATCTTATCGAAGGCAGCGATCATACCGATAATGGTACCCAAGAATCCGAGAGACGGAGCGATCGAGATGAAGAGCGAGATCCAAGAGAGGTTCTTCTCCAAGAGACCGAGCTGTACGCCACCATAAGAAGCAACAGTCTTCTCTACTACGTCGATACCCTCATCGTAACGGCTCAAGCCCTGATAGAAGATCGAAGCCACCGGACCGCGAGTATTGCGGCAAACATCCAGAGCCTTCTCAATACCACCTTGCTTGAGAGCAGCCTCGATATTAGCAAGCAGCTCTTTGGTGTTCGTCTTGCTGAGCGACAGATAGATAATACGCTCAATACAGAGAGCCAAACCGAATACCAAGGTAACGAGTGTCAGAGCCATGAAGCCTGCACCACCTTCAATAAATTTGGTTTTGAGGGTCTTGTGAAGAGCGACCATACCTCCAGCTTCCTCAGCCGGAGCTTCTGCTACTTCTTCCACTGCCGGAGCAGCTTCATCTACGTTTTCTACAGCGGCCTCCTCAACTGGAGCTGCTGCCTCTTGTGCCATAAGAGCTGCGCTGCCAAAAGTCAGCATAGCCAGCACCGTAAGGGTTGCAAATACTTTTTTCATGAGAATCTTTTTATTAAGTTATTTATTTGTGTTTTATTTTTTCGGTTAATGTGTGTGTTTCTTTTTCTTGCGGAGAGACGGGGATTTCTCCGTAATCCCCATAGTCTGCCACAGGCATCCTGTGCAATCCTTTGACCATGTTTGCCCGCTCAAGCGAGCTTGGACGTTCAAATCATGTCAAAGTCTTGCGGAGAGACGGGGATTCGAACCCCGGAAACCCTTTTGGAGTTTACACGCTTTCCAGGCGTGCCTCTTCAACCACTCGAGCATCTCTCCTTACCCCTAAAACGCATTTTTCAGGGTACCCACAAAGGGGATTTTTCAAAATCGGCTACAAAATTACTACAAATTATTCATATACGCAAGTTTTTTGGCAATTATTTTTTATTTTGTTACATTTTTTCGTCGATTATTTGCATATATCAAAAAAAAACACTACCTTTGCACCCCGAATAAATGAAAAATTCGTAAATGACTAAATTGTAAATGTCTTTATGTTTATCATCGGCATTGCGGGCGGTACCGGCTCGGGTAAAACAACGGTAGTCAGAAAACTCATTGAACGCCTTCCGAAAGGCGAAGTGGTAGTCATCCCTCAGGATTCGTATTACAAAGACAGCAGTAACGTGCCCGTAGAGGAGCGTCAAAACATCAACTTTGACCATCCGGACGCGTTTGACTGGAGTTTGTTGACGAAGCATATAGCGATGCTCAAGGAGGGTCAAGCCATCGAGCAACCTATATACTCCTATATAACGTGTACGCGCTCGGAGGAGACGATTCATATCGAGCCCAAGGAGGTGATCATCGTTGAGGGTATCATGGCGTTGCGCGAACCCAACATGCGCAAGCAGATGGATCTGAAGATCTTCGTGGATGCGGATGCGGATGACCGTCTGATACGCGTCATGAAACGTGATGTCATTGAGCGTGGCAGAACGGCTGAAGCGGTGATCGAGCGTTACCAACGCGTGCTCAAACCGATGCACGAGCAGTTCATCGAGCCTTGTAAGCGTTTTGCAGATGTCATTGTGCCGCAGGGCGGACACAACAACGCAGCAATCAACATGCTTGCCAAGTTCGTTAAACAGCAACTTAGCGACAAGTAAACTGTTAAATTGTTTTTTCAACTTTTTTGGACATATTTGAAAATCGGCACCTTCACCCTTGGTGGAGGATACGCCATGTTGCCCCTCATTCAGCGCGAAGTGGTTCAAACCAAAGGCTGGATTGACGAAGAGGAGTTTCTCAACATGATTGCTTTGGCGCAAGCCGCACCGGGGTTGATAGCTGTCAACTCCGCTATTTTCATAGGCTGGAGAATAGGAGGCTGGAAGGGCGTATGCGGAGCGGTGTTAGGCGCGGTGCTGCCTTCCTTCCTGATCATCCTCGTTATCGCGATGATTTTTGCGGACTGGAAAGAACTGCCTGCTGTGGAAGCCGCCTTCAAAGGCATCCGTCCGGCAGTAGTAGCGCTCATCGCAGCACCGCTGTTCAAGTTATCCAAATCCGCCAAACTGAGCGGATGGTATCTGCTTATCCCCGTCACGGCAGCATTGCTCATCTGGCTCGGGAGGGTCAATCCCGTGTGGGTGATCATCGCCACCATCGTGAGCACGCTACTCGTTGTAAAATTAACAATTAACAATTAACAATTATTTTGCTATACCTGCAGCTGTTTATATCATTCTTCAAGATCGGTCTCTTCGGGTTCGGAGGAGGCTTGGCTATCCTGTCGCTGATACAGATGGAGGTGGAGGAGCATGGATGGATGACGCAGCAGGAGTTTGTGGATATCGTAGCGGTGAGTCAGGTAACGCCCGGACCGATAGGTATCAACTGCGCCACGTATGTCGGTTACACTACTGCAGGTATATGGGGAAGCGTGCTGGCTACCTTAGCTATCGTCCTGCCGAGTCTAATCATCATGCTCAGTATCTGCAAGGCATATTTCTGGCTCAACAAGCGGTTCAAAGGTAATCCGTATTTCGAGCAGACCCTCCGCATCCTGCGTTTCACGGTCATCGGTCTGATTGCCTCCGCAGCACTCATGCTCATCAAACCCACCAATTTCATTGACCCTGTCAGTTGGATCATCTTCGCAGCAGTAGCCCTCTTCACGGTGCTGCCGGAACTAATAAAAGGCAAAAAACTTTCGCCTTTCACCTTTCATCTTACATCCTTTTTCAGTCACCCTATTCTGCTGATTGTCCTTGCCGGCATCGCCGGTTATTGTCTGTACGCCTAAGCGTTCACTTTCTCTAATTTCGCATGTGTCAGAAGCAGCGTTTTGGTACCTTGGGTATCGAAGCGTATCTCTATCTTGTCGTTCTCTGTCACTTCATCGCGATAGACCCGCACGACCGTTCCTAATCCGAAGACGCGATGCGTCACTCGGTCGTCGGGAGCAAAAAGACCGCTTTGCTGACTGACCGCTGCGCTGACGGATCGCATAGCTGACAGACCGCTCTGCGGGCTGACAGACGGATTTACTGTGTAATTAGGTCTGTATTCTGTCAGCGGTCTTGCCGCGGTCTGTATTCTGTCAGGCGAAGCCGGTCTTGATAGTTCCATATATTGGCGGTCGATATCCTTGAGGAAACGGCTCGGGGAGTTGAAAGCGATCTGTCCGTTACGGAACCGTTGGCGGGCAAAAGAGAGGTAACAACGCTCCATAGCACGCGTGATAGCCACATAGAGCAGACGGCGTTCTTCCTCTATCTCGGACGGCTTGACGCAGAACTGAGAAGGGAAGAGGTTCTCTTCCAAACCGACGACGAACACGGCTCTGAACTCCAAGCCTTTGGCAGCATGTACGGTCATGAGGGTCACGCGTTCCGTGGTATCCGAGAGGTTCTCGTCTTGGTCGGTGAGCAGCGACACCTCACTGAGGAAATCGCTGATGGGTGTGAAGTCAATCCCTTCTTCTGCACGTCGGCGCACGAACTCCTGTATCGCATTGAGCAACTCCTGTACGTTCTGCGCACGGTCGATACCCTCTGGTGTGGTGTCGAGTGCCAAGGCGGTGAGCACACCCGTAGTCTTAAGCGTCTCTTCGGCAAACGAATAGGCGTCGGTCGTCTCGCTCAGGAGGCTCAGACGTGCGATCAGATCAGCAAAAGTCTTCATTTTCTTCACCGTTCCTGCCGACACTTCGAGCCCTGTCGCTTCAGGGGCACGCATGACATCCAGATACGCACGGTGATGCTCAATCGCGTTCTCCGACACCTTCTTCATCGTCGTCTCACCGATACCTCTTCCGGGAAAACCGACGATACGCAGCAGAGCTTCGTTATCCCGCCCGTTGACTGCCAAACGGAAATAGCCGATAGCATCCTTGATCTCCTTGCGCTGATAGAAAGAGGTACCTCCGTAGATGCGATACGGGATATTATGTTTGCGCAGCTCGCCCTCGAAAGAACGGCTCTGCGCATTGGTACGGTAGAGCACCGCTATCTCATCCAACGGAAACTTCATCCGCTCGATCTCGCGCACTACCCCTTCCGCTTCCGCACGGTCGTCCATATACGGCTGTAGGAAAAGGAGTTGTCCTTCCTCTTTCTCGGAATAGACCTGCTTGAAGATCTGGTGTTCGTTCTTATGAATAAGCGAATTGGCAGCATTGACGATATTCTGCGTCGAGCGGTAGTTACGCTCCAACTTAAAGAGATGAGCACCGCTGTAGGTCTGCTGGAAATTAAGGATATTACGGATGTCCGCTCCTCGGAAGGAATAGATAGACTGTGCATCATCGCCCACCACGGTGACGTTATTCTGCGGCGCAGCGAGCTCTTTCACCAAGAGGTACTGCACATAATTGGTGTCTTGGTACTCATCCACGAAGATATACCTAAACGCCTGTTGGTATTTATCGCGCACCTCGGGGAAGAGCTGCATCAGCCGCAGCATCTCCAACAGGATATCGTCAAAATCCATCGCATTGCTTGCTCTCAGGCGAAGCTGATAGAGGCGATAGACATCGTATAACTCGTACATACGCGCCTCTCTGTCCTGCCGCAACAACTGCTGATTCTTCCCGTATTCATCGGGAGAAATGAGGTTGTTCTTGAGCATCGAGATCCGGGCAAGCACGGCGGCGGGTTTGTAGATCTTATCATCCAAACCGCGCTCCTTGCAGATCGCTTTAAGGAGCGAACGGCTGTCGGAGGTGTCATAGATGGTGAAATCCTTGGTGTAGCCTAACTTATCCGCCTCGGGACGAAGCAGTTTGCAGCACACACTATGGAAGGTACCCATCATCAGATAGCGCGCGTCGGTACCGACGAGTTTCTGTATGCGCTCCTTCATCTCACGAGCCGCTTTGTTGGTAAACGTGAGCGCCATGATAGCCGACGCCGGAACGCCCTGCTGCATCACGTACGCGATCTTATAGGTAAGTACGCGCGTCTTACCCGAACCCGCTGCTGCTACAATCAGCGAAGGACCCTCGGTACACTCCGCTGCAGCACGCTGCACACTATTTAATTGGTCTAAAAAGTTCATCATTTCATAAAAAAGCGTGCAAAGGTACATTTTTTTTTGCACATTTGCAAATTTTTTTGTACCTTTGCGCAAAATTTTCAAAAGTGACGATGTTACCTGTCGATTTCATAGAGAGTATGCACCAACAAATGGGTCATGAGGCGGAGTTGTTGGTACGGGCGCTGGAGACGGAGCCTGTTACGTCTATCCGTCTGAATACCAAGCTGGATGTGCTCACTTTTGAGTGTGACACAGACGAGGTGCCTTGGCATGTGGACGGGTACTATCTGAGTGAGCGTCCTCAGTTCACCCTCGATCCCCTTTTTCACGCCGGGTGCTATTATGTGCAAGAGGCTTCGTCCATGTTCATCCAGCAGGCTCTGGAGCAGTACGTGGATTCCTCTTCTATCGTGTTGGATCTCTGCGCAGCGCCCGGAGGTAAGAGTACCCTCATCAGCGAGTATTTAGGTATGGACGGACTGCTGCTGAGCAACGAAGTAGTGCGTCAGCGCGTGTTCGTGCTCAGCGAGAACATACAGAAATGGGGAAACGGCAACACCGTCGTCACTCACAACTCCGCTGCCGAATACGGAGAGCGTTGCAAACATCTGTTCGACTGCATATTGGTGGATGCTCCTTGTTCGGGAGAAGGTATGTTCCGCAAGGACGAGCAGGCTCGTACCGAATGGAGTCTGCAGGCAGTGCGTCAGTGTGCCGAGAGGCAGCGCAGTATCCTCATGGATGTATGGGATGCACTCAAACCCGGCGGTATCCTCATCTACTCCACTTGTACCTTCAACGAAGAGGAAAACGAGAAGAACGCAGAATGGATTGCGGACAGTCTCGGAGCCGAAGTGCTGCCGTTGGACTATGATCCGAACTGGGGTATTACGGAAGGCAGCTTGGGATACCATTTCTACCCGCACAAGACCAAAGGCGAAGGGTTCTATATATGCGTCCTGCGCAAGAACGACGAGCCCCTTCAGCAGGTGAAGATCAAGCCCCTGAAGAAAGAGCCGAACATGCCGCATCCCGAGTATATGCCGGTGATGCGCAGTTGGTTGCAGAATCCGGATAACTGGGCAATCCGTTACTCCGACCGGTTTGCTACGGCGTATCCCCTCAAATACAAAGAGATTATCGATTTCCTCTCTACCCAACTGACCTGTATCTCAACGGGCTTCGGTTTGGGCGAAGAGCGCGGCAAAGGTATCGCGCCGCAGCATAGCCTAAGTATGCTGAAAGACCTCCGTAAGGAGGCCTTCCCTAACGTGCCGCTGAATCGAGAGCAGGCACTTTCTTATCTCCGTACCGAGGCGTTGGCGTTGGGCGGTGTACCGCTTGGTTTGGTACTCTTGACCTACGAAGGCGTGCCTATCGGTTTTGCCAAGAACGTGGGTAACCGCCTCAACAACCTCTACCCCAACGAGTGGAGAATCCGCAAACTATAAAGCGCTAAGCGTTTGGCAAAGCCACTGGTAGCAGCGCTCCGTCGAAGAGATGGAGAGCCTCTCTTGCGGGCTGTGTACGCCGTACATCTGCGGACCTACAGACACCATATCCAAGTACGGGTATTTCTCCAAGAACAGACCGCACTCCAGACCGGCATGGATAGCCAGCACTTTCGGCTCGGTCTTGAACAGATCCATGTATGCTTTTTTCACTACCCCCAACAGAGCCGAATGAGGATTCGGATTCCATCCCGGGTAGCCGTCTCCGTGCGTCACTTCGTCGCAAGCCATCGAGAGTGCCTGCTCAACGACCCATTTGAGGTGATGTTTCGAGGTCTCTTTGGACGAACGCTGCGAGGTATTGATCTCGATATAGTCCTCTTTCTTAGCCCCTTCGAGGCACGATTGTTTCATCTTGATAGAAGCAAGGTTCGTCGATGTCTCCACGAGTCCCGGCATCTCGCTGCTCATTGCGATCATGCCGTGCGGACATTCGCAGAGCGCCATGATGAGCCTGCACGCTTTCTCGGCAGGGATAAACGTCTTAGGCATATCGGTGGTCTCTAACTCCAGACGCATCTCTTTCTCCACTTCTCCAAACACATGCTCCATCTGCGCCACGTAGTGGTTCCATTCCACACGGATCTGCTCTTTGTAGGCAAACGGAATGACGAGAACCGCTTCCGCCTCACGAGCGATAGCGTTGCGGAGGTTACCGCCTTGGATAGAGGCTAACCGGATCTCCGCCTGCGGCCAGATACGCGCCAAGAACCATACGAGCAGTTGGTTTGCATTCGCGCGACCTTTGTTGATATCATCACCCGAGTGACCGCCCATCAATCCGCTTACAGACAAGCGGACTGCGATGTACGAAGGAAGAATGTACGATGTATTATTCACCGGTTCATAGTGCATCTTCGCGAGGGTGTCGATACCTCCGGCGCAGCCGATGAAGATCTGTCCGTCGTCCTCGGAGTCGATGTTAATAAGTCGTTTGGAACGAAGCATACCGTCTTGGAGCTTCATCGCGCCGGTCAGACCGGTCTCTTCGTCCACGGTGAAGAGGCACTCGATAGCAGGGTGCTGCAACTCTGGATCGGTGATGATCGCCAAAGCCATGGAGATACCGATACCGTCGTCGGCACCGAGGGTCGTACCTTTCGCTTTCAACCAATCTCCGTCTATATAGGTCTCAATGGGGTCTTTGAGAAAATCGTGCTCTACGTTACCGTCTTTCTCGGCTACCATATCCATGTGGGCTTGCAGGATGACGCCTTCGTGGTCTTCGTATCCGGCGGTAGCAGGTACGCGCATGATGACGTTCATCGCCTCGTCGGCTACGCACTCGATACCATGCTCCTTGGCAAAAGACTGCAACCATTGACTGATCTGCTCCTCGTGTTTAGAGGGGCGCGGCACCTTGCAGATCTCTGCAAAGATGTCAAATACTCTCTTCGTTTTCATATTTCAATTGTTTGAGTTGTCGATTAAAACGTATATGATAGAGGATCGCGGGTATCGCCAAAGCGACGATGAACGCTAACCACATTCCTTCGGCTCCGAGTCCTACGGGGAACGCGAGGGTCAGTCCCAAAGGCAGACCGATCGCTATATACGAGAACAGGGCTATACGCATCGGAGCACGGACATCCTGAATACCTCTCAGCATCGCAGCACCGATGCACTGCAAGCCGTCTGCGTATTGGAACAGTCCGCCTATGAGCAGCAGCGTCGAAGCCGTCGGGATCACCTCCGGATCCTCCGTGAACAAGTACGGCAGGCTGTGCCGACCCAAGATCATGACCGCTGCGCCGATCGTGTTCATCAGCAGGCAGAGGTGTACGGACGCATGACTCGCCATCTTGACTGCATGCAGGTCGCCCTTACCCATCTGGTGCGAGACGCGGATCGTAGTAGCCGCACCGATACCCATAGCAAGCATGAACGTCAGATCGCACATCTGGTTCGCTATATGGTGAGCCGCTAACGCCTCTTTGTTGATCCAGCCTATGATGACGAACGAAGCCGTGAACAGAAAAGCTTCCGCAAACGACTGCATGCCGATCGGTACGCCGATGGTCAGCAGATGCTCCACCTCACGACGGGTGATAAGCCTTCGCTTCATACCTGTCAGGTACCTTCTCCATTCTGCCTTGCAGCCCATCGCTATGAAGAAACAGACGGGCATCAGACATCGCGAGATCAGCGTAGCCAAACCTGCTCCCTCTGCTCCCATCGGCTCAAAGCCCCAATGACCGAAGATAAACACCCAATTAAGACCTATATTGAGCAGGTTGCAGCCGATCGTGATCATCATCGCCACAAAGGTGTTTCCGAGTCCTTCGAGGAACTGCCGCGAGAAGCAGAAAAGCAGGAAGGGCACGATCGATATGACTATCAGTATATAGTACGTACGCGCGCAGGAGACGACTTCGGGTTCCTGACCGAAAGCGTCCAAGTACGGGATACAAGGGGCTAACAGTGCCAGCGAAGCGACACAGAGCAGCGCCGTATAGACGAGTCCGTTCACCAGATACGAGGTGATCTGCTCGTGCTTATGAGCAATCTCCTCCTCAGTATTGACCGGCAGCGGGTTCTCGGAGTCCGGTTTCTGCCCTTCGAGGATCTTCTCCAATCTGCCGTGAACATGCCCCACTAAAGGCGTGATACCCATCACAGCGCCCATCGCGAACACCATCACGGTAAAAAAGATCGCATTCGAGAAACTGACCGCAGCCAGATCGGCAGTGCCGTAATGACCGACCATGACCGAATCAAAGAACGCCACCATGGCAGCTCCTAACTGGGTCAGCATCACCGGAAACGCCACCTTCAGGTTGCGTTTGTAATACGGCAGATATGCGGAGAAAGTATTCATTCAATCACTGATTATTCGGCTGAGCAAGGAAATCACGGGGCGTGATGCCTGTTTCGCGCAGGAAAGCACGGTGTAAGGCTTGTCGGGACGAGAAACCGCACTTGTTGGCGATGTCCTGCATCTTGAGATCCGGCTTCGTCGTCATCAGCCGCTTCGCCTCCTCCACGCGCAAGGTGTTCACCCACTGATAGAAACTGCATCCGTAGGCATTATTGATCAGCTGGCTCAGATAGGTTCTGTTCATCGGTAAGACCTGACGCAGATCCATCAACTGAAACTCGGGATGAAGAAAGGGCTTCTTCCGCTTGATCCACTTATCAATCACCTCTACATGGGCTTGATCCACCTCCGTAGATTCGGGCTCTCCATCGTCCAATTCCTTAGCATCCGGGAGCACATCCTGCCGGATCTTACTCCATGGATCCGGACGGAAAAGCACACGTTCTGTCGTATAGGAAAGGATAAAAAGGAGAATCCATTGCTGGGTGAAGATGCGGTTCGGAACGAAACAAAAGACGATGAAATAGAACGAAGCACCTACGATAAAAAGCATCGTCAAATACCTCACTATCCATTGTACATCTATATCGTCCATCGTGGAGAAGTTATCCTCGCACCACTGACGGTACTTGCGCACATGGCGGCAGAGCAACAGAAATATCACAGCCGGATAGATCATGATCAGCTTCAACAGATCCGCTTCCACAAAATAATCCACCACACCCAGCACGATCATCGGAAGGAGCAGCAACACCGATCGCCACCAGTTCAACCACCCGGGTCGCAAGACTTGAGTAGGATAGATATAAAGCAGAAAAGCCAAGATGTTTCCTACCGTCACCGAGGCATTAAAAAACGGATCGTCGGGAGTGCCGCCTACAGCCTTGATGCCCAAGATATATCTCAAACACAACAACACTAACTGGATACATCCCCACACCAACAGCACGATGGCCCATGAACGGCGTATGGTGTTATCCTCCTGATGACGAAACAAAAGAAAAGCGCCGAAGAAACAAACAGCTAACGTGCCGATATATTCAAGCGGAATGATGATGGCATCCATCAGTTGCTCGGAGAACAATGTTCCCACAAAGAAGCTAACCACCATCATCAGCAATAACACCGCTCCAAAAACAAATTCGGATCTGTAGTCATACCACAATTCCCGAATCGAACGGGTATTAAAAAGATTGAATTTCATTCTAAACTGCCAATTTTTCCACAAATCAGCTGCAAAGGTACACTTTTTTTTGCATATATGCAAATAAATCAATTAAAAATTTAAAATTAGTCGATGGTCGTTAGTCGATAGTCGATGGTCAAACAATAAAATGCGCCCGATCGGACGCATTTTATTTCGTTTTACAACTCCATAGATGATAGCAAGGAGGAATGCAGCGGCAAAGACCTATGCTATTAACTATAAAGACGTATAATACAATACGAACTTAAGAGATAATAGTGTCATCTATTGGTGTGTTTTCTACACCGAAACCGGTGGCGTCGCTCGCGCAGAGAACCGATGTCGGATTCATGGGCATTGTTTCCGTTGCCGGATAAATATATATACGTTTCATATTATTTTTCACAATTTTTCATTTACCTATTTTCTCATTTTACCATTTGTCCTTGTGCATTGTATTTAGCACCGTTTTTGATGATATAGAGGACGCCGTTTTCGAGGATCTTCTCAGATCCGCCAAACTTGGCGGATACATTATTGATGTCCGTAGCGGATGATGGTGCGTTGGCATTGCTTACTCGGAGCACGCGGCGTCCAGGAACATAAGACGGACCTTGCTGATCAACGCTTACTTCGCTCATATCCACATACGCGCGGTACTCACGGAGTTTGACGTTGGAACCGGCTTTGGTGAAGAGGTTGTTGTAGGTCACGTACATACCCGAAGCGACATCCGTCATATCGGCATAAACGCCATAAGTACCATTACCATCGTTATCTGCTGCGGTGTACTCACCGGAGTAGTTGCAAACGAGTTCTGTACCTTCGGGTACATAGAAATACGGTTTGCCTGCTTCGAGTGCGCCCACATGCTCTTGGAGATAGATCTCAGCCGGTTCAGCAGCCGTTCCGCCTGCTTTGTAGAGCATGGTGTAGAAAGTAGCACCGGTGTATGAATCAATCTGATATGGGAAGCAGAGGGTGTTGAGGTACATGTGGGTATGCGTACGCACATACTGCTGAACCGTCGGTTTCGGGAGATAGGTGACACGGATCGAATGGCAATAGAAGTCACCCGGAGTCTGCTGTGCAAACGTAAGTTCCGATTCGCGTACTTCGCCGCAAGACCATGTGGTCTCATTCTTTTGCTCGGATTCTTGTAAGGTGCTTACTTGTACGTCGCTACTGTTGGTAATGAGCAGATCAAGGAAATTCGTACCTCCGTTCAGGTTGCCTTTCTTATTCCAAACGAAGACCACCTCGCTGATGTACGAATCAGCCGGTACTTCCACTTTGAGGCTGGTGATGCCATATTGCGACTGCATGCGGACACCACGGCTCTCTGTTGCAGGGGAGATGATATTGTTATTGGCATTGGAGAAAGAAGCGGTTACTTCGCCCTCGTTGAAGGTCGGATTCTTTGCAGGCTCAAAGTCCGTAAAGACAAGACCTTTGACACCTTCGCCCTGTGCGTCTTCTACCAAAGCCGCTACATTCAGATCTTTGACATCGAGGTACTTGCCGTTGGAAGCGCTCCACCAGAACATTTTGACCGAAACGGTACCTTTCAGACCTTGCAGTGCAGTCTCCTCAGAGAGGTTAACAACACGCTTCATATCTGCGGTTCCTCCGGCATTCGGACCAACTACATCTAAGGTCTTGATGACCTCACCATTATTGTAGATCTTCACTTGGTAGGAAGCATCCAAAGCATCAGAGAAGACATCCGAGGTGAGCATTTTAATGGACACTTGTTTGCCTAATGCAACTGTCATGTCGAAGCCATAGTAGCAACGCTCATCCAAAGCGTTCACGTTTTCTTCTGTAGCATAGATATAGTTGCGGTAGTTAGGAGTACCGTTGTCAGCATAACACTCTTGTTTGCCTTCATTATACCAATAGAGTTTGCGACCTTTGTTGGTCAATGAATTCTGCGAACCAAAGTTCTTGGCAATCGTGATCCCCTCTGCAGAAGGGTCAACCAACGCGTCATCGGAAACGGCATAGCCGGAAGCTTGTGAATCGGATGAAGTGGTCACTTCAGTATCCACCGTACGGGTCAGACCGAATGTCTGCGTACCGTCTGCGATATGGGAAACGAGTGCTTTCACCTGCAAGTCTTTGATAGCCACATATTGTGCGCTGGCGGTATTCCAGAAGAACAGCTTGACGGTAACGGTACCGGTCAGGTTCTGCAAGGAAGGATCATTGGCGATGCCGATGCTACGCTTCATGTCAGAGGTTGTAGCCGTAGCTTCTACTTCATCAAAGGTACGGAGCAACAAACCGTTATTGTAGATTTTCACTACGTAGTGCGTGTTACTGTTACTTTTCAATACGTCGGAGATGAGACGTTGGAGGGACAGCTTATAGCCATCTGCTACCGTCATGTCAAAACTGAAATAGATACCTTCGTTGAGTTCGGTGAAGACATCATCCCCTATTTGGTTGCGGTAGTTCTTGACGCCTTTATCTACATAGCAGTTTTTGCTTGCTGTACCATCGTACCAATAGATGGCACGACCTTTATTGGTCAGCACGTTTGCGCTTGGATAGTTCATCGCTATGCTGATACCTGCTACCGACGGATCAACCAACACATCCTCTGCAACGGCATAGCCGTTAGCTAGTGCATCGGACGAAGTAGAAGTAACGGAAGCCACCTCGCGTGTTACGCCGAAAGTCACCGCCGCGGGATCATCCGGGAAGACGATCTCAAAGCCCGCAAAGAAGAAATCGTTATTGTAAGAAGTCAGATAATACACACCTGCCTCGTCCAAAGCCACCGTCCAAACGGGCGTAGAAGCGGGTTGTGCAGCAAAAGCATCTTCGGCAGTCGTTACATTATCCGTCTTGCTAACCAGAATTCCGCGTGCTGCATCAGAATAGGTGTAGAAAGTGACGGTACAAGGACCGCTTACCTTGAATGCCAAACGGTCTTGTGCATTCTTCAGACGAAGGCTGTTGAGGTGCGTTCCACCGGCAAAGGTACTGTTTCCTTTGTTGGTAGCCACCGAGTTCGCGGTAGGAGCAAAGATATGTCCGTCCGCATAAAGCGTGTTAGCGACAGGTTTCTCTGTTCCATTGTTGGTCATGTCATCGGCAATAAATACGTAGTCGTAATCGATTGCCACGAGATCGCTTACGGTGGCAGCCTTAGCCCCCATGCTGCATACTGCCATCAATAGCAGCATTGCAAATGTCTTTAAATAATTTCTCATGTTTGTGTTTTTTGATAAGTGAATTTATTGGATTCGGATTCCTTGGGCGTTGTATTTCTTACCGTCTTTAATGATGTATAGCACGCCGTTTTCAATGATCTTTGTACATTGTACATCGTCACTTTGTACATTCTCTACTCCGGTTTCGGTATCAATGATCGTAGCCGGTTTGCCGAAGCCACCACGTGCGTTAGCAGCGCGTACGATCATACCTTCTTCCAAAGCAGGCAGGGTATTCTCCATCGTCAGGACTCCATTGCGGTTCACGAGGAAGACGGTAGCGTCGGTTTCAGCCCATTGACCGTCCGTACAAGTCAGTTCGACCTGTGCCGCATCATTTGCCGCCGTAGCAGCCCATGATCCGAGGGTATATTCCATGGTGTACGCCGCAGCTTGCTCTGCCGTGAGAACGGTCTCTATCTCGCGAGTCTCGTTCGGCGTCACATTCTTGTCAACGAACTGAACCACATTGCTTGCCGGCGTGAGGACGGTACCGTCAGCCAAGTGCATGTTGTACTCTCCGAAGAGCGGCCATGCGCCTGCGTTCATAAGCTCTTTGGTCCAACGCTGGATGCCGTTACCCTCAAAAGCAAACTCTCCTGCGCTGTAGTCCACGAGTGCGTTGATGAAGGCAACCGAGGGTTGACCATTCCAAGCACGACCAAGGGACACAACAGGACACTCACTCTGGATTGTACAATCCACGAAGACGTAACCTTTGTCCGTAGCGGGGTTGTTAGCAGCAGTCAGGGCATCGCTACCACTGCCGTTACGGTTGCGTTTCTCTGCGTAGAGGAGGTTGTTCTTGAAATAAACACTACCATCACCACAGATGAAGTCCACTGTACCATGGATCTCGCAATCGTCGAAGTACTTCACAGCTCCCGGGAGGTTGCTGTAATAGGTGTCTTGATAGGAGAGCAGTTTGACGTTCTTGCAGATGGTCTTGGTACCCTGATCCTGCAAAGCAACGGCGCGTGCACCACCTTGACCTGCATCGAGCGCAGCATAGTAATCGAGCGCGTTCTGGAGGGTCAGATCTTGCAGATAGGTGTTGGTGATATTCTTCGGAATCAAGATAGTAGCGGTGGTACCGATACCTTCATTACGGAAGTCCGGTGCGTTCCGGATGATCGTTCCGTCCATGGACTCACCGATGATGGCGATATTGTCCTTGGCGATCTTCGTCAGCACTTTCTCGCCTAAGTCGTATGTTCCGTTGGGCAGGAAGATCTTATCGCCCGACTCAGCGGTCTCCAGCGCCAAGATGAAGGCTGCGGCATCACCTGCTTGGATCATGTAATAGCCTGCTTCGTTCTTCACGGGCACGGATGACACGTGATAAACCTTAATATAATGGATGTAGTTCGTTGCGGTGAAATAGAACGTGAGGGTAGTAGCCTCTCCGGTATAACGGATCACTTGCTCGGAACCGTCTGCGGTCTCGTTCTTCACTACGTCTAACTGCCCGACGGTATTGCCGGCAGCATCTTTGATCTCGGTGGTGCTGGTAGCGGAGTACTTGCAGACGCCGACTACGATGAGCGCGTTGCCGGCTACTTCGAGCGAGAGCGTGTTTCCATTGGAGAAGACCCAGCCGTGCTGTCCGTCGTTGTAACGGCCACCATTGGTGGCGAGCAACTCATGCTCCTCGGGATCGAAGGATGCGACACGCATGTCGTACTCGTAGATACGTCCGGTCTCGGCTACCTCCACGATACGAACCTGCGCATAGAGGTTGGTGTTTTGGGTAAGCGGTGTACCCTCTTTCACTTTCGTTGCCGTCAGCGAAGCGTCGGTGAACCAACCACGGAAAGTCATTCCTTCCGGTACGGTCACGTCCGTTGCACCGTATTTATATACCAGAGCAGAGCTGCCCGGTACTTTCTCGGAACCGATGAGGGTCTTGCCATCCGTGTCGTAATAACGCACCTCTACCTCGGGTACGAACTCCGTAGCTTCGGCAGCGAAGAACGGCATGAATCCGCCTGTCATGGTGAAGACGAGCGTAGCGGCTTCTTCTTCGTTGTAGGTCCATTCTACGAAATGATTGAAACTGGTCTGGGAGTCGCAACCATTGTTGTTGTCGATAGTCGCATAGGGCTCACCGTTCTTGGTTACGGTCACGGTATGTTTGCCGAACTGGCAGGAACCGATGGTGAACTTGACTGCATCGTCCACCGGCACCGTGATGGTCACGTTCTTCACGCCGTGTTGCGCATCGTTATAGGTCAAACCGCTGACTTCCACACCGGTCGGCAGTTCGCCGCCTTCGGGCAGCAGGACAGTATAAGGATCCTGGCGGAAATCGATCTTGAAGTTCTGGAACGCCCGAACGACCGGTTCGCCGGTGATGTCACCGATGAGTTGGAGGTTAGAGAGGGCGAAGTTCTTGGTATTACCAAATCCGGAAACATAGAAACGGATAGCCACTTTGCGTCCGGCTACGTTCTCGAAGGTTTGTTTGTGTTTGAGCGCCGGAGTGCCCGAAGTATTATTATCGCGCAGCAACTCTTCCTGGCTAACGGTCATGATGTCCGATTCCACGCCATCTACTACGTAGCTCCAGCTGTACGAAGCACCGTCTGTTCCGTGTTTGATGGCCTCATAAGAGATGCCTTTGAGGGTGAAAGTAACACCTTTCTTCATCTCTACGGCATATTCCACCATAACGGATTCCACATTACCGGCATTGGAGGTAGCAGGCATGAAGGTAGTCATCGTCACACCAGAGTTGGCTGCAAAGGTTCTTGAACCTAAGGTCAGGCCTGTTCCGGCAGCCATGCTTGTAGCGTTGATATAGTCCGGAAGAGTCGAAGTAACCGCCGCTTGAGCCTCATTGCAAACAGCCCAAGTGAAGGTAGTGTTTCCTTCTGCTACCGGCTGATCGGGTTGCGGGTCAGGATCGTCACCGGGGTCGTCTCCCGGCTCTTCGCCTTCCTCCGGATCGGGTACACCGATGGTGTCCGACTCAAAGGCTTGTCCTTCGATAAGGACGTTCTTGACGCATATATACTTGCCGCTTCCGCTTGCATTCTGATGCCAAGGCAGCACGCGTACGTGGAGCGTCTTGGCTGCAGGTACCTTGATGGTCGTTGCTAACTGCAAGGGGTAGATAGTCTTATT
Source organism: uncultured Bacteroidales bacterium (assembly GCA_900321605.1). GTDB lineage: Bacteria > Bacteroidota > Bacteroidia > Bacteroidales > Paludibacteraceae > Colicola. The sequence goes on along the minus strand of ONWR01000003.1, from coordinate 5,133 downwards.
GGTCATGTTGGTCTTCTCGGCGATGGTCTTCACGTCTGTGAACTTATTACCGATACCGGTGTTGATGTGGTAACACATAGCGGAAGTACTGTGCGCTGCTATATCCAGAGAGATGCTGGAGATCTGCAGCTCCATGTTGGTCGGTGCAGTGATGACGAAATCCATGTAACGGTTAGCGTTCTCATCGATCTCATCTGTGGGCCACGCAGTCTTAGTGCCCGAAGCGTCTGCGTTGTGGAAACGAACCATCGTTATGGTGCTCGATTCGCCGTCGGAGAACTCGGATTTGGTGTCAGCTGCCATCATATTCTTCATCTTCAGCTCTGCTGCCACCGGTCCCTCGACTACAGCAGTCATGTCGGTCTTGCTGCTCAAAGCCCAAGTAGCACTGATAGCAGCACCGCCGACGAGCGAGATAGCTGTTGCGGAAACAGGAACAGCAATCACATGCTCACCCGAAGTGACATAGACGGTATCCAACTGCTCACCGCCTTCGGTATAGTTGGCACGTACAAACACTTTCTGGAACATCGAACCGCCTTCATACGAAGCCTGGGCGGTAGAAGCGTAGTTGGTCTTATCGATCGACACTTGGAGGTTAGCCGTTGCAGTAATGGTCACATTTCCGGCTGCGGGCTCAAGACCATAACCGGTGAGCAGGAACTCTTTGTTCTGCGGTACACCGCAATAGGTCTCGCCGATGGCGATAGAAGAGGGGTTAGCAGAGATGTCCGTCGGGATATTGATATGCTCTGCAAGGATACCTGCGTTCTTGAGCATCTGCGCTGCGGTACGGGCTACGAGATTACCTCCCATAGCGTTGGTGTGAGTCTTATCACCTTCACAGAACAGCAGACTCATACATTGGGTCTCGCCGTAAGAGAGATAGAGTTGGCGAGTAGCCTCGGTGAGGTTGATGAACGGTACGTTCTTCGCTTTTCCTACCTCACGCATAGCGTGTACATAACTCATCGTGGAGTCACCGGCAGGCAGGCTCTGGTTCTCGTAGAGAACACCGTTCTCGATCTTGGAGAACTTGTCACCGAGGTCGTGCTGACCATTACGGCGGATGTCATTACCGTTGAAATACGCACGGCAGATAGGACCTACCAAGATCGGCGTAACACCCATAGCACGTGCCTCATCGATGAAATGACCCAACATCTCACGATAGGTGGTCTGCGGGTTCGTACCGCGTGCATCGGAAGGAGCAGGGAGACCGTTGGCTGCACAATAATCAGCGTACTCCAAGTTGTCCATACCATAGGTCACGGTACCCTCGTCGTTGTGAGCAAACTGGATGATGAGGTAGTCTCCGGCGCTCATCTGGCTCTTTACGGAAGGCCAATAAGCAGCTCCGGTGTAGAAGCCACGGGTGTCGGCTCCCGACTTACCACGGTTATTAACTGTGACGAAAGCCGGATCGAAGAACGAACCGAGGTACATACCCCAACCTCGTTTATCCGTCGTACTCTCATCATACTCCGCCATCGTTGAATCGCCGATGGTGTGTACTTTGATGGCTCCCTGCATCATCGGCAGGCAAAGCATCATGGCTACGAAAATCGATAAGATTTTTTTCATGGTGAATAAAATTATTAAATTGTTAAACTGAAAGTTTTCAAATACGGCGGCAAAAGTACAATAATTCGCGCATAGGGGCGTACAAAAACTCACCAAAGACGTATAAAATAACAAAAAACACACAAATCAATCAATTTTTACACAAAAATATTGGCGCATTCGGATTTTTTTAGTACCTTTGCACCCTCAATTGAAAAGAACCATGAGACGCTTAGTTATTATCCTTTCACTTTTCACTTTGCATCTTTCACTTTCCGCTACGGAGTACCGTTTGCGTTTTTTTGATGATAGGAATGGATTGAGTCATTGGCTCACGTCGCATGTGGTACAAGACTCCACGGGCATGGTTTGGGTAGCTACTTGGAACGGTCTGAACCGTTTCGACGGGACTCGTTTTGTGGTGTTCAAAACCCGACCCGGGGATAATATCTCTACTCCATCGGATAAGTTTCGACATATCAAACTGACCAAAGACAACAACCTCTATTGTCTGGTAGAAGACAGTATATTCCTATTTAATACGCGTACGTGTGCGTTTGATACGCTCTCGGCTGCACAGCGAGCGGAGGTGCAAGAACGGCTTCGTGCGAACCATGACCCCAATTATAGGCGTAAGGATCTCACTTTCCAAACCGGTCTTACCCGACTGAAAAACATCCGCTATAAGTATGTCGATCCGGCGGAGAACGTGTGGTTGATAGATGAGCATGGTCTGTATATCGCTACGCCTGTTATACCGCACGGAAAACGGATAGGAAAGGATGAAGTGCGGTATATAGCCCAACGCTCGAACGGTGAGATTTGGACAGCCCGACGATATACGAACCAAGTGACAGTCTATGACAGCACGTTGCATATAATCCGGACGGAAGATTTCGGTGCGCCTGTCTATTGTATCCGCGAGACCGAAGACGGCCATGTTTGGTTAGGTACCAAACCCGGTGCACTCATTGAGATAGACGGCAAACGGAAGCAAACGTATTCGAACGTGCGCAACGCGTATGACATCCTCCCGGACGAGCAGGGACTATGGGTCGCTACGTATGGGTTTGGATTATGGGTGAGGGAGAATTCAGATTTCAGATTTCAGAATTCAGAATTTGAGCAAGTACCCGGCACCGAAGGGATGTATATTCGGCGTTTGCTAAAAAGTACGGATGGCTCCTTGTTCGCTGCCACCACTACCGGTTTGCTCGAATTGAGAGACGGACTTATTGCCTTGCACCAACGCGAAACAGGGAATAGTCATTCGCTCAGTAGCGATGCCGTTATGTGTCTTTCGGAGCATCACGGGAAGCTATTTATCGGCACGGAAGGTGGAGGATTAAACAGCATTCGGCTGAGCGATATTCAAGCCGGCAAATGGAGCTTTGAACACTTGACTACCAAGGACGGTTTGGCAAGCGACATCGTCTATGAGATCATGCCGTGGAACGACAGTACACTACTGCTGCAAGGCAATAATGCCTTAAGTCTGCTCCATACGTATACGAACCGGATTGTCAATTTCGAAAGCGCCTTTTTCAATTATACGGGCAATGAACACCTTATTTTAGGCGAAGTACCGCCCTTGGATCTCGGTAACGCACGACTTCTGGTAGCTCCGCATGACGGGTTGATGCTATTGAACCGTTCGGATCTGCAACCAGAGACCAAACCTGTTCGGATCGCCATCAGCGCGCTCCAACGCAGCAACGGACCCATGGAGTACGGTGTGGACACAGTGAGCAGGATCGTCCTTTCGCCTAAGGAACGCAGTCTTGGCGTATGGTTCTCGGCATTGGATTTCAGAAACTGCGGTGCTGTCTTATACCGCTATCGGTTCGATAAAAAAGATTCGAAGGAGGCTTCTTGGAGTGCCGCTTCGTCGGTGGCAGAAATACAACTACCTGACCTGCACCCGGGAGAATATATCTTGGATATCTGCTCCACCAACGCCTACCAACAATGGCAAAACAACGTACGACGGCTTGTTATTATCGTCGAACCGACCTTCATGGAAAGCACTTTCGGTCGGACAATAGTGCTTGTCGGAGCTTTTGCAGCGCTGCTCACCATCATCATTTCCCTGCTGCATATGCGTGCCCTTAGGAAGAAACGTAAAGAAGCCTTGGAGGCTTATCTGGACGTTCAGGAGCGTTTGTCTGCCTTGCAAAATAGACAAGATATACCGCAAGCTCCGTTGCCGGAAGTGATGGTTGCCGGCTATCTGAATAAGAATGAGCAGTTCATCCAGACCCTGACTGCCTTTATGGAAAAGAATATGGGTAATATGGATATCAGTGTGGATGATTTGATGACCACCATGGGTATGAGCCGTTCGTCGCTGACCCGAAAGATGCACGAACTATTCAACCTCTCGCCCAAGGATTTCCTGCAAGCCGCGCGTATCAAACATGCTTGTTCGCTGCTGACGCAGACCGATCTCTCCGTCAAAGAGGTCGCTTATGCTTGCGGTTTCAGTAATCCTCATTATTTCGCCACCTGCTTCAAAGCCTCCACAACCCTCACCCCTTCGGAGTATAAAGTATCACGGTGGACGGAAGAATGATGGTCGTTAGTCGATAGTCGATGGTCAAAATAGAAAAAGAGCCCGTTAATTCGGACTCTTTTCGCTTGCTAACACCGCTCTCACGAAGTTCGGGAACTGCTTGCAAGGCTCGTTGGAACTCAGTTGAGCGCGCCAACGTTCGTACATCTCCATAAAACGAGGGTGGTTCTTGTCACGGCAGATAAGAGGTGCTTCACGGCAGGCTTGCGACCATTTACCACGTTGCTTGGTCTCGCCCTGCGTCAACGGGTTCTCTTTATAGTCACGATGATTCTGCGAGAAGATCTCCTTGGGTCCAAAACCGACCACCTCGCCCGTCAACGGATCCTTAACCTTTTTGCGGCGGGTAACAGTCATGTGATGAACGCCTTGAATTTTCTTTTTGCTCAATGCGCCGGTGAAATTCTCAAAACCGTCTGTAGGTACATAGTGTGCCATAATTTTTTTTCCTTTCTTTTAATAATTTTTTGATCTTGCACTATTTGCACTTTCTGCACTTTCGCTTCTCAAAGTGCAAATAGTGCAAATAGTGCAATGTCATTTTTTTTATTCATCAGCCATGTTTGGCTGATAAATCGTTAGTGATTCTTATATATTCTTAGTCATTCGTTATATATTCACGGGGGTATGTCCTATGCGGAAGCGAGGCTCTTCCTATACACTCCGTGCCGGATCTTTTGAACAGCACCTGTCTGCTGCCATTCATCATTCCAATAGATTACCGTCCGACGTGAAATTCCTTGAGACTTCGCTTCGTCCAATAGCGTCTTCGTCTCAAACTCGGGAGGAAGGAGAGAGAGGAGCATAGCGCGTTGGTCGAGTGGTTGAATCTTGGGGACAGAGGGTTGCTCAGCACCTTTGATCATTCGATAGGCGGCAGCCATATGCAGGATAAGCTTGTTGCCGATGAGTTCGGCAGTTTGGTAGTCAGAGTCGGAACAAATTAGTCTATTGTCCTTTAGCGAAGCGGTCTTTACTCCTTGCTCCAAGCGAAGCGC
>ONWR01000022.1 GCA_900321605.1 uncultured Bacteroidales bacterium | reverse complement strand
AAGATGGTCGAGTTCTCCGCCTATGCGAAGCTCCTGAACCATTACCTCGCGGTGCTGCCGAACGCCGCCGACGAGCAGGACGAGCGGGATCAGGCCATCGTCAAGAACGCCAAGAGCGCGTCGGCCATCCTCCAGTCCCTGTGCGTGGAGATGGACGACCGGTACGCCCTCCTGAACAAGGCCGGCGTGAACAACATCAAGCTGTACAACGACAAGTACCGCGACCGTCACCTGCTGCCCACCGAAGGCCATCGTTTCCTGCCCTACATCGTCGTCGTCATCGACGAGTACGCGGACCTGACGATGTCCGTGGGCGCCGGTCCCGAGTCCAAGGCCGTCGCGCGGAGCATCACCACCTCCGTCATCCGCCTGGCCCAGAAGGGCCGTGCGGCAGGTATCCACGTGATAATTGCCACGCAGAGGCCTTCGGTGGATGTGATTTCCGGTGTCATCAAGGGCAACTTCCCTCTGCGAATCGCCTTCCGCGTGGCGTCCCGCACCGACTCCATGACCATCCTCGACTCCCCCGGAGCCGAAAAACTCATCGGACGGGGAGACATGCTGCTTTCCGCTGGCATCGAGAACGAGCGCATCCAGTGCGGTTTCGTGAGCGGCGGCGAGATCAAGGCCATCACCAACTTCATCGGCGAACAGGAAGGATATGGCAAGAGCTACAATACTCCTTATTATCTGCCCGAAGTCAAGGAAGAGGAGAAAGAAGGCGGAGCCAAGGGCGAACTGGGCGAACTGGACGAGCGCTTCGAGGAGGCCGCGAAACTCGTGGTCACCACGCAGAAGGGGTCCACTTCCGACCTGCAGCGCAGGCTCGGCATGGGCTATGCGAAGGCGGGCCGCGTGATGGACCAGCTGGAGCAGGCCGGAATCGTCGGTCCTCAGGAAGGAAGCAAACCTCGCACGGTTCTTGTATCTACCCTCGATGATTTGGAAACCTTGATTGAAAACCTCAGGAACAATGCGTAGACTTTTAATGATTTCGGCCGCAGTCCTGCTCTGCCTGCAGGCAGCCGCACAGGACGCCGCCTCGCAGATCAAGGATCTGCTGGCGAGCAACCGCGTGAGCATCTCCTACAGCTATTCCGATTCCGCAGGCAGCGAACTCGGGAAGGGGCTTGCTACAATCCAGGGGCACTGCTACAAAGTTATCGAGAGCGGCACGACCTACTGCTGCGACGGCACGACGCTATGGACCGAAATTCCCAGGTCGAAGGAAATCTACATCGAAAACGGAGGCGGTCCCGCCGATATATTCGGGCATCTGGACAGCATCATCGACAATGTGACCGACCTGGTGCTGGACGGCACGAGGGTGTCCTTCAAGTTGACAATGCAGGGTATTCCGGAGCCATTGAGCTGCAAGGCGACGATTCTGAGAAAGACGGAATTTTCAGAAGACCTGAAAGATTTCCGTCTGGATATGGTAAAATATGACAGACTCTGGACAATTACAGATTTGCGATGACACCATTCCTCAAACAAGTTGCACATCATTACCATCCGGCTCCCGAGATCAGCCGGATGTGTTTTATATTCCCGAACAAGCGCGCGGTGAGTTTCTTCCGCAAATACATGGGAGAAGAGTGCGCCGCGGCTAAAAAGGCGATGATTTCGCCCGAATGCCTTACCATCAACGATTTCTTTGCGCGCATAGGAGGGCTGCGCCCCGCCGACCGCATGGAATCCCTCGTCACCCTGTACGACTGCTACAGCAAGCTGTACCCGAACGCCGAGACGCTGGACGAGTTCATCTTCTGGGGCGGAGTCCTGCAGAGCGATTTCGCGGAGGTCGACAAGTATCTGGTGAAGGCGGACCACATCTTCAAGAACGTGGCGGAGTTCCGGCAGATGCAGGATGACCTCAGTTATCTGGAGCCGGAGCAGCGCGAGGCGATGGAGAGTTTCCTCGGGCAGTTCAAGGGCAGCGGCGACTACAAGGAAAAGTTCCGCCGCATCTGGGACATACTGCTGCCGCTGTATCATTCTTTCAACGACGCCCTCGCCTCGAAGGGGCTGGCTTCCGAAGGCATGCTATACCGTTCCATTGCCGACCGTCTTGAAAGCGAGTCTGCGGTGGATGTGCTGGCGGGCAGTTTCCCGGACAGCGAGAAGTTCGTTTTCGTGGGGCTGAATGCGTTGAACGAGTGCGAGAAGAAGGTGCTTCGCAAGATGCGGGATGCGCATCTGGCGGAGTTCTGCTGGGATTTCAGCAGCAAGGAGATCAAGGATCCTGCTAACAGGTCGTCTTTCTTTCTGGCTCAGAATGTGGCCGAGTTTCCGCAGGCCTTCGGGCTTGATCCGGACGGCCTCCCCCGCCCCGTCGTCAACGTTGTTTCCGTCCCCTCTTCGGTCGGTCAGACGAAACTGCTGCCGTATATTTTATCCGCGCCGGATCAGGACACACCCTCCTTGACCGCTGCGCAACCGGCATTCGCCGGATGCTCCGCCCCTCCCATCGCGGGCGATGGGCCCCTCCCTCTAAGCCGAGGGTGGCGTAGGTCTTGGGAGGGTGTTCCTGATCCAGCGCCAATAGATATCAACACCGCAATAGTTCTGCCGGATGAAGGGCTGCTGCTGAATGTGCTGAATTCGATTCCGCCGCAGATAAAAAATGTCAACGTGACGATGGGCTACCCCATGGGCGACAGCGAATTCACTGCACTTATGGACGACATCGCCGCAATGCAGCTTAACGCAAGGGAAAGGAACGGCTCGGTGCAGTTCTACCACAGGCACATCTGGAACATCTTCAGCAACAGCATACTGCGGAGCATTCTGGATGAAGCGGGAAACGCAATCGTGAAGAAGGTAAGGGAAGAGGCCAGATACTATGTGCCGCAGGAGGCCTTCCGCGGCAGCGCCATACTCGAACTCATATTCCGTCCGGCGACGGATCCGGGGCAGTACGTGCGCGAATTCCTGCTTGGTCTCGCTCCCCTGCTGAAGCAGCATGACGGAATGCAGATGGAACTCGACTTCGCTATGTTCGCCTACACGGCTGCCACCCGCCTGCAGAGTCTGAACCTGCAGGTACAGCCCCGCACCTGGTGGCGTCTCTTCGGGCAGCTCGCAGGCCGCGCCAGCGTCCCCTTCGACGGGGAGCCTCTGCTGGGCATGCAGATAATGGGCCCGCTGGAAACGCGCGCCCTGGATTTCGAAAATCTCATCATCCTCTCATGCAACGAGGGCACCTTCCCCCGCAGGGCAGTATCCCCTTCGTTCATCCCCGCCGAACTCCGCAAGGGTTTCGGCCTGCCTACCTATGAATATCAGGACGCCGTCTGGGCCTACTACTTCTACCGCCTCATTCAGCGCGCGCAGAACGTCTGGCTGATCTTCGACTCCCGCACGGAACTCAGCCGCAGCGGCGAGGAGAGCCGCTACATCCGCCAGATGCAGATGCTCTACGACTTCGACATCCGCCGATATGTGGTGAAGGCCCCCATAAGGGAGGCGCAGGCGGAAGGGGCCATTCCCAAGACGGACGACGACATCGCGAAGATGCAGGAGGACGGATTCCATCTTTCGGCATCCGCACTGCAGAACTATCTGGCCTGCCCGGCCAAGTTCTATTTCTCGAAGGTGAAGGAGCTGAAGGCGGCGGACGAGGTGAGCGAAGCGCTGGATGCCGGGATGCTCGGAGACGTCCTCCACAAGACGATGCAGACTCTCTACTCCGACCGCAAGGAGATAAGCAGGTCCTACCTCGAAGAACTGCTTGCCGGCAAGGAGCGCATCCGCAGCATCATCGAGGCGCTGATAATGGAACAGCTGCACACCGACGAGGTCGAGGGCAGGAACCTCATATTCGAGGATCTGATATTGAAATATGCGGAGCAGATACTGCGCACCGACCTTGCCCTGCTGCAGGAAAAAGGGCTCGCCTCGTTCCGCATCCTGGGCCTCGAACTCAAACGCTACAAGGACATCGGCGGCTTCCATTTCAAGGGGTTCATCGACCGTCTGGACTCGTTCGAGCGGGGAACGGTGCGCGTAGTGGACTACAAGACGGGCAAGGTTTCCGACCAGGACATCCTGATCGACGACGGCAACGCGCAGCAGGTGGTGGACGCCCTGTTCGGCCCCGACAACTCCAAGCGGCCGAAAATCGCCCTGCAGCTCTACCTCTACGACGAATTCCTCGACAGGGACCTCCGTGCGGAAGGCAGCGCTCTCGAGAACTGCATCTACCAGACCACAGAGCTCTTCGTGCAGAAGCCCCGGAGCGTGCCGGCGAGTCCTGAATTCCGGCGCCTGATGAAAGAGCGGGTGGCCCTGCTGCTGGATGAACTGCGCGACAAGGACGTGCCGTGGAACAGGACATCGGACACGAAAACCTGCGAATATTGTGACTTCAAAACCATTTGCGGACGATGATAAAGATTCTGAAAGCCTCCGCAGGGTCGGGCAAGACATACGCCCTCGCGAAAGAGTATATATCACTGCTCACCGGCAAATATGCCTACAGGCACATCCTTGCCGTAACCTTCACCAACAAGGCCACGGCCGAGATGAAGGGCCGCATCCTGAAGTTCCTCTCGGAATCGTCCGACAAGAACGAACGGGAGATGCTGCGCGACATCCTCCACGACTACAGCGCCTTCGCGGTCAGCACCATCGACAAATTCTTCCAGCAGGCGCTGAAGGCCTTCGCGAGGGAGATCGGGCAGGTCGCCGACTATCAGATAGATTTGGACAAAGACTCCCTGATCCGCGAAGCCATGGACCGCATCCTCGATTCCCTCACCAGGAAAGACACGGAAATCCTGGACTGGATGCAGCGCAGCGTGGCTACCGACCTCTCGCAGGGCAAGCGCGTCAACATCGAAGAGAGTCTCTATGAGATGGGCGGCCGCCTGATGATGCAGGGTGCCGGCTCCACCGATGAGCTCCAGAAGCGTTTCAGCAAGAAGAACCTGCAGGCCATACGCGCGAACTGCGAGCAGATAATCGGGGACTTCACCGACGAACTCAACGCAGCCGCAAAGGACGTAGTTGTCAGCAAGGCCAATTCCGTAAAACAGCTCGCCCCCTACCTCAAGGGCTTCAAGACCTGGGAGATGATCCCCCAGTGCAAGTCCACCCTTATGAAGGAGGCCGACGGCAGCGTTTTCTGCGATCTTCTGTTCGGAGAGCGCTACACCTGGTACTGCACGGCCTGGCTGCTGCGCGACATGAGCTTCAGCCTCGGGCTCGCCGGGGAATTCTACCGTTCCTACAGGGAACTCCTCAAAGAGAAGAACGTGATGGTGCTCGACGAATCGAACGTCATCCTCAAGGATATCATAGCCGGCAGCGACGCTCCCTTCGTGTACGAGAAGATGGGAGTGCGCTACGAGAACTTCCTGATAGACGAGTTCCAGGACACTTCCAACATTCAGTGGGAGAACTTCCGCCCGCTGCTCAAGGAGAGCGACGCTAACAACCACAAGAACCTGATAGTGGGCGACGTGAAGCAGAGCATCTACCGCTGGCGCGATTCCGACTGGACCCTGCTGGACCATAAGGTGAACGAGGATTTCCCCCTCGCCAAGGTGGAACTCAAGCAGGAGAACAGGAGGAGTCTGAAGAATATCGTGAACTTCAACAACGCGTTCTTCGAGTTCGCATCCAGGATTGCAGGGCATCCGGGGCTTTATGCCGACGTCAAGCAAAAGATCATGACGGACGATGCCCGGGAGGGGCTGGTGCGCGTGAGTTTCTGCGGAAAAGACGAGCAGATTTCCAAGGTCCGGGAGTCCATTGCAGATGCCGTCTCGGCAGGTGCACGCTACGGTGAAATCACCGTTCTGGTGAGGGCGAATGCCGAAGGCTCCACCATAGCCAACGCCTTGATACAGGACGGGATACCCGTCGTGTCGGACGATTCCCTGAATCTGAAATCTTCCAAGATTCTCCGCAAACTCACCGGCATCCTCGCCAACCACGAGAATCCGGACGACAAGATAAACAGCTACCTTGCCCGCACCGAGGCCGTGGAGTTCCCCGACGAATTCCATTCCCTGACCGACCTGTGCGAAGTGCTGCTAAGGCAGCTGCGCGAGAGTTCCCCGGAAGACTTCGAAGGGGAAACCCTCTACATCCAGGCGTTCATGGACGACCTGCGGGAGAAATGTCCGTGGGATCGCAAGCAGACTTTTGACAGTCTGCGTCAGAATACTATCGAAGAGACGTATGAGTTAGCGACTGCTATCAGCCGTCATGACATGAACGAGATCAGTAAGGAGCTCGGAGATGTGTTGCTGCACGTTGTTTTCTATGCCAAGATGGGTTCGGAGGATAAGAATAACTTCTCTGACCTGCCCGATGCGAACGCACCGAGCGAGCGTTTCGATATAGCGGATGTCTGCAACCGGCTTTGTGACAAACTCGTCTTCCGTCATCCGCACGTGTATGGCGAAGCAGCTGCGCAGAATGCGGAAGAGGTGTCGAAGCTCTGGGAGCAGGTGAAACTGAAAGAGAAGGGTGGTAATAAAACCGTCTTGGGCGGTATTCCGGACAGTTTGCCATCTTTGGTAAAAGCGTATCGTATTCAGGACAAGGTTGCGAATGTGGGCTTTGATTGGAGAGAACGGGAAGATGTCTGGGCGAAGGTGAAAGAGGAGATTGCGGAGTTTGAAGCGGAAGTGCGCAAATGTCCTGATGGTCAAACGGTCAATGATCAAATGACAGCGGAATTCGGGGATTTGATGTTCGCGCTTATTAATGCTGCGCGGTTATATAAGATCAAGCCGGATAATGCGCTGGAACAGACGAATCTGAAGTTCATTCGCCGATTCAATTATATCGAGCAACGCGCCAAGGAGCAAGGCAAAGAACTGAAAGAAATGAGCCTTGAGGAGATGGACGAACTTTGGAACGAAGCCAAAGAAAACGAAAAAAGCTGACAACCGTTATCTGACAGCTGACAGTTTTTTGTGCGGCATAAAAGACTCGAACTTTCACTCCTCTCGGAACCAGATCCTAAGTCTGGCGCGTCTACCAATTCCGCCAATGCCGCGGTGCGAGCGTAGCGAGCACCCATCACATTTTTTAAAGCGGCTGCAAAATTACTGCTTTTTTTTGAATTATGCAAGAAAATTCGCAAACTTTTTATCATATTTTGTCAAATGGCGTCAAAATTGTGCATAGATGGACGCCTTCACCCGTTGCATATGTGGGTGTGATGGTCGGAGCCGGTACGCGCGATGAGTTGGCGGAAGAGAACGGAATGGCCCATTATATCGAGCATTGCGTGTTCAAAGGCACGACTCGTCATTCAGCGCGCGCCATCATTCATGCTATTGAAGGTATAGGAGGAGAGATCAACGCCTATACGACCAAAGAGGAGACGACATTTTATGCCGCTATCCTCTGTGAGCATGTGCAACTGACGCTGCATCTGATTGCGGAGATGATCCTTCATCCGGCCTTCAAGAAAGAGGAGACGGACAAGGAGAGGATGGTCATTTTGGATGAGATAGAGAGTTATAACGACAGCCCTTCTGAACTTATATACGATGATTTCGAGAGCCTTGTGTTTGAAGGCAGTCCTTTGGCGATGCCTATATTGGGAACAAGAAAAACACTTCGTCATATTTCTTCGAAGCCGGACTATGCGCTTCAATGGATGAAAGCGCATTATACGCCGGAGAGAATGGTGGTTTTTTGTCAGGGAAACATCAAACCGGAACGGATTTTTAAGCTTGCGGAAAAGGAGTTTGGGAGCCTTCAAAAGGTGTTATCTCTCGAAAACGGACCGAGAACGGACCGAGATTGGACCGATATCGGACCGAAAATGCCCCGAAAAATGAGTTTCAAAAAACACACGCATCAGATCCATGCGATGCTTGGCGGACGTGCGTACGAGATCGGACATGAGAACCAATTGGCGATGTTTTTGCTCAATAATATCCTTGGTGGCGGCAGTCTCAACAGCCGTTTGAATCTGAGTTTGCGTGAGAGTAAGGGACTTGTCTATACGGTGGAATCGACTTATACGCCGCTTAGCGACACCGGTTATTGGTGCGTCTATTGGGCGTGCGATCCGGAGGACTATGAGCAGAGTAAGGGCTTAGTATGTAAGGAATTGGACAAATTATGCAACACGCCTCTAACGGAAAGTGCTTTGCGTCACGCGCTTGCACAGCTTAGAGGACAACTGGCTATTTCTGCACAGAATCAGGAGAATAGCGCCCTCGCGATGGCTAAATCTATGCTCTATATGGGAATTTCGCCGTCTTGGCAGGAAACGATGGAAAAAGTAGAGCATATTAGCACAATGCAACTCCAAAAGGTAGCAAAAGAGTTGCTAAGTACGGATTGCACTTACATTTTGACATACGAATAAGCTTGGAATTATCTTTTTTGTACATATTCTGGTTGTTTTTGCTAAACAAACGTAACAATTTCAAGAAAAATAAGAAAAAAAAGCATTTTTATTGCAAAAAGTTTGGCTGTTTGAAAAAAAAGCAGTATCTTTGCGCACTTTTTCGTCCATGCGCGTCATGCGTATACCTTATTATATGCATATACGCGTATGTGCGTAACGGAAAAAGCGATAAGTTTAACGGGAAAATAATTAACAAACAAACTTATAATGAAGCGAATTTACTTTTTGATGGTCTGCATGTGCTTGCTGCCGATGAGCTTGCTGGCGCAGATGAAGGTAACGGGTACGGTCTTTGACGAGAACGGCGACGGTGCTATTGGTGCTAACGTCGTAGTTGAAGGCACGACTGTCGGTACCGTGACAGACTTTGATGGCCAGTTCGAATTGACAGTACCTGAGGGGAAGAAAGTTCTGGTTATCTCGTATTTGGGTTACAAGACTGTGACAGTTAATGCAAAACCCAACATGAAAGTGACGCTGGATCCCGAGTCCCAGCAGATTCAGGAAGTGGTGGTAACCGGTATGGTAAAGCAAGACAAGCGTTTGTTTACCGGTGCGACGACTAAACTGGAGGCTGAGGAGACGATGCTCTCCGGTGTAGCGGATATCAGCCGCTCTCTGGAAGGTAAAGCTGCCGGTGTCAGTGTGCAGAACGTAAGTGGTACGTTTGGTACTGCTCCGAAGATCCGCGTTCGTGGTGCTACCTCTATCTATGGTGCGTCCAAACCGCTTTGGGTTGTTGATGGTGTCGTATTGGAGGATGCTGTGGAGATGAGCGCTGATGATCTTTCGTCAGGAGATGCCAAGACGCTGATTGCCAGTGCGATCGCAGGTATCAACGCGGAGGATATCGAGAGCTTCCAGATCTTGAAGGACGGTTCCGCTACCTCTATCTATGGTGCGCGTGCGATGGCGGGTGTCATCGTTGTGACAACCAAGAAAGGTCAGGCAGGTAAGTCCCGTTTGCAGTACACGAGCGAGATCACGTATCGTATGATTCCTTCGTACAGAGACTATAATGTTTGTAACTCCCAAGAGCAGATGGGTATCTATCAGGAGTTGGAGCGTAAGGGTTGGTTAGAGTACTCTTCGTTGCAGACTGCCAAGAACTTCGGTGTATATGGTAAGATGCATGATTTGGTCACTGCCGGTCAGTTGGATAACACCACCGCAGCTAAGAATGCTTATCTGCGTGAGGCGGAGTTCCGCAATACGGATTGGTTCAAAGAGCTCTTTAATCAGACGGTGATGCACAATCACTCACTTTCTTTCTCTGCTGGTACCGAACGTGCCCGCGTATATGCATCGCTTTCTGCAATGCACGATCCGGGATGGTATAAATCGAGCCAGATAGCCCGTTTTACCGGTACAGCGAATGCGAACTTCGACCTTCTGCCCGCAAACAGCAAGCAGAAGTTGACAGCAGGTATCAACTTTATGGGTAGTTACCGTAAACAGAAAGCTCCGGGAACTATCTCCTCGAATACCGACCCGATCACTGGTGCGGTAAGCCGTGAGTTTGATATCAACCCGTTCTCGTATGCGATGAACACTTCGCGTTCGATGTCGGCTGATGAGACTTATCGTCGTAACTACTGCGATTTCAATATCAAAGATGAGTTGAAGCAGAACTATATCGACATCAAAGTAACGGATGTGAAGTTCCAAGGTGAGTTGAACTACAAGCCGATTCGTGGTTTGGAGTTCAGTGCATTGGGCGCTATTCGTTATCAGAAGAGCCGTCAGGAGCACAATATCATGGATGATAGTAACCAAGCACGTGCTTATCGTGCGGGTATTGATCCGGAGAATAACACGATCCGTGAGGCAAACTCGTTCCTCTATGACGATCCGGATGATCCTTTGGCATTGCCGCAAACGGTATTGCCGGTGGGCGGTATCTATGACCTGACCGAGTACTCGCTGATGTCGTATGACTTCCGTGGTACGGTACAGTACAACCGTGATCTCGGTCGCAACGGAGACCATATTATCAGTTTGTTCGGTGGTGCAGAGTTGAACTCTACCGACCGTCAGTACACTTGGTTCCGCGGCTGGGGTTATCAGTATAACAACGGTGGTGTGCCTTATTCTGATTACAAATTGTTCAAGCAGAGCCAAGAGGAAAATGCTGCTTATTTCAGCAATGAGTTCTCGTACTACCGTAACCTCGCTTTCTTCGGTATGGCAACCTATTCGTACAAAGGACGTTACACGGTCAATGGAACGATTCGTTACGAGGGTACGAATAAATTAGGTAAGAGCCGTAGCGCACGTTGGTTGCCGACTTGGAACGTTTCGGCAGCATGGAATGCGCATGAGGAGCGTTGGTGGGCAGAGACCTTCGATAAATGGTGGACGTACGCCAGCATCAAGGCAAGTTACTCTCTGACCGCAGACCGTGGTCCGTTCTGGGTAACGAACTCGTTGGCAGTCTTCCAGAGTTATCGTCCGTACCGTCCGAGCACGAATGCATCGGAAACGGGTATCGAACTCTACGACTTGGAGAACTCGGAGTTGACGTATGAGAAGAAACATGAGTTGAACATCGGTGTTGCTTTCGGTTTCGTAGATAACCGCATTAACTTGGAGTTTGATTGGTATCGCCGTAATAACTTCGACCTGATCGGTTTGGTTCAGACGATGGGTATCGGAGGCCAAGTAACCAAGTATGCCAACGATGCTACGATGCGTTCGCAAGGTGTTGAGTTCACCCTCTCTACCGTGAACGTGAAAGCAGGTGATTTCAAATGGACAACAGACTGGATCTTCGGATGGTCGAAGAATAAGATTACCAAACTGGATTCACGTCCGCGTATCTATGAGCTCGTTTCGGGTTCTATCAACTCGCGTCGTGAGGACTATCCGGTGGGTGCTATGTTCTCGATTCCGTTTGCCGGTCTGACGGAGGAAGGTCTGCCGATGTTCTACATGAACAAAGAGCGCACGCTGATTGCCGGTCCGGATAACTACGATCTGATTAACTTCCAAGAGTATGAGGATATTGATTATCTGAAATACGAGGGTGTTGTAGATCCGACCATCACCGGTTCGTTCGGTAACACGTTCTCTTGGAAAGGTTTGAAACTCAATATCTTCTTCACCTATAGCTTTGGTAATGTGCTCCGTCTGGATCCGCTTTGCTACGTATATAGCAGCCAGTATAGCGACATGACGGCGAACATGAAGGAGATGAAGAACCGTTGGATTGTACCGGGTGACGAGGCAACGACTTCTATTCCGGCAATCGCTACGAAGCGTCAGTACTCAGAGATCAACGACTTGAGTTGGGCTTACTCCGCTTACAACTACTCGACAGAGCGTGTAGCAAAGGGTGATTTCATCCGTTTGAAGGAGTTGTCTGTCAGCTACGACCTGCCTGCTAAGGTGTTTGAGGGTCAGAAAGCTGTTTCGAGCTTTGGTGTGAAGGTAACCGCAACTAACCTCTGGTTAGCATATGCAGATAAGAAATTGAACGGTCGTGATCCGGAGTTCTATAATGCCGGTGGTGTAAGTTCTCCGAACCCGCGCCAATTCACGCTGACGCTTAAATTAGGATTCTAACGATTAATACGAAGCAGATATGAAAACGAAACATACTATAGTTATCTCGGCGCTGACGATTGTGTCTTTGTTGATGACGGGTTGCCATTTTCTGGACAAGAACCCGGATATGCGTGCGACGATAGATACCAAAAGAAAAGTACAGTTGCTGCTCGTCAGCGCTTATACACCGGCTAACTTCGGTCCGCTTTGCGAGTTCTCGTCTGATCAGGTGGTAGATAACAATGCACCTGATAAAGCCGGGCACGTACAGCATCGTAATCCGCTGGATAAGATGTACAATGAGATTTTTGCCTGGGAAGCCATTAAATCCGATGGTGGGCAGGATTCTCCCGAGTATATATGGGAGGGTTGCTATACCGCAATCGCTACCTGTAACCAAGCTTTGAAAGCTATTGAGGAGCTGGAGGCTAAGGGCATCAATATGAATGCAGAGAAAGGTGAGGCTTTGCTTAGCCGTGCGTACCATCACTTCATTTTGGCGAATGTGTTCTGTCAGGCTTGGAGAGATGATAATTACAACAAGCAGGCATTGGGTATTCCATATGCTACCGAGCCGGAGACCAATGTTAAACCGCAATACGAGCGTGGTACGCTCTATGATACGTATGCAGCTATTGAGCGTGACTTGGAGGCAGGTCTGCCGCTGATCGAGGATAGTTATTATTCCGTACCGGCATACCATTTCAATACGAAAGCCGCACATGCTTTTGCTGCCCGTTTCTACCTCTATACCCGTAAATGGAACAAGGTGGTTGAACATGCTGATGCGGTATTGGGAACCAGCGATGAGAGTGTTCTGGCTTGTCTATACGATTCTAAATGGGGTCGTGATTTAGGTGATCCGGAGCAAGAACAGTTATACTGGATTGATCCGGCAGGTAAATATAACCTCTTGCTGAATACAACTATGTCGCAGGCATCCTATACGATTATTCCTTCTTACAGCCGTTACCAGCATAATGGAACCGCCAGTGAGCAATCGACTCAAGCATCGGGTCCGTGCTGGTCAGGTAGTTTCCCCGGTTTCCCAATGTGGACGTATGGTCAGGAGCACGGATCGTTCTGCGCTAAGTTCCTTTGGTTGTTCGAGTACACGGACAAGGTGAACGGTCACGGTTTTTTGCATGGTGTGACGCGTGCATTCTGCACGAACGAGACCTTGCTTTGCCGTGCTGAAGCAAAAGCGTATCTGAATGATTTCAATGGTGCAGCCAATGACCTGCGTATGTGGGCTCAGGGCTATAACTCCAACGGCCGTATGGATACCTTAGCAGGTGGAAATGTGAACTTGACCGCAGCAAAGATCCGTTCGTTCTATGGTTCCAATGCTGCCAGCTACTATGTACCGGAATTGCATAATACGGATTTAAGTCCTGAGTTTACGATCAGCGCAAATCAGAAGCCGTTTATCTATTGTGCATTGCATTTCCGTCGTTTGGAGACGATTCATGACGGTCTGCGTTGGTTTGACCTGAAGCGTTACGGTATTGAGATTACTCACCAGCGTGGCACGGATCCGCTTCGTACGCTTGTTTGGAACGATGATCGTCGTGCATTCCAGTTGCCGCAGAAGGTGCTGATTGCCGGAATGACTCCGAACCCGCGCGTTCATAAAGGTGATTTCGTAAGCTCTGAGTCTGTGGGCGTAGCTGCTCCTAATGAGGAGGGACACTTGAGCACCTTCGTATTCCCGGAAAGCAAGGCGGGGATCACAGTATATACGAATGACGAAAATAACTAAACGAGTATGAAAAAGGTACACTATATATTCCTTGTATGCCTTGTGGCATTAGGAATGGCGTCCTGTAAGGACAATCAGTTCACGGATACGATTTATGTGGATCCGGTAGAGAAGACAGACGTGAGTACACGTGCTTTTGATGAGTGGCTTTTGGAGCACTTTACCAAGCCTTACAACGTACAGTTCAACTATCGTTTGGACGATAACTCTACTGATCCGAGTTACAATATTGTGCCTGTCAGCCTTGGTATGGCGGATACAGTAGCGCACGTTGCATTGTACCTATGGTATGATGTATATGATCAGGTAGTGGGTAAGGAGTTCCTTCCGACGTATGGTCCGAAGATGCTGCAGTTGATCGGTTCGGCGATGATCAATGCTGCCCAAAAAACCGAGAAACTGGGTTACGCAGAAGGCGGAAACAAGATCACGCTGCTGAAGATCAATGCGATGGAGACGGATAATATGGAGCAGATGAACGAGTATATCTTCAAGACGATGCACCATGAGTTTGCTCATATTCTGCACCAACAGAGAGCTTATCCGATTGAGTTCTCTTTGATCAATCCGGGTGATTACGATCCGAACCGTTGGCAGGATCGTACGGTACCGGAGGCATTAAAACTCGGCTTTATCACCCCTTATGCCAGCAGTCAGGCGCGTGAGGACTTTGTGGAGACGATTGCTAACTATATCGTTAAATCGGATGCCGAATGGTCCAACAGTATAAAGATTGCCGGTGAAGATGGCGCTGCGATCATCAACCTGAAGTTGGATATGTGCCGTACTTATCTGAAAGATAAATGGGGCATTGATTTAGAGGCGCTTCATAAAGAGGTACAATATCGTCAGGAGACGCTGGACTGGGACAAGGTAATGCATTTGGAATTTTTGAATAAATAAGACAAACAGGAAAAGAGATGAAAGCAAAATATCTATTCATAGCAGTAGCGGTAGTGAGCTTATTTAGTGCTTGTAACCGTGATGAGAAGAGCCTGTTCGATCAATCGGCAGCGGAGCGTGCTCAGAGTACGCTGGACAATGCTCAGAAGATGCTTGTGGCTCATGATTCTTGGGAGATGCTTTATTTCGCTAACCGTGAGTCTCGCGGTTACAATATTGTGGTAAAGTTCTTTTCCAATGGTAAGGTAATAGCATCTGCACAGAATGCGCTGACAACCAAGAACCAGTTGTTAACAGACTCCAGTACGTGGGTATTGCGTAATGACTACGGACCTATTATCTCGTTTGATACGTATAATAAGGTATTGCACGCGTGGGCTGATCCGCGGGAAGATGGTGACGGATACTTGGGTGACTATGAGTTTTTGATCTTGGAGGCTAATGCAAATCGCATTATGCTGAAGGGTAAGAAACACTCTGCTTATATCATCCTGCGTCCGATGCCGAAGATGGAGATTGCCGATTATTTCCAGACCTGTAATTCTCAGTTGTCGAAATACTTCGGAAACGACGCTATCATGACCTTGTATCAGGGCGGCAATGCATATTATCTGCATAATGGAGCGTCAGGTATCTTTACCTTGACGGCAGTTGGTAAGCCGGTTCCGGAGGTAAATCCTGTGATTTATCCGATTTGTCCGACGCTGGACGGTTTTGTCGTTTGCTATGCGTTCAACAGTACGCAGTATATGGACCGTGGTGTAGCGATGGAGCATCTGTTTACGCTCACGGGAGACAAGTTTGTCGGAGAGGGCGGTTCTACCATCAGCGCGGGTGATTTGAGTACGCTGTTTATGACCTATATCTCGAATAACAAAGGTTGGAAGGCTGATTTGACGGCTTCTACCGGAACGTTTGCTGATGCAGCTTCTGCTTTTACAGAGGCACTTGTAGCTCAATCGAAAGACAGCAAGGCAAAGCTGAATAGTGTGGCTATCACGTATTCCGGTACAGAACTGATAGGCTACTATGCACTTCGTATGAAATTTGAGTACAAGAAAAATGGCCAAGGTACCAAACAGACTATCACTGCAGATTATAAAATCAAAGTAGAGTCGAAGAATGGTCATATTGTATTAACCTATCTGGAACCGGCAAGCGATTTGGCAGCTACCTGGTATAACCAAATGCCGACACTTGTTGATCTCATCGATACGGTAATGAATTCGTTTACGCTGAGTGCAGGTGACCAACTCAATCCTGCGAATAACTTGCATCTCAATAATGATGCAACTGTGATTGTAGTGAGCGGTAGTAGTAATTTGAAATAAATTAAAAGGGAGTAGCAATACTCCCAATGTATAACTCAAATAATTATAAGTATGAAAAAGATTTTACTTATTGGCGCATTGGCTATAGCATCTATAGCAAATGCTGCAAACACAAAAGTCCCTCAGAAAACTAATGTTGGTTCAGAGGCGGAGAAAATTAATAAGGAGGTTCTTCCTTTCGAGTGGAAAGACGCATCTACTCTTCTGCGTGAGCGACAGGAGTTTTATGCAAAAGCTGCAAGTCAATATGATTGGGCAGATCATTATTATGTGCCTTATTCTTTCCATGCAGGTATGATGGAAGGATTTATATCGGGTAGTACTGCCTTTACGATTGTTCCGTTTATGGATTCTGTGGTTTACAAGAATTACTATGGTAAGACCAATTGGAGTGTAAATGGAAATGAAGTAGCCACCAATACAGACACTTATGTTACCGGTTATGATATGAAAGGTATGTATTATCTCCCCGAGACTTCCGACCATGAATTCAATCCGTATCAAGAGTGGGGTGAGGGTTATAAGGATACAACTTTACATCTTAAAGGAACCAAGTATGGTCTGACCGCCGGGGCCAGTTATGCTGTATGTGCTCCGTCGGCTGAGTGGTTCTCGGACGGTGCGAGCCTGCATATGACTCTTTGTGCGATGGAATGTGATACCCTTGATGATACCGGCGATTTCTATAGGGTTGGTAATTCTAAGGGAACCGGTGATGCTTATCTGAACGGTACCGGTGTTCACTTGCACAAAGGCGATGCTGCTACTGCAGATACCCTTGGTATTCTTGTAGATAACTATGGTGTGATGAAAATCAATCAGATTGTTATGCCTATCTATAACAGCAACAAGTCAGCCAATCTGATTCCTGATGGTGCAGTACTTCGTCTGGCAATCTTCCCTCTTACTGAGTCTGGAATTGATTTCAGCGATACGCTTGCGTACTCAGTTATGACCAATGCTGATTTTGTTAATGGAGGCGCTGGTTATGAGTGGTTAGGTACTTTGCAGGCTAAGTTCTATGATATAGATATATTTGGCTCCAGAACCCAAGTTCCGGTATGGATTTATGGTAGTTTCTATGTACAGTTGACTAACTTTAATGAGACAGGTTGTGATTTTGGTTTCTTCTCTGATTTTAATAACCCTGTAACGGCTACTACTGTATATCAGCATAACGGTAAGTTCAGTTACCATGGTCGTTCGGATGCCGGTGGTGGAAAGTATGGTCAGAACTTAGGTGTTTCGTTCGATGGTTATTTGCCGACGCTTGTTCTTGGTGAAGACAGTAATATTCTCTATGCTCCGGAGGAAGGTGGTTATGCATATCATGTTTCTCCTGATACTATTGGTACTGTATTCCATACCAACGTAGATCCGGAGGGAAATTGGGATTTTGAAGTTTCTGAAGATTGGGTGCATGTAGCAGCTATCGATACCAGCTACTATTCCAAGTATGGAGCGCTTATCTTTGCTTTTGAGGCAGATGCTCTTCCGGAGGGTGTAACCAGCCGTTCGGCTTCTATTAAGATTATCGCTGATCACGCTGTTCAGACTCTCATCGTTTACCAAGGAGTTGGTCAGGGTATAGAGAATACCAAGGCTAATGCGATCTTTGATGATAAGAACTATGACGTTCTGGGTCGTGAGATCAAAGATCAGAACTTCAAGGGTGTAGTGATCCGTAACGGTCAGAAGAAACTCGTTCGATAATCATAAGTAATCGATCGTGATTGCTTTGCAGCCTGCCTTTTGGCGGGCTGCTTTTTTTGTGTATGGTCTTGTGTATGATTGTGTATATGATTGTGCGCAGGATTTATCCACCATTTTGCCCCACTTTTTATTAAAATGTTAATAATCCGTGTAATGAGCTGAATATGAGGGTGTATGCGTGTTTGTTTTATTGTTGAAATCATGTTGATAAAACAATTGATAAATTTTTTTGTGGGGAAATGTGGTGGATATGAAATATTTTTTGTAATTTTGCACTCGCATTCGGCAAATGGATCGCAATACCCAAACCGCTCCGCTAATTGGGAGGTGCGACCATTGCCTCTGCTCTCCCCACCGAATGCACTGCGTTGGCATTCGTCGGGGGCCCCAGTAATAAGATGTGAAAGAAAAATAGTATTATGCAGACATTTATTGGAAATATAGAAGGACGGTTGGATGAGAAGGGACGGATATTCGTGCCGGCTGTTTATCGTAAGATATTAGCTGAGGCTGAGAGTAAGCGGATCGTCATGCGTAGAGATACGGACAACGAGTGTCTGATGTTTTATCCCGAGGCGGTATGGAATGAGAAAGTAGAGGCATTGCGTCAGGCATTGGACGAGTGGGATCCGGAGGATCAGCTGATTTTGATGCAGTTTATGGCAGATGCGGAATATTTGGAGCCCGATGGTCAAGGCCGCATCCTGTTGCAAAGGAAAAATTTGGAGACAATAGGTGCGCAACAGGATGTGCTCTTTGTCGGGATGCTGAACCGTTTTGCACTTTGGGCTCCTGAGAAATTTGCGGAGAAACGTTTGAGTCAAAGCGAATTGGCAGCAAGACTGCGTGCAAAAATGAGTAAGAAGGAAGCCTGACGTTCACAGAGGTGATGAGATGATAAGGCGAATTACCTACTAATCACCTACTAATCACCTACTAATCACCTACTACAATACCGAAGGGAAGAGTTAAGAGTTAAGAATTCAGAGTTCTTTTCTCGCTCCGTTCGAACGATTATTCGCAGAGCGAATTTTCAGAATTAAGAATTAAAAGATAAACGATAAATGGAGAATGTGTACCACATACCGGCAATGCTGAAAGAGACGATCGAGGGTTTGGCAATCAAGCCGAACGGGGTGTATGTGGATGTTACTTTCGGTGGAGGAGGACACAGCCGTGCCATTCTTGGTGAATTGCGCGGAATTAAAAATGAAAAATTAAAAATTAAAAATGAGGTTAACAGCGGCAAGTATGCCGCTGAACAGGACAAAGAGGAAAACGCGGCGGAATACCACCGCGAACAGAACAAAGAAGAAGGGAGCCGGATGACATCCGGCGGAATGGACGACGAAAGAGGCGGACATCTATACTCTTTTGATCAGGATATAGAGGCGTATGAGAATGCGATCAAAGGAGAGGGGGAAGATCGCGCATTCATGCACGATGCAAAATGGACGTTTGTGCATAGTAATTTTCGGTATTTACGGAACTGGATGGATTACTACGGAGTGACGGAGATTGATGGATTGTTGGCAGATTTGGGCGTTAGTTTTCATCATTTTGATTGTCCGGAGAGAGGGTTCAGTTTTCGGTTTAGCGCGCCGTTGGATATGCGGATGAACCAAACTGCCAAACGGACGGCAGCGGATATAGTGAATACTTACGGCGAGGAGGAATTAGCAAAAGTTTTTTGGTTATACGGCGAATTGAAGAACGGGAGGAGCATCGCAAGGAATATATGCAAGGCTCGTTCTCTGAAGCCGATTTTACGGACGGAGGAGTTAGTTGGAGCTGCGATGGGACTCCCGCTCGCGAAACTCACGGGCACAGAACACCGTGAGGCGCAAGGAGAAGAAGAGGGAAATCCGCCAAGATTGGCGGATGTAAGAGAGTTGGATATACCAGCACAGTACAAAAAGGATCTGGCGCGGCTGTTTCAGGCGTTGCGAATAGAGGTGAACGATGAGATGGGGGCACTGAGGGAGATGTTGGTGGCAGCGAGGGATCTGTTGAAACCCGGAGGAAGGATAGCGATCTTGACATACCATTCGTTGGAGGATCGGTTGGTGAAGAATTTCCTGCGAAGCGGCAATTTGGAGGGGACGATAGAGAAGGATTTTTACGGGAATAACCTGAGTCCGTTCGAGGTGATAGAGAAAGGTCGTGAGGCGAGTGAGGAAGAGGTGGAACGCAATCCGCGGGCACGGAGCGCCAAGTTGCGCGTCGCTGAGAAGAGGTGAAAGGCCCCCATGGAGGGGGAGGGAAAAGCGGACGATGACATCGTCCTGACTATATTGACAGATGCCGAAGAAGGGGAAGAACGGAAGAGAGAGAAGGAATAGAGAGAAGGAAATAGAGGAAAATAGATCGTGCATCCATGCACGATGCAAAATATGGCAGATGCACATGATATACAGAGTTGGCTGAACGGCGATAAGCTGCGGAGTCAGAAGATCAGGGAACAATATCCGTTGATCGGATTGATTGTGGCTTTGGTGTTTGTGTATATCTTTGCAGGGTATCAGGCAGCCAAACAACAACACCGTCTGACGGACACGAAAAAAGAGATGTTAGACGCTAAGTTCCGCTATATGACCATCAGCGCGGAGTTGACGAACCTGACGAGACAGAGTACGGTGGTTGAGGTGCTGAAAGAAAACGGAAGTGAGCTACGGGAGAATAATGTTCCGCCGGTGAAGGTGGAATAAGAACCCCACCCATCCTCCCCACAAGGGGAGGGGAAGCCGGATGACATCCGGCGGAATGGACGACGAAAACAAGGCTGGGCTAATGACCCGCGGACAGAACGAAGAGATAAACACGGCGGAATACCGCCGTGAACAGGACATCATAAGATGAGTGACGAGCAAAGAAATACGGTATGGCGATTTGCGATGATATTTATTGTCATCTTTATCGGCTTTGTGGCTGTGCTCGGGAAGATTGTGTATATACAGGCCGTGGAGCGGGACGAATGGTTGAAAGTGGCAGAGAAACAAGTGCCGACGAACCGTCCGATCAAAGCAACCAGAGGCAATATATTGGATTGCAACGGTCGGTTGTTGGCAAGCAGTATGCCGCAATACTATGTATATATGGATACACGCGTGCCCGCGTTGCACGACAAGGGCGGTGAGCTTTTTCAGAAACATATAGACACATTAGCGTTAGATTTAGCGGCCGTGGTGGGAGAGAAGAGTGCGGCGGAGTACAAGACGCGGATCGTGAATGCGTACCGTCATGGAGAGAAAAGGCTGAGGGTGTGCGACCATCGGATCAATTATTTGCAGCGTCAGGCTTTGGAGCAGAACAAACTCATTAAGAAAGGCAAGTATAAGAGCGGTATTTTCTTTGAGGACCAGCATAGACGGATCAAACCTTATGGTATTTTGGCGAGCCGAACCATAGGCGGCATCTATGGTGAAGGCGGCAACGGAAAGTCGGGTTTGGAGAAGGGTTTTGACAAAGAGTTACGCGGCGAGGACGGAATGAGCAGTATTCAGCGTATCGGCGGACGAAATGAGTCGGTGACGGTGGAGGAAGCGAAAGACGGTCTGGACGTGGTGACAACTATTGATGCGAACCTGCAGGACATCGTGGAGAACGCGTTGCTCGTCAAGACGGCTGAAAGGAATGCGAAATGGGGTTGCGCTATACTGATGGAGACGCAGACCGGATATATTCGTGCGATTGCGAACATAGACCGAGACGAGAACGGTGAGTATTTGGAGGCGCAGAACCATGCTGTACAGCGTGTGGAGCCGGGATCGACGTTTAAGACGATCGCTTTGGTGGCAGCTTTGGACGACGGGAAGATCGATATAGATGATACGGTGACGGTGAGTCGTCAGCCTTGGAAATACTTCTCGGTGAAACACACGGACGCTCACCCGATGGACACGATGCTGACCGTTCGGTCGGCTTTGGCGGTGTCGAGTAACATCGCTTTGGCGAAACTGATCACACGCAGTTATGAAGGATCGGCGAAGAAATTTGTGAGAAGGATAGAGAAGATGGGTCTGTTAGACAGCGTGTATTGCGAGATCCCTGGAGCCGACAAAGTGCGAATCGATGTGCCGAGAGACACGGTGACGCTGAGTAAGATGAGTTACGGGTACTCGGTGGAGATGAGTCCGATGCAGATTTTGATGTTTTATAACGCGATTGCCAACAACGGACGGATGATGCGACCGATGTTGGTGACGAGTATTCAGCAGAACGGCGAGGAGGTGAAGCGTTTTAGGCCGGAGACGGTGGAGAGTTCAATCTGCGGAAGCCGGACGCTGAGAGATATTCAAGGAGCGCTGCACGATGTGGTGTGGGATGACCATTTGGGAACGGCAGCAAAGAAGAAATGGAGCCGCAAGGCACAATCGAACTTGGTGTCTATTGCCGGAAAGACAGGAACGGCGCAGTTGATCATCCCCGGTCATGGTTATTCGGGCAGACACCACCGAATGACGTTCGTGGGTTATTTCCCGGAGGAGAATCCGCGGTACACTTGTATCTGCATGATCGAAGATCCACAATACCCGTACGATGCGGGAATGGATTGCGGCAGTACGGTGAGGGTGATTGCGGAGAAGACGATGGCTTACACAGGATGCTATGTTTTTCGAGATGGGGAGAAGCATCTCGAAAAACGTTAAATTGAATTGACGATTTGACGATTGACGAGGTACGATTTATTGACGATTGAAAATAATTGACGATTTATGATACTCAGCGAATTATTAAAAGTTATTGAGCCGATAGAGGTGATCGGTTCGACAGAGAAAGAGATCAAGGGTCTGCATTTTGACAGCCGCAAGGTGGGGCAAGGCGATCTGTTCGTTGCGCAAGTGGGAACGGCAGTAGATGGACACACGTTCATTGAGGGTTGTGTGGAGAAAGGCGCAAGTGCCATTGTCCTCTCTAAAAGAGAGTACATGGCAGATGTACAAAGGGACAATGTACAATGTACAAAGGGCGGCACTACCTATATTTTGGTGGAGAATACGGATAAGGCGTTGGGA
Source organism: uncultured Bacteroidales bacterium (assembly GCA_900321605.1). Classification (GTDB taxonomy): domain Bacteria; phylum Bacteroidota; class Bacteroidia; order Bacteroidales; family Paludibacteraceae; genus Colicola. The sequence goes on along the minus strand of ONWR01000022.1, from coordinate 8,545 downwards.
TTGTTGGCAAGCAAGTGGTTTGGCGAGCCGAGTAAGGCGTTGACGCTTGTGGGTGTGACGGGTACGAACGGCAAGACGACTATTGCGACCTTGCTGTACAAACTCGTGCGTGCTTTGGGACACAAGGCAGGGTTGCTTTCGACCGTGGTCAATTATATCGAGGACGAGGCGGTTCCTGCAACCCACACCACGCCGGACGCGATTGAGTTGAACGGTTTGCTGAGAAGGATGGTGGATGCAGGTTGTGAGTACGCGTTCATGGAGGTTAGTTCGCACGCGATTGCTCAGGAACGTATCGCCGGTTTGGACTTTGACGGGGCGCTGTTTACTAACTTGACGAGGGATCATATAGACTACCATAAGACTTTTGACAACTACCGCGATACGAAAAAACGGCTGTTTGACGGATTGAAGAAGACAGCTTTCGCGGTGACGAACAAGGATGACAAGAACGGACTCGTCATGACGCAGAATTGCAAGGCGGAAGTGAAGACCTATTCGACCCGCTCTTTGGCGGATTACAAGGCGCAGATCTTGGAAGAAGGATTTGAGGGGATGATGCTGAATATCAACGGGAAAGAGGTGTTTGTGCCGTTGGTGGGACGATTCAATGTCAGCAATCTGCTCTGTATCTACGGTGCGGCTTTGTGTCTGGGCTTTGAGGAGTTGGAGGTGCTGCGTGTGCTGAGTACATTGAAACCCGTGAACGGTCGTTTTGAGACGATCCGCAGCCCGAAAGGGTGGACGGCGATAGTCGATTATGCCCACACGCCGGATGCGGTGGATAATGTGATAAGTACCATTAGGGAGATCATAGATGGTCAAAAGTCGAAAGTCGAAAGTCGAAAGCCAAGATTGATTACCGTAATCGGCTGCGGCGGTAATCGGGACAAGGGCAAACGACCGATGATGGCGCAGATTGCAAAGAAGGGTAGTGAGCAGTTGATCTTAACGAGCGATAACCCGCGTGACGAGGAACCGGCTGATATTCTAAACGATATGAAAGCCGGTTTGACGGAAGAGGAGTTGCGAAGCACCTTGGTGATCGAAGATCGTGCTGCGGCTATTCAGACGGCTTGTACCTTAGCGCAGACTGGAGATGTGATACTCGTTGCCGGTAAGGGTCATGAGGACTATCAGATCATCAAGGGCGTGAAACACCATTTTGATGACCATGAACAAGTGCGGAAACACTTGTGATTGACGATTTGACGATTGACGAGGTACGATTGATTGACGATTGAAAATAATTGACGATTGTTCGCCACGTAAATCGTAAATAAATATAGCTCGTCAATAAATCGTCAATCGTAAATGTATAAATCGTAAATTTATATTTTATGCTATATTCATTCTTTACATCTTTGGGACAGTTTCCGGGATACCGATTGTTCTCGTACATTTCTTTTAGGGCGATTATTGCCGGTATTATCGCACTGCTGATCAGCGTGTGGTTTGGCAACTGGTTTATCAACTACATGAAGCGTCATAATATCTCCGAGACGCAGCGTGACGAGAAGACTGATCCGTTCAATGTGGCGAAGAAAGGGGTGCCGACGATGGGCGGATTGATTGTCATTGCTGCCATCTTGGTGCCGTGTCTGCTGCTCGGTAAGTTGAGCAACGTGTATATGATCTTGATGCTGATCACAACGCTGCTGATGGGTGCGTTGGGTTTTGCGGACGACTATATCAAGACGTTTAAGAAGAATAAAGACGGTCTCAACGGCTGGCTCAAGATAGCAGGGCAGGTGAGTTTAGGTCTGATCGTGGGTCTGACGCTGCGTTTCTGCCCGGCAGTGAGCATGAATGAGGTGGTGACGAGCAAGATTGAGAATAACGTGGTGGTGTTTGAGAAGACACCGGAACTCAAGTCCACACAGACGACGATTCCTTTTGTGAAGCATCATAACTTCAACTATGCCGACCTGTTTTCATGGACAGGCGAGCAGAACAAGTACCGCTTCGGGTGGATTTTCTTTGTGCTGCTGACGGTGTTTGTGGTGGCGGCAGTGAGCAACGGAGCTAACCTGAACGATGGTATGGACGGAATGTGTGCGGGTAACTCGGCGATCATCGGAATAGCCTTGCTGATACTCGCTTATACAAGCGGTAGTGTCGTTTGGGCGCAGTATTTCGATGTGATGTACATCCCCGGCAGCGAAGAGTTGGTGGTTTTCTTGGCTTCGTTCGTCGGTGCGTTGGTGGGTTATCTGTGGTTTAACGGATTCCCGGCTCAGGTGTTCATGGGCGATACCGGCAGTCTGACGGTGGGCGGTATTATCGGTGTGTGTGCGATGGTGATTCATAAGGAGCTGTTGGTGCCGGTGTTGTGCGGTGTGTTCCTCATGGAGAGCGTGAGTGTGATTGTGCAGACGCAGACCTATAAGTTCTTCAAGAGGCGCGGACAACATGTGCGTGTATGGAAAAGAACCCCGTTGCATGATCATTTCCGCACCTCTGTGGAGCAGGTACTCAAGAACGATCCAACCTGTTCGATTGTGTTTAAGGGCAGCAAGAATTTGCACCACGAGACGAAGATCGTGCTGCGTTTCTGCATCGTGACGCTGATTCTGGCAGCGATCACTATATTGACCCTTAAAATAAGGTAATAACCCCTCCCTGACCCTCCCCACAAGGGAGGGAAATAAGATGGAAGCGATAATTCCTTCATATATTACTGCAAGAACAGCATCCTATCAACAATTGAAAGAGAGTGCAAGGATGATGCGCCGCAATCCAACAGAAGCTGAGTATGTTCTTTGGAAGTATATACGGAATAACCAACTTGGGTATCGGTTTCGAAGACAGCAAATCTTGGATGATTACATCGTTGATTTCGTGTGTCTCGAAAAGAAACTAATCATAGAAGTAGATGGCAAGTACCATAACGATGGTGAGCAGCGGGAATTCGATGCAATGCGGCAGAATAAGTTACAATCAGAAGGCTATCGAATGATCCGTTTTACCAACGAAGAGGTAACTACCAATATTGAACAAACTGTTGAATGTATAAAAAAATATCTAATATGAGCAAGAGTAATCAGTCCTCTCTCCCTTGTGGGGAGAGCCGGAGAGTGGTTCGTCGAATAGTAGTATTAGGAGCTGGCGAGAGTGGTAGCGGAGCTGCCATCCTTGCCAAGGAGAAAGGTTTTGACGTGTTCGTGAGTGATTGCGGAACGATCAGTGAACCGTATCGCGCGCTGTTGGATCAGAACGGTGTGCAGTGGGAGGACGGAAAGCATAGCGAGGAGTTGATACTCAACGCGGATGAGGTGGTGAAATCGCCGGGTATTCCGTTGACAGCTCCTCTGATTCAGAAGTTGCAGGCACAAGGAACTCCTATCATCTCGGAGATTGAGTTTGCTGCGCGTTACACGAACGCAAAGATGATCTGTATCACCGGTTCGAACGGCAAGACAACCACTACTTCGCTTATCTATTATATCCTGCGCAATGCCGGGCTGAACGTTGGTCTGGCGGGAAACATCGGTAACTCGCTGGCATTGCAGGTGGCGCATGAGGACCATGACTACTACGTGATTGAGTTGAGTTCGTTCCAGCTGGATAACATGTACGATTTCAAGGCGGACGTAGCGATCTTGCTCAATATCACGCCGGATCACTTGGATCGGTACGACTATAAGTTCCAAAACTATGTCGATGCGAAATTCCGTATCACACGCAATCAGACCAAAGAGGATTCGTTCATTTATTGGGCGGAAGATCCGGTCATCGACCGCGAGATGAAGAAGATTCAGCTTGGTGCAACGCTCTATCCGTATGGCTTCAGTGTGCCTAATCCTTTGCCGTTGGGCGAAGAGGAGTTGGCGCTCAAAGGGCGGCATAATGTGCTCAATTCGATGGCGGCAACGATTGCAGCGAAGGTAGTGGGTATCAAGAAAGAGGTGATCCGCGAGAGTTTGAAAACATTCCAAGGGGTGGAGCATCGTCTGCAATATGTAGCGACCGTGCGAGGTGTGCGATGGATCAATGACAGCAAGGCAACGAACGTCAACAGCTGTTGGTACGCCTTGGAGTCCATGACGACGCCGACCGTGCTGATCTTAGGCGGCAAGGACAAAGGCAACGACTACAGCGAGATTGATGAGTTGGTGAAAGAGAAATGTCACACCTTAGTGTTCATGGGCTTGCATAATGAGAAACTGAGAGAACATTTTGAACCCCTCTCCAACTCTCCCCACAAGGGAGAGGGATTTCAGATTATTGACACAGATAATCTGCATGATGCGGTCATGGCGGCATATCACGCGGCGCATGAAGGGGATACCGTTTTGTTGAGTCCTTGCTGCGCAAGCTTCGATCTCTTCAAGAGTTACGAAGATAGGGGAGAGCAGTTCATGGCTGCCGTACGAGCACTGTGAGAAATTAAAAATTAAAAATTAAGAATTAAGAATTTAAAATTAGGGATTTTGAATTTCAAATTAGACCATATTGACCGCACGTTTTGGGGGCTGTTCATAGCACTCATCATCGTGGCTATCATCGCGCTTTTCTCGGCGTCGAGCACCTTGGTGTATATGCATCATTCAGCGTTGGGACCTATCGGACAACAGATGTTTTTCATTGTCTTAGGCGTCCTTGCGGCGTTCGGAATACAGTATATCCCGTCCTATTGGGTGCGTTTTGGCGGGTACGCTTTGTTGGCGATCAGTACGCTGTTGGTTTTCTCGACGATGATTCCGGGCAATCCGTTAGTGGTGACGATCAACGGTGCGGCGCGTTGGGTACGTATTGCCGGCATCACCTTCCAGCCTTCCGAGTTGGCTAAACTAAGTCTGATCATCGTCGTAGCCGACCAATTGGCACGTATCCGCACCGAGGAGGATAAGAAGAAATATTTCTTCCGAACGCTGATCATTGCAGGTGTGGTGATGTTGCCTATCATGGCTTCGAACCTCTCGACTGCTGTGCTTATCGGATTGATTATCTTCTTTTTATGGATACTTGCCCGTATCCCATGGCAATACACCCTTTCGGTGGTGGGCATTGCGGTGGTCGCGCTGGTGTTGGGATACGCGATAGTGGAGTTTGGCTTTGTCCGACCGGGCAGACAGATGAGCGGACCTTTCAAACGTGCGACTACGTGGGTCAGCCGTATAGACCGGCATTTCACGGATGAGGGGGGCTCTAAATATGTGCTGACGGACGATAATATCCAAGAGGTATATTCCGCTGTAGCGATAGCTCGTGGTGGTGCTTCGCCGGTGGGCGTGCTGCCCGGAAACAGCAAGGAACGCGATTATCTGCCTTTGGCTTTTGCGGATTATATCTTCGCTATCATTGTGGAGGAGTCGGGTGTGATAGGTGCAGCGTTTTTGATTTTCCTGTATTTGGCTATTCTTTTCAGGGCGTGCAATGTGTCGAGCCGCTATTCGGACATGCCGGCAATGCTGATGACGATGGGTCTGGCATTGATGATCACCTGTCAGGCGCTTATCTCCATGCTCGTGGCGGTGGGTTTGGGTCCCGTGACCGGACAACCCTTGCCCCTCATCAGCCGAGGAGGTACATCGGTCTTGATCACGTCGATCTATTTTGGCATCATGATGGGTGTGAGCCGTGAGCAGAAAGAGTTGCGCGAACGCGTACACGAGACCACCGCTGAGAGTCTTGAAGATGCACCGATTGTCACGCTGGAATAAATCGCCCGCGTTTTGAGGCAATCAAAACCATTTTAACGTTTTAACTAATTAACATTAGATATGCGATACCTAATATCCGGAGGGGGAACCGGAGGCCATATTTTCCCCGCAGTGAGTATAGCGAACGCGCTGAAGGAACTGGATCCGGAGGCGGAGATTTTGTTTGTGGGTGCGCTCGGTCGTATGGAGATGGAGCGCGTACCGCAAGCCGGGTATAAGATCGTGGGTCTGCCCGTACGGGGCTTCAACCGCTCGCAGCCGTGGAAGAACGTGTCCGTACTGATGGATCTGTTCAAATCGCTGCGGCAGGTGAAGAAGATCATCCGCGATTTTAGGCCGGATGTGGGTGTTGGTGTCGGAGGATACGCTTCGGGTGCCGCTATGTGGCAGGCTGCGAAGATGGGTATTCCTATCTTGCTCCAAGAGCAGAACGGCTTTGCCGGTGTGACCAATAAGATCCTCAAAAACAAAGCCTCGAAGATCTGTGTGGCGTACGAAGGCATGGAGCGTTTCTTCCCGGCGGACAAGATCATCCTCACCGGCAACCCTGTACGTCAGAACTTGCTGAAAGGGGAAAAATCAAAGATGAAAGGAGAAAAGAACCTCCTGATTATCGGCGGCTCTTTGGGTGCACGAACGATCAATGAGGCGGTGAAAGCGGCGCTTCCGCTTTTGGCAAAGAGCGATATTCACCTCGTTTGGCAGACCGGAAAAGTGTATTTCGAGAAATGCAAAGAAGCATGGACAGCTACCGGTAGTCCGGACAATATCGAGTGTCTCGATTTTCTGAGCGACATGCCGGATCGCTATGCGAATGCGGATTTGGTGATCTCCCGTGCCGGGGCTTCCTCTATCAGCGAACTCTGTCTGTTGGGCAAACCGGCTATCTTGGTGCCCTCACCGAACGTGGCGGAGGATCATCAGACCCATAACGCCATGGCGTTGGTGAACAAAGACGCGGCGGTGCTGGTGAAGGATGTCGAGGCAGCGGAACGACTCATCCCGACGGCTTTGGAATTGATCAAGGACGAGAAACGCCTTCAGACGCTTCACGAAAACATCCTCCAATTGGCGCAGAAAGACTCCGCCAAACGCATTGCAGAAGAGGTGATGAAGCTGGCAAAGAGGCAAAAAGAGTGAAATTTTCAATAAAAAGACAGAAAAATGACGTGCGTTCTTGCGTATGTCATTTTTTTGTTGTAACTTTGCACCGCAAAGGCGAACAAACACAAATAACCATATACATCCATGAACAATTTCACCGCACAAGACCTCGAGCAGTTACAGGCTCGTGGCATCTCCGTAGAGAAAGCGGAAGCGCAGTTAGAATGCTTCCGAACGGGTTTTCCTGAGTTGGATATCGTAGCTCCGGCTTCGACGAAAAAGGGCATCTTGGCTCCTAAGCGTGCCGAGCAGGAGGAGTACATCAACGCTTGGCAGAAGTATTTGGAGGAGGGACACAAGATCCTCAAGTTCGTCCCGGCTTCGGGTGCTGCAAGCCGTATGTTCAAGAACCTCTTCCAGTACTTGGAGGACGGTATCGAGACGCCTTTCATTCAGGATTTCTTGGCTCACAAAGATTGTTTCGCTTTCGGTCCGCAGCTCGCGGGTAAGGAAGGTCAGGAAGCCGTTCGTTACCTCTTGAACGACATGCATTATGGCGAACTGCCGAAAGGTTTGTTGCTCTTCCATAAGTACCGTGACGGTGCGCGTACACCGGCTTTGGAGCACCTCGTGGAGGGTGCGCAGTACTGCGTTGCTCCGGCTAAAGATGGTGAGAAACCCGTTGTGTATCTGCATTTTACGGTTAGTCATGACCATCTGCCCCTTTTCCGTCAGCATATAGCCGACAACTTGGCGAAGTTTGAACAGAAATACGGCGTTAAGTATGACGTCACTTTCAGCGAGCAGTTGCCTTCTACCGATACTATCGCTGCTAATCCCGATGGCACGCCGTTCCGTACGAAAGACGGTAAGTTGCTCTTCCGTCCGGGTGGTCATGGTGCGCTCATTGAGAACCTCAACCAGCAGGATGCTGATATCGTTTTCATCAAAAACATTGATAATGTGGTGCCTGACCGTCTCAAGAAAGATACGATTCGTTACAAACAGATCCTTGCCGGAGTGCTGGTAACGGAGCAGAAACGCGTCTTCGAGGCACTCAAGAACCCCGACCTGAGTGACGAAGAACGTGCGAAACTGAATCGTCCTATCCGTGTCTGCGGTGTAGTGAAGAACACAGGCGAACCCGGTGGTGGTCCGTTCCTCGTGCGCGATGAAGATGGTTCTATCTCTTGCCAAATCCTCGAATCGACCCAGATCAGCGATCCGGCACTCATGGCGCAATCGACTCACTTCAATCCGGTTGATCTCGTTTGTGCTATCCGCGACTACGAAGGCAAACCGTTCAACCTGCCGGATTATGTGGATCCGAAGACGGGCTTCATCTCCAGCAAGTCCAAGGACGGTAAAGAACTGTTGGCATTGGAGTTACCGGGTCTCTGGAACGGTGCGATGGCTAAATGGAACACTATTTTTGTGGAGGTGCCCGTTTCGACCTTCAACCCCGTGAAGACCGTTAACGATCTCCTCCGCGAGCAACATCAGTAATACGTACCAAGTACCAAAAATATAGGGTGTGTCAATCGGCACACCCTATTTTTGTCTTTCATGCTTATTTCTGCCGCTTTCGACAAACGATTGTAGCGATCACCGTAAGGCTGAGGAAGAAAGGATAGAACAACCACGGCACGATACTCATGGCGCTGATACCGGCTATGCCGGACGCCATCAGCAGCTGTGCGCCATAAGGCAGCAGTCCCTGTACACAACAGCTCGTGGTGTCTAACAAACTCGCGCTACGCCGAGGATCAATATCA
>ONWR01000004.1 GCA_900321605.1 uncultured Bacteroidales bacterium | reverse complement strand
TCCTGCCCATCGTTGGATCTTGCGGTCATGGTTCGTTTTGATAGAGAGCCAAACGATAATACTACCCAAGGCTGCTATCCAAGCGTCCAGTTCGATACCGTCATAAGCAGGCAGAGGATGGATGACCGCGCTGGTAGCGAGCACGAAGAAGACATTGAAGATATTCGAGCCGAAGACGTTACCGAGCGCGATGTCGCTGTTATGTTTAGCAGCGGCAATGACGGAAGTAGCCAATTCGGGCAGAGAGGTTCCCAAGGCAACGATGGTCAGTCCGATAACCGCTTCGCTTACTCCCATTCGGGTAGCCAGATCAACGGCACTCTTCACAATCAGTTCTCCTCCCACTATCAATCCCACAAGACCGCCAATTACCAAACAAATCGCACGACGGATAGAGATCTCCTTTGTGTTTGGTACTTCGTCACTTGCGCCTTCCTCGGGGTGCTCTTTGGCGTGGCGGAACGTGTTATAGAGGAAATAGCAGAAGATGAGCAGTAATAAGACGCCGCTGATGCGGTTGATACCATAAATAGGCAGGTGGAAATAACCGGAAGCCCACACAGCAATGAAGACTACGATACCAGCGATGATAGAGAGAGGGATGTCGAAGTCGCGGCTGCGTTTTTGCGAGGCAATGGGATAGACGAGTGCGGTGAGGCCGAGGATCACAAAGGTGTTGATGATGTTTGATCCTACAATATTGGTGATTGCAAGATCTGTGGTTCCTTCTGCTACCGAGACCATGTTCACCACAAACTCCGGCATAGAAGTGCCGAAAGCTACCACGGTCAGACCGATTACTAAATCGCTGATACCGAATCGTTTAGCGATAGCTGAGGCGCCATCTACGAGGTAGTCTGCGCCTTTTACAAGCGCTACGAAACCCAAGACGATAAGGATGACGGCTACGTACCAGCCGTAAGATAATAATGATTCTATCATTATGTTAAAATGTCGCTAAAGCGACGTTAAAGAGTTAAAATGGTTCCGCAGGGCGGAACGTTAAACTGTTAGACGTTGAAGAGGAAATGCATAATATCTCCGTCTTGCACGAGGTAGTCTTTGCCCTCGATGCCGAGTTTGCCGGCAGCGCGGCATTGCGCTTCGCCTCCAAGGGTCACGAAATCCTCGTATTTGATGACCTCTGCACGGATGAATCCACGCTCGAAGTCGGTGTGGATGACACCGGCACATTGCGGTGCTTTCATGCCCTCACGGAATGTCCATGCGCGTACTTCGTCCGAACCGGCGGTGAGGAACGTACGCAGTTTGAGAAGGGCGTAAGCGGCTTTGATGAGTCGGTTCACACCGCTCTCCTCCAGACCTAATTCCGAGAGGAACATCTGACGCTCCTCATACGTCTCTAATTCGGCTATCTCGCTCTCGATCTTAGCTGCCAAAACGAGCACTTGTGCGTCCTCGTCTTTGACGGCTTCACGTACTTGCTCTACATAGGCATTGCCGTTCACCGCCGAAGCTTCATCGACGTTGCAGACATACATTACCGGTTTATTGGTCAGCAAAAATAGGTCCTTTGCTGCGGCTTCTTGGTCTTTGTTCTCCAGTTCTACCGTGCGTGCGTTTTTGCCTTGCGAGAGTGCCTCGCGGTATTTGACGAGCACTTCGAGTTGCAGTTTGGCGAACTTGTCCCCACCGGCTTTAGCGGCTTTCTCACATTTCTGAATACGGCTCTCTACAGTCTCCAAGTCCTTGAGTTGCAGCTCCGCATCGATGATCTCTTTGTCACGCACGGGGTTGACGGAGCCGTCCACGTGTACCACGTTCTCGTCGTCGAAACAACGGAGCACATGGATGATAGCGTCCGTCTCACGGATGTTAGCAAGGAACTTGTTTCCGAGTCCTTCACCTTTGCTGGCACCTTTGACGAGACCGGCTATATCGACGATCTCCACGGTCGTCGGAATGACGCCTCGTTCGGGATGACAGATCTCACCGAGTTTGATGAGACGCTCGTCCGGCACGGTGATCACACCGACGTTGGGTTCGATAGTACAGAACGGGAAGTTCGCGCTTTGCGCTTTCGCGTTACTAAGACAGTTGAAAAGGGTTGATTTGCCGACGTTCGGCAATCCGACTATTCCGCATTGTAATGACATAATCTATGTTCGATTTTAAATGATCCAATTATTAGTGCAAGGCAGCTTTGCGCATTTGCGCCATTTCTCGCTTGTCGTCTGCCTCACGGAGCGACTGACGTTTGTCGTACGTGTGCTTACCGGTACAGAGCGCTATTTCCATCTTGGCGAGGCCTTTTTCGTTGATAAACAAAGTAAGCGGAATGATGGTCTTTCCGGTATCTTTGCTTGCTTTCTCCAGTTTGCGCAACTCGCGTTTGGTGAGCAGCAGTTTGCGGTCCCGCTTCGCCTCATGGTTCGCATATGAGCCAAACCGGTACTCGGCTATATGCATCTGTTTGACGTACAGCTCGTGTCCCGTGAAGGCACACCAACTATCCACCAGCGATGCCTTGCCCTCACGGATCGATTTGATCTCCGTGCCGAACAATTGGATACCGGCGGTATAGCGGTCGAGGATGATATATTCAAACCTTGCCCGTTTATTCTCGATCCGTATGTTGCTTTTCTGTCTCATTGGCGATGCTCTTACCTTGGCTTTGACTGTCGGTATTGACTGTTAGTTTCTTGTACTTTTTCTGCCTCTGTTCCCATCGTTCGCGGGCATACTGCTGCATGTCGATGACCGTGTCATTCTCGTCGATGATCTCCAGACCGAAGATGGTCTCAATAATATCTTCGAGGGTCAAGATGCCGACAAACATACCGTATTCATCGATGACCTGCGCTATCTGGCTCTTTTGCTTGAGCATGGAGTCGAAGATCGTACCCAGTGTCAGATCTTGGTCGAAGGCAGGGAGCGAACGTTTGATGCTTCCTAAGGTTTTGCGGAAATGGTCTTCCGTCAGATCCTCCAAGGCATCGTTACGCAGGACATAGCCTGTGATGTACTCCGGTGACTCGGGTTTATAGAGCGGAATACGGGAGAAATGGTCGTATTCGTCGTTGTCATAGTACGCCCGAAGGGTCATATTCTCCGGCGCGATCTTAGCTACCACACGCGGCGTCATAACGTCATAGGCGTGGATAGAATCCAGACGCATGAGGTTCGTGAAGATCTTGTTCTCATCCTCGTCCACTACTCCTTCTTCTTCACCCATATTAACCATGGAGAGCACTTCCTCGCGGCTGACAGAAGGTTCGTCTTCGTTGTCCGGAACCATGCGAGAGATGAGTACTACGAGCCAAACAAGCGGGTAGAGCAGGAAGATGAGTGCATGAATCGTCCGTGCGGTGAAGCCCATTAACTCACGCCAATAGGTAGTACCGATGACTTTGGGGATGATCTCACCAAAGAAAAGTATCAAAATCGTGGTCAGGGCGGAGACGAGACCGAACCATTTACCGTAACCGAGCGCAACGACCTGCATACCGACGCCGGCAGCGCCGATGGTGTTTGCGATCGTGTTCAGGGATAAGATAGCAGCTAAAGGACGGCTTGTGTCGTCCTTGTACTTGCTCATTAGTTTAGCGGGTCTGTAACCCTCTTCTTCACGCAGATTGATATAACTAAGCGATGTGGACATCAGCACGGATTCCAGTACAGAGCACAGAAAACTGACGCCCATCGCTCCGAATAAAAACAATAATAATAGTCCCATAATTCAAATTAGCGTGCAAAGGTACAACAAAAATCGCACATATGCAAATTTTAAGTGATTTTTTACACCAATTTGATGTCTTGCGCGTTCATTTGGAGGGTTGTACGGCCTCTGAACGTGTTTTCTTCGAGATAAAAGCAGATATCTACGGCATTTCCGTTTTGCAGATGTGAGGCTTTGTCTCCTTGCCCGAAAGCGATACCGTCCATCGCAACCAAACGGTCTGTGACATCGAGATGGAGATGCTTGCCTTCGCTCACGGCACGCGTGTTGCGGTTGTTGATCAGATTGCGGCAAAGGAAGAGCGGTCGCTCATTGCCGGGACCGAAAGGTTCGAGGCACTGAAGGATCTTGTACATCTTCCAATTCATCTCCGAGAGTTCCACTTCGGCTTCGATGTCCAGAGTCGGTACTTGCTGTTCGGGTTTGATGTGCGTGGCGACATATTCTTCGAACCGGCGCTTGAACTCAGGCAGGTCAGCTTTGTGCATACTCAGACCAGCAGCGAACTTATGTCCGCCGAAGTTCGTGAGCAGATCCCGACAGGAGTCGATAGCGGTATAGATATCGAAATCGCTGACCGAACGGGCACTTCCGCTGATGATGTCATCGTCTCCGGCGGTAAGGACGATTGTGGGTCTATAGAAGGTCTCTGTGAGACGACTTGCGGCTATTCCCACAACGCCTTTATGCCAATTGGGCGAAAAGACGACAGTAGTGAATTTGCTCGAATTCATCGGATCTTTTTGGAGTTGCTCCAAGGCTTCGTCGGTCGTTTTGGAATCATAATCGCGTCGGTCCTGATTATAGGAATCGATGTCTTGCGCGAACCGCAAAGCGGCTTCAGCGTCGTCGGTGATAAGGAGCCGTACGGCTTCTGCTCCGCTTTTGATGCGTCCTGCGGCATTGATACGCGGCCCGAACTTATAGACGAGGTCGGTCATGGTGACCGTCTTGCCGGCTATACCTGCTACCTGCATGATCGCTTGCAGACCCACGGAAGGCGCGGCGTTGAGTGCGCGCAAGCCATAGAAAGCGAGGATGCGGTTTTCGCCGGTAAGGGGAACGATGTCCGAAGCGATGGACATAGCTAACAGCGGAAGTAAACGATAGACCTCCTGCGGATTGATTCCGCGTCGCTGGGCGTACGCCTGTACTAACTTGAAACCCACACCGCAACCGCTCAGTTCCTTATAGGGGTAGAGACAATCGGGACGTTTCATATTCAGCACCGCGGTTGTACGCGGAATGATGTCCCCGGGTGTATGGTGGTCGCAGATGATGAAATCTACGCCGAGCGAGGAAGCGTACTCCATCTTATCCACGGCTTTGATGCCGCAGTCAAGGGCGATGACGAGTGTACAACCTTCCGCTTTCGCGGTGTCAATGCCTTTGGTGGAAATACCGTAGCCTTCGGTATAGCGATCGGGGATGTAATAGATGAGATTATCGGTCTGCGTGCGGAGGAACGAATACATGAGGGCAACGGCAGTAGTGCCATCTACATCGTAATCGCCGTACACCATGATTCGCTCATGGGCATCGATGGCTTGACAGAGACGATCGACCGCTACTCCCATGTCGCGCATGAGAAAAGGATCATGCAGACTGTCCAGCGACGGACGTATATACGCTCGTGCTTCCGCAGCTGTGCGGATGCCTCTATCCGCGAGAATACATCCGGCTACCGGACTGATTTCCAGTTCGGTACTGAGACGTTCTGCCGCCGCTTGTTCTTCCGGCGTCCGTTCTTTTATGTGCCAATTAATATCCATTTTTTAGACCGCTTCGCTGACAGAGTACAGATCGCTACGCTGACAGAGTACAGACTGATTTACTATAAGACTAATGACCAACGACTATCGACTAACGACTTTTACCTCATATTCGTCCGCTTCTTTCCATTGTGGAAGGACTTCGCGGAAATGCCGCAGTTTCTCGATGGACAAGTCCACAATACGCGTGCCGGATTCGTAGTCGTCGAATCCTGCGAGATCCTTGAGCCAAGTGTCATAGGCAGCGGAGTGACCGTTGTAATCGAGTTGGAGTCCATCTGTGCCGACCATGTTGACGCCGATGCCGTAGCAGTGGTTTTCTGCGGCTCGTGCTGCCAACAGCGCATCCCAATACTGGATGCGGATCGTGGGCCAGCAGGCTACGCAGATGAGGATGTCGTACAGGTTGTTCTTGTCCTGCCTCAGCCAAACGGGGAACCGTAAGTCGTAGCAGACTGCCAGACGGATCTTGACTCCCCGGAACTCGAATAGTTTGCGTTCGTTGCCGGGCGTGAAGAACTCCGCCTCACCGCCGGATGCATACAGATGATGCTTGTCGTAGTACTGCGGCGAGTCGTTCGGACGGAAGATGAATCCGCGGTTATAGAGCTTGCCATGATCCATCGCCATCATCGAGCCGACGATAGCGAGGTTGTACTCGTCTGCCATGTGCTGCAAGGCTTGCGAGGTGTGGCCGGTTAACCATTCGTCCGCCAAACCCGGTCTGTCGGTACAGAAACCGGTGCTGAACATCTCGGGGATAACCGCCAATTCCACCTGTCCGGCAACAGCGCGTAGTCGTTCATCCAACAGACCTAAGTTCGTCTGCGGATCTGCCCATTGAATAGGGTATTGTAAGAGTGCAATCTTCAATTATTTCTTTCCTTTCTTGTCGCTTGCGCTGCTACCGGCGATGTTCTCTCGCATGGCTGTGTCTGCCTGCATGTTCTGCATGCGGTAGTAGTCCATGATGCCGAGATTGCCGTTTCGGAAGGCTTCCGCCATAGCTTGCGGCACGAGCGCCTCCGCCTCAATCACTTTCGCACGCGCTTCTTGTGCTTTTGCTTTCATCTCCTGCTCGGATGCGATAGCCATGGAGCGACGCTCCTCCGCTTTCGCTTGAGCAATATTCTTATCTGCTTCCGCCTGATCCATCTGGAGCTGCGCACCGATGTTTTTACCAACATCGATGTCTGCGATGTCGATAGAGAGGATCTCAAATGCTGTTCCGTCATCCAGACCCTTAGAGAGCACTAATTTGCTGATGGAATCGGGGTTTTCGAGCACCTGTTTGTGACTCTCGGCGCTACCGATGGAGCTGACGATACCTTCACCAACGCGGGCAAGGATCGTATCCTCTCCGGCACCTCCGACGAGCTGTTTGATGTTCGCACGTACCGTCACACGCGCTTTAGCGATGAGCTGGATACCATCTTTGGCAACAGCCGTTACCGGCGGGGTGTCGATGACACGCGGGTTAACGCTCATCTGCACAGCCTCGAAGACATCGCGTCCGGCAAGGTCGATAGCGGTAGCCATCTGGAAGGGCAGGGTGATACCTGCTTTGGATGCGGACACGAGAGCGTGTACCACGCGCTCGATGTGACCTCCGGCGAGGTAGTGTGCCTCCAGACCGTCGCGCTTCACATCCGTCAAACCGGCTTTGTGCGCCTCGATCATACAATTGACGATCTTTGCAGGCGGTACCTTACGGATGCGCATAAGGAAGAGTTGAATCAGACTGATATGTACCCCACTGACTACTGCGTTAATCCACAGCATGAAGGGAACATAGTACAAAAAGATAAATACGGCGATCGTAATCAGAACGACCAAAAGAAGTGTAATTGGTTCCATAAGTAATTGTTATTTGAGAATTCAGATTTCAGAATTCAGATTTTTGTTTTCAGATTTTTGGGGCGTGTCCTCCTTTTTCTTGAGGCGGTTGTTGGCTAACTCCACATGGCTGTCGATCTTGGCATCCAGCGCCATCTTGTCCAGCGTCTTACTGCGCATAAAGACCACCACCGAGATGATGGTTGCGAGAACGCAGGCTCCCAAAGTGATCAAACCTGCTACATGTCCGATCCAGATCCATGCTACAATGACGGATGCTACCAGACATCCGGCTCCGCTTATGCCCGCTATTCCAAAGCCGGGCAACAGGAACATCTCCGCTAACACAAGCGCGACGCCCGCGAGCACTAATAATACGACTAAAAAAATATTCATGCAAGCCTTTTCATTAAAATTTTACAACAATTTTTTTAAAATCGGGTGCAAAGATACTAAATATCTTTGGTATATGCAAGCAAATAAAAAAAAATTTGCATAATTAAATTAAATATACTACTTTTGCGGCGATTTTTCGAGGTTTACACCTTATTATATTGTCGTATGAGCAAAAATTTAGTAATAGTTGAGTCTCCTGCGAAAGCGAAGACGATTGAGAAATTCTTAGGCCCGGACTACCATGTTCTGAGCAGTCAGGGTCACATCCGCGACATCGAGCCGCTGGGTAAAAACTCGATGGGTATTGATTTCGAGCACGGCTATCAGCCGCACTACGTCATCGATGCCCATAAGGAACATTTGTTGGAACAGTTGCAAAAAGAGGTCAAGAAAGCCGACACCGTTTGGTTAGCTTCCGATGAAGACCGCGAGGGAGAAGCGATCGCTTGGCATCTGAAAGAGGTGCTGGGTTTGGATAGCAAGGACACCAAGCGTATTGTCTTCCATGAGATCACGAAGAATGCAATCCAAGAGGCAATCCTTCATCCGCGTGATATTGACTATAATCTGGTCAACGCGCAGCAGGCACGTCGTGTGTTAGACCGTATTGTGGGATTCGAGTTGTCTCCGGTGCTCTGGAAGAAAGTGACGACGGGTCTTTCAGCCGGTCGTGTGCAGTCGGTGGCGGTGCGTTTGATCGTGGAGAAAGAACGTGAGATAGAGTCGTTCCGCGCGTCGTCCAGTTATCGAATAATTGCCGATTTCATCGGATCAAATCCGGGCGATGCATCGGTATTGAGGTGCGAGTTGAACCATCGTTTTTCGCATAAGAAAGATGCGATGGAGTTCTTACAGAGTCTGCCCAAGGCGCAGTTCATCGTTCGCGATGTGCAACGCAAACCGGTGACCCATATGCCGGCACCGCCGTTCACCACCTCTTCGCTCCAACAGGAAGCAGCCCGCAAGCTCAAGTTCTCGGTGTCGAAGACGATGCGTCTGGCGCAGTCGCTCTATGAAAGCGGTAAGATCACGTACATGCGTACCGACTCGGTGAACCTCTCTACCTTGGCTTTGGCTACCAGCAAAAAGGTGATTGCGGAGCAGTACGGTGAGAAATATGTTCACACCCGTCAGTTCCGCACGAAGACAAAGGGTGCGCAGGAAGCGCATGAGGCGATCCGTCCGACCTATATGAACGTCATGAACGCAGGTGAGGGCAGGGATGAGCAGCGTTTGTATGAGCTCATTTGGAAACGTACTATCGCAAGCCAGATGGCTGAGGCGGAGAGCGAGAAGACGATCATTGAGGTGTCTGTACATGGTTCTAAATATGCGTTTGTAGCTACCGGCGAAGTGATCACTTTTGACGGTTTCACCCGCGTTTATGTGCAATCGACGGACGAGGAAGCGGAGGAGAGACGTATTCTGCCGGCTATGTCGCAGCGTGAGCGTCTGAAGCTGCAAGGCGTGGAAGCTATCCAGACCTATGCCAAACCGCCTTTCCGTTACAATGAGGCTACGCTGGTCAAACGTATGGAGGAACTTGGTATCGGTCGTCCTTCTACCTATGCGACCATCATTGAGACGATTCAGCACGTCAAATATGTAGAGCGCGGCTCAGTAGCCGGTCAGAAGCGTGACATAGCTATCCTTTCGCTCAAGAACGGAGAGGTAGTGGAGCATACCAAATCGGAGATGTACGGCGCTGAAAGCCAACGATTATTGCCGACGGATCTGGGACGTATTACCAATGATTTCTTGGTGGAGTATTTCCCGAAAATCATCAGTTATGATTTCACGGCACACGAGGAGGAGCAGTTCGACCGCATAGCTGTCGGACGGGCAGACTGGGTTCAGACTGTGGATACTTTCTACAAGACCTTCAAACCCTTACTTTCTTCGATTCCATCGGGAAAAGTTGCAGGTCGGTTGTTGGGAAATGACCCTGTTTCCGGACAGCCTGTGATTGCTAAAATCAGCAAGATCGGTCCTTGTGTACAATTGGGTGACTCAGCGAATGACAAACCGCGTTTTGCGAGTCTGAAGAAAGGTCAGTCGGTCTTCTCGATCACGCTGTCGGAGGCGCTGGAACTCTTCAAAACGGCGCTGCCCCTCACTTTGGGCGAGTATGAAGGCAAAGAGGTGGTTATCGGTGAAGGCAAATACGGTCCGTACGTACATTACGATAATACCTTTATTAGTATTCCGCGCGGGAAAGATCCGCTCGCACTCACCATGGACGAGGCTATTCAGCTCATTTTGGAGAAACGACTCTCCAATACGCCTATTCACGAATGGGGTGACGTACAGGTGTTGCACGGACGTTATGGAGATTATATCCGTACGCCGGAGGGTAATTATCAGTTGCCGAAGGGCTGTGTCGTGGAGAAACTCACGGAAAGCGAAGTTCGTGAAATTATAGCCAAAGGAGAGCCACTTCGCTCTGCAAAAAACGCTTTTAAGCGAAAAAATGCAAAATAATTGCAAAAAAACGCGCAAAAATTTGCACATGTCAAAAAAAAGCAGTAATTTTGCACGCTTTTTCGAGATAATACGAAAGTAATGATCAGAAGAAGCAAGGAAATTTCGAGTGCATAATCGGGGTTTCTGACCGAGAAGTGGCGCAGTTGGTAGCGCACTACGTTCGGGACGTAGGGGTCGCGTGTTCGAGTCACGTCTTCTCGACCAAAGGGACAGTCTGAGGGCTGTCCTTTTTGGAAAACGGATATAGATTTATTAACAAAACGGGCTTGACTAAAAACGTGGAATTTTTAGAAGTGCCCTATACTCTCTATACAATGGCAAATTATCAGAAACTGACTCCTCGCAGCGAGGATTACTCTAAGTGGTACAATGAGTTGGTGGTCAAAGCCGACCTCGCTGAGCAGAGCGCCGTACGCGGATGTATGGTCATCAAACCCTATGGCTATGCCATCTGGGAAACTATTCAGGCGGAGCTTGACCGCCGTTTCAAAGAGCAGGGTGTGAAAAACGCCTATTTCCCGCTTCTTATCCCGAAGTCCTTCCTTAGCCGCGAGGCGGAGCATGTGGAGGGTTTTGCGAAAGAGTGTGCCGTAGTGACTCACCATCGTCTGATGAACGATCCGAACGGTAAGGGTGTGGTAGTGGATCCTCAGGCTAAGCTGGAGGAAGAACTCATCATCCGTCCGACCTCGGAGACGATCATCTGGAGCACCTATAAGAACTGGATCAGCTCGTATCGCGACCTGCCGATCCTTTGCAACCAGTGGTGTAACGTCATGCGTTGGGAGATGCGTACGCGTCTTTTCCTGCGTACGGCTGAGTTCCTTTGGCAGGAAGGTCACACCGCTCATGCTACCAAGGAGGAGGCAGAGGATTACGCACGTCAGATGCTCGATGTCTATGCCGATTTCGCGGAGAACGTGATGGCTATTCCGGTAGTGAAGGGTGTCAAGAGCCCGAATGAGCGTTTCGCAGGTGCTCTCAATACTTATTGTATTGAAGCGATGATGCAGGACGGTAAGGCGCTGCAAGCTGGTACAAGTCACTTCTTGGGACAGAACTTCGCTAAGAGTTTTGATGTACAGTTCCTCAATAAGGAGAATAAATACGAGTACGTTTGGGCTACTTCTTGGGGTGTTTCGACTCGTCTGATGGGTGCGCTCATCATGACGCACAGCGACGATAACGGACTTGTTCTGCCGCCGCATCTGGCTCCGATTCAGGTGGTTATTGTGCCGATCTTCAAGAAACAGGAGGATCTGGACAAACTGATGGTCAAACTGAACCCGATAGCTGATGAGTTGAAAGCACTGGGTGTACGCGTCAAAGTGGATACCGACGAGAAGTATACGCCGGGTTATAAGTTCGCTGATTACGAGCTCAAAGGTGTGCCGGTTCGTCTGGCTATGGGAGGTCGAGATTTGGAGAACGGAACGATCGAGATCGCACGTCGTGACACGCAGAGTAAAGAGACGATTTCTCTCGATGGAATCGTGGAAACTGTGAAGAATCTCTTGGAGGAGATCCAGAAGAATCTGCTGCAAAAAGCCCTCGATTTCCGCATCGCTAACACCCGTGAGGTGAACAGCTACGACGAGTTCAAAGAGGAACTCAAGAAGGGCGGATTCCTGCTTGCTCATTGGGACGGTACGCCGGAGACGGAGCAACGTATCAAGGATGAGACCAAGGCTACTATCCGTTGTATTCCTCTGGCAGACCTGCCGGGTCATCACAGCGAGCCGGGTACCTGTATGGTAACGGGCAAACCGTCCGCAGGTAGAGTAGTGTTTGCACTCAATTATTAATTGCAAGTTGCCAATAGGCAAACAAAAAACGCTCACAATGAGCGTTTTTTTGTTGTACCTTCCGGAAAAATGTTCACATTTATTTGCATATATCAGAAAAAAGTTGTACCTTTGCAACCACAAACAAGTCTGGCAAAATGGATTCTTCTTTTATCATAGTACCCCCGTCATCTGATTTCTCGGATGTGTGGTCGGAACCGGAGTTGTTGTCCTCAAAAGGACATAATGCGCTTTATGTAGCCACACGCTTCGGACGAAAGTACGTGCTGAAGGCGTTGACAGAGCCTTATCGCGAATCCACTCCGCATATTGAATTGCTTCGCAAAGAGTTTACTATCGGAGTCGGAGTGGATCATCCGAATATCGTCCGGCTGCTTGATTTCGGGCACATGGATACCATCGGCTGGTATATACAGATGGAGTTTATTGATGGTATTACGCTGGATCAGTTCCTTGAGACGAACCCACCTGCTGCTATCCGTTATCGTATCCTTGAGCAACTCATTGACGCGCTTTCTTGTCTGCACGAACGGCAAATTATCCATCGAGATATCAAGCCGTCTAATATTCTCATTACCCGTAACGGCAATACGGTCAAACTGATTGATTTCGGTGTGTCCGATACAGATGATTACGTGACGTTCAAGCAGCCTGCCGGTTCGATGGCATATATCGCACCGGAACAATTAGCCGGCAAAACGATTGACAACCGCGCAGATATATACGCGGTCGGCAAAATCATCGCTCTTCTTTTTCCGCATCGCTATAAATATATTGTTCGCTCATGCACGCGCGTAAAACCTGCTGAGCGTTATTCTTCCTGCGCACAGGTGCTACAAGCTATTCGTAGAGCAGATAGGGTGCGTATATGGTTGCCGGTTTCACTTATCTTATTGCTTTTATCATGCGCAGCTGTATGGGGAACTTATTCCGGCTATCAACATTCCGAACTCGCCCATAAAGAAAACGAAAAACAATTATTCGTTCATGTGGATTCACTACGTGCGCAGAATGAAGAACATCGGCATCAGGTGGATTCCCTCAATCGTGTGTTAGATTCGCTGGCAGTAAAAGCGAATACGCTTTCTCAAGAAGAGATATTAAATCTTAAAATCAAACAGATTTATCAAGACTATATTTCACGAGTCGAAGATGCAATAAGAACACAAGATATTATTGCAGCGGTTGACACTCATTCAACGCCCGCAGAACAATGGTATCAAGAAATGACGGAATTATTTGTTTCTGTAGGAGACGATGAAGAATTGCGCCTTTATATTCAGCAAGCCAATGGTAGGTATTACGCGGCGATTTATCTTCCGTTTATGAACCATATGGCTGATCCTTTATCCAAACTTGTTCGATCGGAAGCAGACTATAAAGCATTTAGGTTAGAGCAATATTTTTAACAAGATTTTTTGTATGAATAAGAATGCACCGGAAATAA
The DNA here is from genome assembly GCA_900321605.1 of uncultured Bacteroidales bacterium. Lineage (GTDB taxonomy): Bacteria > Bacteroidota > Bacteroidia > Bacteroidales > Paludibacteraceae > Colicola. The sequence continues at coordinate 66,060 of ONWR01000004.1, read as the reverse complement.
TCCAGTTACGCTTGGATGTCGAGCAACGGGCTGGTCTTCGTCCGTCTTCTCCGGCGGACTTTGAGACGCTGATTTTAAAGATTTGGGAAGTTCTCCACGAGAATATAGCGCTCAGTACGATGGAGCGACTATGGGGCTATGTGGTTGGAGCAGAAAATACGCGTCAATCCACGCTTGATCTCCTTGCTCGTTTTGTCGGTCACCAGGACTGGAGGGACTATTTGGAACAGCTGACCAAGAAAGAGCAGGGTAGCAGCCATAGTTTTATCGGTGAGGGTCTTCATACTCAGGACTTACAGCCGAATCAACGGATAGAGGTCACATGGCTTCCTAACCGCCGTTGCGTCTTCCGTTATTTGGGAGATATGCGTTTCGTGGTGGAAGAATCAATTCACTCCAAACTGCAAGTCGGCAACACCTTTATCTCCACCTTCTTCCTCATAGGTCAGCCGCTTTACATTGACCAACTCATTCAAAATACTCATCCACCTGTATCATATATTGCAGGCAATAACGGCGGTCTTCAGTCAGTCACACTGAAATAAGAAATAAAAAGAAATCTTCGTATATCAAAAAAAAGTTATACCTTTGCACCCGCAAAGCGGTACATACCGAAAAATGTGTGATGCAAAGGTTGTTTTTTTGCCTTAAATGGACAAAAAATGAATTTTTCTTCATAAAAATTTGTATATGTTGGAAAATTTTTATACTTTTGCAAGCGATTAGCAGCGGCTAATTATTTCGCGCACGCGAACATAAATATATTATTACTGACGAACCAATCTGTACATACATAAGTCTGGCAGCTTATAAACTACGAATTAGATTGGCAATGCGTCAGTGCATACTTTGGTATGTACTGCTTTTGCTTTTTTATTCGTGGGTTATGCCAGACACCCGTATGTACGAAAGCATAAGCAGTATTTTTTTGTACCTGCTTGTGATAAAATATGATCTTTGACGTATTGGATTACCGTAAAAAGTGCTAAAAACACATTAAAAGGAAAAAAAATACCACCTTTTTTGCCTAAAAACTTGCATATGTCAATAAAATGTAGTACTTTTGTAGCCGAAATGGTGACCAAACAGCCACCTTATAGGATGTTTTATTGATAAATTTCAGTTGAAAAACGAATAAAAAGGTTACATAACAACAACCTCTTAGTCGCAAAACAGATAAGATGTATATGAAACAGGTAAGCGTAAAGAAGGCATTGCAAGCTTGGAAAGGCATCCAACCGATTTCGGAGAAAGACCGAGAGCGCCTGAGTCGTCGGTTTACCATTGACTACAACTATAACAGCAATCATATCGAAGGTAATACCTTGACCTATGGTCAAACTGAGATTCTGCTATTGTTCGGAAAGGTAATAGGTGAAGCGACAGTACGTGATATACAGGAAATGACGGCAAGTAACGTAGGACTTAAGATGATGATGGAGGAGGTCAAAACGCAGGACATGCCGCTGACCCAGAATTTCATCCGCACATTGCATCAAACATTACTGCGAGAAGATTATACTGTCTATCGTAACTTGCCCGGAGGTGTCCAAACGAGTTATACCATCCATGCCGGACAATATAAAACGCGTCCTAACTCGGTTATTACGCGTTATGGAGATCGTTTTGAGTATGCTTCTCCGGAAGAGACACCGGCATTGATGACCGATCTTATTAACTGGTATAACTCCGAAGAGGAAGCCGGTCGGTTATCACCAATTGAGTTGGCGGCGTTGTTCCATTATCGCTATATCCGTATTCACCCGTTTGAAGACGGTAACGGTCGTATAGCCCGACTGATGGTGAACTTCATCCTGTCGCGTCATGGCCTGCCGATGATTGTGGTGCGTAGTCGCAAGAAAAAGGATTATTTGGAGGCGTTGCATCAGGCAGATCGGATTGTAGGCAAAGTGCCGAGTGATGGTGCACATGCCGCCATCAAGGATATTGCACCTTTCGTACAATATTTCCAAGGATTAGTTGCCAACGAGATATACCACGATTACTTGTTTGTGACGCGTAAAGCGGAAAATGTATGGTGGTATGACGGAGAGATGATAGAGTTCAGAACGCCGAACTACGCGAAGATTCTGCGATTTATGCAGACTCAACCGACATTGACGCAAGAAGATATGCGGGATGAGTTAGGTATCAGTTTGACAGCAGTGCGTAAATTAGTAGGACAACTGACTGAGAAAAACTATGTAGAGAGGAATACGAAGGATGGTTCTTGGCGAGTCTTTATTACTCCGTCCATCTAATTATATGTAATAGAACAACATCCTCTCAATAAAAGCGGTAATCCAAAGCGGTTCACCGCTTTTTCGTTTATATTAGGGCGAAAGTATTCTCCTCCCCACCGAGCGTGAAGCGAATAAGGCGCACCGAGAATGTCCGGTGGACATTCGAAGGAGTAAGTGCGCCGCGCGAGTTTGCAGAGCATACATAGAATTCCTTAAAGCGGCACAAGAGCGGCACAAGACCGAGAAATGAAAAGTGAAAAAGTGGCAAATTTGATAATTTTTATCATTGCTGTATCTTGTTGAAATACAGGTATTTATAGCATAAAATTTTAAACAAAGTCTAGGATACCTCCGATGCGCCCCTAATGCGCACTTGGTACGCCCTCGAAATTGACCTTATCGAACGAAATAACGAACCGGCGAAACCTCCTGCCGAATAATAAAATGAGGAAAAATAATAAACGGAGCGTGCCGAAAATCCAATAAAGAGTAGGCAATAAAAGTTGCGCCCGACACGAATCAGGGTATTGTATTATGAAAAAATTAATTTCATTAGTAGCATTCTGCTTTGCAACGTTAGTAATGAGTGCGCAATTACCTACCGCGTTAGGAGATTTTGTATTGGGCAATTCCATCGGTTCGGTAGAAGAGATCCTTAATGCTAAGGGACTAAAAAAAGTCGATGTTGGCTTCCTCCAAGAGTCTACCTACGTGAATTACCCTCAAGTGGAGATGCCAGAGGGAGGAGATATGATACAAGCAAGTTTCCCTATTGCCAATCCTTATATGTATGCTGGAGAAAAATGGCAATACATTAATTTGTTTTTTTATCAAGGAAAGTTATTTAAAATTGAATTTAAAAAAGGTTATTGGACAGAAGGATTTGAGGATGAAGCGACTGTGAAGGATTGCCAAAAGAGCAAGAAGACCTTAGAGAAAAATATGAATTCCAAATATGCAAAATATCAAAAAGATAAATTTGATAATCCATACCACTCCTTAATCACTTATAGTGATGCAAAAACATCCATAAATATTGAATATGGCTTTGCAGAATATGAAGGAGTATCTTTGTCCTATAAACTTTTTGATTCTGCAATTGATAAGAAAGTTTTCCCTTCCGATTACGAATAATATAGAAGTTGTGCCCGACACGAAGAAGGGTTTGATATCATGAAAAAAATTTTTTTTATCATTTTGTTAACATTTGTCAGTATCGCTTCTTCCGCTGTGACAAAATCTGAATTCTTGGATATTGTTGGCGAAAAAAGAGGTTTTGGAGGGCTTGCCGGCTATATTGAATTATATAAGGATGGAACCGGTTTTTATTCGAGTAATTTTATGGCTGGACTTGGAGGATTATATGAATTCGGTTCTATGGTAGGAATAGGTAGTGTTGATATTGAGTGTGATGGAGCAGTAGCCAGCTGTAATTATAGATGTAACATTGCCCTTAAATGGCAGTTTTCGAATGGGAAGGTAACTCTTAGATATACAAAAGTATCTGGTCGTACTGAAGCATCTATTGTAGGTTGGAGTGTTCAACCTTATGCAGGATCTACAGTTGATTGCGTAAAACAAGAATTAAGAAAAAGGTTAGCAGAGGATAAAGCTATGGTTGGAACAACAGATGTATTCGAAGTTGCCGAAATAGAACATGGACAATATGGTCTTCAGGTGCCTTCTGATAATCCATTAGCAAAGCTCGCGACATTTATTATGGTAGGTAGTTATCCTAGGGAATCGTCGTCGTCTTCTAATCAAAGTTCTTATAGCGTAAAAGAACCCGTAATCGTTGAAGCTACATATCCTGATGGAGATTATAACATTAAAAATTTCATTTCTAATAAACTTACATATCCTACGCACCTGCGCAAAAAAGGATATTCTAAAAGTGCAACTTACACATTAATTATTTCCCCTGAAGGACGAGTATCGGATGCTTGGACAACTGATGATGTTGATTCTAAACTTGAGAGCGCAACGAAACAATTATTAATGAAATTGCCTAAACGATTTAAATCCAAGACAATAGATGGTAACAAAGTAGAGGGTCAGTATACTGTCAACATATCATACTATGTCGATCCTGTCATGGAATTTGATGTGCAAAAGGTGAATTTTAAGTATACTGGAGGTGAAGAAAAAATTAGAGTATCCTCTAAACAACAATGGGATATAAGTTCAACCTCATCTTCGAATTTCGCATTCAGAAAAAACGGGGACTACATCATTATATCATGTCCTGAACGGGGTAGAAATGATTATGACCAAATCTCCGAAAAGTTAGTAGTTTCCACTCTGGACAACGCTTTTTCTTATGACATTAAGATTATACAAGAAGGCGCGCCAAAACCCTATATCACTCCATCTCAAACGCAAGTAAATCTTCCACGAAAAAAGAAGGATGCACGTTATATTGTGACAGTAGAAAGTAATCGAGACTGGAAAGTTCAAGCAAAGAATCCGGAGTCAAAAATTAACATGCATCGGGTAGATAGTCGTCTTATTTTTACGGCTCCGACTAATAATGGCAAACAAAATAGAGATGCCACTTTTACTCTCGTATCAACTGATAAAGATTGCCAAAAAGATATAGTTGTAACTCAATTTGGTCGCGATGCAGATAAGTACACCAGTTCTGGGACAAAACATTCCTCATCCTTCCTTAAACTATATGAAGACTATTACGACAATTATGGCTCTTTTGAATTAGGATTAGTTGACCTCCAAGTCGGTGCAGGATGCACAATGCCATTATTTAGCGTAGAGAATGGAGAAAAAGTCTTGACTACAGAACCATATTTTCCGTTAAATTTTGAGGTGTGTTATTTACGTTTTCATTTCGTCGAGTTGTCATTACTCAATTTTCGCCTTGACCTCTCAACGGATGGAAAGGAAGGCTTTGCATGGGAACCACAAATACGCGGACTTATTCCCGTGTCGGAGCGATGGGCTCTTATGCCATATGTAGGCCCAGTTTGTCAAATCAATCCTGATGGCAAGGAAAAATCGGTCTGGAGTGCATCTGGAGGTCTTATGGCTCGCGTGCGTTACGGAAAAGTTACACATACTAATTTTTCTATTGGATATAAGGGTGGACCATGTGGCGGTTTGGCTATAGGTGTAAGTATTGGGTGGTCTTTGGGGTGGTAATTTTTACAGTATAGCAAAGAATTATTATGAAAAAGAAAATCTTAATCTCTCTCGCCACATTGTTCGGCGTAGTAGCCCTTGCTTTTGCAGCATGGGCTGTTGAAACCAACTTGTCTTTCGGATGTCCGTCCTGCGGGAACATCATTGTGGTAAACATCCGCTCCAATGCAACTCAGGGCACCGAACTCGGCGGTTGCCCTAATTGCAATAAGCACTATGTTATGACGTGGAAAGCCACCGGTAACGGCGGCGCTATGGTCACCGGCGTGAAGAAACAATAATCCACAATTCACAAGTTCAAAACCGACAAGCGGGCACTCATTGAGTTGTCCGCTTGTATTAAAATTTGCACTGGCATAAATGGCATAAGTGGCAGACTAAAGAAAAATTCGTTTAATTCGATAAATTCGTAAAAAAATCGTTGTATATTTAAAATATTTGTTGTACCTTTGCAGCCAAATTGAAACGGTACGATATTTGCCTGTAGATAATAGGATGAAACGAATAGGATACATATGGCTTTTTCTGGCATTAAGCGGAACGATGCTTGCAGGGACGACGTATTCGGATTCGTGTAAGATGTCCGTAACCGGCAATGACACTATCTATGTGGCGTACCTGCGTGAGGTGTGGGTCTATCCGCCGATGAGGTTTAAGAACAAACGGCAGGAGAAATTCTATTGGCGGACGGTTCGGGACGTGAAGAAATGTCTGCCGTATGCCAAGATGATCACCGCCGATATGGCGTACGCGGATGCTGAGCTTGCCAAACTGCCGGATAATAAAGCCAGACGCAAATGGTGGCGGGCATACGAGCGGAAACTATTCAAGAAATACGAGAAGGATTTTCGGAACATGTACCCCTCGCAAGGGATGATGCTCATGAAACTGATGGATCGTGAGACCGACAAGACCAGTTATGAGCTGATCAAGCAATACAAGGGAAAGGTCGCTGCCAATTTCTGGCAGTTCATCGCCAAACTCTTTCGCAATGATCTCAAAGAGGAATACGATGCCTCGGATAAAGACCGCATCACAGAACGGGTCATCAATCTGGTGGAAGCCGGACAGCTATAACGCAAAATACGAGCTAAAAGCACTTATTCTTCGCTGAAATGAACGAGGACGTTGCGGTAGGAGTTGAAGATCTTCGATTTGGACACAAAACCGAGGTAATGCTTGTCGGCATCCACTACCGGCAGGTTCCATGCTCCGGTGTCTTCGAAGGTTTCCATCACTTTGTCCATCGGCAGATCAAACTGCAAGACAGCAGGGGGAGAGGTGATGAGTTGTCCTACCGTAAATCGTTTGTAGAGACGGGGTTGGAACATGATGTTGCGTACCTCGTCTAAGAGTAAGATACCCTTCAGACGACCGTCATGGTCGATGACCGGGAAGATGTTTCGCCGGCTTTCGCTGATGACCTTTACCAACTCACCCAGAGTCATCTCCGGGAAGATGGTCACGAAATCCGTCTCCAAAACGCTATCCATCTTCAAGAGAGTCAGCACATTACGGTCTTTGTTATGGGTCAGCAGCTCGCCTTTCTGCGCCAGACGCATCGCGTACAACGAGTGCGGCTCGAAGAGCATGATGGTCAGATACGAGATCACGCTGACGATCATCAGCGGCATAAAGAGATGGTAGCCGCCGGTCAGTTCGGCAATGAGGAAGATACCGGTCAGCGGTGCGTGCATGACGCCGGACATCAGTCCCGCCATGCCTACCAACGCAAAATTGGTCTCCGGAACAAGCAGTCCGCAGAGGTTCATGATACGAGCCGTTACAAAGCCCGTGATAGCACCCATGAAGAGCGAAGGCGCGAAGATACCTCCGACACCACCACCGCCGTTGGTTGCCACCGAAGCGATGATCTTCACGAAGATGATTGCTATGAAATAGACAAGCAGCAACAGTTGCGTATTGAGCGTAGAGAGCTGGGCGTAGAAATCGGTAGGGAAGATGTATTTCTCTAAGGGACTGTTCCCCAACGCGCTGATACTGTCGCCGTTGATGAGCTGACGGATGACATCGTAACCTTCACCGTAGAGCGGTGGGAAAAGGAAGATCAAGATACTCAGCGTCAGTCCTCCGGCAATGATTTTTGCACCTATGCTACGGACGTGGGTCTTCATCCATCGCTCCAGACCGTTCATGCCTCGCGTGAAATAGAGGCTGATCAGACCGCAGACTAATCCCAAGATCAGGTACCACGGAATACGATGAACGAGGAACGGTTCTGCTACGTCCAAGGGGAACATCGGTTCTGCGCCGGTGAGGATATACGAGATAGCCGTAGCGGTGACCGATGAGATCAGTAGCGGGGCTACCGAGGTCATCGTCAGATCCATCATCAGCACTTCGAGCGTGAAGACCAGACCGGCTATCGGGGCTTTGAAAATACCGCCAATAGCACCGGCTGCACCGCAACCGATCATGAGCATCATCGTCTTTTGGTCAAGCCGGAAAGCTTTCGCGAGGTTCGAACCGATGGCAGCACCGGTCAGCACGATAGGCGCCTCCGCTCCGACCGATCCACCGAAACCGATGGTCAGACCCGAACCCACTACGGACGACCACATGTTATGGGCTTTGATGATCGATTTGCGCTGCGAGATAGCATAGAGGATCTTGGTGATACCGTGCGAAATATCGTCTCGCACGATATATTTGACGAAAAGCGCCGCAAGGGTAATACCGATGACCGGCGTGATGAGGTACCACCATGTGCGTTCGTCGGCAATCAGCTGCTCCTCCACGAGCTGTTGGATGAAATGAATGAAGTTCTTCAGAATAGCTGCGGCTGCGGCTGAGAACGTACCCACAAAGAACGACAGCAAAAGCACCAAATGCTTCTCGCTCAGGTGCTTCTCCCTCCATTCTATGATGGCATCATAGAAATTTGATATTTGAGATTTTATATTTGACATTTAAGCTCTAACCTTTAACCTCTCCCCTTTCAAGGGGAGTCGGAGGGGGCTTCTCAATTATCCCATCCTATGCCTTTGTACTTATCGAGGTCCCATTCTTCCTCTACTTCGTTGAGGTAGATGGTGCCTTCTTCCTCTTCGTCTGAATTCTGAACGCTCTCCTCTGAACTCTCGATGACGGTCACGTCTATGGGCGCATGAGAGATCTCGATGACTTGGTTCTGCTCCTTGTTCAGTTCCTCCCAAAGGGCATCTTTGAGAGCGTCAATACCTTCGTTTTGTACCGATGAAATCGGCAACACTTCGATGTTCAGGTGCTCTTTGAGTTGCCGGAGATCGATAGGCGGCAGTTCGTTGCCTTCATCGTCCAGACGCGGCAGGTCGGTCTTGGTGACAGCCAGTATGCGCGCCTTAGTCAGTAACTCGGGGTTGTATTGCTCCAACTCATTGAGCAGGATCTTATACTCCGCCTCGATATCGGGGCTGGTAGCCGGAACCATGAAGAGCAGCACGGCATTGCGTTCGATGTGTCTGAGGAACCGCAAACCGAGTCCCTTGCCTTCGCTCGCACCCTCGATGATACCGGGGATATCTGCCATACAGAACGACCGTCCGTCGCGATAGGAGACGATGCCGAGTTGCGGCGTAAGGGTTGTGAACGGATAGTCCGCGATCTCGGGTTTGGCGGCAGAGACGACGCTGAGCAACGTCGATTTGCCTGCATTCGGAAAACCGACCAGACCAACGTCTGCCAGCACTTTGAGTTGCATGATGACGGTGCGTTCTTGCGCCGGTTCGCCGGGTTGAGCGTAACGCGGAGCTTGGTTAGTAGCCGTACGGAAATGCCAGTTGCCTAAACCTCCGCGACCTCCCTTGAGGAGCACAACCTTTTCGTCATGCGCCTTCACTTCGCATATATACTCACCCGTCTCACCATCGTAAACAACCGTTCCGCAAGGTACTTCGATGATCTTATCCTCTCCGTCCTTACCGAACGAACGACTCTGACCTCCTTTGCCTCCGTCGGTAGCCATAATATGTTTCTGGTACTTGAGGTGGAGTAGCGTCCAGAGGTTTCTGTTGCCGCGAAGGATCACCGAGCCGCCTTTGCCTCCGTCACCGCCGTCGGGTCCGCCTTTGGGCAGATACTTAGCGCGATGAAGGTGCATACAACCGGCACCGCCCTTTCCGGAGCGGCAGTAGATCTTTACGTAGTCGATGAAATTCGCAGCCATAAGAAATTAATTGTTAATTATTAATTGTTAATTATTCATTGATTTGTCAATGATTCGCATGATCTGGAGGAACACGTCCGCCATGGAGTGATTGCCGTTCACTGCGCAGTAGTTACCGTGATGCAGGTAGTAGTGTGCAATGGGTTCGGTCTGCTGGTGATAGACTGCGATACGGTGACGGATCGTATTGAGGTTATCGTCCGCACGACCACTCACCTTACCGCGCTCAATCAGACGCTGGATCAGCAGCTGCTCATCGACCATCAGATCGATCATCAGACCTTCCATACCATATTTCTTGAGCATCTCGGTGAGTGCTTCTGCTTGCGCAACAGTACGGGGATAACCGTCAAAGATTGTTCCCTTGCAGTCCTCAGGCAGAGAAGCGATGTAATTCTCGATCACACCGTTGATCATCTCGTCCGGGACGAGGTTTCCTTTGGCGATCAGGGCATCGATCTGTTTACCGAGTTCGCTACCCTTGGCGATCTCAGCGCGGAGTACATCTCCTGTGGAGAGATGTTGCAACCCGTATTTCTGGGCAATAAAAGCCGATTGCGTGCCCTTTCCGCTACCCGGGGCTCCGCATAAAATAATATTCAGCATAATTTCCTTAAATTAAACAGACGCAAAACGAGTTGCCCGTTAAGGAGAGCAACTCGTTTGCGGAGTACGTTGCCTGATTAGAGAGCGAACTTAGCGCCGGCTTTGATTTTAACGACCTTCTTAGCAGGAACGTCAACGATAGCGCCGGTACGCGGGTTTTTAGCCTTGCGAGCAGCCTTCTGAGCTACTGCGATAGTAGCATAACCTACGAGCTGTACGCCTTCGCCTTTCTTAACTGCCTCAACAGCTGCCTCGAGAGCTGCGTCGATAACTTTTGCTGCCTCTGCTTTGCTTACCTGAGCCTTTGCTGCAGCAGCTTCAATAAGTGCCAACTTGTTCATAATAATGTAATTTTAGTTTATTAAAAATGTGAATTTATAGTTTCCTAATTCGGAATGCGCTGCAAAGTTACAACTTTTTCTTTAATCTGCAAACATTTTTGGCAAAAAAAATGCGATTTTTGCAAAAAAAACTACTTTTTTGTCATTTTTTGGCACTTTTTATGTGGTTATATCATAAAAAAGCAGTAATTTTGCAGCCGTTATGAGAAATTTACCAACTGTTACGCGCTACCTCTTGGTAGCCAACTTGATTGTTTTTCTGCTCACCTCTATTTTGATGAGGAGCGGAGTGGATTTGAATGCGATTTGCGGACTCCATTATTTTGGTGCGGAGTCCTTCCATTGGTGGCAACCGTTCACCTACATGTTCCTTCATGCGGATCTGAGTCATATATTTTTTAATATGTTCGCCGTGTGGATGTTTGCTCCGATGATTGAGCAACAGTGGGGCGAGAGGCGTTTTCTTGTGTATTACCTCGTTTGCGGACTTGGTGCCGCTTTGGCGCAGGAGATCGTGTGGATGCTGATGTTGGATAACATGAGTGCGACTTATAGTGCTGAAACGCTTGCCCATTATGCGTATTACATGAATACAATCGGCGCTTCCGGTGCTGTGTTTGGTATCTTGTTCGCCTTCGGATGGTTATATCCCGATGTGCCGATGTTCATCATCTTCATTCCTGTGCCTATACGTGCGCGCACGTTCGTAATTATCTACGCTCTCATCGAGCTCTTTGCCGGTTTGGGTTCCGTAGCAGGCATCTCAGCCGATCATGTAGCACATTTCGCGCATTTGGGAGGATTCCTCTTCGGATGGTTGCTTGTCTTGTTCTGGAAAAAGACCAATTGGTGCGAACCCGGTGAACTATGGAATATGATCCGCACTAAATTAAGCGGTTCTCATCGTCCGGATAGCACCAAGGACGATAAGTTCGATGGCTATCACTATCAAAGAAGACTCTGAAACTGAATGCTGAATTCTGAACTCTGAAATCTGAATGCTGAAGGCCCTCATCATAGCAATCACCGTTATGACCTGGAATACGGGTCGTATGGGCGAGTTTAAGAAGCCCGAGAAGAACGAGGTGCTGCAATACCTGTTGCAGCAGGATGCCGATGTGGTGTGTCTGCAAGAGGTAGATGTCTATAAAGACGATCATTTCCTCACCCTGCCGGATGTCAAAAAGACCCTGAGCCCCAAGTATCCTTATTCGTATCTGGATTTTTCGGTGTTTAACAAACGTCATCAGTACGGCACCATGGTCTGGTCCAAATACCCGCTTATTCATAAGCAAAGTATTCATTATGAGACCTTTGGCAACCTCTCTAACCGTTGCGATATAGTGGTCGGAAAAGACACTTTCCGGCTGTTTAACAACCATTTGGAGTCGTATAAATTGGAGTCGGAGGATTTGCAGGACGTCAATAAGATTGAGCAGAAATGGAAACGGGCGATACCTTTGCGTAACAAACAGGCACAAGTAGTGCGTGCGGAGATTGATGAGAGCCCTTATCCCGTGATCGTAGTCGGCGATTTCAACTCGCCGATACTCAGTTATGCGTACTGGTGTCTGAGCAGCGGTTTGCACGACGCATGGAGTGAGACGCATTCGTTTTTTGACGACGGAGACACCTATTCCTATAAAGGCTTCGGTCTGCGGATCGATTATATCCTGTGTTCCGACCCTTTGAAACCGACCCGCTGCACGGTACCAAAAACAACCGGCTCAGATCATAAGCCGGTTGTAGCAACGCTGGAATGGTAAACCCAGAGTACAGACCTATTCACTATCGACTATCGACTATCGACTTAAAAATTTCTTGGCCCCAACGTGACGAGCGGCACAATCATCTCTTCGAGCGATATACCGCCGTGTTGGAACGTGTTGCGGTAGTACTGCGCGTAGTAGTTGAACTGATTCGGGTACGCGAAGAAATCGCTTCCGGTGCAGAACGCATAGCTGCTGCTGACGTTCGGACAGGGCAGACCGACCCGTTTGGGCTGCTCGATGGAGAAGACGTTCTTCGATGAGCAGTTAAGCGCCTTGCCCACTTTGTAGCGGATATTCGTATTGGTGTTCTTGTCCGCGATAATCTGCACGGCGTTCTTCACCCTTGTGGTGCCATGATCGGTGGTCAGCACCAAGGTGAACCCTAACTCCGCCGCACGGCGTAGCAGGTCGTAGGTCGGCGAATGTTTGAACCAACTGAGCGTCAGGCTCCTGTACGCCGCCTCGTCGTTTGCTAACTCACGCATCATCTTGCTCTCCGTACGCGAGTGAGAAAGCATATCGATGAAATTGAGTACCACGATATTCAGCGGAGCAGTCACACCCTTCAGCTGATGGATCACTTTCTCGCAAAAATCACTCTCGTTGACCTTCCAGTAGTTAAAACTCTCCCTTCTCCGGTAGCGGTCGAGAAGCGTCTGAACCAGCTCTTTCTCGTGTTGGTTCTTGGTCTCCTCGTCTCCTTCTTCTACCCAATACTGCGGGTACATCTGCTGGATCTGAAGGGGTAGCAGACCCGAGAAAATAGCATTTCGGGCATACTGCGTAGCTGTGGGTAAGATAGAGGTGTATTGCTCCTCGTGGCGGATCGAGTAGAACTCGCTGATCAGCGGCTGAATCGTTTTCCATTGGTCGAAACGGAAGTTATCGATCACGCAAAGCAGCACTTTCTCCCCTTGGTCAAGCAGCGGAAAAACGGCGTGTTTCATCACATCGTGCGACATGATCGGGGCGTCCTTGGCACTTTGTATAGTGTCCCCTTGTGGCTCAAACCAACGCTCGTAGTTCTTCGCTATCCATTTGCCAAAAGCAGCATTCGCTTGCGTGCGTTGGTCATCGATGAGCGAACGCATCGGTGCGTTCTCCAACTCGATGTCCCATTTGCTGAGCGTACGCTCGATGGCTTGCCATTCTTCGATGGTCGTAGCCGTGTCGATCATATAGGAGATGTCGCTCCATTCCTGACGGTAGTTCTGCTGAACCTGCTCCGTGACGATCTCCTGCTGATGAATATGTTTCTTGAGACACAGCAAGATCTGACTCGGGTTAACGGGCTTGATCAGGTAATCGGCAATCTTCTCGCCTATTGCCTGTTCCATGATGTGCTCCTCTTCGGATTTGGTGATCATCACTACCGGCACTTCGGGCCGCAACCGTTTGATCTCCTGCAAGGTCTCCAAACCGGTCATTCCGGGCATGTTCTCATCTAAAAAGACGATGGCGAAATGGTTGTCACCATCTCCTTTTTCGCCTTTCACGATCTGCAGCGCGTCCTCGCCGTTCGAAGCCGACACCACTTCGTACCCTTTGTTTTTCAAATAAATAATATACGGTTGCAACAAGTCTATCTCGTCATCAACCCATAAAATCCGATTCATATAGCAATCTTCCTTTTAATTTCCGATGTTCAATTTAACCAAGAGTTTATTTAGGGTTTGTACAAAAATTATGCCGTTTTGTCAGTTGCCAAAAATTATTTCTATAATTTTGGATATTTTCAACGGGATGGAGAAGCCCGGATGAAGGTTGATCGAAAAGAAGTCATCAAAAAGTATATATACATAGTATATATAGTAAAAGGCATAGTTGTGACAAAATAGGGGTTGTATCCTTGGGGTATCCTTCGGGAATGTTTGGGGTATCATTTGGCGCGGGATCGTGCAAGAGTCGTGATAGGGTGGACGAAACCTCGTGATGCGTATATTTTTGAACAAAAGTTTTAGTGGATTAGTGGGTGAGTGGATGAGTGGATTAGTGGGTTAGTGGAGGGGAAGGGTTGCAGCAAGTATGCGACAAAAATGAAAAATGTATATGCTGGCTAAAGTGTTCCTATTGTCCATTTCGAGATAATGTGCTATAAATGAATGATTTACAAGTGGATAAAAATGGACAAAATGGACAAATGGACAAAATGGACAGCATTTTTTTGTTCTATCTCTTGCACAATTCAAAAAAAAGCAGTACCTTTGCACGCTGAAAATGCAAAGCTCGCTTACGTGTGCCAACATGTGCGAAAATTAAGATATAAAAAAGATATGAACGATAGAGAATAATGGTAACAATATCGGTCAATATTGGCCGATCCTAATATAACGAAATTTAAAGTACAAAAAACATGAGTTTGTTGCGGAAAATAGGAAGAATGGCATTGTTGCTATTACTCCCGCTGGGAGTGATGGCGCAAGGCTCGTCCGCAGCAGATACCACTCTATCTGTCGCCGAACGCAATGCAGCGCAGGGTTTCAATGACACCATCGACCGGTTAGATCCTAATTTCGTGACGGTGAGCTTGGTAATTGCAGATCCTGGCGATATATTGTACTCTTCTTTTGGGCACGCTATGTTGCATTTGGAGTGTCCTGTCTTTCATTTAGACTATATCTTTTCCTATGAGAGTGAAGGCATATCAAATAATTGGGGGCGATTTTTGAAAGGAAATCTGAAGATGGGCATGTTTGCTATAGATCCGGATACAGTATATGCTCCGTATCGCGCTGAAGGGCGAGGAGTGAAAGAGTACAAACTGAATCTAAGCCCTACGCAAAAGCAAGAATTATGGCGAATCATGGACGAATTAGCAGCAATAGGCCCTAATCAGCCATATGACTATTATACTCGAGGTTGTGCCATATCGGTGGTGCATGTTATTAAACGGGCATTGCAGGGACAGAATATTGAATATAGTTTATGGCCGGAGAAATTCAAAGGAACGCTTCGCGAATTGGGATACGAGTGCGTAACAAAAGCGCACCGTCCTTGGAATCGTTTTGCGCTGATGACTTTAGCAGGTAGCGGTATTGATAATCCTACTATTTCAAAAGAGCGGAAACTGATTGTTCCGGCAGACTTGGTAGAGATTTGGCAGAAGGCAAAGATTGATGGAAAACCGCTATTGGAGCGCGAACCGACAGTGAAGGTAGAATCTACAATTGTAGACGAACCCAAATGGTGGATATCGCCTTTGGCGCTGAGTCTTTTAGTATTGCTTTTAGCATTTGTTCCATGGAGAGCGTTTGATTATATGGTTTTAGCGATCGTTACTTTTATCGGCGTAATGGTATGTTATACGGTATGTCTATCTTCGCTACCCTGCACTTCATGGAACTGGCTTATTATTCCATTCAACATTTTACCGGCATTGGCGTGGCATTGGCGACGCTATTGGTCACTTCCATACGCAGGAATTATCGTAGTTTGGTGCATTGGCATGCTTAGCGCCCCCCATCGCTTGGTAGAATATGCGCATATCGTCTTGGCATTAGCTTTCTGTGTAGTCTTAATAAAGCAATCTTCCCTTTTGCTAACTTTGCATAGCAAAAAGTAGATTTTTTGCTTTTTTCTTTAAAATTTCTTTTTTATATGAAATAAAAGCAGTAACTTTGCACGCTCAAAGTGCAAAGCTCGCTTACGTATACTTGCACATGAAGAAACAAAAGATACAAAAAGATATGAACGATATAGCAGTCATACAGCGTATGATATATGAGCTCCGCGGTCAGAAGGTGATTCTGGATCGTGATTTGGCTGCATTGTATCAAGTAGAGACACGCGTGCTTAATCAAACAGTAAAACGTAATATCGATCGTTTTCCAGAGGTTTTTATGTTTCAGTTAACATGGCAAGAGGTAGAAATCTTGAAATCACAAATTGTGATCTCAAGTTCCGATGTTCCAACATCACAATTTGTGATCTTGTCGTCAATTTTACCGCGAATATCCAATTGTGAACACACTGCGTTCCCAATTAAACTGGAGTCAATACCGTTCACTCATTCAGATACCCAATCCAAATACCCCAAGATATGATAGTATTTGAAGAAGCCAAACAACTATTCTCAGAAGCACGTATGAATTATAAAAAAGCACAAACCCGGAAGTATGCCGGAGCAGGGACTTTCGGGTCTTACGGCTGCAAAGGTACAACATTTTTTTGAATTGGCAAAATTTTTAAACAAAAAAATGATAAAAATATGCATTTTTTGCATAAAACGATAGCAAAATAACAAAAACATCGAACCAAAAACAATATTGGTCAATATTGGCCGATCCTAATATAACGAAATTTAAAGTACAAAAAGATATGATGAAAAATTTATTCAAATCAATGAATTTAATTCGCCGCGGAAATGAGGCAGGCCTGAACCTCTTCCGCTATACGGCGATGGTGGCTGTGCTGTTGATGCTTGGCGTAGGAAATGCGTGGGCAGATCACGGAGGTGCCTGTACAGCAAGGCTTGAAGTAAACAAAGGAACGGGAAGTGGTTCTGTATATGCAGCCAAGACAAGTTCCGCTACAAGTGGTAGTTCGTCTGTTTCCGCAGATTGCGGGAATAGTGATAGCGGAACGCATGAACATACTTTCTATGCGTTTGCAACTCCGGCAGATGGCTATACATTCCTCGGCTGGACCGAAAGTGCAACATCTACCGCCAATGCTGATGCGTCAAGTCCCAAAGCGGTAAAAATTAAAAGTGAAAGCCATAGTACAGTTACTAAAACCCTTTATGCGCATTTCGTAGAGAAAGCAAAGGTGAACATTACCTTTGAGGCTCCGTCTAACGGAACCTATACGATTGCTGTGAACGGTGGCTCCGCAGAGACGGTGTCGTCTGCTGATGTGGTGAAAAGCAATGTAACCGGCGTAACGCTGACAGCCACCCCGGCAAGCGGTTATGCTTTCGCAGGATGGTACAAGTTGAATAGCGCGGGCGAGTTTGTTGAAGACCTTTCTATTGCAAGCCCATACGATGCCGCGTTTACCAAATCCGAGACCATTAAGATGGGAGCTCGTTTTGTACCTACTACCTTGGGCAAATTTATCCTCAAGGGAAGCAGTACGCAGTATTATGGTTTGAAGATGGCTACGATTGCAGCCGGCGGTAGCGGAACGATTGTGCCCGTAGCGGAAGAAACATTAGTGGACGGCTCTGATCTAATGCCGTTTGATAATGGAACCTATACCATCAAAGCAGGTGCTACGTTGTTAGTGCCTTATAGTAGTGCAAATGAGGTGCAAACAAAGCCTAAAGATATTGCATATAACTCAACTGGCTGGACGAAGGCTCTTTCTATATATAAAAAACTGAAATTAGGAGAAGGTGTCAATATTAATGTATTGTCCGGTGGTGTTGTATGTGTAGGAGGACAGCTCGTCTCTTATAATGGAGGTAATCCATCGGCCTATCCTATTGGAGCATGTGGAGTCATAGATATGTCTTCCGGCGGACATATTGAACTGAATGGTACTTTGTACTGCTGGGGCTTTATTAAAGGGCAAGATATGGATCAGGGTAATAATACTACCGCTGTAGGAACGATTACTGCAAATAACGGAGCAGTCATCTGGGAGGATTTTGCTGTGGGAGACTGGCGAGGAGGAACTGCTTGTTCTACTATTGCCGGTAAAGCGTCCACATGGAAATTCTTCCCGTTCCAGAGTTATACGATTCAAAATGTCGAAGTTCCTACTACATATAAATATGGTTCTACTTTAAGCAATTATACCAATGTGTATGGCGGAGGTGGAAAAAATGAAGGAACATTCTCTCTGATAGGAAAATCAAATACGTTGTTTTTACTTAAGGATGCATCTTCTTTTGTGCGCAAATGGTACGACCCGACTACCGACCTTGTCAACTACGAATTGAGTGGTACAGCGCAGTTGGATGCACTCAATGTAGATGCTGGTATTACGACAGTAAGCTCATCCTCATATAATTTGCCTATCTCAAGTAATATGCAGATCGTTCTTACTAATTGTAATATGACTATTTCCAAGCCAATGATTGTGCAGCCGGGTGCGGTGATTGAGATTAAGAATGATGCTACTTTAACCTTGGCATCCAATGCATATATATTTGATGTAGACAACTGGGGCATGTACTGCAACGGCAGGTATTTTTATTCAATGGACATTTTGACGAACCACAAGAATCGAGGAACCGGAACTTCCAAAGAATTATTGGATGACGCGACATTGATAGTGGATGGAACACTGAATGTTACTGGGAAACTATATACAACCGCAGGAGGTGCTGATATTATGGGTAACGGAAGCGGCTCTGTCAAATTTAGTGATTTAGGAAGTAGCGGAAATATTGTTATGTGTACTGGGGTATCGACTAATGAGAATGTCGCTATAGATCAAGCCAATATGCACAATGAGGATGAATCTTACACACAAGCTGAGGCTTCTACTTTCTATAATGTAAATAGGCGTTGGTTCATCACTGGAAAACAAAACATAAATTCTACTACTCATGTGTACGATGAATTCACCTATATTTCTAGCGGTGCGGTAAGCGGTACTACCGGAACTACCACAACCACTCCTGCCCTTTATGGACAAGACAAGACAGGACTTACCGCAGGCATGAAATGGTGCAACGTGACGCAAGACGGCACATGCAATGTAGAAGATGCCACCCATTCCGTTATTTACAATGCTACACAGGATCTCAACGGTACCGCCGCTGCCAACATCCGCTATACTTATCAGTCTAGCGACTGGCTGCAACTCCTCAAAACAGAAACTGAAGGCGTTTATGGTGGTTCGGATAATAGTCTGTATGCGGTTGACGGATGTGCTGTTAACTCACTCGGATCCGTGGATGAGAACTGCTTGTACACGATTAACGATGTTAAAAAAGCGCTTGTAGATGGTCATTTCGTTGCTCTTGCAAAAAATACCAACGACGAGGCGTTCCATAACACCGCAAACACAGAAGAGTACTATATCTCCTTTGCCGGCTGTACGTGGCACCCTGCTACCAAATACGCAGGCGAAGAGAAAGCCTATATCGTAGAGGGTGGTATATACATCTGGTACAATAACGACTGGCTGCTCGTAGAGCGCGAAGATCCGTTCTTCTTCGATTACAACGAGCAGAACGTAAAGCGTTATTACGAGTATGAGAACGGCGAGTGGGTATTGGCAGACCCAAAAGTGCGCGTAACGGATGCTATCGAGACGCGTGATTTCTTCTTCCTGCCGGAAGCTTTTGCTATTGCTAACGGCAAAAAGAACGCTACCATCACTATCCTCAAAGACATCACCGACACCACTACTCCTTTGTCTTATACTCAGACAAACACTACTTGCACTCTTGACCTCAATGGTCATACGGTAAATCTCACGATTACCGGTAGCGGAACTACAGGCGTCAACATGATAAAAATTGATGCCTCGGGCAGTACGTTTACTATCACGGATAACAGTGCTGAAAAAGACGGTAAACTGATACTAAAGCAAGGCATCACGACAGCCACAGCCACCAAGCGTTGGTACGGAATAGTCCTTGCTAATGGTTCGTTGGCTTTGAACGCTGGCGAAGTACAAGCCATTAACGATTTCACTTATACCTCAACGAGCAACACCGGTATCGTTAGTGCTGTTTATGTAGCAGCCGGCAAGACCTTCACCATGAATGGGGGTAGCATATATGCCGAGTCGCCGTACTATCCGCGTGCGATAGACATTGCCGGCGCTACTTCTGCCAAGGCTACTGTTACCCTCAATGCCGGTACGATTACGGCGAATGCAACAACAGTCACCAATGCCATGGGTATCTATACCGTTGGAGGTACGACAACTATCAAAGAGGGTGTTACCATCAATACCACAACTAAAACCACATCGGCATACGGTATTTATGTGGATGCTTCTACCAGTGGCTATTGGGGTACGGTGAATATGACCGGCGGTACAGTCAATTCTACGGCTACCACTACAACGGCTTTGGGAGCTTTCGTTAATGGTACCTACACCTTCAATAATACCACTCCAAATACCATTAAGGGTACCTATCGTGGTGTACTGAACATCACCGGCGGCACATTCAATGTAATCACCAATGGTACAACAACAGCGTATGGTATCCAGTCACGCGGTACAACAACTATCACCGGTGGTACTTTCAATGTAACACCTAAAACAACAACTGCGTATGGATTGTTAGTGCAAGATGGCACAACAACTATTAGCGGCACTCCAACCTTTACTATCAAAGGAACAACAACGGCATACGGTATTTATGCAAATGCAGCAACGCCTGATGACAAGACGGGGCGGCCATATAACCCCAATGTCATCGTCAATGGAGGTACGTTTGATGTAACAACAACTACAGCTGATATAGCGTATGGTATATATGCCGGTGCGGGAACACGGGTTATTACAAGCACTGCCTCAGGTTATTATCCTGGGACATATAGCAGTATAGGTATTGTTACCGTCAATGGCGGTACATTTAACGTGACCGCTAAGACTTATAATGCTATAGGAGTATATGTACACCGAGTAGCAGCCTACGAATCCGGCACGAACACAGCACATGTCTTCCGTGGTGTAGCAAACATTGCCGGCGGTACATTCACCGTCAGGGACCTTACCCATAAAACCACTACCGGTGCTTGTGATGGTGTACGTTCATACGGTACACTGACTATCACCGGCGGAACATTCGACGTGGCAGCAAGTGCTGCAACCGTCAAGAATGCAACTTATGCTTACGGCGTGAATGTGTATGACGGTACAGCAACCATTAGTGGTAATCCTGAGTTCACCGTCTCTGCCTATGGTACAACCTATGGCGCTGTCGCTAACGGAGCAACACCGGATAAAGCGACCGGTCTGCCGTGTGAAGCAGACCTGACCATTGATGGCGGTACTTTCAATGTCAACACAACGACAAGCACGACTGCTTATGGAGTTTATGCTGCCGGACCTGCACCGCGTGTCATCACAAGTACTGCTGCCGGTTACTACCCGGGCACATACTACAGCAAACCTGTGGCTACAGTAAATGACGGTACATTCAATGTAAAGGCAAAAACGACAACGGCTATTGGCGCTTACTGTGGTAGAGGTGTGCTATACGATCAAGAGGTGTTAGAACCGCATACTGTCGAATTGGAGAGCTTTGGCGAACTGAATATCAAAGGTGGTACGTTCAATGTCAGCACTTTAGGAACTACCACAGCCGATGGCGTGCGCTCGTTCGGAACAACCAACATCACCGGCGGTACATTCAATGTAACGCCAAAGACAACGACTGCCATGGGAGTGCGTGCATACGCAGGCAAAACAACTATAACCGGCAATCCACATTTCACCGTCAAGGGCACGACAACGGTGTATGGACTTAATGCCGGCTGTGAAGCACCTAACTCAAAATCAGGTTTAACATACAATGGTGAGATAGAATGTAACGGTGGAACCTTCGATTTGGAAACCACAACCGGTGCTACTTGTTATGGTGTGTATGCTTTTGCAGGTTCAGTGAAAATAACCACCCTGCATTCTGCTGACGCTAATTATTTCGCTGGTAACTATGCAAGTGCAGGTACGATTGTAGTCAATGACGGTATCTTTAACGTAAAAGCCAAAACAACCGGAGCATACGGAGTGGTTGTCCCTGCTGCTGTTAGTCAATCAGGAGCAACAGGCTATCCTACTGCT
The DNA here is from genome assembly GCA_900321605.1 of uncultured Bacteroidales bacterium. Classification (GTDB taxonomy): domain Bacteria; phylum Bacteroidota; class Bacteroidia; order Bacteroidales; family Paludibacteraceae; genus Colicola. The sequence continues at coordinate 44,081 of ONWR01000004.1, read as the reverse complement.
ACAGCTACTGCAAAATGCGATATCAACGGAGGTAAGTTCCTCGTCAATGGTACGGAAAAGTATGCAGTCTATAAAAAGGCAACTACTGCTAATTTCAAGATCAGCGGAGGTTATTGGGGAGGTGATGGTGTGAATAACAACCTCGCTTATTATGCCGTTTCTCCGAACAAGGTGCTGACCTTGCGTTCGTCGCATGCAGTCTATGCGGACGGCTACCGTTTTGCGGTTGGCGAAGGTGGTACGGTCACTTGGAAAAATGGAACGACTACGCTTCTTGCGGAAGTGTATGAGAGCGGCGAGACACCGGAATATACCGGTGCTACTCCAACCAAAACTGCTGATGCTCAATACACATACACATTCAGTGGCTGGAGTCCTGCTATAGCTGCTATGGAGAATAGCGATGTTACTTATACAGCTACGTTCAGCAGAACTCCGCGTACCTATACCGTTACGCTGAATACCAACGGCGGTACTATCAATGCGGGTGATGTAACAGAATACACCTATGGTACTGGCGCAACATTGCCGACGGATGTCACAAATGAAGGTCATGAGTTCGTCGGATGGTTCGATAACGAGGAACTGACAGGCGATGCCGTCACTTCTATCTCCACTACCGCAACCGGCAATAAAAAATACTGGGCGAAGTGGGCGTTGAAAAAGTGTACCATCACTTGGCGGAATTGGGATGGTTCTCCGTTAAAGGAGCCGACCATAACATCTACCATTAATTATGGTAGTGCTCCAGGATATTCTCTTGTGGGCAATCCTGCACCTACTCGCGAAGCTTCCGATGGGAAGACCTATGAGTGGGATGGATGGACGACCGTAGCATATGGAGCAGGCATGTTCTATGGTATAGATAATTTACCGGATGCTACCGGTGATGCTACCTATTATGCGCATTTCCGTATTACGGCTATTGATGTAGCATCAACCAAGGATATTTCTATCAATGAGGATGCCGAAGTAACAACCACTACGGTTCGCGTAGAAGGCAAACTGAATGTGCCCCAGAATGTGACTCTCACCACCGACGACTTGATTCTGGAAGGTACTCCGTCTTCGTCCGGTGAGATTACCGGCGAGGTAACGGCAAAAAAACGTGCACTATTCGATTTCTCGCAACCAGGCGGATTTAAGGCGCGTACATGGTATGCCGTAGCTGTACCATGGCAGGTTGATGTAAAAGCTTATGCGGAAAATAATGGTGTATATATTATCAATGGCAACGCAGAACCTGTTCGCCAGATGATGGGAACAGACTTCGACTTGATTTACTATGACGGAGCGCTCCGTGCTGCAGAGGGTCATAGCGATAATTGCTGGAAGTATGTAGAAGACGATGATCAGGAGAAGCATATCATGTACCCGGGTCGTGCATATATGATTTATCTTACTTCCGATGCGCAGACCATCCGGTTTGAGCGTAAGAGCGGTACGAAGCTCATAACCAATACGTTGGCTGTATATAAATACACGGCTAAAGATTCGAAAAATGCCAGCTGGAACGGTATTGCTAACCCGGCTACCTATCATGCATACATCAATGCAAACGTGAAGAATTATTCCACCAATGTATTGGATGTAGGTCAGGTTTATAACGCGGAGACGAGAACATATTCGGTGGTAAATATGGACAAGAACAATTTGGTAGTAGGCCAGCCGATTTTCGTGCAGGCAATTGAAACCAATACATCCGTAGTAGCTTATGCGGCTCATGACGATGCCTTCCATGCTGCTCCACGTCGTGCAAAAGTACAAGATGCATCACTGACACACTATGAACTGATGATCGCGCCGAATGAAGAGGAAGTGGCCGATCGTATCTTTGTTGGTATAGACGAAGACAAAGAGACAAATGAATATATCATTGGTCAAGACCTTGTGAAGATGGGTGTAAGCAATATAGTTCCGCAGATGTGGGTTGACCGTTACGAGAGCAAGATGTGTATCAATACAGTTGCGCCGGTTAATAATAGAGCGGACTATCCGTTAGGCATCAGCGTACAGCAGAGCGGTGCTTACGATCTCTTCATTGATGATCAGCCGGATGACGAAACGATGCTATATCTGACCTATGACGGCGAGGCTATTTGGAACCTGAGCTACGGAGGCTATGTAGTGAACTTGGAGAAAGGTACTAACTCCCATTACGGGCTGCGTATCGTCCGTTCTCCGAAGGTTACTACCGACATTGAGGAGGCTACGATTCTGAATGGTGAGGCTGTTCGCAAAGTGATTGTGGAGGATAAGGTATTTATTATCCGTAACGACCAAATCTATGGTATTGACGGTCGTTTGGTGAAGTGAAAGGTGAAAAATGAAAATAGAAAGGAGTAAGAAATTATGGAAAAGAAACAGTATATAGTACCTATGACAGACGTATTACTATTGGATACGTCCGTGTTGATGAAAGCGTCGGGCACTTCTCCTGAGTTGCCTCCCGGACCGGGAAATAATGCACCCGCACGTCGAACTGATGTGTTCTAACGTGAACTTAGAAAAGAAAAGCCTATGAAACGGTTAAGAACTTTATGGCACGTGTGCGCGTTCTTAATGGGAACGTGCATACCTGCGTACGCGGGAACACCCGGTTCATCGTGCGCTGATGCTATCCCGATGGGGGATAATTACAGCGCACAAGTGCGCAATGGGCAGTCTGTATGGTACACGGCGCGGACGTTTGATCTGCCGCTGACGGTAACATTTGCGCCTACCTATGGTAAAAATGAACCAGCTCCGGATGTGGAGTTGGATTTTACCTGTACGCCCGGTATATATGAGGACAGTATCCTATGCAGTATGTTCTGCCCGACTACTTCCGGTAGCGGTCTTCATTACGATATGCCTCATAGACCTCAACTCTCCTCCAAGACATTGGATAATGGGGTGTTTGTGTACTATCTGTCGCTTGGTAAGCAGTACCGTGATCTTTTGCTTCAAATGGGTATCAGTTATAATCTGGATGTGTTTGTTAAGGTCACCTACAAATGTGGTGGTACTATCAGTATGGCTCCCGATGATCTGTTCGCCAACTGCGTGGACGGAGCTAAGTTTATGCATCTCGGAGATACGGTGATGGTGCAGCCGCGGGATATTAACAGACATGTTATTGTCCCCTATGTACAATGGCAGGAAGATACCATCCGGTATAAATGGACGGGTACGACTTCTTGTCAAATAGCCGTTGGTAATGATTGCGACTTTAATCCTACTGTTACAACGGATGAGAAGATATTGGACTATGCTGAGCTTCAACCCGGCGATTCGTTGACCGTGACAGCGGCATTGTTAGCGGAGTATGTTGATCCGAATAAATACCGCAACGAGGCGGGTCTGTATTTCGCGAAGTTCTATAGTGAGGCTCCCGGTGTGATCAAGATTATTAAGGCTCCCCGTGCTCAAGCCAAAGCTAATGCAACCTTACTCCGTCATGGACGCACCTATGCACTTAATGCCAATGAGACAGCGGTTTTCGCTATCCCGAAATCATGGGATGATGATACGCTCCATACGAAGTTCATAACGCCTACTGATCACTTATTCCGTATGACGATTGCTACCGATCCGGATTTCTCGGAGGAGCATACACTCAAAGAATATCAGTTTGACCGAACGGAAGAAGGACGATGGATGGGAGTTTATGGAACGGAGATGCAGGCTTTTTGGAGAAGAACTACTGATCAGTATCTGTATGTCCGCTTCGATTGTACGGAAGCGACGACTGTAACGATCGAAAAATGGAAAGTGGCATCCTGTATTACGAATACCAAAAATTTTCTCTACCAGTTGGTAGATACTACTTTCCGAATCCCGAGTCGATCTACAGGAGGTAACTATCGTGTGAATTACTCTCAGTTAAAAGGCGGCGATTTGACCATCACTTTCAGTGCTTCGCAAAAACGAAATACTTGTGATATGTACATTGCTACGGATTGTAATATACTATTGGATAAGAATGCCTCCAATTTGCTCTATACGTCAACGCTCCAAGGCGGAAAAACACCTCATACCGTGTCGGCAGAGGAGATTGCCTCATGGGCTTCGCGAGTAGATGATGATGGATATATTTATATTCGTTTCCAGCATCAGGTGAATGGTACGATCTATCTGACTTTGACGTCCACAGCCCCAGAAGATGCGGATCCGGAGTATCCGAAATCAACGATATCGGTGGCTTGCGAAGGAACGCAGGTATTGGTCAATGTGAGTCAAGCGCAGCATATTGTGATTAAGGATTCGACGGATGCCATCGTCAACCAATGGGATGCAACACCGGGCGTTGCCTTGACCCTTAATCTGCCTGCCGGAAAATACACATTGGTGGGAGAAAATGAGCAAATAGAAATAAATTTGTAGAAAAATTGACGAAAGAAACACTAAAATTTGCGTATATCGGAAATTTTGTGTATCTTTGCAGCCCATTTTCAGTGTGCTCATATGCGCAATTGCGTATATGCGCGTATATATGAAAGCAAGATGAAAGATAAAACGATACATAGTCTATTCCGTTTGACAGCGATATGCTGTCTGTTGGTAGTTTGCTCTGCGTTAGGTTATGCTCAGCAGCAGGCGGGTACCACTGTGGATAAAGCTACCCGTGTGTCTGACACGACGATGCTTGCGGTTCAAAGCGGAAGTAACTATATTCGGATTGAGCCGAAACATCTCCCTGCTACGATAATCTATCAGCCGGATACTGCGTTTGGAACCATCCCTGTGGCTTTGGTGATGGGAGATACGATACCTGCTACTATGGTTTTCTCTGATTGTAGGATGAGTTGGAAATGGGTGCTGGAATCAGGAGCCAATTCGAAGATTATGGAAATCAAATCGCATGAGAGTGCATCGTTGTTGGTGCAGCCGCTCGTTTGTCTTGAGAGTACGGAGATGGTAGCTGAGGTTTGGGATAGTATAACTTGGGAAGGGCAGACTTATACACAGAGCGGCGATTATACGCGTGAATTTCATGATCCGAATGGTTGCGAATACAGCCATACATTGCATCTGACGGTTCACTATACTTTATATGACACCCTTCCGATGAGTGCTTGTGATAGTTTGATATATCAGGATAAACGGTATGATCAAAGCGGTATCTATGTGACCGATACAGCGGCATTGGTTTCCGGCGATCGTCAGGTCAATTGTATACGCTTGAAGATTCAGCGCTCTTCGCAATCTGAGCAGGCGGTGAACCAGTATGATCCGTTCGTTTCAGCAACGGGAAAGAAGTACACAGAAACGGGTGTCTATACTGATACCGTTCCCAATGCTGCAGGTTGCGATTCGGTTATCACTACGCGTCTCAAGATCTACGCTACTGCCTATGATACGGTGCCTCAAAACGTATGCGACAGCTTCGTGGATGGCAGTAAGAAATATACCGTTTCCGGTTTCTATAACGATACCACGGTATTGGCGACTGGTGACCGTACGATCCGTACGCTTGATCTGACTGTTCGTCATTCAACTTATTCCTTACTGACCATCTCTCAACACGAGCCATATACCTCGGGTCAGGGAATCACGTATGAGGAGTCCGGTGAGTATGTGGAGCGTATCACGAATATAGCCGGCTGCGATTCAACAATCACCCTTCGTATCACCATTACAAAACTGGATATTCTATACGATACGGTTTATTTCTGCCGTGGATTCAATACGGTGCATGAGGAGAAGATTGCGGATGACCGTATTCGCCGGTATCTGCCTTATGTCTTCGAGTCTCCGGCAACGTGGGATTATATGGAAGGGGCTATTATCTCCGGTAGTCATGATCGCACTTTGGTGGATCTGAAACGTGTGGAGACCAATTTAGAGAACCACTATACGAAAGCACTGACGCCGGTGGAGCATATCGCATGGAGTGTAAGGGAGGCTAACAACAGCGTTTATACCCCGATTGTTGCTACGGATCAACCGCAATGGATCCCGACAGGAGGTCTGATTTTGCAGATCCATTTCCGCTGCGGTGAGTTATATAACAACGAGTTCCCGATGGCGGTTGAAGAAGTGGAGGCAGCGAAGCAACCGGTTAAGCGTATTGAGAACGGACAGATCGTGATTATGTACAATGGAACCAAGTACAATGTGCATGGTCAGAAGATAAAGTAAAAAAATGAAAAATTGGCTAATAGGCATATGGCTGATGATGGCTACCGCGCTGATGGCGCAGGTGGCTCCTGCCTATGTGCCGGCTGAGGGGGATTGGGATTGCGAGGGTTTCCGCAAAGGTATCGGTGCCCCGTATTACTACTGCGACTGCCGCTTGAATAGTTACACCTTCTCCTTCCCGCTGGATACGATAGTCAATGATACGGTTTGGTATACCGCCTCGATGAGCGACTTACGAAAAGGTATGTCGGCGTATTGGTTCTCCGATTGCTCTGTGACTATGGAGGTGTACGCTTTCTGTACGAACAAAGAGCCGATCTTCAAGATTACCGTGGGTCCTAATCAGATGCGTGACGTAGATGCTGCTTTTATTCAGAAAAAGATTGATGAAGCAGGAAGCAGTGTGCAGGAGGTGCTTGCAGGTCTGACACCGCATATGCGTGTTTATCCCAACGGCTGTACGGGACGCGTCTATTGCTATCCGTATGACCAAGGACCGGAGTCCACATGCGATGATCCGCTGCCGCTCCGTCCGGGAATGACCTATGTTTGCGACAAAGAGGAGAACGTCTATCGTTTGAACTCGAATCTTATTCCGGCATCGGGCAAGTCGTTTATCCATTGGAAACAGAATAAAAACCAACCCTGCGACATATGGTTGACGTTAGACAGCTGTACGGGAGAGGAGATCGGACGCGCTGTGTTATCTGATTCGTTGCACGTCTATCAACCCGACTCGGTACAACTGGTTAATGCTCGTCAGGCAGGTCGTAGCATATGGCTGCATGTAAAACATGCGAAAGACAAGGTGGGACGAATCTATTTCTACACCAACCCCAAATATGCAGATGCGTTAGCTGATGTAAACCAACAGACCTGTACCGGCAAGACCATCAAGGTGAACGAGAAGACGTATAGCCGCGATACTACATTTACTGAAACGCTATGGGTGGCAAAAGATACGCTGAGGACGATGAACGTGAATCTGAGTTTTACTGCTCCGCAGACAGAGTACGACACACTCCGCTTGACTAACTCGGAGGTTGTTCAGGGATACCGATATACCACCACGGGAACGACGATCTATGCGTTCGGAGACTATACATTGGAAGCTAAAAAAGCCAATACCTGCACGCGCATTATCCAATTAGCGGTAATCGAAAAAGAAGTGCCGGTGGATCCGAAAGAAGCGCTGGAGGATGTATATGGAGTGCATAACGGTGCCAGCAAATGTATTCGTAACGGCCAACTGATCGTAGTTAAACGCGGACGTTATTATAACGTATTAGGACAGGAAATAAAAGGCTTGTAATAACAAGACAAACATACTTACTGAATAAATAAACAATAATTATTAATTTAATCAACAAAGTTCATGAAGAAGTTTTTCTTACTGACCATGGCGTCAATGATGACTGTCTTTGCGATGGCTATCGGACGTAATGATGGTAGTACCAAAGCCAATGCTATTGACTTTGATTGGGATAAGGGTGTGGAGCACACAGAAGGTACCAAATGGTATCGTGTTGATTTAGCTCCTCTTTATCAAGAGGATAATCCCTCCCTTACCTTGTACTTAACAAACCCGAGTAATTGGGTGGGCACATCCGTAGATGTGAGCATGACTGCCTATGTGGCAGGACAGACGGAGTCGAAGAGTTACTCGATTGCTGCCCACCAGTACAAAACCTACACAGCGAACGCTTCCATGCTCGTTCGTATGAAACAAACGGAGATTTACCTGACGCTTACAACTGACGGAAGAGTCAAGCTGAGCGCAAAGGTATTTGAAACCGCAGATTTGGATGAGACCTGTAAGGACGCACGTGTACTCCAGTGGAACACAGAGACCAGCCAGAATCCCAACTTTTCCGCTTGGTGGAAAGTGGATCTGACTCCTGTGAAGAACGCGTCGAACAAGGATGCCAAGATCACCTTGACCAATACCGGTTTGCAGACGGTCAACCTAAAGGTGGGTCAATCTCTTGACTGTCCTTCGTCCGGTACCACCAGACGTGATTTTGTATTGGCTCCGGGTGAGTCTATCTTGGATACCATTCCGCGTGAAATGATTCTCAACGTACAGCCCGACGAACTCTATTTTGGAATTGAGAATCTTGAGTCTCAGGTATCGATCAAGGTAGAGTTGATAGATCAGCCCTCACAGCCTGTTATTCCTGTTACTTCCGACTATGAGGAGCTACATGTAGAGAGTGATTTCATGATCACGGCCGGTACGCACCTCTATCGTATTTCAGTAGCTGAGATGCGTGACACAGCCAAGTATGAGCCGGAGTTTACCTATCGTAATGAAGGTACAGAAACAGCGAACGTTTCCATTAAGATGGCGTTCAAATTGCCGGCTTACGGTACCAGCAATACAGATTATGTATTGGGCGCCGGAGAAGAGGAGATCGTGGTGTACAAGAAGAACATGTTGGACGGTTTGGATGAGAGTGTTCAGTATATCTATCTCTTGACCGAGACTGATCAGGATGTTCATCTTTACGGCCGTTTCAAACACGTACGTGAAGGTAAAGCTTGTAAGACCAATATCGATTTCAACTGGTTAGACGGTCATACGCAAGAAGCACGTACTACAGTGTGGTATGCTATTGACGTAGCAGATGCACGTAACAACATCGAAGATATTGTGGTTCACCTCATTAACTTAGGTGGATCATCGGCTAAAGTGAAAGCAGAGATGGCTTTCTCTTGCCCGTATATTGATTTGCAGGAAGTTACACGTACGATTGCTGCAGACGGCAAGGAGGTTTCCCGTGTTCTTGGTTACTCTTCCTACGCGATGATGTCCGATACTGTTTGGATCGGTATTACAACCAATCAGGATATCAAGTTCTGGGCAACCACCCAGCCTGCTAAGACCAAAGCTGCTGATGATGCCTGCTTGAAGGCAGTTAAGTTCGATTGGGAAAACGGCGCAAAGCAGAATGCTAACGATACCGTTTGGTACAAGATTGCCATGGCGGAAGCACGTGACAAATCGGCTAAATTCCCGACAGTCTTTGTGCAGAACTTGAGCGCTGATGCACCGGCTAAGATCGAGGCAGAGCTTTCGTTGGAGTGCCCGGATTCGATTGCGAATGAGAAACGCAGTCTCACGATTGCTGCTAATGGCTCGTACACCCGTACGCTGTCTCGTAATATGTTTGAGAACATTGTACAAGATACCATTTATCTTCGTGTTATTTCTACGCAAGATGTAGTTCTTCAGATTCGTCTGACCGAAGAAGCTGCGGGTACCAGCTGCTCGTCTGCTGTTCCGTTCAACTGGGTATCGGGCAACACACAAGCTGCTGATGCTGACGTTTGGTATGCGATCGACCTGCGCGATGTGATGAATAGTTCTGATGACGTGCGTATCAAGATAGAGAATAAAGACAATGCTTCCTGTAAGGGTGTAGCGCAGTTGGTTTACTCTTGTCCTATGAACGAAGCCCCGTCTATTCAGGACTTCTCGCTCGCAAGCAAGGGTTCGCGTTCTATCACCTTGCAGAACAGTGTGTTCGAGACCCTGTCGGATAGCATCGTTTATGTCAACCTGCAAGCAACCACTTCGGTACATATCGAAGCAACGCGTATTCCGCAGACAGAGCCGTTTGATACTATCTATGCAGATGGTCTGACGCTTATTCCTATCCAATGGGATTCGCTCTACACTCAGAATACGGATACCGCTTGGTACATCATCCCGCAATCCGAGATTGACTTGGTTCGCAATATGGAGGAGAAACAGAAACCTATTGCTCACTTGATCAACACGACGAATGCGAATATGTCTGTCAAGGCTGAGGCTGCGTTCGCCTTCCCGATTGTGAAGAAGATGATGGCAAAGAAACAGGACCTCAAGGCTAACCAACATTATCAAGATACCGTTCCTGCCGGTACGTTTGAGCAGTTCCTCAAGAAAGACTCGATTATCCTTCGCGTGACGCGTCCTGCCGGTGCAGGTGCCTTCCAATTCCGTGCTGAGTTGGTAAAAGCAAACACCGGTAATACCCGTTATGACGCAGTGCCGCTTACTATCGGCAAACATGTTGAGCAGGAAGCAAACACCTCCATGTGGTATCGAATCAATACTGCAGACTTGAAGAGTGACCCGGACTTGTACAACAAGCGTCTGAGGGTTTGGACAGGAAACTACAGTTCATTGTCCGCTGAGATCACTGTAGCGGTATATGAAGGTCTGAGTTCGCAGGAAGACCTGTTGGAGAAATACGGTCTGGAGGATTATCGTAAGCGCAAAGTTCCCGGATACGAGGAGAGAAGCAAAACTTTCCCGGCTCAGGCGCTCTATGCCGTAGGTGATATAGACCTCTATATCAACGTAACGACTACCCGTCATATCGGATTCAAAACGAGGTTCAATGGTGAGTATGATCCGATTACTCCGGATCCAAATCAGCAGAAAGCAAAACTCTTGGTACCGAATGTAGATTATGTCATCCCGGGTGATAATCAAGAGCATTGGTATCTGGTTTGCTTCCCGTACATACGTAATAACTATAAGTATATACATGACGCGTCGCTCGCGTATGCGTTGAACGGTACTGCTACTATTGAGGCTACTGCTACGCTGCAAGACGAAATGAATTGCAATATGCCGGTGCGTAAACGTGTTATCAACAAGAAAGGCGGTATCTTCGATGGCACTAAGCCGTTGAGCGAGATTCTGGCTAAGGGAGTGGATAAACTCACGGGCAGAAACTTCGATTTGACCACCTTCCATGAGGGCTTCATCGACGAGTCGCTCCGTCGTTATATCTCTTCGGATTCTCTTACGGGTTACGTTCGTATCAAATCAGACAAGGATATAATGGTACGTATTAATATGCCGCAGACCACCGGTGACGCTATGCGTAATCCGATGATGTTCGACTGGGAGCACGGTAATGTCAATCCGGAGAATCAGCAGACTTGGTATCGTGCAGTGATCACTCCTGACCGTGTGCCGGAGGGCAAGGATTTGCGTCTGCATGTTACCAACTGGAGTGATAATTCTTGTACTGCATCTGCGAAGATCTATTTGGATACGCTGTCTACTCCGAAATCGAAGTCATACACCTTGGCTCCGAATGAGGACAGATGGCATGACATCGGTCGTGCGGTACTCGCCGGTTCTTCGGATTTGCTGATTGATTATCATTCGGATTATACTACTCATATCTGGGCAGAGATCATTGATGCACGTCCACGTGACTCCATCGTTGTGGATACCACGTTGGTGGCTTGTGACGGTGACATCCTTACTGATCCGTACACAGGTGTTGCATGGACAGTGGATGTAAACGATCCTAAAACGATGCTTATCCGTGATTCCATTCCGTTCATCAACGACACTGCGTTGGCAGAGTGGGATTCAATCTGTTATATCCACGTAGTACAGCGTGTGAACCCGACCATCATCGAGTTGCCGGATATTCCTGCTGTTGACCAAGTAGTCATCAAGAAGGGTCAGCCTATTGATTATGTTGCAGCTGATGCTTGGTTGCAGGATCAGTTTGCAGATGAGCGCACCTTGGCTCCATACTACGATACGATTGCTATCGTAAGCGAGATTATTTGGGAGCGTAGTATCAATGATGCTAACGATGAGTTCGAGAAGATAGATCCGACCGCTCCGATTAGCGATGATGCTCAGGTGATCCGTTATCAGGTAGTTACTGAGTGTGGTGATTCGATCCCAAGCAACTTGTTCTACAATACGGTTCGCGATACGCTGAAAGCGGAAACTTGTAAGAAGTATCACTGGGTTGTGAAAAACCCTGCCGGAATCGTTGTTAAGGATTCGACCTACACGGTTTCGACTTTGGATTCTGCGCAACTGAAGACTGCTAATTTCTGCGACCACGTGATGTATCTTGACCTGACCATCCTTGATCCGGTTCAGGGTGACACTGTTCCTGTATCGGCTTGCAAGAAATATCATTGGGAGGTAAAAGATCAAACAGGTACTGTAGTCATTGATAAATATTGTGATACCAAGGGAGTATATGTTGATACAATTCCCGGTGGCGCTTCCAATGGATGCGATAGTATTGTAGCTATCGACCTCACTATCCTTCCGGATGAGACCAAATCGATGACTAAGGATACTTGCTTCTACTATGAGTGGAAGTTGAGCGACGGATTCGATACCATTTGCTATGATGGCGGTACCTATACCCATAAGATCGTTGCCGGTGAATATGACTGCGACACCGTTGTTACGCTCAACCTTACCATAGGTGGTCAATATTCGACAACCCTCAAGATGTACTCGAAGTACGGTGACCGTCTCTTGATGATCGACCGTAGGGATATTAATGAGAATATGCCGGGTTGGAGATTAGAGGAAGACGAGACCGACCTTGTTCAGTGGTACAAAGAGTCCTCGCCGAAAGACATCTTCCTTGGCTATGGTTTCTACTTCACCAAGGCAGATGGTTCGGTACTGGATGCCGGTACGTACTATGCAACCGTTGAGTTGCCTGCTTCTGAAGGTGCTAAGTGTGGTGCGCGCGGTGAGACAAACCATTATGTAGTCAAAGGCGCTAATAATGCTCCTGCACTCATGCCTTCGCTTGCACGTCCGGGTGAGGACATCCGTGTAGTGAACCTCAATCCGGAGGAGCAGACTACCATTCGTGTCTATACCACCGAGGGTCTGAATAAGGGTTCGTACACCGTTCGTGGCGAAGAGTCCTTCACCATCAAGGCGGGTTACGAGCACGGATTCTACTTGGTAGAGATCGTCAGCGAAAACGATAAATCAACTTTACGTTACATTGTTAAATAAGAATAGGAGGTAGCACTATGAAGACGTTAAAAACAATTCTATTTGCAGCCACTATAGTAAGTGCATCTGTTGTGTCGACGTTGTCGGCACAGCAGGCTGCGCAACCCGCTCCGAAACATGAGTTCAAAGTGGCAATAGGCGACTCCGTAATGATTAAGCGAGAGTGCCAAAAGTACTGCACCGGCGAGACACCTTCTACTTGGGTATGGGATAAAGTACATACCGTACGTCAGTTGGGTACCAAGCGTTTCCCGGATGGTGTACTGTTAATGAATATCTATTCTTGGATGTGCGAAGACTGCCTTATCCCGGTGAACGGACGGGCAGACGAAGCTTCCAAGAAAGCTGCGGAGGAGCAGAAAGAAGATAAAAAAGCTTTCGAATCCGGTAAGCCGATTGAGGAAATCAAACCCGCTGAGAAACCCGCTGAGAAACCTGTAGAGGTAGAGGAGGGGAAAGAGGAAGTGCCTGTTGTAGCTCCGGTTGTGGTAGAGAAACCGGCGGAAGAGCCGGTTGCTGAACCCGCAAAGGTAGCGGAGGCTCCTCAAACCGCTAAAGAGATGGAGAAAGGTGATTCCATCAAATCGAAACAGAACTTCACCGGCAAGTATGACCGATTCACAATCGGTGCACGCGGTGGTGTCGCTTCGCTGCTCCATAAGACGGAGAACGGAAGTCGCGTTATCGGCGGTGAAGGTTTGCTGGATCTCCAGTATGCGCACTATTGGACCAAAGACGGTCGCCCTGTTGATCTCGGTATCTTGACCGGTATCAGTCTCGGTTACTCGCAGAGTGGTATGAAAACGGCTGTTAACTCGCAACTCAAAGGTCTCTCTGATGGAGATGCTCAGAAACCGATGACCGTAGATTATACGATCCGTGCTGACAAAGTGAAAGAGAATGACGGTGCGATCGTAATGGAGATACCGCTTATGTTCACCCTTATTCATGACTGCGGATTCTTCTTCAACTTCGGCCCGAAACTGATGATGCCGCTTTATACCCCGTATAAGCAGACTATCTCTGACAATGAGAACACACTCATCGAAGCTTATTTCCGTGATGTAGATGTTAAGGTTGAAAACGAGGTAATCACCGGTATTCTGCGTGATGACCAGAAGAAGCTGAAAGGTACGGATAACGGCGATCAGTTCGTTATCAATGTGATGCTTGGTGCTGAATTTGGTTATGAGTGGATTCTCAAGAGCGGTAACTCGCTCGGTCTGGGCGCTTATGTTGATTACGGCGTTTACAGCAGCTATAAGAATAAAACCTCTGAGTCTCCTCTTATCTCCGTTACTCCTCCTCAGGGATCGAATCCGGCTGATGTTGAGGTGTTGTCTGCAACGAAGACCTATGCTTCCAAGCTTGGTTATGTCAGCGCAGGTGTGAAGTTGGCTTATCATTTCAACTTCCCGAAGAAGAGACAAAACAAGGACGCAAAATTGTTCTAAAAGCATGACGATACTATGTATCGAAACCAGTACATCTGTTTGTTCAGCCGCCGTCTGTAAAGACGGTGCGCTGATCAAGCAGTGTATATCGTATGAGGGTAGCAACCATGCTCGGTTGCTGCCTTCCTATATAGAGGAACTGCTCTCGTTCACTCGGGAGCAGCACCTCTCTTTGGATGCTGTAGCGTTGAGTGAAGGTCCCGGTAGTTATACCGGTTTGCGTATAGGTACTTCTACTGCCAAGGGACTCTGTTACGGACTATCCGTTCCGCTGATTCCCGTTCCGACTTTGGAGGTACTTTGCGAAGCAGCAAGGCAACATTCAGCATTCAGCATTCAGAATTCAGACATTTTGATTCCGATGATTGATGCACGGCGCATGGAGGTCTATACGGCTATCTTTGATAGCGAGTCGAAAGAAGAAAGTCCAAAGTCGAAAGAAGAAAGAGCGCGTGCTGTCGTGATCGAGAATGAGGAGTCGGTGCTCAGTCAGCAGGCTCAGCCTGCGGTCTGTGCTCTGTCAGCCGAAGGCGGTCTGGCAGCTGAGCGGTCTTATTTCTACTTCGGCGACGGGGCAGCGAAGTGCGCTAAGATATTTACGAAGCCTAACTGGCATTTCATCCCTAATATCGTACCGGAGGCGCAATTCATGGGGGCGTTAGTCGAAAGTCGAAAGTCGAAAGTCGAAAGTCGAAAGATGATCAGCGGGGCGGAACTGGCGTACTATGAGCCCTTCTATTTGAAGGAATTTATTGCCGCGCCGAGTCATGTCAAAGGTTTAATTTAGAAGAAATCAGAGTCTAACCCTGCGTACTGGTCGCGATCAGGTCGCGGTGAGGTCGCGGGAATGAATGCTAAATATGTTCAGATTACTCAAACATATACGTGTATTGCGGTTAATCGTTTTGGGATTAGCCGTGGCCTCTTTTATCTCATGTTCTACCCAGAAAAACACATGGGCGACTCGTTCGTTCCATCAGACAAAAGTCAAATATAATATTCTTTTTAATGGCAATATAGCCTATGAAGAGGGACTCAAAGCCATCCGTGATGCCAATACGGATGACTACAGCCGCGTCCTCTATCTCTATCCGGTCAGCAATCATACAGCTGCCGAAGCGAGTGCGTCTCAGATGGATAAGACTATCGAGAAATGTCGTAAATGTATCAAACTGCACTCTATCAAAACCAAACCGAAACGTAATCCTAAGAAAGCTCGTGATCCCAAATATAAACTATGGCTGCAAAGTGAGGAGTTCAACGCTCGTATGACACTTGCTTGGATTCGTCTGGGTGAGGCGGAGTTCCATAAAGGAGATTTCCTCGGAGCAGTCAGTACATTTCAGTATATCATCAATCATTACCAGAACGACCCGGATATGATCGCTCAGGCGCAGTTATGGATCGCACGCGCCTATGCTGAGATGGGTTGGCAATACGAGGCGGAAGATATGCTCAACCGCGTGCAGATAGATGCGCTGAGCAAGAAGCACGCTCGGCTTTATTCCGCTGTCAAAGCGGATGTGTTACTGCATGGTCAGCAGTATAAGGCGGCGCTTCCTTTTGTCAAATTAGCTATGCCATATGAGAAACGTACAGTCTATCGTCCGCGGTTCGCTTATGTCTTAGGTCAACTCTACGAGAAAGAGAATCAGCGCGATGAAGCCATTCGCGCTTATAAATCCGTGGTACGAATGGCACCTCCTATTGAGATGGAGTTCAATGCGCGCGTACGCATCGCTGAATTGGGCGGAAAGAAAGCTTTGAGGCAATTACGAACCATGACCAAGCAGTCCAAATACAAGGACAAACTGGATCAATTATACGGCGCAATGGGTAATATCTATTTAGGAGCCAAAGATACCACTCAGGCACTGGAGATGTACGAGAAAGCTATATCGCAAGCTACGGAAGCCGGTACAGCGAAAGCAGCGGTACTCATACGCGCAGGTGATATATATTATGATTTGCGCGCGTACGCGAAAGCGCAACCTTGTTACCGCGAGGCGGTTACTATCCTGACAGCGGACGACGATCGTTATGCCCGCCTTCAGAAGCGATCGGAAGTGCTGGATGAGTTGATTGTGGCATATAATCAAGCGCAGCTCCAAGACTCGTTGCAGCGACTCAGTCAGATGACGGAGGAACAACAGCGAGAGATAGTGGAGCGTATTATTGCCGATCTCATCGCAGCGGAGAAAGCAGATTCTACCCAACAGGCAGAAGACGCACTTTCTATCGCGCGCGGAGGAAGAGACTTGCGTAGTGTCAATACCGCAAACATGCTCGGTGGTGGTAATCTCCAGAAGGGTGAGTGGTATTTCTACAATCCTCAGTTGATCAAACAAGGCAAGCAGGAATGGATGCGTGTATGGGGTAACCGTCCGTTGGAAGATAACTGGAGACGGCAGAGCAAGCAGGTGGTTGCACCCGAGACCTATGGAGAAGAATTAGCTTCTTCGGAAGGCTATGGAGCAGACTCTTTGGCTGCCGACTCGCTCAAACGCCAAACGGCTCCCCTTGAGACTGATAATCACAAACCGGAGTATTACCTCCAACAGATCCCCAAGACACCGCAGGATTTTGCTGCTTGCGACAGCCTTTGGCGCGAAGCGATGGTGGCGCTATACTTTATTTACCGTGACAAAGTGGAGGACGAGCCATTAGCGCAAGAGACTTTGTCGGAAATAGAGAAACGATTCCCCCAACATCCTTGTTTGGCGGATATACATGAGGATCTCCGTTTGCGCGCTTTGCGTAATGACGAAGCTTATATAGCGCGTATGTTGCGTATGTTGGCAGAGCAAGATTCTCTCTATGCAGCTACCTATGCCGCTTATACGCACGGCGACTATCGTACCGTTAAGGCGAATAAGAACTACGCCGAGACGAATTATGAGCAGAGCCGTCTTATGCCCCGATTCCTGTTCCTCAATGCAGTAGCTGTAGCGCGTACGGAAGGACAGAAAGCGTTTACCGTTGAGCTGCAAACACTCGTGGAGAAGTATGGAAATACCGAACTCGGAACGATGGCAAAAGACATGCTTGCGATGTTAGGACAAGGTATGGAGAGCAAGAAAGGCGGTGCTACGGGTGATTTGGCGGAACTGCGTAACCAAGCGGAGGTGACGGATAAGACCGACTCTCCCGATGTTGAGGAACAGCAGTGGAGCAACGACCGCAAACAAGCGAGCGTGGTACTGCTCATCCTGCCGACAGCGGATGAACAGGCGCTCAATGAACTGCTTTATGAGGTGGCGTTGTTCAACTTCTCGCAGTTCCTTATCCGTGATTTCGAATTGCAGAAGATGCCGGTCTTCAAAGAAGGTTGTGCATTGCGTGTGAGCGGATTTGCCGATCTGGACGAGGCTGACTGGTGGATTGATCTTGTGCGTAAGAATGCCGATATGCAGGCAGCCCTCATTGGTATCGAGGTTCAACCCGTTGCAGAGGTTAATCTTCCTTTACTGAAATAAAAAAAGATGGTCATTAAACCATCTTTTGTCGGGAAGTAAAGCGTGCCATTCTTCCCAACAAAAAAAGAGAACCGAAGTTCTCTTGTCGGGAAGACGTGATTCGAACACGCGACCTCCGGTCCCCCAGACCGTTGCGCTACCGGGCTGCGCCACTTCCCGTCCTAAAAAGGTAATTTTCGGACTCCCCAATGATGGGGAAGTGGAAAACGGGTGCAAAGGTACTGCTTTTTTTTGAATTGTGCAAATAAAAATGTATTTTTTTGTAAAAAATGAGTAAAAAATTCTATATAGAGACCTATGGATGCCAAATGAACGTCGCAGATAGCGAGGTTGTAGCTGCTATTATGGAAACGACCGATGCTACTTTGACGGATCGTTGGGAGGATGCAGACACCATCCTTCTTAACACTTGTTCCATCCGCGAAAATGCCGAGCAGAAAGTAGGTGCGCGTCTTCGTGAACTGAAGGCGCACTTGAAGAGTCGAAAGTCGAAAGTCGAAAGTCAAAAGACTATTATCGGTGTTATCGGTTGTATGGCAGAGCGTATGGGTAAGGAGCTGATAGATGATTTCGGTGTGGATTTTGTAGCCGGACCCGATGCCTATTTAGATATACCGAACCTCTTGGCGCAATGCGAACAAGGGCATAAGGCGATGAACGTCGAGTTGAGTACTACGGAGACCTACCGGCAGATCATTCCTTCGCGTATAGGTCGCTCTATCAGCGGGTTTGTATCAATCATGCGCGGATGTAATAACTTCTGCTCCTATTGCGTGGTGCCTTATACCCGTGGAAGGGAACGAAGCCGAGATGTAGAGTCGATCCTTAATGAAGTGCGCGATCTTTGGGCACGCGGATATAAAGAGGTTACTTTGTTGGGGCAGAATGTCAATTCGTATAAATACGAACGCTCGGCGGTTGATGGTCAGCCGTCAGAAGTGATTGATTTTGCAGACCTTTTGGAAATGGTAGCCGACGCTGTGCCGCAGATGCGAATCCGCTTCACTACCAGTCATCCGAAAGATATGTCTGACAAGACTTTAGAGGCAATCAGCCGTCATAAGAACCTCTGTAAGTTCATTCATCTGGCGGTTCAGTCGGGTTCGAACCATATTCTCAAACTGATGAACCGCAAATATACACGAGAGTGGTATCTGGATCGGATAGCGGCTATTCGTCGCATTCTGCCTACAGCGGCTATCAGTACGGATATCTTCTGCGGTTTCCATGACGAGACGCTTGAAGATCATGCTCAGACTCTGAGCCTGATGCGGGAGGTGGGTTTCGATAGCGCGTTCATGTTCAAGTACTCCGAGCGACCGGGCACATATGCCCATAAACATCTGCCGGACAATATCTCCGAGGAGGAAAAAGTGCGCCGACTCAATGAGATTATTGCCCTGCAAACGCAACTCTCTCTGGAGTCTAATCAGCGTGAGATAGGCAAGACGGTGGAGGTGCTCGTAGAGGGATTCTCCAAACGTAGTCATGACGATATGTACGGACGTACGGAGCAGTACAAAACGGTCGTTTTTCCGCGTACGGATCAGAAGGTGGGAGACCTCGTCCAAGTACGCATAGAAGAGGCATCTGCGGCTACTTTAAGGGGCAAAATAGTGTAAAATACGATAAAAACAAAGAATTTTTGCATTTTTTTGTCGAAATATTTGGTCATGTCAAATAAAAGCAGTACTTTTGTACCGAAAACAAATAAATTTTCATAGTTAAGGTTTAGGTTTAATGGCGAAAGGAGGCTGTGAAGTTTCCTTTCGTTTTTAAACAAAAAGAGGCAAAAGCCTTATTTTTTTTATGATTGATGAAACGAAAAATACACCTATTGTTCCAGACTTAACGGACATAGAAGAGGTTCGCAAAGCGGTTATTGCGAACGAGATACTTACGCGTAAGTATTGAACTAAATTGTAAATGATTAAATTTTATATAAAATGGCTGTAACTTACATGACCGAAGAAGGTCTACAGAAACTTAAAGAAGAGCTCCATTTCTTGGAGACGGTAGAGCGCCCTCGTGTGATTGCTGCTATAGCGGAGGCACGCGAGAAAGGCGATTTGAGTGAGAATGCGGAGTATGATGCCGCAAAAGAAGAACAGGGAGTCTTGGAGAGCAAGATCGCGCATATCAAAGCTAAGCTGATGGATGCACGTGTGCTGGACACCAAGGATATCCAAACGGATGAGGTACAGATCCTTACTAAGGTACGCGTACGCGTGCTTAAAACCGGTAAGGAGAAAACCTATCAGTTGGTAACCGAGGGTGAAGCGAACTCGCTGGAAGGCAAGATATCTGTTACTACCCCTATTGCCAAAGGACTGATGGGTAAGCGTGTGGGAGATATCGCCCAAGTACAAGTACCTGCCGGTCTCATGGAGTATGAGATCTTGGAGATTTCTTTGTAAGAAATCGGTAAACTGTTCAAACGTTAGACGGTTATGACTATCTTTACGAAAATCATCAAAGGCGAGATCCCGAGCTACAAAGTAGCGGAGGATGAGAAAAATTATGCTTTCTTGGATATCAATCCGTTGGTGAAGGGACATACTTTGGTTATCCCGAAACTACCGGAACCGGAGAGCGATTATCTCTTTGACCTGACGGACGAGCAGTACGAGAGTCTGATGCGTTTTGCCAAACGCGTTGCGAAGGGTCTCAAAGCGGCTACAGGATGCAAACGTGTAGGCGTAGCAGTATTGGGCATGGAGGTCAATCATGTGCATATCCATCTCGTTCCGATGAACTCGGAGAAAGATATGCTCTTTACCAATCCCAAGCTCTCACTCCCGGCAGAAGAGATGGCAATCATTGCCAACTCTATCGCCGAGGCAATTGAGAAAAACTAAGCTTTCACGAGAGCGGATGCGGTCAAGGCAGCAAGGCGTGCGTTATTAAGCACGAGTTGGATATTGGCAGCAAGGCTGTCTCCGCCGGTGAGATCTTTCACTTTGGCTAATAAGAAAGGTGTGCATTGTTTACCATGCACGCCTTTTTTGTCGGCTTCTGAGAGTGCTTTTTCGATAGCGGCATTGATGACATCCGCGTCCATGGAGTACTCCTCCGGAATAGGGTTGGTGACCAGCATTCCGCCCTTCAGTCCGCATGCTATCTTCGCTTGAAAAGCGGCAGCTAATTCTTCCGGTGTGTCGATGCGGTAGTCCACGCCAAAACCGCTGTGACGGGTGTAGAAAGCAGGCAGTTCGTCTGTTCCATAACCGATGACGGGTACACCTTTTGTCTCCAGATATTCGAGCGTCAGACCCAGATCCAAGATGGACTTAGCTCCGGCACAGATGACCATGACTTGGGTTTGTGCGAGTTCCTCCAAGTCGGCAGAGATGTCGAAGGTCTGCTGTGCACCTCTATGTACGCCTCCGATGCCGCCGGTAGCAAACACTTTGATGCCTGCTAAGGAGGCAATGATCATCGTGGTGGTTACGGTGGTAGCGCCGTCTTCACCGCGCGCCAAGAGTACAGGCAGGTCGCGACGGGACGCTTTGATGACAGCCTGACCTTTCTTACCCAAATATTCAATCTCCTCTTTGGAGCAGCCGGCTTTCAATTTGCCGCCGATGATAGCGATAGTAGCCGGAACGGCTCCGTTATCACGGATCGTCTGCTCCACGCGCAATGCTGTCTCCACGTTCTGCGGATAAGGCATACCGTGACTGATGATGGTTGACTCAAGGGCAACGACAGGCTTACCCTCTTCCAATGCTTTCGCTACTTCCGGCGATAAGCTCAAATATGGATTTTTCATATTATTCTTAATTATAATTTTTAATTGTCAATAGTTACCTTTGAAAAGTCTTTAAAAAGTCTTTGCAAAGTCTTTGTAAAGTCTTTCTTTTTTTATAGTAGTATGTTCGCGATATCGGGGTTCACGGCTTTAGGGCTCATGAGTGAGGTACGAGCCGCCATCAGGCCGTATTGCGCCGTTTGCGGGAAACTGATGCCTTTGGCATAAGCGAAGACGACTCCTGCGAGGAAAGCGTCTCCTGCGCCGGTGGTGTTGACTATCTCGCCCGGCAGAATAGGGAAGAGCCATTCTTCCGCTGCGTTGCGGCAATACACACCTTCTGCTCCAAGTGTGATATACACATGTGCCACACCGAGGTCGAGTAGTTGTTGAGCCGCTTCGCTGTAGGTTGCTGTCTCGGTGACTGCTAAAGCTTCTTTGAGATTGAGCTTGAGTGTATGGAGATAGGGCAGTTTGCATTTACGGAGTGCATTGACCACGCGATGGGCTTTGGTGCTACTTACTCCGTCGATGAACAGCGGAGCAGTCACGTTTTCCATCAGCCAACGGATAGAATCCTCGGTGACGTTGGTGTCCGCTACGATGAACTCGGACATATTGATTTCTCCGATTCGTTTGGCGAGCCATTCGGGTGTGATCAGGCGTATTGCTTCCGTATCCGCGACTGCAGTAATCATCTCTCCTGCCTGATTATGCAGGCAGAGATAAATACCGCTTCGTTGCGAAGACTCGCGTTCGGACAGATGTACGTCTATACCCTGTTGCTTGCAGTAGTCGTGCATCAATCCTCCGAAGAGATCACCGCCGAAAATGGTCAGTAACTGTGTTCGTGCACCGAGTAGCGCCAAGTTATGGGCAATATTACGCGCTACGCCCCCATAGCCGACTTCGATGTGCCCGGGGTTGGAGTCCGCAGCAATGAATGCGCCGTTGAGCGTTGCGGACATGTCCATGTTAGCCCCTCCGATGATAGAAATAAGTGTATCCATGATAGTATTTACCTATTGATGCTGCAAAGGTACAACAAAATTCGTACATATGCAAATTTTTATGCATTTTATTTGTATATTTCAGAAAAAAGTTGTACCTTTGTAGCCGATTTATTAAAATAAGGTTAATGGTATAGGATAAATACGTTGAAATATGATATTTAGATTTACTTTTTCGTGTGAGGAAGGCGATCCTGCTTTCCGCCGTGTATTTGAAGCGGACTCTGATGCCACGTTTCTTGAGTTGCATGAGGCGATTCTCAAATCCGTCGGTTATCCGGACGATCAAATGACTTCTTTCTTCCTCTGTAATGAGGATTGGGAGAAAGGTCAGGAAGTGACGCTCGTAGAGATGGACAAGAACTTTGAGTATGACAATATGGTGATGAGTGATACTCGCCTGAGTGATCTTATCGAGGAGCAGGGTCAGCGTCTGATCTATGTGTTTGATCCGATGTTTGAGCGTTATTTCTTCGGTTCGCTCAAGGAGATCAAAGCCGGTACGATGAACGGAGTAGAGTGCGTGGAGTCTAAGGGTAAAGCTCCTAAGCAGCTCAAGTCCGAAGATCCGTTAGCGGCTGTAGGAGGTAAGGGCGGAAACGACGATTTCATGTTTGACGACGAGTTTAAGGACGAGTACGATCTGGGTGATATCGACGCAGAGGGCTTCCAAGACCTCAGTTTTGACGATGGAACAATGTTCTAAGGCACTTGTTCTGATCCTCGGTCCTACTGGTGTAGGCAAGACCGAACTGTCGCTGCGAGTAGCGGAGCACTATGGGTGTCCTATACTCAATTGTGACAGCCGTCAGGTGTTTAAGTCCATTCCTGTCGGCACGGCTGCTCCTACTGAGGCAGAACAAGCGCGCGTGAAGCACTATTTCATCGCTACTCGGGCGTTGGAGGAGGACTACAATGCCGGTCAGTACGAGCGAGACGCTTTGCGGGTATTGGAGGATTTATTCCGGACGCATGAGGTCGTCGTTATGACCGGAGGGTCGATGCTCTATGCTGACGCAGTCTGCTACGGACTTGATGAGTTACCTGCGGTACCGGCTGCTATCCGTCGCAGCGTACAGGAGTCGTATGAGAAACACGGTCTGACTTGGCTTCGGGCGGAAGTGCAGCGCCTTGATCCGAACTACTGGGAAGAAGTGGATCAGCAGAACCCTGCCCGTTTGGCGCATTGCGTGGAGCTGAGCCTGACAACCGGCAAACCCTATTCCTCGCTTCGCACCAACACCCGGGCACAACGTCCTTTTCGGATTGTCAAGGTGGCTTTGGAGCGTCCCCGCGAAGAGTTGTACGACCGTATTAACCGCCGTGTGTTGCAGATGATAGAGGAAGGGTTGGTAGAGGAAGCGAGGTCGGTTTATCCCAAGAGGCACCTGAATAGCCTGCAGACGGTCGGGTACCGAGAGTTATTCGCCTGTTTCGATGGAGAATACGATCTGAACAGAGCGATTGAACTGATACAGCAAAATACACGTCATTATGCCAAGCGTCAGATGACTTGGTTCAGGCGTGACGAAGATATTCACTGGCTGAAAGCCAACGATGATTATGAGAAAAATATACATATTATTGACCATTTGCTGCGCGCTGATTGCGTGTAAGAAGAACCACGTGGATTTTACCTATTCCCCTGCCCAGCCTCGTGCAGGTCAGACGGTGTATTTCTCCAACCACTCCTCTTCCGGTGAAGAATGGGAGTGGACGTTTGGTGACGGTGCGTCCGTGGCGCTCAAATCGCCGACCCACACTTATCGTAATCCCGGTACGTATACCATCACGCTCAAGGTAGATAAGAAAAAGAAATGGATGGTGTCCAAGAGTATTACGATCCATGATACTGTGCCGACTTTCACGTGCTCGGACTCGGATCTGGTGGTGTACAAAGACTATACGTTTACGGCACAGGTGTATAATCCCTATAACTACGACGTAGATTATCAATGGACCTTGCCGCTCAATACGAACTATGCGGTAGTGAAGGATACAACGATGAAAAACAGCACTTTGCATCTCTATTTTACGCAGGAGATGGACGAAGCACCTGTATGGCTGACTGTGACGATGAACGGAGTTACTACTGAGATTAAGAATACCTATATCGTCTCGGATCAAGCTACTCACTCCTTGCTCATCCGTACCGCAGAGCAGGACTATCGTCAGCGTATTTTCGGTGATCGGGCAGAGATGTATAAACCCACCACGGATGCGATGCTCTTGAATAGGGAGCAGGATACCCTACAGGAGTATAACGGCTATTTGGTGCGTCTGTCGGAATTGGCGGAGGATTACCCCGGTATTAAGGGTTTCCATATTGCCAGCCGTAAGTTGTATTACCGTGCGGACGGTCTTTGGATCTCTAATCCCGATGGTTCGTACCGCGTGCAGATCGATGATGCTGAATGTTTGGCTATGACGCTGGATACCAAGGATAACCGTATTTATTGGGCTACCCCGACGGGTGTATGGTATATGCCTTTCATCGGATCGGATAATAACAAGTTTATTACAACTCCTCAGCAGTTAAATACCCTCACCGGCGTTTCCAAACTCGCCGTTGATTATGACCCCAAATAATATGCAACCAGATTACATTTTCGAAACATCGTGGGAAGTGTGCAACCGTGTAGGCGGAATCTATGCCGTTCTCAGTACACGTGCAGCTTCTATGCAGGCGGAGCATCCGGATCAAGTGTTCTTTTTCGGTCCTGATTTTGGTGACCACAGTGATATATACTTTAAGGAAGACAAGACGCTTCTCAAAGATTGGCTTGTGGCTAATCAGAAGATTCAGGTAACCAATATCCCTGTTCGTGTAGGACGATGGATGGTGCCGGGTGAACCGATCACTATCCTGCTTAAGTTCGATGCGCTCTGGTCGCAGAAGGACGAGATATACGGCTGGGCTTGGAATAAGTTCCAAGTGCAGAGCCATGCGGCGTACGGCGACTATGACGAGTCCTGTCTGTTCGGCTGTGCAGCAGGAATGGTGATGGAGAGTCTCTATCGCTTCTTGGTAGAGAAAAATCGCTCGAAGGCAAAGGGTAAAGGCAAGAAACTCAATTTCTGTGCGCACTCCAACGAATGGCAGACGGCGTTCTCGATCTTCTATTTGCAGGATCATTGCCCCGAGATAGCTACGCTCTTTACGACGCACGCAACGGGTATCGGTCGTTCCATCGCAGGAAACGGCAAACCGCTCTACGACTATTTCGAGGCGTATAACGGAGACCAGATGGCGTATGAACTGAATATGGTTTCCAAGCACTCGGTGGAGAAACAGGCTGCGCACCATGCGGACTGCTTCACGACGGTCAGTCCCATCACTGCCCGTGAGTGTGCTCAGCTGCTTGATAAACCGGTAGATGTGGAGACGCTGAACGGCTTTGAACCGACTTTTGTGCCCAAAGGCAAAGCCTTCGATAAGAAACGTGCTGAGGCTCGTGAAACGCTGCGCAGAGTAGCAGAGGGCTTATTGAACGATAAGATCTCGGAAGATGCACTCTTCATCGGTATTTCCGGTCGTCTGGAGATGAAAAACAAAGGTATAGATGTCTTTGCGTCGGCGATGGATAAGTTGGCGCAGAAGATCCATCAGAGCCGTCAGCCCGAACGGGAGATAGTGATCTTTGTGATGGTGCCTTATTTAGATAGAACTCCGACCCGTAAAGGCAAGGTGTCTGCGGTCTTTGCACCCTATTATCTGGATGGTCACGATCCTCTTTTCGGTAAGACCTATTACGACCTGCTGATCGGTTTGGATATCACTGTTTTCCCCTCTTACTATGAGCCTTGGGGTTATACTCCGTTGGAGTCCTGTGCGTTCCATGTGCCGACAATCACTACCTCGCTGGCAGGTTTCGGAGCTTGGGCGGCTCAGCAGAAAGAGCGTTACGGCGTCGATGTGATTGAGCGTAATGACTCCAACTACGACCAAGTGGCAGAGAAGATAGCGGAAGATGTGCTCCGTTTTGCACACCTTGCACCCGAAGAGGTAGAGCGTGCTCGCAAAGAAGCTGCTGCTGTAGCCAAGAAAGCGGAATGGAAACATTTCTACAAATACTACCGTCAGGCATATGAGATTGCCCTCAAAAAACGTGATGCACGTATGTCTGCACTTCAAAACCCCACTTTGTTATGAGAAAGTTTTTAGTGATGATTGCATTGGTACTGCCGTTGACAGTACTCGCGTGTACGAATTTCTTAGTCGGTAAAGAGGCGTCCGCAGATGGTAGCACCATCATCTCTTATGCCGCTGACTCCTATGGAATGTTCGGATTTCTGCATTTCTCTCCCGCAGCGGATTATCCCGAGGGAGCGGTGCGAGAGGTCAAAGACTGGGATACCGGTCGTTCGCAGGGAACGATTCCCCAAGTAGCTCACACCTATTCCTTGGTGGGCAATATGAACGAGCATCAGGTCACTATTGGTGAGACCACTTGGGGCGGACGTGAAGCGCTGTGGGACACCGTGGGTGTGGACTACGGAAGTCTTATCTATATCGCTTTGGAGCGCTCAAAGACTGCCCGCGAAGCGATTGATTGGATGATTACGCTCGTTAATGAGTACGGCTATGCCTCCGAGGGAGAGTCGTTCTCTATCGGTGATCCGAATGAGATTTGGATCATGGATCTCATTGGTAAAGGTCCGGGCAAAAAAGGGGCAAACTGGGTAGCGGTTCGTATTCCGGACAATGCGATTTCGGCGCATGCTAATCAGGCGCGTATCACGACCCTGCCGGTGAATATGAAAGTGAAGATGAGCGCCAAGCAGGCAAAGCAGCAGAAGCTCATCGAGAAGAAACTGAACTGCGTATGCAAGGGAGATTGGATGTGGGACAAAGACCTCATTGCTTTCGCTCGTGAGAAAGGGTATTTCAGCGGCAAAGACGAGGAGTTCTCGTTCCAAGCGGCTTATAACCCCTTCGATTTCAGCGGTCTGTATGTCTGCGAAGCACGCGTATGGTCTTTCTTCCGTCATTTCTCCGACGAGATGGATCAGTACTTGGACTACGCTACGGGTAAGACTTTCCGCGAGACGAACGGTAAGGATGCCGGCGAGCATATGCCGCTCTGGATCATTCCTAATAAGAAAGTGACCGTGCAGGATGTCAAAGAATGTATGCGTGACGAATACAAAGGAACGCCTCTGGATATCACACAGGGTACAGATGCCGGTCCGTGGAATAGCAAACTGCGCTACGGAGGTCTGGGCTTCAAGTGTGCGGTGAACGGCACGGATACGTTGCAGTACTGGTACGAGCGTCCGACGGCTACGCAGCAGACGGCTTGGTCTTTTGTCTCGCAGATGAGAAGTTATAACCCCTATGGTATCTTCTGGTTCGGTGTGGATGATGCTGCTTGTTCGTGCTATACGCCGATGTACAGTTGTCTTACGCATGTACCGGAGTGCTTTAAGGAGGGGAACGGAGACAGTTATACCTTCTCTCACACAAGTGCATGGTGGACGTTCAACCTCGTAGCTAACTGGGCATACACCAAGTACAGCCGGATGTATCCGCATATCCGCGAGAAACAGCAAGTATGGGACGATAAGTTCAATACCCAGATTCCGGGATTGGATGAGAGAGTAGCTCAGTTGAGCGAAGAAGACGCAAAAGCATTCCTGACCAACTATTCCTGTTCGCAGGCTACATCGCTTGTGGAGGATTGGCAACGACTCTATATCTATCTCGTCACCAAGTTCATCGACGGTCAGGAGCGTAAGGAAGAGAACGGCGATTTCAAGCGCAACCGGTACGGTCAGTCCACAGGTCCGAACCGTTTACCGTTGCCCGAACCCTTCCTTCGTATGGTTGCTCCCGAAATAACCCACGAGTGATGCCTTAAGCCAAACGATAGGCTTTAGGCGTCACTCCTACGTGGCTCTTGAAGAATCGGTTGAAGAAAGCCACGTTGTCAAAACCAAGGTTCAATGCAATCTCTTTAATCTGCAGATTAGTGATTTTGAGTTGACTCTTGGCGTCTGTGATGATGGCTTCGATGATGATGTCACCTGCCGTTCTTTCTCCTACCGATTTGATGGTGGAGCAGAGGTGCGGCAGTGTCAGGCGCATAGCGTCAGCGTATTGGCTCACGTGATGCCACTCGTGATAATGTTTCAGCACTAATTGGCAATAATCCTGATAGATCTCCGTCTTTCGGTCTAAGGGCTTGACGAGGTACTCGTCCTGCTCGTGTGCATATTTGCTGTAACTCGTTTGCAGCAGATTGAAGATATGTACCATCTTCTCGCTGTCTAACATCGTGGGTTCGGCATTGAGTGCCGCTACGATAGTCTGGTACATTGAGCAGAGTACCTCCTTATGATTATCGTTGACGCTGATGATCGGAGAATGAAGCTGCAGGGAGGTCAAGGACATACGATTGTTGATCGTGTGTTTCTCCAAGAATTTACTGCCGAACACAATCCAATAAACCAAAGCATCTTCTGAGAACTCCCGAATGAGCAGAAAACTGCCCGGTTCGAGGAGCAGGATGTCATTTGCCTTAAAGTCATATTCGGTTACGTTGATGGTCGCATGAGCTGTACCGCGCACCAACAACGCGTACACACCGCATTTGATTTTACACGGGTAACGACCGTATTCGTTCATCAGTTTGCCACTTGCGTCGCCGATCATATAATCGCCGTACGGACAATCTACAATAGGGATATTATTTTCGTTCATCTTAATGATTGTATCAAAATTCGGTGCAAAGGTACTACTTTTTTTTGAAATATCAAAATAATCGTACAAAAATATGCAAAAAAAAGAAGAACCGCAATGCGATTCTTCCGTTTGACCTTAATGTGCGTATTAAGCCATTTTGTTGATCATACGTGCGAGCTTCGACTTGAGGTTAGAAGCTTTGTTCACGTGGATGATGTGGCGTTTAGCCAATTTGTCGAGCATCGAGCTTACTTTAGGCAGAGCTTGCGTAGCTGCAGCTTTGTCAGTAGTCTTGCGCAGGTCGCGCACAGCGTTACGAGTTGTTTTAGCGTAATAGTGGTTGTGTGCTTTGCGTGCTGCCGTTTGGCGAATACGCTTCAAAGAGCTTTTATGATTTGCCATCTTTGTTGTTTTTTTGTGTCCGACTCGCGGACGGTTGTGTTACTGTTCCGCTGCCTTGAGAGGATTGGCTTTGGAATGTTGACTTTAGGAAGGTCTTTATTTTTCTTTTTAGGGTCCCCGAAAATTTTAATTTTTGGGGAGAGCGCAGCGTAAGGCGAGTTTCCATGGAGCGGCATAGCCGCGATTCGTAACGAACCTTAACGCAAGCGAAGTAGTGCCAAGGGGAATCGAACCCCTATTGCAAGAATGAAAATCTTGAGTACTAACCGTTATACGATGGCACCTCGCGCGAACTACGGCTCAATACGATTCGCAACTACGTTGCTCATATGAATTTTCGCCGTGTTCTCGCTCTTCAGTCCGCAAACGCTGCGCTGGTTTACGTCCCGAGGGGAGACCATGCTAAGTGTTTACTGACGAAAAAGCGTGCAAAAGTACTGCTTTTTTTTGATATACGCAAATATTTTTGCATTTTTTTGCTTTTTTATGCTATTTTTCAGCAAAATAAGCCGATAAATACTCCTGTTCGGGCTGTCCCGAGGTCGGAATGAGCTCTATTTGAGGATTTGGAGTCTCATTCTTGGAAGGCAACAAACCGAGGGCGTGCAGATCCATGATGGTGGAGTAACCGGAGCGTGCGATGATGTGTTTGGCGTTCATCAGCGCAGGTACCAATTCGGCATCGGTTATTGATGGAACGAGGGTGATGTTTCGCCGTTTGAAACGCGTGTTGGGTCGGTTGACAAGTCCCTGCACGATGAGCACCTGTTCGTCTGTGTCTAAGTAACGAGCGACAATCTCTTTCTCCAATAGTGTGCGATGCGGTTCCAAACCCGAGAGAACGGCTACGATGGTATAATTCTGTGCAATCGGATTGTCCTGAGAGCGGTCATAGTCTTCAAACCTGCTCAGCGGACCGATATACTCAATCGTACATCGTACATCGTTCCTTCGTACATCATTTGGGTGGCTGAGTTCGCCGGCAAGACTTTTGTCTGCATCTTCATAATCGGGAATCCAGACCTTATTAAAACGCGTGTATGTACGCGCATGTAGGCGCGCTACGAGGGGTTCTAACCAACGCCAAGGGCGGGGTAGCATGATGTGCAGTTGGTGGGTGAGATAGATGGTTGTTGGTCGTTGGTCGATGGTCGTTGGTCGATCGACAAATAGCCCGAAACGGTTGTCGGAAAGGACGTAGTCTATCGGTTCTTCACGCAGCACGGCTTGCAGCATCGCGTGGTCTTTAAGCGACCACAAGAACAGTTTCGGCAGGGCTTTTAGCATTGCCCACACTTGGCTTTTTCCTGCGCTGTAACGCAGGTTAAGCGGGGCTAAATAGGTATATCGGAGTTTTGGAAAATGCTTACGAAGGAGCGTCAGACTCTCACCGTCTCCGCCCAAGATGACCTCGTGCCCTTCACGGATGAGACGGCGTACGAGGGGAATGCATCGACTCGCATGACCGAGTCCCCAGTTCATTGGTGCAACGAGGTATTTACTCATTTTCGCATTTACTCATTTACTCATTTTCGCATTTTTGCATTTTCTTATTTTCGCATTTTTGCATTTTCTTATTTTTGCATTTATGCATTTAGGCGCTGATGATGACATCATAGCCTTTGGCGCGAAGGGGAGCAGCGATGCGTTCCATCTCCTCGCGGGGAATCTTAGTCAGGTGCTCCTCGGGGGTCTTACGGTCTATGACGTAGATCATAATCTGTTTGGGATGCAGCTGATCGACTGCCTTGTACCAAGCCGCTAACTCTTCGGGTGTGGTGTTATCGATGGGTTGTCCGTTATGTTCGCCACGCAGGAAACAGGTCTGCAAGGTAAAATCGCCCTCAAACTGCGCGAGTTTCTCTATGAGCGTAGCGACCGTCAGGTCTTCGTTCACTGGCAGGTCAATACGGTGCATCATCCTGTCTGTGCCTGCATCGAGTTTGAGGATTCGGTTGTCGCACAGGCGCAGCGCCTTGACGACATCGGGTCGTGCCAGTTGCGTAGAGTTAGAGAGGACGGACACTTTGGCGGAAGGGTAGTACCGGTCGCGCAGGGCGCAGGTATCTTCGATGATGCCTAAGAAATCCGGATGCAGGGTCGGTTCGCCGTTTCCGGAGAAAGTGATGACATCAAGAGAAGTACCATTAGGACATGTATCATTTACCATTTGGCTCAGTTTCTCCTCCAGAGCCTGTCTGACTTCTTCTCGGGTCGGCAGTTTGGGCTGATGGACAGGTTCGTTCCATCCGCATTCACAATATACGCAGTTGAAGGAACATAACTTATGCTCCAGAGGCATCAACTCCATGCCAAGACTGATGCCTAAACGTCGGCTGTGTATAGGTCCATATACGATGCTTTGAAATAGCATATTATTATATATTTATCACGCGGTTACCGAGGATCTTGCAGATCTCGTTACGTGCTTCTAACAGTTCCGGTTGATGTTTGAGCAGCGCCATCTGAGTATTCCAATCGTTGTTAGTTTGTGCTACCTTGAGGTTTTTCTCCAGTTCCTCCACTTGGATGTTGATGACCGTCAGTTTGATCTCAAACAGCAGTCGAGTGACGAGTTCACCGATGCGTTTCTCGGAGTCGGAGTCGGCTACGCGGTATTTCTCGGCGATCATCTCCACCGCCATTTTGCAGACCTGCGGGTCGGGGTGAAACTTAAAGAATGTCTCTGCTTTGAATCCCTCTTCTTTGGAGTGCTGCTTGAACTCGTCAATCATGGTCTGGTAGACGGGTAAAGGTGGTTGTATCTCGTCTGCCTCTAAAGTGAGGATGATGAGGTCTCCTATCGAATAGACCGTTCCGTCCACCTCAATAGGGTGTTCGCCGTATTTCACAACCAGTTGCATAAGGTTGTAGTAGTTGGCTGCAAGTCCGCTTAGTGGCGCACTCTCACGGACAGTAGGAGTGTCTATTGGGGTAGTGGGGGACGAAGAGACTTCTTCAGAAGAGGATGCACCCTCTTCGGTGTACAAACCTCCCTCTTTGGCTTTGTTACGTTCCTCCATTTTCTTGCGGCGGAGATTGACCACCTCATTGGTCAGCACTTTCTCGGACATATGCAGTCTCTCGGCGCTGTCTTTGATATAGACTTGCCGAGTGATCATATCCGGGATGATGGCGATGGAGGAAGTGATGTCTTTGATGAGCGAAGCGCGTTTCTGCGGATCGTCTCCGGCATCCTTGCTCAGCAGGGCGGATTTGAAGCGGATGAAATCGGTCTGGTGCTCTTCGATATAGCGGATGAACTCGGTGGAGTCGTGGTTCTGAGCGTAGCTGTCGGGATCTTCGCCATCGGGCAGAAGAACGACCTTCACGTTGAATCCTTCTTCGAGGAACATATCTATTCCTCGCAACGCCGCATGAATACCTGCGGCATCGCCGTCGTAGAGCACGGTGATGTTACTGGTGAAGCGCTGAATAAGACGTATCTGCGGTTTGGTCAGGGCCGTTCCACCGCTCGCGACTACGTTCTCTATACCCGATTGATGCATCGAGATGACATCCATCTGTCCCTCTACGAGGTAACACATGTCGGCTCGAGTGATGGATTGTTTGGCTTGGAAAAGACCGTAGAGCTCGTTGGTCTTGGAGTAGATGAGACTGTCGGGTGAGTTGACGTATTTGCCGACGTTTTCTTTCTTTTTGAGGATACGTCCTGCGAAGGCAACGGGTTTGCCGCTGACGGTGAAGATCGGAAACATCACGCGGTCACGGAAACGGTCATACAGCCTGCCATCTTCGCTCTTACCCACTACGCCGACACCAATCTTGGTGTCCACGTTATTGATGATAAACTGCTCTTTGAATCCTTTGGCTTGCAGCGCTTTTGCCAAGGGGTTACCTTTCTCAGGCGAGTAGCCGAGCTGGTATTTACGGATGATGTCGTCCCTCAGCCCTCTCTCTCGGAAATAACTGAGACCGATCGCCTGTCCTTCCTGCGTCTCCCAGAGTTGTTGCTGAAACCACTGGTTCGCAAAATCATTGACTACGAACATCGACTCGCGGTCATCTTGGCGTTGCTGCTCCTCGGCGGTCATTTCTCGTTCGGGCACATCTATATGGTATTTCTTACCGAGTTGTTTGACGGCTTCGATATAACTGCATTGCTCGATCTCCATGATAAAACCGATAGCGTTGCCGCTGACACCGCAACCGAAGCACTTGTAGATGCCTTTAGAGGGGCTGACGGTGAACGAGCCTGTCTTCTCGTGGTGGAAAGGACATAGCCCAATGAGGTTCGCGCCGCGTTTACGCAGCGTGACATAATCACCGACTACCTCTTCTATCTTGGCTGCCGTGTGAATCCGTTCTATGACTTCACGGGGAATCAAAGAAATTTACGATTTACAGATTTACGATGTACGATTTATTTACGACTAACGACAGCCCTTGCATGGACTATCGACCAACGACTATTACTCGTGATACCAGAGGTACACACCGAGACGGATGTTCCATTGGTCGAGGCGTCCACGGGTGTGTTTGTCTTCTCCATTAAAATCACTATTCTTGTAGGGATTCATCAGACCGAAGTCATAGCCACCGCGCAGGAAATAACGCTTGTACTGGAAACCGGCTCCCACACCCCATGTGACGTTAATTCTTTTTAATAATTTGTCGGGGTCGTCGGATGATTGGTAGTAGTCGTACGATGACTGCCTCGTTACATCATCATAGAAGTCTTTTTTGTCAATATGCAAATCGAAATCAACACCGCATTGTAGTGTCGGTCCCGTGTAAAGCATTAGGTAAGTCTCTTTGGCAATCTCGAACTTGTATTGCCAATCTACGAATAACTCCAACTGATGGTACAAAAAGCGCTGACGATAAAGCGGATACCCATAGACACTATTAGGTAATGATTTCCATTTGCTGGTATAGACACCAAAGGTGTAGTTCAATCCAATGGTGCTACCAAAACCGGCGATGTAGGTGGCATCATAAACCACGCCGACCTTAAAACCTTTCATTTTGATGACCATTTTAGAGGAGTCTACAAAAGCCGCATCTATTGGATCCAATTTTTCAGGCACATTAATACGCAGGATCGGTTGTGCCCAACTGATCTGAAAACCAAAACCTTGTTTTGGTCTCTCAATCGCCCATGATCCCATGGTCAGACATACTAATAGTAATGTTACAATACTTTTTTTCATATCTTTCAAATTACAAATTACAAATCACAAATCACAAATTATTTCGTTCTACGAAATACGTCCTCCGGGCTGATGGGACGACTGTCCTCTTCCCAGAAGAAATTGGCGAGCCGGTCGGTCAGTTCGGGTACTTGATCCAAGGGGTAGAGTACACCGTTGGTCTCTTTGGTAAACCTCAGCCGTTGGATCTCTTGGTCTTCTATATAGACGCGGATGAAACTGCTCTCGGTGGTGTTCAGACCGATGTATCCGCCGTCATCTTCTTTGGGGTAATAGATCGTGAGGGCGTTTCCGCTTACGTCCACTAACTTGACTTCTCCGTCTATGAGATATGCCGTGATCTCTTTGCCGCCCATCTGGTTGTAGAGGTCTAAGGTGTCGTGCATCACGCAAAGGGCATTCTGAATAGCCAAGGCATGATCGATAGCCCCATTGACGATATACAGCCTCATGCTGTCAGCGGAGATCTGCTGGTTATCGCTCCAACAAATAGGATTAGTGAAGAGATAGATGGTGGAGTCCGAACCGAGATAGACCATGGAGTCGCAGACCATCTGCATGTCGTCGCGAAAGACGCGCACTCCGTGGAAGGCACGAATACGGCGGTAAGTGCTGTCTGTGATGGTGCTGTCCATCGCCAATAGGCTGTCCGGGTACGCTATCTCTTCCGTGAAGAGCGTGTCGGCATGGATATAAGCGATGTGTGCGCTGTCTGACCAGTCGACCATGAGTGCGCTGTCAGTTGCATATCCGCGACTTCCTTCTTCCCACATCTCGCCGTACTCGCCGTAGAGTGTAGCGTGCTGGATAGTATCACGCATCGCCATGTTGCCTATGACTTGACCGAAACCGATGGATTTGTCGTAATAGATCGTATCGCCGGTGATGGACTTACCGTCCGCGTGCTCTACGACTGAGCTGTCCAAGAGCATCGATAACTCATTATCGGTGTTATACCATCCTCGGGAAGAACGGATAGTGGTCTCTTTCTCATAGACGATGGTGGTAGGACTGATGATGTCGGCTACCTTGGTGTCCGTTCGGTAACGCAGCGTGTCGCTGGAGAGGGTGAACTTCGGATTAGTGAGCAGCACCTCCATACTGAAGACCGCTAAGTTATGATCGGGTTGATAGTTCCCGCGGACAGAGGTCAGGATGTTCAGACTGTCTTTGACCTTACCTCCGGAGTAGTAATAGGCGATATTGGTGATACGGTCGTAGTTGAGCGTATCGGTAGTGAGGACGGTGGGGTTTTCGTCTTCGCGTCCGTGTACGAGACGCACGTTCTGCCTCATGCGGGCTAATTTGGTGTTACCGTCATAGAAGAGTTTGTCACAGAATCCCTGCAGGGTGTCGCCTTGTACAAACCGAATATGTCCGAAAGCGTCGAGCGAGTTCGTGCCTTCGTAGAAATAGGCGCTGTCGCAGTACATGAGAGCGGAGTCATGACGGAAGATCACATTGCCGTTCAGGATCTGTGCGTCAGCTATACGGTCTTGGTCAAAACTAAGCGTCTCCGAGTGCTCCAGATAGACCAAGGTCTGAGCGCTTACGCTCAATGTACAATTCATAATGAACAATGTACAAAGCGTCCTAAGAGTTATATACCAACTCTTATGTCCGTTCGGATTCTTATGTTTTGCACAAAATCCCATTAACCCTTTGTGAATTGTGAATATTAATTATTAATTGTTAATTATTAATTGCTCAATGGATCCAATTCGGGTACTCAAAGTCGCATCCTTGCCATTCGGGTGAGATCTGGATGAAGGTGGACTGCTGTTTCTTGAGGATCCAGTTGTGGATATATTCGGCACTCAGTTTGCTCTCCAACATCGAGCGGATGGTTTGGAAATCATCCGTCAGGTTAGCGCGGTGAACGTCTGTTTTCTTTTTGAGTTTGACGATGGCACAGACCTCGCGGTTCTTCTGCTGGTCCATCATCACGAAGGGTTGCGATATATCGCCTTCGTTCATGCCGTATATCTGTTTGGAGATCTCGGGAGCCAACTCTTGGTACTCGAACTTACTGCTACCGGTATTGGGGTTGATCATCAGACCGGCGTTCATCACGGTGTTCTTGTCTTCCGAGAAGCGGATGACGGCTTGCTCGAACATCAGGCTGTCCGCCAAGATCATCTGCCGGATACTGTCCAGTTTCTCGATAGCGTTGATCTTATCGGTAGCGCTGATACGCGGACGAATCAGAATATGACGACAGTTGATACGGTCACCTTTCTTCTCGATGAGCTGGATGATGTGGTATCCGTACTCGGTCTGCACGATGCGGCTTACCCGTTTGGGGTCGTTGAGGTTAAAAGCGACCTCTGCGAACTCAGGTACCAACTGTCCTTTGCCTACAAATCCCAGCTCACCGCCTCTCTTGGCACTCTCGGTGTCTTCGGAGTAGAGACGGGCTAACATACTGAAATCGGACGAGCCGTTCTGCACGCGTTCGGTGAACTCACGGAGACGTTGTTTGACGCGTTCGGTCTCTTCGATCGGCACAGGAGGTTCGAAACTGAGGATCTGTACCTCCACCTGTGCAGGCATCATCGGGATAGAGTCCATCGGCAGGTTGTTGAAGTACCGGCGGATCTCAGCAGGTGTCGGTTTGATGTTCGAGGTCAGTTTCTGCTGCATCTGTTGGATGATCATCTGGTTGCGAACGGTGGTCATCATCTCCTCGCGGATCTCGCTGCTGGTCTTGCGGAAATACTCCTCCATCTTCTCTTTGGAGCCGATCTGGCTGATGTAGTAGTTCATACGCATGTCCACTTGGTGGCTCACGGAAGCTTCGTTGGCTTCCACAGAGTCCAGTTCCGCCTGATGGAGGAACAGTTTCTGGATCGCGAGTTGTTCGGGGATGACGCAATACGGGTCGCCTTTGATCTGCTGTCCCTCGTACTGCGCACGAATACGCTCTTCTTCCACTTCGCTGCGCAGGATAGCTTCGTCACCCACTACCCAGATCACCTCGTCGATCGCCATCTGGGCATAGACGCTGATGCTCAGCGCCAAAGTCATTAAAACTGTAAAACTATATTTCTTCATAAATCTTCAAATCTTCAAATTTTCAAATCTTCAAATATCAAAGAACTTGATCTTCTTCTCCTGCACGGCATCGTTGTAGAGTCGTTCGCGCTCTTTGCGGAGGAACTCCACACGACGGGCATTGAGGATGATTTTCTCTATCTGCGGACGGGCGTAGTCCACCGGCATTTTCTCGCCTCGCATATGTTTCTCGGTCACCTGCAGAATAAAGGTCTGGGTCGAATCCGAGATCTCTATCCGGTTGCTGTATTTGAGTTTCGTTTCTAAGTCCGCACGCTCCACAGGCATCTGTCTCGTGAGGGCGGTTACGGTTGTCCATTGGTCGGTGAAGAGCTCATAGCCGCTGGCATTCTGATAGACGTATTTCTCGATGTCGTCAAGGACGTTGGTGGCTTTGGAGTTTTTCTTCTCCTTTCTTTCCTGCCGCTCGGTGCCGATCTTGAGCAACCATTGTTTGAGTTTGGAGAGGTTTGGCGCGTCGTTGGGCACGACCAGCAGCACGCCTTTGACGATGCTCTCGTCCAAGATAAACCGGTCGGGCATTCGGTCGTAGATAGCTTGTACGGCGCTGTCCGGAATGGATTTCGGCATCCGGCGCTCTACCAAACGGTCTTCGTATGCCTGCGCGTACAAGATGCGTCTGTACTCGGAGACCATCTGTTCTATCTCGCGATGTGTGCGTGCGGTAGAGTTGTCATAGAGCAGGATGTCTTGCGCCCATTGGCGGATATATTGCTGCACCACGCGAAGGCTGTCTTCGCTATTCAGACCCAAGGTCAACGAATCCAAGGTCGAGCGGTAGAGGTAATGACCGTTCAGTTCGGCAACGGCTCCTACCTGCTGTTTCTTCTCCAGCGCCTGACATCCGCATAGGAGCGTCATCAGTACTGACAACACTATTCCTGCGCCTACTATGTTTCGTTTGTTTTTCATTTTTAGTTCAAATTAGCGTGCAAAGGTACTACAAAAATTGCATATATGCAAATAAAAATGGATTTTTTTGTAAAAAATAGAATAAATTCTATTCTTTTAAGCGATTTGAGCACCTTTCTTATTCAAAATGCATGACAAAAAATATATATACGTAGTATATATAGTAATTGGTGCCTTTTTGCCAAAAATAGGGTTGTATCCTTGGGGTATCCTTTGGGTATGTTTGGGGTAACATTAGGCGCGGGTTCGAGTTAGACTCGTTAAAGAGTCGAGGCAGGTCTGAGTTAGTTACGTACCCATGTTTGGTTGCGATCGAGCAGACCCCGTTTGTCGAGTGAGCCACGCAGGATGAGTTGACCGTCCTTGGGCTTGTTTATAAAGGGCACAAAGGAACCGAATTAAGGTTCACGAATTAACCGAATTAAACGAATTTTCTTTTTATCTTTTGGTTCACGAATTTAACGAATTAAACGAAGTTTCTTTTTTTTGTCCAAAACGTCCCAAAATGGATCAAAAAATCTTTCGCATCTCTGGAAACCGATTATATGAATCAACCATCAATACCAACGTGAGCACAGAAAAACGAAGCAGAAGGAGATACAAACGGGACAAAAAAGAGGGAAAAGGAAGGAAAATGAGAGAAAATGACAAAAAAAAGAGCGGAATGTTTGCATATATAAAAAAAAAGCAGTAATTTTGCACGCTTTTACAATTTTGTAAAAAAATAACGTTAGATTATTATAAATTTAAAAATACAAAATTATGTCTAAAGTAACTGTTGTAGGCGCAGGAAACGTTGGAGCAACCTGCGCAAATGTATTGGCTGTAAACGAGGTAGCCAATGAAGTATGTCTGATTGATATCAAAGAGGGCTTTGCTGAGGGTAAAGCTATGGATATCATGCAAACGGCTCAACTCATGGGCTTTGATACCGTAGTTGAGGGTGTAACTAATGATTACAGCAAGACTGCCGGTTCGGATGTAGTGATCATCACTTCCGGTCTGCCCCGTAAACCGGGTATGACCCGTGAGGAGCTCATCGGTGTGAACGCAGGTATCGTGAAATCGGTTTGCGACCAAGTTCTGAAGTACAGCCCGAATGCGATCCTCGTTGTTGTTTCTAACCCGATGGATACGATGGCTTATCTGACCCTCCATGCACTCAAACTGCCGCGTAACCGCGTCATCGGTATGGGCGGTGCTCTCGATAGCGCACGTCTCAAATACTTCCTTAGCCAAGCCCTCAAGTGCAACGCTAACGATGTAGACGGTTTCGTTATCGGCGGTCACGGTGATACCACTATGATCCCTCTGACCAGCTACACTACCTACAAAGGTATCAATGTATCCGAGTTCCTGTCGAAAGAGGAGTTGGAGAATGTCGTTAAGAGCACGATGGTAGGCGGTGCTACCCTGACCGGTCTGCTCGGTACCTCTGCTTGGATGGCTCCGGGTGCTGCGGCTGCTTCCGTAGCTGAAGCTATCATCAAGGACCAGAAGAAGATGATCCCTTGCTCCGCTGCCCTCGAAGGTGAGTACGGTATGAAGGACATCACCATCGGTGTACCTTGTATCATCGGAAAGAACGGTATTGAGAAGATTTTGGAGCTGAACATCAGCGATGAGGAGCGCGCTAAACTGCACGAGTCCGAGGCTGCTGTCCGCAAAACCACCGCGATCTTAAAAGACCTCAACGTTCTTTAATAAGTTGAATGTTGAAAGTTGAGAGTTGAGAGAAGCCGTCTGGTGGAAAGTTGAAAGAGAAACTTATAACTTAAAACTTGCAAACTTCTCTAAACTCTAAACTCTACACTCTAAACTATCAATCAATGGATTTATTTGATAAATGTGACCATTTTGAGACCCTCAAACAGGTCCGCAAATTGGGTATCTACCCGTATTTCCACGAGTTGGAGAGCCGTCAAGCACCTGTCGTGCAGATGGAGAACCACCGTGTGATCATGTTGGGTTCCAATAACTACCTCGGCCTCACGGAGAACGAGGCAGTTATTGCAGCCGGACATGCGGCGTTAGATAAATACGGTACAGGTGTGAGCGGTAGTCGTTTCCTGAACGGTACGCTCGATCTGCATCTTCAGTTGGAGCGTGAGATAGCAGCGTTCACGGGTTACGAGGAGGCGATGACCGTCTCTACCGGTTTCCAAACGAACCTCGCTATCATCTCCGCTATCTGCGGCAAGGATGATTATATCCTCAATGACCGCGAGAACCACGCCTCTATCTACGATGCTTGCCGTCTGAGTTACGCCAAGGTACTGCGTTACCGTCACTCGGATATGACGGATCTGGAGCGTCAGCTCAAGTCCATTCCCGAGGAGGCAGGTAAGCTCATCATCACTGATGGTGTCTTCTCTATGCGCGGAGATATCTGCAAACTGCCTGAGATATGTGCGTTGGCTGAGAAATACGGAGCACGCGTGATGGTGGACGATGCGCATGGTTTTGGTGTCCTTGGCCCCGGTGGTAGAGGTACCGCTGCGCATTTCGGCTTGACCGACAAAGTGGACATCACCATGCTCACTTTCTCCAAGTCCTTGGCGTCCATCGGAGGATGTATGCTGACCTCTCACCGCGTAGCAGATTGGTTACGCCATGTGAGCCGTCCCTTCATCTTCTCCGCCTCGATCACTCCTTGCTCGGCAGCTACGGCGCTCGAAGCACTCCATCAGTTGATCAAGGATCCCAAGCGACCCGAGCGACTGATGAATATCGCCCGCTATTTCCAGAAACAACTGCTCGCCAACGGCGTGAAGATCATCGAGGCTCCGACGCCTATCGTGCCTATCTTCACCTATAAGACGCTCGACACCCTCTATTTCGGTAAGAAGATGTTCGAGGAAGGCGTGTATGTCAATCCGGTTATCGCGCCTGCATGTGTCGAAGGCGAATGTCTGCTCCGTACGACGCTTATGGCAACTCATACCGAGCCCGTCATCGACGAAGCAGTGGACATCATCGCTCGTGTCCTGCACGAGGGTGCCCCGCAGATGTAAAATGTAAATAAATCGTACATCGTACATCTTTACTTCGTACATTGAATCACATTCGTCTCATATCTCCCTCGGGCGTAATAGATCCCCAGTATATCGAAGGCGCGGCAACGCGTCTTCGCTCTTGGGGCTATGAGGTGAGTGAGGGAACGCATGCACGCGACCAATGGGGACGGTTTGCAGGTACGGATCAGGATCGTTTGGCGGATATCATCGAGGCACTGCGGGATCCTTCCGTGGACTTCATCCTTTGTTCCCGAGGCGGCTACGGGCTACAACGTATCATCGACCAAGTGCCTCCTATTCATAAACCGATCATCGGTTTTAGCGACATCACCGCCCTCCATCAGGCATCGGCGTACAGCGACCAGTTCTCTATCCACGGCATCATGTGCAAACATATAGCTACGCTGCCCGAAGACAGCGAACCGATACGTGCGTTACGAAGCCTCTTGGCGGATGAGCGCATGGATTATTTCTGGCCTGCTCATCCCCTGAACCATTACGGTACGGCGTGCGCACC
This sequence comes from uncultured Bacteroidales bacterium, assembly GCA_900321605.1. GTDB lineage: Bacteria > Bacteroidota > Bacteroidia > Bacteroidales > Paludibacteraceae > Colicola. Next base: position 1,686 of record ONWR01000004.1, on the reverse strand, counting down.
TATCGTGGGCGGAAACCTCTCCGTCTTGTACGGCTTGCAAGGCACGCGTTACGGACTGCGTGACCAGCTCTTCCGCAAGCAGTTCCCGATTCTCCTTATTGAGGATATCTGTGAGCGTCATTACCATATCGACCGCATGATCCGCAACCTCAAGATGAGCGGTGTCCTCGCGCACCTCAGCGGACTGATAGTAGGGCAGTTCACCGATTGTGAGGACGATCCTTCCATGGGTTGTACCGTCTATGAGACTATAAAAGAGGCAGTCGCAGAATACGACTACCCCGTTCTTTTCAATGCTCCTGTAGGTCACGTGGAGCATAACTTACCTCTCCGTCTTCATTCTACCATCCGTATGGACATCACCCCCGATGGCGCTCACATCACAGGAAAAGGGATTTTCTAAAAGATTACAGACCGGCTTCGCTGTAGGACAAACGACTATCGACCAACGACTAACGACCATCGACTAACGACCAACGACCATTCTTCCGTCCACCACGGCACGGATGGTGTCTTGCTCGCGGACTGCTTCTAAGTACAGATCCCGAATCAGCAGATCGCTATCCCATCGCTCCACATAGCGTGTCAGGGCATCCATGTGGTCTGTTCCTCCTGCCAAATAATCGCTGGTAGCTACGGTGTATAACGCCTCTTTTTTCAGCGGCTTACCATCTACCGTCACCTCTATCTTAGTCCATTGTCCATTGTCCATTGTCCTTTGTCTAACTCTCATTCCCGCTACGCCTTGACCGCCGTACTTCGCAAAGGACTCGCATAGTGCCATCACATCTTCGCCTTTGAGCGTCAGTACCACTAAGCGGTTATCAAACGGCATCAACTCAAACACGTTTCCGATGGTGATAGGACCGGCAGGCCAGCTGCAACGCATCCCGCCCATGTTCACGATAGCTATATCTACCCGTCCGTCGTACGCACGTTTAGCTGCCTCCCATAACGCATCCGTTGCCCAGTTCAGCATCGGGCACTCCGGACCGTTCACCCACAGCTCCTCCGGCGCGTAACCGATCTGCACGTTCATCTCACGCTCCATATCGGCTTTGACGGGAGCCAACTGCTCCAAATACGATTGATCCTGCAGACTGTCGCAAGAAGCATCCACCTTGATGGCTTCCGTCGTACAGTCCGTCACTTGTATTTGTTTATGCCCGCACGAGCATAACACGATGAATAAGAAAAATAAGCAAAAACTCTTTCGCATGGTATAATCATTTTGTCCGGGTGCAAAAGTACTACTTTTTTATGATATACGCAAATATTTTGCTCAAAAAATCACGCATTGAGCGATTTTTCTGCATTTTTAATTTTTATTTCGTTTAGTAAATACCATTCAAAGGCATGACACCATTTTCTTTTAGGGCGTCTACGTAATCTTTGACCTCCGGTGTGTAACGCCCTAAGTCCTTCCATGCGCGGACAAACTGATCGTGGTTATTCTTGGTGGAGTAGTCTTTGACGAGCTGTTCTGACATCCATCGGGTGATGTCCCGCAGGGAGCAGGCACGGCGAACGTAACCCATTTGGCGCAAGGCATAAATAGCCGCAGAGAGGCTCCGGAAATAATCCCAGTCTTTCTCTTGGATCCGCAGGTATTGCGTCAGTTGCTTCTGACGATGTGCGCTTACCTCTTCGGTCCAGAAACGTACCTCTTTCTCGGGCTTGAGATGC
>ONWR01000012.1 GCA_900321605.1 uncultured Bacteroidales bacterium | reverse complement strand
TCGTTTAATTTGGTTAATTCGTGAACGATAAAAATCAGAGGAAATGAAAATTGTTTTTTAGGTTTATTGCCGAAGGCGTTTGTACTCCGCAAGGAGTGTAGATTTGGGCGATGGAGCGTCATGGGAGCTCGCTCACAAGGACGATCAAGCGAACAAAGATACAGCAGCCCAAAGGGCTACAAACGACAAGGGGTTTTATATGTTTTTGTCTAAACATCAACTACAAGGAAATTTTATATGGTAACGAAAAAAGCTAAATAATATGATAAAACGATTCGTACAACTCTTCGTGGTAGCAGCCCTCGTTTTTGCTGCTCCTGTTCAAGCTGTTAGACGGTACTCCTGTAATTTCGAGGACTCGGTTGCTCGTAGCCGTTGGAAACTCAATCCCACTGCTAACCAAAGTACCTATAAGAACTTGGCGAACAAGTGGTATATCGGCGAACCCGGTAACAATGACCGTAACGGTCAGTATGGACTCTACATCTCCGATGATGGAGGTGCTACTGCTCATTACCAGAACAAGGGCTGCTGGGTCTTTGCATACGATACCGTCGCTTTGGATAATATCGCCGGAGATTATATGCTGACTTTCGACTATACTTCCATGGCGAACGTGGCAAGTAAATTCGATGGACTCTATGCCCTTTGGATTCCAATGACGAACGATGACGGCGATTCGATTAAGGTTAACTCCGTCGCTACCTCAGGTCTGCCTAGGAAGTACGAAAACTATGTCATCCGTCTTCAGCCGAATGCGAACATGGACTATCTCGCCGGTACGGTTACGTGGCGTCAGTGCGCCGTGAATATCCCGGGATCGAAATGTGACGGTACGCCCCACTATCTCGCTTTCGTCTGGGCCAATGGCGCGTATTTACCGCAGCAACCCGGTGCGTTAATTGATAACATCCTCATTACCGACGGTGCGCCTTGCGATCAGCCTACGAACCTTGTGGTCACCCCGAACGGTACCACCGTTTCGCTGGAATGGCAAGGTACGGCTACCGAGTACGAGGTTAGCGCGTATTCCTATGACGGACAAGTCTGGGCGGGACCGAAGATCGTGACCGGTACGCAGACCAACTTCACCGGACTGCCGATCGGACAGACTGACTTCATCGTGCGTGCAAAGTGCGGCGATGACTATTTCAGCCTCAAGACCATCGTCTCCAAGCTCATCTACTACCCCGATCAGATGTGTGTGGACTATCTGAACTTGAATAACGCCAAATGTTATGTTGCCAATTCGCAGCCGTCTGATACACGTACTTTCTCGGATTTCCGTCTGGTTAATGCAGTCGATTATGGTCCTGCCAACTCACGCAGCCGTCATACAGTACATTTCGATCGTACGGAAGTAGAAGCGCGTACTGCTAATATGGCGAAGACCGTTCCGGATGGAGAGCTTGCCTCTGTTCGTTTGGGCAACTGGGAAAATGAAACAGGCGAAGGAGCAGAGCAGATTGAGTTCTCCTTCCCTATTGATACCATCAAGTATCCTGTTCTTCTGCTCAAGTATTTGCCTATTATTGAGGCGCCTAACCACACTGATGCTGAGAACTCCCGTTTTACCTTGGATATCTTGGTGGACGGTCAGTCTATCGGTAGGTGCGGACAGGCGGATTTCAATGCTAATGACGCATACGATACGCAAACCCAGCAGTTAAAGCCCGGTGCTGCACAACAGGGATGGCATCTTGTGCCTCCTGGCTCGTTCGAAGGCTCTACTACTCCGGTTGTTTGGAAAGAATGGACTACGGTCGGTGTCAATATCAGGCAATATGCCGGTCACGGAAGTACCATCACAGCGCGTCTGGCTACTTATGACTGTGTCTATAATGCGCACTTCGGTTACGCCTATTTCACCCTCGGGTGCTCCGATGGTAAACTCAAAGGCATGAAGTGTGGTGCTATCAACCCCGAGTTTGAGGCACCGGACGGATTTCACTATCGTTGGGCATATGCCTATAACGAGAAATACCGTCGTCCCGATGGCTCCCTGCCCGAGCAGTATATCCTCAGTACCGACCAGCATTATAATGCCGGTATGCACGATGACAGCCTCTATGTAGTCGATTGTATGTTCGTACAGGATAGTACCTGTTTCTTCTCGCTCTATGCTTCGACGCTGGCTACCAACCCTATCTCGGCGATGAATGATCCGCAGATATACATGAACTGCCGTGACAGTATCTACCGCGTGACCTTCGATGCTTCGCCTTCGTGGGTACAGGAGATCGACCACGTGACCGGAGATACACTCGTCAGCAAAGCATACCATATTGAGACCTATGAGTGGAATATCGAAGGCTTGCCGTACGGCTGGTCAGATGAGGTGAAGCCGACCTTTAATTTCCCGATCGAAGGCGGCGATTATGAGGTTACGCTTCGTACCACTTGCGGTACCTGTGATTCCGTACTGCATTACCACCTCCACCTTGATCCGCTCGGTGCAACTAAAGAGACGCAGACCTATATCCTCTGCGATGATGAACGCAAGGCCGGCTTCGTGTGGAAAGAGCGTACCGACACCGCTTATCACACCTATGGTGTGGTGGACTCTGTCGTGCTCCTCAACCCCGCTACCACCTGTGACAGCGTCATCTATCTGGAGTTGACCGAACCGCTCCGTCTCTTCGCGGACACCGTGGTTCTCTCCGATGATCTGCCTTTCGTATATCGCGGACGTACCTATACCGAGAGTGTGATCGATACCATTCCAAATGCCGCTTGTGACACCACGTGGGTACTCAATTTTGAGGTCTATGAGCCGCTCAAAGCGCATCTGGCAGATACCGCGATTATCGTCTGCGAGGATGACTCTGTCGTCGGAATCGAGTATATCATCACCCAAGGACGCAGTTTGCGCTATTCGTACCGGATTGCTGATCTGGATTCGATTGATCCGCAAACCAAGCATCAGCGCAAAGGAACCGACACCACGCTCGTAGTGCCCCTTGCAAAGCCGTATCCGAATATCTATAAGGGCTCCCTCCTGCTCGAAGACTCGCTCCCCGAGCATAATGTACGTCTTCCGTTTACGGTGACGATCCGTTATGCCTCGTCCATCATCACCCAGCGTTGGAATGATGTCCTCGCTATCCGCAATGCGGACTATAACGGAGGCTATCTCTTCACGGCTGTACGGTGGTATCTTGGCGAGTCGCCTATTCAGGGTGCTTCGGAGTTCAACTACTTCGCCGGAGAGAATGCGCAACTCCGCTTCGGAGAACCCTACAGAGCACTCCTAACTCGTGACGATGGTGTACAGCTCTTCACCTGTCCTATTGAGCCTGAGAAAGTTTCTGCGGATATAACGGATATGCCGACCCTTGTTCCGCTGGGTTCGTCGATCCAAGTGCAAGGCAAAGGTAAGGCATACTGGTATGACGTGCTCGGCCGTCCGCATCATACGGAGTCGTACGACAACTCGTCTATCTCTGCTCCGACTACCGCAGGATACTATCTCCTTGTCCTCCGTGCATCGGATACTAATGCCCCCAAACCCCGCACGATCCATCCGATGATGGTGCGTTAATCCCTCTCGATAATAATCTCTAAAGCGGTAAGCCTTGTGGTTTACCGCTTTTTTTGCACGGTGCCTTCCTGCACGGTGCCTTCCTGCACGGTGCATTAATGCAGCGTCACCCCCTCACCCTCTCATCCTCTCACCCTCTCATCCTCTAATCCTCTCACCCTCTCATCCTCTAACCCCTTTTTTGCCCATTTTCGTTAAAAAATGCACTTTTTTGTACGAATTTTACGGTAAAATTTGCGTATATGAAGGAAAAGCAGTATTTTTGCACCGATTATGCGTATCGCTATACCACGCATGTGCGTATACGTATGCGTAATCTGATCCACGCTGAGGGGAGGTGTCTCTGGGTAGGGTGGAGAATTAGACATATTGAAAAGGCGTTTATTGAACGTTGTTTGCGGCTCCCGGAAACTTCGCAACTTTCTCGTAATCAGTCCGAACAATAACCAATGAATGTCCTCGGGATGTGTAAATCCTGAGTACACTGCGCGTAGGCGTATTGTACCTGTTTTACATATTCGGCGTGGACTTCGGTTGTTTTTCTACTGGTTACAGGCATTGCGAAGGCCTATGGGAGCGTGAAGAACAAGTGATCTTCACGCTTTCTTTATGTCCCGAATGAATCGACTACGTACGAACCTTGAAAAGAATAGCACTAAATTGACGTTTTTTGTGCAAATAATGACAAAACAGCCGAAAAGTGTAAATTGTAGTTTGCATAATTGGAAAATTTTGTATAATTTTGCAGTCGATTTGAAGAAAATCGGAACATAAGTGGCATTCACTGGTGTTCCCAAAACCAAGAAAAACACGAAATCACAAATACCAAAGTGATTGAATACCATAATTGACATTTATTGATGTTATTGGCGGCTCCCGGAAACTTCGCAACTTTCTAAAACCAGCCCAAGAACAGCCAATAGATGTCCTGTTGGGTACTTTAAAGTATAGTATGTGCTCGTGTGCGCATGTTATAGTTTGTATCAAGTATCCCACATTGGACATTTGCTGTATCTTACGGATGTAGAACCTTACGAGCGGATAGGGAGCGTGAAGAATAACTTCGCGCTCTTTTTGCGTATAATAAACCACAGCCCCGCTTCCCGGCTTAAAACGGAGGCAAAAGATCTTTGACAGATTGTGTACTTATAGGAAAATGAGAAAAATGAAGTAAAAAATCATTTTTTTTGCTCAAAAGTTTGCATATTTCAAAAAAAAGCAGTAATTTTGCCTCGCAAAATTGAAGAAAGGAGGTTGATATGCAAGCAACAGTAGCAGCAAATCAGTATGAGCGTATGACGATACATGTACCGCGCGTTGAGGCGAAGCGTTTTAAAGCAGTCGTAAAAGCACTTGGCTTCAAGATAGAGAAGAAAAACGCTTTAGACCGGGCATTGGATGATATTGAGGCAGGACGTGTGCGTACATGGTCTTCAGCCGAAGAAATGTATCAAACTTTAGGTATTTGAGGCATGTACACGGTTCGAACGACGCACGAGTTTGACAAAGATGTCAAGCGCTGCAAGAAAGAGATAAGTTAATATTCTCTCTAAACGATTTTCCTATAAGCAACAATTCCGAAAGGGGTTGTTGCTTTTGTTGTACACATGTGTCAATAAAAAAGAACAAGCTGAAAAATAGAAAAATAACATAAAAAACACATTTATATCATGAAACACATTAACTTAACTCAAATGCTGCAGGGATGCAGTAAGAGAAATGGGATGACAGTAAGAGCATCCAATCCCGACGGTGAGGTGAACCGACAGTCAAGGCTAATGTCGCTTAGCGGTAAAAAGGCCGAAAAAGAGCAATTGAGTCCGAGTTGCCTCCTTTCTGCCTCCTTTCCGCTCTCGTTCCGCTCTCGTTATCTTCGCTACGCGGCGATGATTTTCTGCGTTTTAGTGATGAGCGTTGGACAGGCGTGGGCGGTGAAATCTACCTTTACAAAAGGCGAGACGATATTTATTGTTGGAGATTCCAAAACCAATAGTGCATGGAAAGATGATGCTTGTGTAAAAGCATGGTTCAATGTTGATGGAGAAGGTGATACGGGAGCAACGGCTTCTACTAACTGGCTTGTAGGTAGTGATGATAGTAAAAACAAAGTGTTTTGGACGATAGTACCTGCAGAAAATTGTAATCAAGTACAATTACAGCGATTTGCCCAAAACTGTTCAACGTGGTGGAATTCCAATGGAGATGTACTTCAGTCTGCAAGAAGTAACGATGATTATAATACGCTCTTTTCAAATGGATCCGGTAATTCAAATTGTGGATGGAAGAATATGACATATTCATTTGGCTTGCGTACTGATAAAGATAGTTGGGCAAATGACGTGGCTACCTTCGAGGATAAAGGAGAAGGTTTATTCCAATGTGTCTATACGTTTACAGCAAGTGCTAAATCCCATGAGTTCAAGATACGTGACTGTTGGGATAATTGGTACGGACGTCTGTCAGATGGTAACAACTATGTTTTGACTGGACTTGAAAGCGGAACGTTATATACTGTGGTTGCGTCTTTTAATATCAAAGATTGTGCTGGTGGAAATAAGACTTCATTAAGTGTTTTCGTCCCTCACACTCCGGGATTTTATACATCTGCAAGTGGAAATAATCAGACATTAACTACATTTGATAACCAAAAGTATGAAAGATATGGTATATATAAAAATAGTAGTGCCAACACGTTTATAGCCAATGGAAGTTCAAGTTCGCCAGCTTCCGCTCAATCTGTCTTTACCTTCAATAATAGCACACATAAAAGTGGTTTATGGATAGATGCATACGTGTCAGGTAATACATCATCTGGCGCATCTTGGGGAACAAATGAGTTTACAGGTTTTCCAACATCTTCCACACATGCTGTCCAGACAAAGGATGGTTATTTTATGCAGTTTTGTGTGCAAGGTTACGAGCAATTTAACTTCTTTGCTGTAGATAAGAATACAAGCACGGGTTATTATGTGGTAGTTATAGATGGAAAAGATGTAACAACAGGACAAAATACGACTGCCCAAAAGCGCAGTTATACTATAAGTGGAGGAGATACACATATTATTAAAGTAGGGTGTATAGGGAACAGCGGCGCAAACTTCTGGGGTTTCTCCCTTCGTCCGTCGGCACCGACGATTACGGCATCCAGTTTAAGCGGAGCTACTTACAATCAGGGAGCAGCAGCTGCTGCATTGTCGGTAACGGTGTCGCCTGTCGTAGCTGGTCACACGCCAACTTATCAGTGGTATAAAAATACAACAAATAAAAACACGGGAGGAACGATTATAGAAGGAGCCACCAGCGCATCTTATACTCCATCTACGACTTCTACGGGTACGACGTATTATTACTGCGTTGTATCCGAAGAGGGATGTAATTCAAAAACATCAGATGTTTCGGGAGCTATTACGGTAAACGCAGTTGTAGTTCCTTGTTCGGCAACGCAGCCGGGTACGATAAGCAAAGGAACTGCAAGTGGCGGAACGGGAACAATCACCTTAACTGCCGCAGGCGAACCTGCATCGAACAATACTTGGTATTGGCAGGCGTCTGCAGATGGTACGAGCACAAGCGAAAGTGGCGCAACGAAGAATGTTAGTGCTGCAGGTACGTACTATATCCGTTCCTATTGTTCGGATGGTTCAGGTTGCTGGAGTGCCGCACGGTCGGTAACGGTTGACGCAGCAGATTTGTTGACTCCGATAACTCCGTTGCTGACTTACGCAAGTACAGTGACATATGGCAGTACAATAAGCCCAACCTTAACAGGGAATGCTGGTAGCGGTACGGTTACTTATTCTTTGAATAGTGTATCGCCGGCAGGTAGTTTAACTATTATTAGTTCAACAGGTGTTGTCACCGGTGCAACCGCAGGTGGAACAGCAACCGTTACTGCCACTATTGCTGCGAAAGGCAACTATGCCGGCGGTAGTGCTACTTCCAGTACGATTACAGTAACAACGGCAGCATTGCCGGGAACGGCATCAACGGGAACGGCTACTTCGGTAACGCATAACTCGGCTTCCTTGCCGTTCACTATTACTGATGTAACAGGTGTAGCAAGTATAACGATTAAGGTGTATAATGGTGCATCGGTGGCTATGACTTATTCGGGTATTACTCCGGCAACTTCGGGCAGTTATTCTGCTACCGGCTTGTCGGCAAGTACGACGTACACCTATACCGTAACGCTTATCGGTGACGCGAACCATAACGACAAAGCAGAAACGTCCAAGTCCACTTCGTTCACCACTTCCGCCGAACCGACATTGACGGCTTTGGTGGATGGTACGTTGTATAAAGCAAATGGAATCTTCTCCGGCGATATTCCTACGTCTGATACATATGTAGGAGGTATATCTGATAATGGCAAGTTCTTCTTTGAGGGTTCGGCTTCTGCAAGTCCTCATAATTCGATGAAATGGAAAGAGTATTCTGTGACACTAAATAAAATAGAATTTGATGCAATAATATATTTTGATGGAGAATCTACACTTAGTAGTAACAACCCAACTACACGAGCGATGAAATTTATTCTCCCATCAGCAGGAACACTTACGATATATTATAGAGATAATAATGATAAAGCCGGTAAAGTAAAACTGAACAAGTCAGGTTCTGAGCCTACTTGGTCAAGTACAACAAAAGGAAATAGCTATGCTACAACAAGCGAATTATCCGCAGGAACGTATTATCTGTATGCTACCGGAGGAAGTACCGGTATATTTGGCGTCCAATTCGATGCTACTGCCGCAACCTATACCGTCTCTGCAACAGTTAACCCGGCGGGTTATGGAACGCTGTCGGCATCGAGCATAACGGATGTGACATCGGGAACGGCGATTTCGGCTTCAAGTAATGTGCTGACGGTAGCAGGAAAGACTCCGATTACAGCTACTCCGGCTTCTGCTACAGCGCAATATACGTACGCTTTCAACAATTGGACAAAGAGCGATGGTACTGCACTTCCTTCTACCGTAACGGCAGCTTTGGCAGTTAGAGCCAACTTCACTCGTTCGGCGAATAGTTATACTTTAGCATGGAATACGAACGGCGGTAGCGATCTGGCGGGTGATTATACGAGCGGTTCGACGGCTTACGGTGCTTCTATTACGGCTCCGACCGATCCGACGTTGAGCAACTACACCTTTGACGGTTGGAAGACGAATAATGACGGTACAGGAACAACAGCGGGTGCAACGATGCCTGCGGCAGCTACAACCTATTATGCCGCATGGAAACAGACCGTGACGCTGAAGACGGGTGCGCAAGGTAGCGGAGCAGATCAGACTCCTTATGTATATATTAATGGAACGGGTGTAAGCAGTTTCACAGCCCACACGGCAACAGGTTATACGCTGCAAGGTTATTATACCGCCGGTAGCGGTGGAGTGAAAGTGCTGAACGCTGATGGTTCGTTTGCTGCGGCTAATGTGACGGATTATATCACAAGCAGCAAGTGGTCGCGTACCGGCGCAGAGCCGACGCTGTATGCTCAATGGCGTGCGGCAGCCGGAAAGACCTGCTATACCTGGGATGCAGAAGAGACGCACCCGCAGACGGGAACGAATAGTTATGGTGGTTTGTATCTAACAATAAGTCAAAAAGGCAAATATCAGTTTAATAGCGGTGGAACAAACGATACGTGTTTCTATACATCTTCTAAGGGTCATTATATAAAAGGTCACATAAATGGAACGGTAATTGACTCCTTGAAGTTCAAAGCCTCTACTGAAAATGGCGATAAAACTGCAGTGGTGGTTGCATTCTGTTCTACCTATCCATATGATACAGCGCATATAATCCAAGTTAATAGCAAGGATTGCAAAGTATATAGTGTGAACAAGTACGATGCTGCGGAAAGCTTTATAAAGATCAAAGCGCCGACTGGTGCGAAATCGTTTGCAATAGGTCGTAACTTTGAAACCGAACTATCTGTTGATGGAACATTAGCAAATAGTGGAAAACGCTATATCTATTACGTAGAAGCTTGTTCTGCTGGTGGTGGTACGCACACGATCAGTTATAATGCAGGCGGTGGTTCGGGTTCGATGAGTTCGAATACGGGTATTACCGATGACGATAGTCAGACGCTGACGAGCAATAGCTTCACGGCTCCGACGAACTATAGTTTCGCAGGCTGGGTAGCAGATGTGAATGTAACGATCGGCGGTAGTACCGTAACAGCCGGAACGCTGATTGCTAATGGCGCAACGATCACCAATATCACGGTCGATATCGCGCTGACGGCTAAGTGGAGTCAGAGTGTGACGCTGGATGCGAATACGTCTAACCATGGTTCGGGCGATAACGGTTCGGCTACGGCATATTACAATGCGACATCCTTAAGTTCGGTAACGCACACGAAGGCTGCAACCGGATATAAGTTGTCGGGTTATTACACGGCAGCGACAAGCGGAACGAAAGTGCTGAACGCAGACGGATCGTTCGCAAGCGCGAATGTGACGGATTGGATCAGTAGCGGTAAGTGGATCTGCGTGGCGAGTACACGTACGCTCTTTGCGCAATATGAGTCGGCTGGTGCGTTGACATGGAATCTGATTGTTGATTCGGATACAGCCAACCTGTCCACCTCGACCAAGACGAGTGCGTTCACAAAGATTTCTACAACGAACATGACAGATGCTGCATTGACCGGTTTGACTTATGATAAAAGCAAGAAGAAATCTTCGCTGACCGGTAAGATCAGCACGCCTGCTTCGTATGATGCAGACAAATATGTGAAGGTGACCTTCCAGGTAGCAAGCGGTTATAAATTCACGCCGAGTAGTATTAAGGTGATAGCACAGCCTGTTACAACAGGAAAAGATGTGAAGTTGTCACTAACAGATGGTGCTTATCATTCGTTGGTATCTTCATCGGCTACTTCCATTTCCGGTGGCTCGACTCAAACTGTTACTTTAGCAGGTGATGGTACCTATTTCACTGGTACCGTAACGCTGAAGATATACTGCTACGGAGCAACAGATGCTTACCGTCTCGGAACGCCGATCACGATTGAGGGTGAGATAGAAGAGGCGTGTGCAACTATGCCGAGTTACACGAGTATGAGTTATACCACTACGACGTTCGCGCCGAATGATGATGCTTCGGGTTCGCCGATAACAATCGTAGGCGGTGATAATATCAATACCTATCAATGGAAGTACAACAGGGTTAATGACCGTACGTCAGGAACTAACTGCGGCACAAATAACGCTTCTCTCACGCCGCTGACAGATGCAGGTGCGGCAATAGATGGTACGCGTTATTACTGGTGCGAGATGACGAATGAAGCTTGCGGCATTACGATTAAGTCCCCGGCAGTGGCTATTACGGTAGCGGCTGCGAAGAGTGATGCTACGGTAGCATGGACCGATCCGGCCAGCACACCGAACTACGGTGGTGGCGGTTACACCATCAAGGCAACGGTAGATCAGCCAGATTGGGACGGCAATGCAGCAGACCTTGTTATTACCGCGCCCGCGGGCATAAACATATATAATGTGACGAGCGGAACGACATCCAGCCAGAAGTGGGTACAGGCTGATTTCGATGTACAGACATCGTTTGACAGAACGACGTATGCAAGTAATATTCCGTTCACCGTTTCAGCTGCGGCTACAGCAAGTTACAATGCGATTAGCAATGATTATAACGTAAGTTATAGTGCTTGTGCAGGAGCAGGAGAAGGAAGTTCGTATAACATCCGCATGCGTAAGACGGTTACTAAAGATGGCAATTATTATCATTGTGCTAATACAGATGGTTGGATCTCGCCGAATATCAGTTCTTCGTATTCAACAGGTAAGGCCGGAACAAAGATGGAGACTGACTTCGATACGGTAGCTTCATCGAATACGCAATACGTCTGGGTACGTACGTATCACGCGAATGTGAATAAGGTACGTATCTACGCAGACTTCCGTGCGAATGATATGACGGTATCTAATGTGTATAAACATACTGCTTACTTCTCTGCGGATTCTAAATATGCAGTAGATTATACGGCGGTATATAATGGCGATGAGGAGAATGAGAACACCGGAACGGCGGCGCAAGGATATGTAGATATTACCTTGGATGAAGTGATGGCAGCGAACGACATCTTGCTCGTTAAATTCAATGACAGTAAAGTTCGCCCGTTAGGAGCTGTTATCACGGAGGGTTCGGCAGAATCCTTGAATACTCACCTGCAATGGAGTAATAATCTGGCAGATAAGGCAACGGTTAATAAGTATACAACGGATGCGTACTTCACGTACTCGGCATCGAAGATAACCGAGAACACAAACACGTTAGGTACTATCACGTATAGTTCGTCTAACACGAGTGTGGCTACCGTAGATGCAACCGGTAAAGTGGCTCTGATTGCAGCCGGTTCGACGACTATTAAGGCAACGTTGGCAGCCAGCGGATGTTACAAGAAAGCGGAGATCAGTTATACGCTGAATGTAGCGGAAGTATCTTGTACAATTACTGCCGGTACGCTGACCTTGACTTCCGGTACGGAGAGTAAATGTAGCAGTGATAAAGTAACCCTTACATTGACTGGTTTCGAGAGTGGAGCTTCTATCCAATGGAAAGATGGCGACACAAATATTGATGACGGCGGCAATTATAAGATTGAATCGGATGGTACTACCAGTACGCTGACTACTGATCAGGAAGGTACGTATAGCGTAATGGTAACCTCGGGTTGTAGTGTTCGCTCGAATCGTATCACGATTAGCAATAAGAGCACGGAGGTCGGCGCTAAGCGTATCGTTAAGAACTGGTATATCAAGAATGGTCGTCCGACTCCGGATATAGAGTTGTGGACCTTGCAGAACGGCGCTCACCTAAGCAGCGTAGCTTGGAGCTCGACTAATACAACAGGCTTGACCGCAAGCGACTTTTACGAGAGCGACGGCAAGGTTTATTTGAAGGGTAAAGAACCGTCTTCCAATACATCCGGAGCGGATATTATTTACACCTTGACGTTGACGGTAGAGGATGATTGCGGTAGCACAACTCCGATGTCTGCATCAGGACAGCTGATTTATCTGCATCACCAACAGAATACAGACAAACATGTGTTAGCGTTTGTGGTTAATGGTACCGATAAGGGAGGCTTCACGGAGGGTATTACGTCTGCACAGACAACGAGTGTTCCTCTGTATAACGAGATTGCAGCGAACTTCGATGTGCTGGCAACGAATATCTACTCGACGGATGATGAGCAAGCGCTGAAAGAGTACTACTCGCAGTTTGATATCCTTTGCGTAACCGACTACCCGAATACAGGTACGAAGGGTGTGAACAAGAAGAGCTATGTAGATGCCCTCGGTGCGTTGGTGGATATCCGCCCGATCTTGACAATGGAGGCATTCGTTGCCAAGTTGGCCAACTGGAAAGCCAAAGGTCTAAGCGGTAACCCAAAGAACCCGACCACCCGTCAGTACACGATGGATCTGCAATGTAAGGACCACGAGATCTTCTCCGGTACTGAGCTAACCAAGGTAGGTGAAGGCGACGAGACGATGTATCGCGTAAGTATGGTTTGTGATACTCTGGAGGATTACAAGACATTGGATGCTACGTACGGAGCAGGAACCCACGAGAAAGACAAGAACTATCAGTACGGAAAGAAACCGGCATTGCAGGGCTTTACGTTCACCAAAGAGATGCTGGATGATGATCTGTTGCCGCTTGGATTGATTGATGACGGATCAGGCAATGATCTGCAAGTAGGTATCGAGCGTCAGCGTAATATGGAAGCCCGTCTGATGGTACTGGGTATCAATAGTTATGCGATGGAGCGTCTGACGGATGACGGACAGACAGTGGTAGTAAACGCATTGAAGTACCTGATGAAGAAGAACTCCGAGGATATCGCAGACTGCTCGAATATGTTCGTCGGTGGTGATGATGAGGAGGATGAGTCCACACGTTCTGACTGGAATGTGGCTTCGCACTGGTCAGGTAATGCCGTACCAGACAGGACACAGAAAGTACGTATCGTGGCTCCGTGCGTGATTAAGGCTGGCGAGAAGGTACATGTTGCCGGTGTAGTGATCGCCCCGGGAGGTAATTACAACCATGGTGCGAATACGGCTAATGGTAGTCTGACGATTGCAGCCGGCGGTGCACTGATCGTAGACGGTAAGGTGGAAGCAGCTACTGCACCACTTTATACCGAGACCCGTCCTACGAGTCCGAGTGATCTGACCATCCAAGCATCGTCAACCGCACAAGGTGCGTTGATCTTCGATAACGATAAGGGCGAGACGCAGGCTACGGTTGAGATGTACAGCCCGTCTTATTGGGAAATAGATAAAGAAACCGGTAAGAAGAAGAAATACTGGTCGTACGTGGCTATGCCTATTACGGAAGTGCCGGTAGGCGAGTATTTCTATGGAGCATTCACCTATCTGTATAGCGAGACATCCGGATGGATCAAGAAAGGCATGTACACCACCTTGTATCCGTTCGATGGTATAGGCTTGTCGATGCAAGACGGTCATAAAGAGACGTTCCGTGGTACGCTGGTATCGACCGAAAACCGTGAGATCACACTGACGCACGATAACACCGGTAAGAACATGGTAGGTAACAGCTGGACAGCGCCAATACAGATCGCTAACTTTGATGCTGACGACTTCGGTGACGCTACAGCTAGTGTATTGATCTTCAATACCGGCAACAAAAATGAAGGTACAGTTATAGCAGATGATGGCGGTTCCGAAACAAGCACCGCAGGTCAATGGTTGACGATACCTATCAGCGTGGCCAGACTCGGTGGTTACACCGGATTGAAGGTGATACCGTCTATGCAGGCATTCCAAGTCAATACGTCCACAGAAACCACACTGACACTCGATTATGACAAACTGGTACGTGACGTGAATATCGCTTCGGATAACCTGACCGAGCCTCATCGTGCAACGAGAAAGGCGAAGGAAGAGGAAGTAGATATAATGCGTGTTCGTGTGAACGGTGAAAATACCCATACCGATGTATGGCTGTTGGAAGATGAGCGTTTCAGCGACGAGTTTGATAACGGCTGGGAAGCTAAGTATGTAGCATGTGATGACCGTTCGGCACAGTTGTACGCTGTCGGAGATCCGGGCAAGATGTCATTTATCGCTCTTCCGGATATCGAAGGTACGGTATTGGGCTTTGCTCCAAGTCGTGACGGTAACACATATCAATTCACGTTCCATTATATTGGCAAGGAAGAGTATTACCTCAATGACTTGAAGTTGAAACAATCCGTATTGATAAGTGAGGATAAGTCCTATAGCTTCATGTACGAGGATGGCGATACCAACCGCTTCTACATCAGCCGCACGCGCATTGATGCACCGCAGATGCCGACCGGAGTGGATAATGCTCACGAAGGCACTGTAAAGGCTCATAAGTTTATCTACAATGATAAATTGTATATCATGCTCAACGGCCGTGTTTACAGTGCAGAAGGCGCTTTGGTTAAGTAAACGAATTAGCAATTAACGATTAGTGAATTAGTGAAAGAAAGGAAGCAAGATATGAAAAATGTAAAGATTAAAGGTTATTGGTTAGCGGTTATTGTGATACTGGCAGTGATGCCGATTGTTGTAAGCGCCGTGGAGTACAAGAACAGTTATAAGCCGGTCGGGATTAGCAATCAGCGTTCTGCCAGTGTGCAGGTAGTTGCACCGACTACGGTGTTCCAATCGACCAGTACGTTAACAGGATCGGGTAGCGCATTGAGCGCTACTCCGATGCTGAACGCGGATGGGACGGTAAGCGCTCCCGCACGAATTCCCGGAGGTCCGAGAAGAATAGATGCAAATGGTAATGGTGTTGATGATGATGAAGAAGGTCTTGATCCTCCTGATGATAAAGAAGAAGATGAAAATCCGAATCCCCTCGGTGATGCCGTTCTTCCCTTGCTATTGATGTCTCTCACGTTCTGTGGCTACCTCTATCTCCGCCGCAAACGCTCCGCAGCTTAAAGGATGAGTGGATGAGTGGATTAGTGGAATGAGAGGAAAAATGCAGAAAAATGGCATACAAACTTGCGTATGTCATTTTTTTGTTGTACCTTCGATGAGAGGGAACCCTTCGAAGGTACAGTCGCAGTATCCTGCAACTGACAACCATTTTGTCAAAACAACAAAATTATGCAAGCATATTTCGTTTTTTTGCCGAAATATTTGTACAATTGATTTTTTTGTTGTACCTTTGCAGCGAATTTTAAACATAACGCGCCACGAAATGGTAAAAACGATTGGTCGTGGCGGAATATAACGCAATTATGAGTGCTATTATTGGAAGAGAAAAAGAAGTTGACGAGTTGAAACAATTACTACAAAGTCAACGAGCAGAGTTTGTGGCGATTTATGGTCGTCGCCGTGTAGGTAAGACCTTTCTTGTCGATGAATCCCTTCGTGAGGACATCACTTTTAGGCATGCCGGACTAAGTCCTGTTGACGAGAATGGTAAAGCAAATAAGATGAAAGAACAGTTGTTGCATTTCTACCATTCTCTGCTACTGCAAGGATGGAAAGGACGAAGTCGTCCAAAGAATTGGTTAGAGGCGTTCTTCTTCTTAGAGCAACATCTGCAATCACAAGATACCGGAGCGCGGCAAGTAGTATTCATCGATGAGTTGCCGTGGATGGACACTCCAAGAAGTGGTTTCATTACAGCGTTAGAGGCGTTTTGGAATGGCTGGGCTTGTCATCGTCCCAATATGATGCTCGTCGTTTGCGGTAGTGCCAATTCTTGGATGTTGGACAACTTGGTCAATAATCATGGTGGATTGTATGGGCGTACGACCTATGAAATCAAATTAACCCCCTTTTCATTGGCTGAGTGCGAGCAATTTTATGAAAGCCGAGGAATACAACTGTCACGATATGATATTGCGCAAGCGAACATGATTCTTGGCGGCATCCCTTATTATATGAATTATTTCATGCGAGGGAAGAGTCTTGCGCAGAATATAGACAATTTATTCTTCGCACAGAATGCCAAGTTAAAAGATGAGTTTGTAAAGCTTTTTGCCTCTGTCTTTACCAATCCCGATGAGATGATTCGTATTGTGCGTTATCTGGCTACCAAACGTAAAGGATACACCCGCGAAGACATTTCCAAAGGTGCGCATTTGAGTTATAATGGCGACCTGTCTAAATGGCTTAGAGCCTTGGCTGCGAGCGATTTTATTGTGAGTTATGTACCTTTTGGAGAGAGTGCACGTAATGTGCATTTTCGTCTTACCGATCCTTTCTGTTTGTTCTATCTGAAGTTCGTGGATGGTCAAACGGAAATGGATGAAGCGTTTTGGATGAATAATGTGGACTCGCCCAAAATCATTAGTTGGCGGGGCTTTGCTTTTGAGGATCTATGTCTGCGTCATGTAGATTCCATCAAACGCGCCTTGCAAATAGGGGGTATCTCCTCTTCTCAGTCTGCTTGGTCAGTAAGCGGAGACGATGAGCAGGAAGGGACACAAATCGATTTGCTGATTTCAAGGAAAGATAATGTGGTGAACATGTGCGAAATGAAGTTCTATAGCGAAGAGTTTACCGTGAGAGCGGACTACCATAAGAAATTGGTACATCGCACGAATGTCTTACAACCCCATCTTTCCCGTAAAATGATTATACACAGTACTTTGGTAACAACCTACGGCTTGTCATATAATCAATATTCTGGAGCTTTTACATCCGTAGTAACATTAGATGATTTGTTCAAGGAGTAATCTGTTATCTATCATTTCTCGGAGACACCCTTCTTCCCTTGCTCTTGATGTCCCTCGCTTTTGGAATGTTTGTTTACTTCTGTCGTAAACGCTCCGAGGCTTAGTGGGTGAGTGGATGAGTGGATTAGTGGGATTGAGAGGAAAAATGCAGAAAAATGGCATACATATTTGCGTATGTCATTTTTTTGTTGTACCTTCGACCTGCTACCCTGAGAGGGAACCCTTCGAAGGTACAGTCGCAGTATCCTGCAACTGACAACTATTTCGCCCAAACAACAAAATTATGCAAGCATATTTCGTTTTTTTGTCAAAATATTTGTACAATTGATTTTTTTGTTGTACCTTTGCAGCGAATTTTAAATAAGGAAGGTATTATGAGTACGATAGTTTTTCAACCACAGGATCAATCGCAACTGGCATTCTTAACTGATTTTGCAAAGCGTGTTAGTGTGCCCTATGTTATCATTCCTTTAAGTGTAGAGACTCTACTTAATAGAGAGGAGGTAGAGGCGCAAAATCGTGCTAAGTCGTTTGCACAATTGCAAGAAAGTTTTTCGAAATGTGATTTGACGGATGAGGAAATTCGTAAAGAGTGTGAGGCCGTTCGTCAACAAATGTATGAAGAAAACTATGCCCACTAATAAAATTCGCGTTATCGTAGATACCAATATCTGGATTAGCTCACTTATCGGACGTCAATTGCTTCATTTGAGAGAGCTATTGAGCTATCCGCAGATAGAATTAGTGGTTACTGAGCGACTAATACAAGAAATTATCGTAGTTGCTCAACGTCCTAAATTTGCAAGGTATTTTCGGGCGGAAGATGTAGATTTGTTGCGTGAGTGGATGATGCAAAATATGGTTAATGTGCCGTTGGGGGATATTCCAAGTCGTTGCCGAGATCCTAAAGATGATTATTTGTTAGAATTAGCTGTGCAATCGAAGGCTATATACCTTGTGTCAGGAGATAGTGATTTGTTAGAAATGGGAACTATCGGGGATTGCAGGATAATGACGGTAAAGCAATTTGAGCAAGAGATATTCAAAAAGTTATAGTTCTCACATCCGATAAATAGCCGCAAACGCTCCGCAGCTTAAAGGATGAGCGGATGAGTGGATTAGTGGATTAGTGGAATGAGAGGAAAAATGCAGAAAAATGGCATACATATTTGCGTATGTCATTTTTTTGTTGTACTTTTGCAGCGTTCGGGATATTTGACATAGTGGATTTACCGCAAAAACGGGTAAATAATAGATAAAATTATGTTTTTTTGCCTAAAAACTTGTGTATGTCGTAAAAAAGTTGTAATTTTGCAACGAAAATCATTGCAATTATGCCTGTACCAAGGAGAATCATCTTTTATAACAATTACTTCGTCACATTTTATACCGCGCAAACGGAGGATGTGCGTCGTAAGATCAATCAGGTGCTCAAACTGGTGGAAACACAGGAAAAGATACCTAAGAAGTTTTTCCGATCAATAGAGACAGTAGAAGGACTATTTGAGATTCGTATAGAGATGGAGAGTAATATTTATCGAATCTTCTGTTGCTTTGATAAAGGGAACTTGGTAGTTTTGTTTAATGGTTTTCAAAAGAAAAGCCAAAAGACCCCGCCGGATCAGATTTCGAGGGCGGAGAGATTGAAAAACGAATATTTTAAAGAGAAGGAGGCACGATAATGACTGCACAACACAAACAAGATTTGATGCAATGCACAGATTTCTCCCAATTGTTGGATGTCGAGTACGGAAAGCGAGGCACTACCAAACGTGAGAAGTTTGAAGCAGATGCTGAGGCATTTTGCATCGGTGAGATTTTGAAGGAGCAAAGGCTTCAGGCTGGTATGACTCAAAAAGAGTTAGCTGCTCAATCGGGCACTCCTACTCAAGTTATCTCTCGATTGGAGCACGGTTATAGCAATGTTTCTTTATCTTCCATCTTTCAGATTTTTGCAGGGATGGGCAAGAAAGTTGCATTGACAGTTCTATAATCCCTAAAATATCCTACAATCCAAGCGGTAAATTCATAGCGAGTTTACCGCTTTTTTGTAAAAAATTGAAAATATTTTTACGTTTTTTCGGCATTTCCCTTGTGAGTGTCGAATTTTTTTTGTACCTTTGCGCCCGATTTGTTCGGGCGCGATTGCGCTACGCACGTAATCGCACGAAACGCACAAAAAATAGAATAATAACATAAAAACACGAAGATAGCTATGGAAAACAACAACACTATCATCTTCCGCATGGGAGAAGAAACGGGTATTGTAATTGAGAAAACAAAGGAGCAATTTGAACATTCTTTGTTTAGGGAGCAGTATAAACAGGCGTTGAATATCATCAGTACTATTATTGATTATAAAGATGAGGACAAAGATGCTCCAGTGTCCAATATTGTAGCGTTCTGTGGTGATCGAGGCGAAGGAAAAACATCTGCTTTGATGACTATTCGTAATATCTTGATTGGCGGTGATGCATATGAGGAATCTAAAGATCTTTTTCCAAAAGACAATAAAATAAAAGAGAATAGTTTCAAAGTCCTGAATTTAGTAGATCCGGCTTTCTTTGATGACAAGCATAATTTATTGGAGTTACTTATTGGACAGATGTATGCTGATATCCTTAAAGATGACGATGAAAAGGCGAACATGAAAGATGATTGTACGTGTGGAATAAACTTGGATATCGCTAAACGCAATCAATTGATACAGCTCTTTCATGATGTTCACAAAAGTTTGAGCCTTATTGATAAGTCTTCCAATAAATCAGCATATGATAATTTAGAAGAAGTAGCAGATTTAGCTGCATCTATTGAGTTGAAGGAGGACCTAAATAAGTTAATGCGCTGCTATGCTAAGTACTTTGGCAAAGATCGAGTACTGATTAGCATAGATGATTTGGACCTTAATGTAACCGAGGGTTATACGATGGCCGAAGAAATTCGCAAGTATCTGAGTTCTCCGTCTGCATGTGTTGTGCTGATGTCTATAAAGATTGAGCAGATGGTTGAAGTTGTGCAGTCATATCTGCGTAATAAATTATCAAAAGAGATAATTCCAAATAACACTATTACAGACATGGCAATTAGGTATGTGACTAAAATGATTCCCGAAAGCCATAGAGTAAAGATGCCAAGTGGAGAAAATATAGTAGAAAAAAAATTAATAATAAAGTGGAATATTGATAATCAAGAAGATTATCCATCTGTCAAAGAAGCAGTTGTTCGCTATATCTTTAGAAAAACAGGTTATATTTTTATTAATGGTCGTAGTATTTCTCCAATTGTTCCAACTAATCTTCGGTCTGTTCGATTGTTAATCGGTAAATTATGGAATATGCCAGAAGCTAAAAATGAAAAGGGTATTGATAATTTAAAAAACAAAGAAGATTTTAAGGACTACTTTAATACTTCGTGGCTGAATGGTTTGACTAATAGCAATCAATTATTTGTAGAGTCGTTAGTTCATAATGAAGATGTAGTGTCTATAAACAAAAATGTAGTGATGCATTTAAAAGATATGTTGTTCCCGACAAAAGACCAAATGCAGCAACTAAGTGATATTAAAGATGAAATTCTAAAAGCAATTCTTAATCCGTTAAATGCAATGCAAAACATATCTTTAGGTGATGTTTTCTATGTGATGAACTATGCAGAAAACACTTTGGAGACTAAAGAAGATAAGCAATTAATTGTTTTCCTGCGAGCATTTTATTCAATGAAATTGTATGATAATTACAATGTTATTTCTGAATCTGAACAGAATTTATTTCCTAATACAGAAGGAAATGTATCTATTTATAAGTATGATATCAAAATTCAAAAACGTAATCTATTACAACGTTTAGTTAATGGTGCGTATTTTACGTATAAAGCAGGCGAAATTTTGCCAAGGGATAGACGTAATAATCCTCGTGAAAAGAGAGTTATTAATGGTAAAGAATTAATACAAAAATTTAAAGAACTTAATCCTTCGTCAAGTAAAGAGCAGAAATTGTTATGTGAATTTTTTGTTCTTACTACAACATATCCAGCTTTTTCGTGGCAAGGAACTGAATATAATAGAGAATTAACAAGTAGATCATATTATGATAATTTCAGTGATAAGAATAATTATATTGTATTTGATGCTTTGTCCATTTTCTATAATGTAATAAACATCAAGCAGACTTATCAGCGATGGAATGATATATATAATATTGGGCGTAAAGACAAAAGGGACTATTATGCAGATACATTAGCCGATAAGGACTCTTTGCTATACAACATGATGGCAATATGTGATGAAAAGCACCCATGGAGTTCCAGTACGAGTTTACCCTCAAAGTTACATAGATTTATCTCCGAAGCTGTTGTGAGATTTTCTGAAGTTCAATTGGCCATTCAGGATAATCTAATCAATAATAGAGACACACAAAAAACAGGTGGTAGCTTATTTAACTTGCAATATCTATACCAGTATATTCAAAAAATTAACATACAACTTTATCCCATAAAAAAAGGCGAAGGTGCATATGAAATGAAATTCTGGTTTTTAGATCCTATAATCAACTATTTATCTAATCCAAAATTAGTAACAGAGGAAAAGTTTAATCAAATATTTCAATTAGAAGAAACAAATAAGCGAACAATCGCCACGTTAGAAAGCGCATTAGGTGGAAGTATCCTTGGATTAAATGCAACATCTAAAGTCGCAGGAAAAGAGCTTAGAGATAGGGTTAGTAACCTTGACGATGCTGATTTGTTAGAAGAAATAGATTGGGATTCTATATTTGAAGAGGAAGAAAAATATTCTCGTAACGATGTTATTGCTATTTTATCTCAAACACCCAATATAGATATATTGCGCCGTGGAAGTGTATCTTTAAAAACTCGTGAAGATACTATTCAAAGAGCAACAACACAAGCAAGAAATGAAACTGCAAAATTATTCGAAGCATTCTCTAAAGAAATTAATCGTCAAGTAGGCTCTCAAATTGCTGAAATTGCGAAAGAGGTGAAGAACTTAAGTAAAAGCTTTTCTGAAGAAAAGAAAAGAAGAGAAAAAATAGAGAAAAATATAGTTTATATAGACGCGCCTGAAAGTGAAGATAAGCCTAAAAAGAAAGCAGGGAGACCTAAAAAAAACAATATATCTGAAACGAATAACTAAATGGACTTCGAACGAGCGAGTATAAAGGCATTATTCTACGATTATCCGGTAGAAGCGGTGGTGAAAGCCATTGAGGATGCGCGTAGAAACAAGGATGGATATATAGACATCCTGCCTCAACTCGTGCGCTGGCGTGAAGATGCCTTCACGACAACCGAGGCTCGTTTGATGGAGAATTTGGCGCAGGACATTTGGATGAACCTGAATAGCGAGAATGCATTAAGCGAATATGTCGATGAGCAAGATGCTACAAAGATACCATTTGTCTATCGTCCATTCTTACTTGTTCGGCATATGGCCAATAAGTTCGTTACGCATGATCCCAAAACCTTGCAACCGGTAGTGGTTTTTGATGAGTTGTTTCGATGGAAAGATGCGACATTATTTGTCGGTGAAGACTTGTTTACAACAGCCTATTTGGCAAACAAAGATGTAAATACTACTCCAAGGAGACAAACGACGCTCTTTGCATGGTCTGATTTGATTAGACATAGTAATGAGGAATTACATGATGTTTTATCTCGCGGAATGGTAGACTTACATGCGCATTATAATGCAACTTGCGATGTGTTTAGCCTTAATTGGATTGATTTGACGAACTCGTTAAACGGTATAGAAAAAAAGGTTAAGGATATAAAGCTGTATCAAGATGTCACACTTTCTACGGTAGGCACGGAGCAGTTATATTCGCTCAAACGAATGTGTATTGCTGCTGCTTATTTAAGAGTACAATTTTTCAAGTTGCTCAACAATCTATGCATCTGTGACAAACAATTCTGTCGTCGTATACTGTGTGTTAAGTGCATTTTGGAAGATGAGATGTATGCTAATCGGATTAAGCGGGATATTAGTGCAGAAATCGGTGTTTTACGGACATCTGCTATAAAAAGCAGAAACGGCAGAGTGCTGGATTATGCCATTCTCCCTAACCAAGAGGTGAAAGCGCATATCAAAGACGCAAATCTCATCTTCCATGGAGAGCGTAAGTTGATGTACCAGTTCTTCTATCGCTTCTTTGCTTTTGATAATAAGATGTGGACCTTAGCACCATACTTTTACTTATATCTCGTGCTAAAGACACGGATCCGCAAAGAGTTTGTGCAAATTAATCAACTGAAGGGCTTTGAGAACTTCGAGACCTATCAAGATAGAAAAGATATCTTCATCAAGGAGCAAGATCCAATTGCAGAAGTCTTCGACCCGATAGTATTACAGACCACACTACGAAATAGCGAAAACGATTGCTTAGAAGGACGTATTACTCCGAAAGAATTGCAACATATGACGAACCATTCGCGTATGCGTGTACGCAATTATAATAAAGGTGTGTTCACACAACGCAAAGTCATGGACAACGCTGCAAAGCATCTGTCGTTAGTCGTGCATTTCATAAAAGCCAACTATAGCAAGTCAGAAAAGGCGAAGGAATTAAGGCTCAGTAATCGTCAGGACTATCCACGTTACTATAACTATCGCTATGAATTGAAAGGATATATCAAACAAGTCTTGAGTGCTTATGAAAAACAGCAAAGACGGCCTAATGATATACAAATAGTAGGTATAGATGCAGCCAGCACAGAGATGTTTTGCCGACCGGAAGTGTTCGGACATATCTTCCGCTATGCGCGCAAAAAAGGACTAAGCAACCAGACCTACCACGTAGGAGAAGACTTCTTTGATATCGTAGATGGTCTCCGTGCTATAGATGAAGCGATGTTGTTCTTGGGCTTGGACTCGCATTGTCGGATAGGTCATGGATTAGCGATGGGCGTAAATGCTGAACAGTACTATAGCAGGCGACATTATCGAATCATTGCCCCAAAGCAGTATGTATTAGATAATTGTGTTTGGCTATGTATGACTGCCAGCAAAGAAGATGTTGAAATACCGAATTCCTTAGAAACAGAATTGAATCGTTTGGCGCGAGAGTTATATAAGGCAATAGGCTATAATAAAATTTGTCCGTTTGATATGCAAACTTATTGGAGTAGTATGTTGCTCCGTGGAGACGAACCATGCAAGACAGGAATGAAAATCAAACCGACATTATGGGAAAAATCTACTATGACCGATTGGAACCAAACGGCAGAAGTAGATGATGAATTGGTAAATATTGCACGCCAAGACCAAGAAGCATGTGAACTTTACCAATGTTACCATTTTGATCACAGCGTAAAAACCAATGGGGAAAAACGCTATCAGGGTAAATATCCTGAATCTATTGCGGCTATAGTTGATAAACTTCAAGCTAAGATCCGTCAAAAAGTGAGCAAGAAGCAGATTGCTATAGAATGTAACCCGACATCCAACTTGAAGATTGGCTTTATTGATAACTATTGTGAACATCCCTTGCTAACTAAATTTGATCCGATTGCAGAGCAATCAAATCCTTATTATCCACTATTGAATGCGTCTGTGAATACGGATGACAGAGGGGTATTTGCTACAACGTTGTACAATGAGTTTTCTTTATTAGCATTGGGTTTGATGAAGGAGAAGAATGATGATGGCACCCCCAAATACGGTACGCGCCAGATAATGAAATATATAGATCACTTGCGCAAAGCCGGAGAACAACAACGATTTAAACTATAAATATATGGAAAAACTATTTGAAAGATTAAACTTATATGACATCCTTGCGATGATTTGTCCGGGAGGATTGCTGTTGTTGGCAATCTTGTCAACAGGCGATGTATGGGGCGGAGTCAAAGAGATTCCATGGATTCAACATATCCTAAAACAAACAATACTATCGAGAGCTTTTTGCTTTGGATGTCTTGGCTTACTATTATCATACTTATTGGGTATTGTGAATCATACGCTCGTTACTATATGGAGAGTTGTTATAGAAAGATACATCGGCATATGGAAATTAGTAATGCGTATAGCCTATAAACACGAAATAAAAGTAAAAGAGAACAACAAAGAAATATTTCAGATATTAAACAAGTCTTTAAGTGAGATAGATTTCATAGACCTTCAAAGCGTTTATTTTGATGCCCATAGCTATGCTCGCACGACCAAAGGAGCGGTATTGTTAGCGATTGAACAACAAGTCGCCATGTTGCGTAATAGTATCATACCTTGTGTTTGGCTGATGGTCATAGCATTAAGCCAGCTGGGCTTGCCTATATGCACAATTACTGGTATTGTCTTGGGCTACTTGGTGGCTTGTGGTATTATCATTTGGACACGTGAATATAAGTTATTTACAATAGTGCTCTTGACATCTAATATAAAAGAAAATAAATAGCTAAATTAATCTAAAATGAAAAAACTTTAAACATAATCATAGGGCTATTATCCTCCTCAAAATCGGATAGATATGTGGGGATAGCAAACCTCAAATACTTCGCTATGGACGTCATATTCCCCTGCCAAATCCCTCTTTTCGAGAAAAATTTGAAAATATTTTTACGTTTTTTCGGCATTTCCCTTGCGAATGTCGATTTTTTTTTGTACCTTTGCGCCCGATTTGTTCGGGCGCGACCGCCCAACGCACGTATGAACGCACGTATGGCGCGCAAAAGATAGAACAATATCATAAATATACATGATAGATTATGGAGCGACGCTCGTTGTAATTTGTCAGAAACATACGATAAGAACGAAAAGGAAAATAGATATTCACTGCATGGTATAACTCACTTGTTAGGGCAAGTAGAATATGTAGTGGCATAACACAATATGGACATAATTTGAGGTTGTTTGCGGCTCCCGGAAACTTCGCAACTTTCTAAAATCAGCGCAACAACAACCAGTGATTTCCTCGGGATATGTACCCGCATGCATGCGCATCGCGCATTGCTTGTGGGAGGCATATAAGATACCCGATAGGATATTTGGTTGTTTGAACTGTAAGTGAAGTTCGAGTACTATGGGAGCGTGAAGAACAAGTGATCTTCACGCTTTCTTTATGTTCCTAACGATCGTTTATGGCTAAAAGCCCCTTTTGCATCCTTCTCGCTTCCTTGCGAGAACCCAAAAGCACGGAGCATTGCTGCAGCGTAAAAATAATAACATAAAAAACACACAACCATGAAAAAAACGATCATAGCGAATTTTGGTGAGGGAGATATGGGTAAGTCCGAATCTATCTTACTCGTGTATGATAAGTTACGCATGGTTGCAAAAGGAAATCCGGTAGATAGAGAACCGGATAAAAAGAACAGTAAGGATGTTTGTGCATGGTTGACGATTAATGGAATCAAAGTAGGAATAGCCAGCGATGGAGACTTGCAAGCCGTTGTTCGCGACAATTTAGATTTCCTGACGGATGCAGACTGCCAAATTATCCTTACGGCGTGCCGCAATAACCATGATAGCGTAGTGCTCTTAAATGAGTACAAAAACAAGTACCGCATTTGGCGCACATCCAATGCCCGAATATATGAATATATTGATACGAATCATCCGCGCGTAGCGCCTAAAGGAATCCAAAACCGCTTCAACGAAAATTGGGCAACGGAGATTGCTAATTTGATAGAGGCTTGGTGCTATGCAGGGAAAGAAGAATAAGTATAAAGAATATGGCTGAGAAAGCAATTATAGGAAAAATGGCAGTCTACGAGACTTTGACAATGGTAGTACCAGGGGTAATGATTGTTTTTTGCGTGTGGCTGACAGATCCAGAGATGTGGAGTAAGAATCTATGGTGTCCTGAAATACCGACAAAACTTAACTATTTGTTTGATACTGCTATAGTGTTTGTCCTCTTTGCTTTTTCCTATGTAGCAGGTTCAATGAATTATCGTCTTGTGGATTGGTTCTGGTGGAAGATAGGGTTGCGAAATAATATATGTATGATCCGGGGTTCTTTGCGCGATAAAATCGAATCTGGATTTTTCAAAAACTTGCAAGATGTAATAGTGGAAAAGTCCGTTGAATCAATGAGTGATGAGCAGATAGAAGATATTTATTATGAGGCTTATACATATGCGCTCAAGAAAAATAGAAGAAGTAATATCCCTTACTTGGAAAATCAAGTGGCGATGTTTAAAGGACTCATTTTTCCTATGTCATGGGTAATTGTGTCTCTTAATCCAGAAAGTTTGGGAGGATTTAAATGGGTAGCTGCAATAGTTGTGGTAATAGTTTTGATAGGGCTCGCCATAACCCGTCAAAAAAAAATTATCAACTTAGTCTTGGAGGACTACGAATACGAAAAAAGAATTGAGAAACAAAGTAATGAGAAGAAATGAGGGATGCGCTCATAAATATGGTAGCGTTGATGGGACTGGATTTGTTCCTCATTGTTGTTGTGAGTTTTATTTCTATTACAGTTATGGAAAGCAAATCATTAAAAGACATAATCGCAATATGGCGGAAAATTGTTAATAAAGGTTGGAACTATATCGGTAATCTCATGAAGATAATATACGAGGATATTAAACGTAATTGGATAGGAATTATATTATTAACACTTGTTTCTATTGGTGTGGCTTGGCTAATTTTGAGCAAGGGCAAAGAAGATTTGTCAAGCCTATTAATTAGTATCTTGGGCACTTTTATAGGTGTAATAATTATTTTCATCATCTTGCGACCACGTGTTCGAATAATTAAAGAGTTGGATGATTTGACGATCGAAGGTAATAAACATTTGAAAGTGAGGGTAGAGAATCTCGGAATTTTTCCTGTGAATGACGTGGAGGTACAATTGCTTTATTATTGGACTTCTGTCGAAGGCGGAAAAGATATTTATCATACAAAACAAATTGAACTTTTGCGTCAAGGTGCTCCTATATTACATGGTGTTTTTCCTAAAGGTCGTGATACAACTTATGGATGTGTAACGGAATTAGCAATAGAAGAATTGAAGAGGGAGAGATATTTAAAACTGAAAAAGAAAAAGGAATATGAAGGCATTCTATGCCGTGTTAAAGCCACGCACGCTATTTCCGGAGTGACCTACGTGAGAGAACATAAGTTTGAAAAAGATGTGGTTGACAAGTTCTTTGAAAAGAATAGAAGTAGTTGCGTTGAGAAAAACGCTTCGGAAAAAGGATATGATGAATTTAGTGCTACATAAAGGAAAAGTTATGATGAGTTAAAAGTTGAATCTTGATGCAGTCAATAGGAAAGAAAATTGTGAGAACAGTATTTTAAGTAATGGAAAGATATAGTTGAAAGTAACCTTATAAATATATATATATGGAAAAAGGAAATAAAATACTTTGTTCCTTGCCGTCGAATTGTATTCGACAACCTAAAATAGCGCCTAAGTGCGCAAAAATAGAATATTAACTAAAATCGAGATATTATGAACCTTAAAGTTAGAATTAAAGGGGTTAAGTGCATCAAAGATTACACATTTGAACTTCCGCTTGAAAAGGGAATATATGCGATTACTGGCAAGAATGGGACTGGGAAAAGTACTCTTGCAGCGTGTGCCTCAAGTTCATTTTATAGATTCCCTTCTAAACCATATTTGGGCACCACTGATGAAAATGCGTTAATTGAATGTGTACTAGAAGGGAAAACCATCTCTTACAAAAGGAAGGAAAATTCTGATGAATGGTATCGTTCGAAGAATGAACACTTACCAATTACCGGTTTTTTTGAAGGAAGCATTCTATATGGTAATCGATTTAGAGATTTAAGATATGAAAATATTTTTAGGATAGAAAATATCAATAAGGATCGATTAACCGAGGTCTCTAATTTTATTCGTGAAAATTTGGGACTCATTTTGCATAATAATAAGTCATTTTATGAGAATGTTTACGTGTACAAAGATGAGAATCTTGAGAAATGGAAAACTCGTCAATTTAAAGGGAAAGTGTTCTATTATTCTCGTTTAGGTTCTTTCGTTAACCAATTCCAGATGTCAACTGGTGAATATTTGTTAGTGCACTTGCTCTATACGTTAGAGTATTTGTTAAACCTACCTAGAAAGGAGTATTTTGTTGTATTTCTTGATGAAGTAGAACTGGCTCTTCATCCTTCGGCATTAAAACAGTTATTACACATACTCAGTGATATCGCGGAGAAGAGTAATATTGCTATTTACTTCTCCACTCATTCAATAGAACTTATTAGTGAGATCAAGCCGGGCAATATATTGTATATAGAGCGTTTTCATGATGACTCCTTAAAAGTTAACACCCCATGTTATCCTGCTTATGCTACGAGAACTTTGTATGATTTCAACGGATACGACTATGTTATTTTAGTTGAAGACGAATTAGCAAAAGGAATCATTGAAGAATTGCTTAAAAAGAATGGTTTGCGTAGTAATAAGCTAATATACGTTTTGCCAAGTGGAGGATGGTCCCAAGTGCTTGATTTATTCGAAGATTCAGTTTCGAATAATCTTTTAGGGCACAATACCAATATTTATGCTATTTTGGATGGAGATATTAAAGATGTGGCATACGCTTATCTAGACAATAAAGGATCAAAGATTAATCGCAATAGGTTGGCATTTCTGCCTATTGAAAGTGTGGAAAAGTATTTGCATAAAGAACTCATCGTATCTGTCAATCATGAATTGTATAGTGTTTTAGACTCAAATCTTTTTGACCAAGTTGGACTACAATCGATAATAGATAATTATCTGCAGTGGCGAGATAATGAGATTCCAAAAAGGAAAGAGAAATTTCCAGAGGCAACAAATGAAGAGATAATTTCTCATATAGATCCAGATGGGAAAACTCTATATAAATATTTGGAACAAGCTTTACATTCACGTCGAAAAGATAAAGACGATTTAATTCGTTTGATTCTAGAGTATTTATTTGCTTCTGATCATAAGAAGTTGGAAGATTTAACTGCATATTTGATTCATCAATTTAAATAAGAACATTAACAAACTAAATACAAATCTATTATGAAAAAAGCCTGAAAGCAGCATCCAAATCCGACAGTCAACCGACGGTGAGCCGACGGTGAACCGACAGTCAAGGCTACTATGAGGCTAATGGCAAAGAAAAAAGCATGTTCATTCCCGTCGAATTATATTCGACAAAAAAATAAAAATCTATGTCATTTCGTCGGAAATCATCCGACAACCTAAAATAGCACGTAAGTGTGCGCAAAAAAGAAATATATTAACATTTAAATATTTAACATCATGAAAAATTTAAACTTAATCAAAAGGCTATGGAATGATAGCCATGAAAAACAATCTCCGCAGCGCTTCGCCCGCTATGCGGCAATGCTAATCATGCTCCTCACAATTGGAGTAGGACAGATGTGGGCGGATCCATGGGTGAAAAATGATGTGTCGACAGGCCTGCAAGGAACTAAAACTGTCGGAGATAAACTCAACGGCGGGTCTGAGTGGTGGTACAATTATCAGACCAATGGCGGTTGGAGCAGTGCAACTGACATACAAGTCCTTATCGGTACATCTTCATCTTCCTATAGTACAGTTAACGCATCTTGGTATGCTGATGACGGATCCAATAAAAAAGTTCATGCAGATATTGGTTCTTTCACATTTGATAAGAGTGGATTATGGTATGCAGTTGGAAAGTATTATGCATCTAGTAAAACGGCATACACATCCGGTACTTCATTTACGAGTAATTCGTCTCTATCATCAAGTATGAGCACTTCCAATTCCCCGTATTGGAAAGTAAATCCTCCTGCTGTAAGTAGCTTTGCGGTTTCTACAACTGGAAGTAATATTCTATCTGGCACCGGTACTTCAACTGATCCATATATCATTGCTTATAACGGTAGTTTAGCTCTTGCGTTGAGTGGTAGTAAAGCCAAGACAGATGCGAACTCATCATTGCAGTATAATACAAGCGGTACATGGAACACAACAACCAGTAGAACTATTAGTAGTATCACTTCTACGACGAAGACAAGTGTGACCGTAAAGATGCGTTGCTACAACTCTACGGCAAGTTTGTCTGGTACTGAAAGTAGCAAAGAGATTTATTATCAATCAGAAGCTTCTTACAGCGTTACTGCCGCAAAGACTCCTTCTGCAGGTGGCTCGGTGACACCGACTTCTGCAACAAAAATGGGTACTACATCCGGTGGTGATATAACTGCTTCGCCAAATACAGGTTATACTTTTACATCTTGGGCTATCACAAGCGGTTCTGGTTATTTTGGAACGACAGGAACAGCAACTACATCTACGACGGCAAATACCAAATTCCGTCCATCTGCTGCTGCTATGGTTACAGCCACATTTACTCCAAAAACCTATTCTATCACACTTGATGGTAATGGTGGTTCAAATGGTTCGGCAACCGCTACTTATAATAGTTCAACGCTTACTTCATTTACCGGTAGTAGTCGCGCAAGTTATGACCTAAAAGGATATTATACAGCTACTTCTGGTGGCACAAAAGTCATCAATGCAGATGGAACATTAGTAGCAAGTGCAGGAAGTTATACCAATTCAAGTAGCCAATGGATTTACGATGGTGACGTTGAACTTCATGCCCAATGGACATACAACCCGGTTACCTATTCTGTTACTTATGCTGTAGGAACAGGTTACACGACATATGGTTCGCTAAGCGCAAAAAACACTTCTACCTCTGCTGCGATTGTTTCCGGTAGTTCGTTAGAGAGTGGAACGGGAGTGACCTTTACAGCTACGCCTAATACCGGTTACGTAGTTGAGGGTTGGTACACGAATGCCGCTTGTACAGCCGGTAAACATGACGCAGGAAGCAATACATACTCAACCACATTGAGCGGAAATATAACCGTGTATGTGAAGTTTGTTGAGAAGACTTGGTCTGTGGCATTTGCTGCAGGAACGGGTGGATCAGTAACAACTCCGGCTTCCACACCGAAAACTGTTGGACAGGTTACCGGTATCTCTATTGCTGCTACTCCAGCTACAGGTTATACGTTTAATACTTGGACAATAACCAGCGGTAGTGGTTCGTTCACAAGTGCAGCAACGACGAATAGTAATACATTCAAACCGACTGCCGATGCAACAGTAACAGCTTCGTTTAATGAAAAGAAATCGACCATCACAGTTGCCACAGCAACGACTTCTTGGGGTTCGCTGAAGTTTGGTGGCACCAGTAAGTCTTGGGGAGCAACCGCTTCTCTTGGTGTCGCGACTACGCAAAGCATCACAGCCACCGCAGCAAGTGGATATAAATTTGTTCGTTGGGATTTGTCTGGCGCAGCGGCAACATCTTCTTCAACGACAAGTTCCACTATTACTTTGAAAGCAGATGGTTCCGGAAGTACCGGTACTGCTACCGCTGTATTTGAAGAGGATTTGAGTAGCCCGTGGGTACTGAAAGGCGGAACAAACATAACAGGAGACAACTGGTCAACCGAGCACGCGATGACGAAGAAGACAGGCCATTCGACAGAAAATGTGGCTTATTATACAGCAAATATCAGTTCCACCAACAGTGGTACCAGCGGTACGGCAGATGCTTGGAGTTTCAAACTTATCAAAAACTCAACGTGGTATGGCCTTACAGCAGATGGTTCATATTGGTGGAAGCGGAGTACTTCGGCCAACCAAAGTTTAACTACATCCGGTGCAAACATTCAGATTTGTGCCGATGTTGCCGGAACATACGAGATTAAAGTGGATTACTCAACGGCTACACCGAAAATTACTGTCACCTTCCCGACAAAATATACTGTTACCTACTCTGTTGCGCCTTCCGGTGCAGCCAATGCTATCACGACGAGTCCGAGCGTAACAAGCGGTGGTACTGTAGCGGCAGGAACAAGTATGACCTTTACTCACGCTGCGGCAAAAACCGGATACAGTTGGTATCGTTGGGAGAATGGAAGCGGTTCAAGTCTGGGAACAGGAAGTACATATACCACAACTATCAACGCCAACACTACAGTTGTTGCGAAATATACAGAGAACACCTATAATGTAACAGCAACTGCGTCTGCCGGCGGTAGTGCCACTCCGGCGAGTGCAACTGCTATGGGACAAATAACCGGCGGCGATATTACGGCAAGTCCGAACACCGGATATAACTTTACGAATTGGACTATTACTTCCGGAAGCGGTTACTTTGGTGCTTCAGGAACGAGCACCACTTCTACGACGGCTAATACAAAATTCCGTCCGACCGCCGCTGCAACGATTCAAGCAAACTTTACGCCGAAGACAACGACGATTACTCTGAATAATCATGATGCAACTACTCCGGGTACGATGAGCGTGACAGCTACCTACGATGCAGCGATGCCGGCAATTACTTTGCCAGAAAAGACCGGATATACCTTTGGCGGATATTGGGGAGCACAAGGCGGTAGCGGACCTAAGTATTATAACGCAGACGGTAGTAGCGCCCAGAACTGGAACAACGAAATTGCCACCTATACTCTGCATGCTCACTGGATAGCAAAGACCACTACTATCACGCTGGATCAGACGGGTGCAGCTTCGGCCGGTTCTGTTACCACACGTACCGGCACGTATAATGCCGATATGCCGGCCATCACCGGTAGCGGTTCTCTGCCGACAGCTCCGCAAGGTTATGCCTTTATGGGTTACTATGATGCCCTTGAACCGCTCGGCACAAAATACTATAATGCGGATGGTACAAGTGCTCACACTTGGGACAAAGAAGATGCGGCCTTCACTTTGCACGCTTATTTCAAACAAGCAGAGATTACTGCGTTGGGATTGAGTGAAACGGTAATAGCTCCAAACAAGACGATTACTGTTAGGCCGACAATTGAACCGACGCCGACAGGAACAACAAAAGTATGTTGGGAAGTGCAATACAGCAACGGAACAGCTCTTCCATCACAGCCGCCATTTACTCCCGTCGCAGGAAACGATGTTTCATTCCCTGTACCGAGCGCGAGTGCAACCTATATTATTCAAGCCAAATTAGCAAAAGGCTCTGATTGCCCTGCTGATCCGGAGGATGTATTAAGCACCCGCACCACTACTTTCCAAGTAGCCGGTGCACACACAGTGACGATCCGTTATCAAGACAGCGACGGCAGAACACTGCAGGCTTCCGCTTCAATAGAAGCTAGTCCGTTGAATTGGACGACTGACGGCGACATTACGCCTCCGACAATTACGGGTTATACCTTTGCTCGTTGGGATGCCGGTGATGGTGTGACAATTAAGAACGGAGAGTCTGACCCTGTAACGACGACCACCACTTCCTCCATCCAGATCAAAGCCGTTTATGACGGAACCCTGACAGCGGTGTACAACAAGAAAAATATGATTTTCTTCAATAATACACTGGGTTGGAGTGATGTATATGTTTACTTCTATAAGAATGATTCGTATTGGGATAAGAATAATGGTACAGGAGCTAACACTTCTGATACGTACACTGATACTCCGTATAGCGAAGGATTGCATGGAGAAATGACGCAGATAGAAGGAACGAATATTTTCTACTTTGATGCTGAGGCTGCCGGTGTGAATGCTTCATATATTAATGTGGCGTTTACGGAGTTGGATCAGCATGGCTATCATTACTTCGCGAAAACTGATGATGTTAAAAACAAAGTTATTCGCCGTGGGGACTACTCTACCACTTTGCCAATGTTCGTTCCTTTGGAGGGAATAGATCCCACTGAGATGAACGGTAAGTTAGCTGACTACTACAACGAAGGTTACTGGATGAACTATCCGGAAAACACAGGTTACACACTACATATTTATGATAGCAAAACTTATGGATCAGGAAGTTCAATGCAAGTGATTCCTTTTGAGTTTAACGGAGATAAGACGATGCCGATGACTGTAAAAGTTGAGTTAAATGCTAATAGAGAATATGGTTATGAGATTCACCGTGCAGATGGTAATGTATATGGCAAGAACAGCAAGGTGCTGAAGATCAATGACAGCGGTGATGTAACTCCTGAAACACTGACGCAGAGCCAACGTGGTGGCATACAGACTTCTGTAGCCGGAGATTATGAGTTTAAGTTGGACTTTGGCAATAATGGCGGATATCACTACCTCATTGGTGTTCACTATCCTGTTGCTGCGAACGACTACCGGATCGTTTATACCGATCAGACTGCATGGTCAAAAGCTGCGCATACTTCCGGTTGGTATCACCCCTCACGCGCGATACATAAGGAAGAAGGATCTAAGGACATTGTTTCGTTCTATGTCAGCAAAGCAGGCGGAGCCAATGCCAGCATGAAATTCCAATATGCAAGCAGCATCAATGCTTCCACAGGTGCAGTAACATGGATGGATGTGCCAAGCGGATCAATTAACCTGAGCGGCATTACAGAGTCCGGTGTATATAACTTCCACCTCTCGCAAGATGCAGGTTCCATTAGCGTGGAGAAGATAGAGCCTTATACCGGTAACTATTACATCCGTACCGATTGTGCCGGAAACTCCAAGTGGGAGAATTTCCGCACCTCGGATCACCAGATGACGTATTCGGACTATGCAGAAGTTAACTCCGGCTACAGCCACTATTACACACACTGGGTAACCAGCGGCACTAATGTGAAGTTCACTATTGCCAATGACTACAGTCAATGTATTTCAGACACTTTGGCGGAAGATTATGGAACGGTAATTGCGGATATTACTGCAGAAGGAAATGACGGAGCTGGACGTTTGAATAGCGCGAGTGCCAATATCCGCTTCATGTGGGATCAATCGACTAATAAGGTAAGCCGTGCGTATATTGGTGGTTCTACATACATAAGCGACCGATTCCTCGTGCTGGAGGGTGATTCAAAAATGTATGATGAAGATGGTAGCGCATTGAATATTAGTGGACTGAATCCTAATGAAGCCAATTTAATTGATGTCCAGAACTTCGTCTATGAACGTACGATTCAGGTAAATACTAAAGCCCGCGCCAAACTGACGGCGAAATACAATAATAATATTCAGTATTTCAAGGGTAGTGAAGGAGCGTTTGCAGAAGGAACTACGATTGAGTTGTTAGGAGGCAATGCAATTGGTAAACACACGATGCGTATCGTATATGACTTCAAGACCAACCGTCTGGTAACAGCTTATGTTCCGTCCGGTACTATTAATGCTGACATTGCTATCAATGCCGACTTGATGATCGTTCGTGAACATCAGGGAGCAGGACAACAATTGCTCTTTGAAGACGCTGGAGCATTATCCAAAGTACATACTGTATATGGCGTAATGCGCTTTAACCGCTGGACGCTGAATAACAAAGAGAAGACGGGAGGACACTCTCCTGTAGGCGATCCGAAGTCCATCTATGAGCGTTCGCTCTACTGGATATCCTTCCCGTTCAATGTCAACCTGAGCGATGTATTCGGATTTGGTACATACGGCGTGGATTGGATTATCGAGTACTATGATGGTGCAGAGCGTGCGACGAACGGCTATTGGATAGATAGTGAGGGTTTCTGGAAAATGGTAATGCCGGCGCAACGTGCGAACTTCACATTGGAAGCTGGTAAGGGGTATGTTCTGGCAATTGATATTGATGCTATGAAGGACAATAACACAACCTTCTGGGCAAACAATATTGAGCAGGTAGAACTCTTCTTCCCGTCAGCAACGAATGTAGAGAATATTACCCAAACTACGGCTCATACGATTGTGCCAGCGCATGAGTGTACCATCGACCGCCGCACAGATAAGTCTGTTTACGATACCAATAAAGACCGTACCAAAGCTGACTCCCACTGGAATATGATCGGTGTGCCGAGCTATGCGAACTACGGAGCAACGCTGACCTCAGACGAAGCAGGTACTCAGACTATTAGATGGAATAGCAACCCGTACACCAATGATCTGCCGTTCCTCTATGAGTGGAATATGACTGATGATTCGTACACGGTACAGAGCGGAACGACCTATCCGTTCAAGGCAATGCATGCGTACATGGTTCAGTACCACGGCGATCTGTACTGGTCGTTGGCAAGTGCTACCCCGACTCCGTCACCTATCGTTGCGCGCCGTGCATATGCAGAGAAACCGCAGAATGCAGAGTTCCGTCTGGAGTTGCAACAGAACGAGAAGATGGTTGACCAGACTTTCGTGAATATGAAGGATGCAGAGGAAATAAGTGCAGGCTTTAAATTTGACGAAGATCTCTGCAAAGAGTTTAATGCAGGCAAGGCGAATATCTACACTCTTATTGAGAACTATCTGCCGGCGGCAGGTAACACGTTGCCGATGAGCGAGCAGACTACTCTTGTACCGGTAGGCGTGAAGACCACCGCAGCAGGTGAATACACCTTTGCAATGCCTGAGGGTACCAACGGCGTGAGCGTAGTCCTTATAGATAATATCGCAGGCACGCGCACGAACCTCGCCCTCTCTGACTATACCGTTACACTCGGCAAGGGCGATTTGAGCGACCGCTTTATGCTGGAGATTGCTCCGATCAAGCAGATGCCGACGGGTATTGAAGCCGTCAGTGATCAGCATTCAGCAGTCAGAAAAGTGATGATCGACGGTATTCTGTACATCGTCAAAGATGGAAAGGTATTTGACGCGCGCGGAGCTAAAGTGAAATAACGACTGAATGAAAGAATATAAAGATAGTATGAAAAATTTAATTGAAATGAATCGTGCCATAGTGGCTAAGAAAAAAGTTATGATGATTATCATGGCGGCGGCGCTTATAGCGCTGCCGACCATGGCACAAGATTGGCAGTCCACATCGGCTATGCAGGGCTCCGGTAGCTCGTATTCGCCGCAAGTAACGGCAGTAGGGGCAACATCTGCAACAAGTGAAGCTACAACTTCCGACACCCATTCATCGGCGAATGCACCGAGTGGTCCGCGTAGGGAGATAATTACGCCGGGAAACCCTGGAAACCAGTCTGGTGATTCTCCCGTTGGTGATGCTGTACTGCCCTTGTTGTTGATGTCCCTCGCTTTTGGAATGTTTGTTTACTTCCGCCGCAAACGCTCCGCAGCTTAATGGATGAGTGGATGAGAGGATTAGAGGCTTAGTGGAAAAATGCAGAAAAATGGCATACAAACTTGCGTATGTCATTTTTTTGTAGTAATTTTGCGGCATAATTCAATCATCGTATGGCACAAGAGGAAGCTATCAAATTATTTGAAGAAAAACAAGTTCGTTATATGTGGGATGACGAGCAGGAGAAGTACTATTTCTCTGTGGTAGATGTCATCCAAGTGTTAACCGATTCAGAAAATCCTCGTAAGTATTGGAGTGTTCTGAAAACAAGGCTGAAGCAGGAAGGAAGTGAGGTGGCTACAAATTGTAGTCAACTGAAATTGCAGGCTGCTGATGGGAAGAAATATCTTACGGATGTGGCTGATACTGAGCAAGTTCTAAGACTCATTCAATCCATTCCTTCTAAGAAAGCAGAGCCATTTAAACTGTGGTTGGCGCATCTCGGACAAGAGCGCTTGAATCAAATGCAAGATCCCGAATTGAGTATTCAGCAGGCTGTTGCTGACTATCGTCGATTAGGGTATTCCGAGAATTGGATCAATCAGCGTGTCCGTTCTATCGAGGTTCGCAAAGAATTAACTGACGAATGGAAACGCGGTGGAATGCAGGAAGGCCAGCAGTTTGCTTCGCTGACTGATATACTGACGCAGGCGTGGAGCGGGCTGAAGACTAAAGACTACAAACATCTGAAAGGTTTGCGTAAAGAGAACTTAAGAGATAACATGACGAATGTGGAGTTGGCACTGAATACATTGGCTGAGGCTTCGGCTGCCGAATTGAGTCAACAACGCAATCCTAAAGGCTTTAATGCAAACGCAGCAGTTGCAAAAGAAGGAGGTAAGGTCGCACGGGTAGCTCGCGAGCAATTAGAAGCATCGTTAGGAAAAAGCGTCATTACCAGCAAGCGTGCAAGCGACTATCTGCCACCAAAAGAGACTCCGGTCATCGACTTCCCGGAGGAAAGTAACAAGGATTGATGGATTGATGATGCAAGCTCTTTTCTCGCTTTTAGACGCACAAAACATGCAAAATATGCGCAGAATGGTATAAAAAAGCAGAAATATTGAAAAAAAATCGGCATAACTCTTGCGTATGTCGATTTTTTTGTGTAATTTTGCGGCGTATTTGAACACTTTGGGCGTATTGTGCCCTTTGGCGTAAGGCGGTTTGGGACTCCCGAAACATTCGCAACGTTTTATTTTACCAGTCCAAACAGCATCAATGATTCCGTAGCAGTTTAGCTGCTTTTGCGGAAATTGGTGTTGTATTTTGCTGTATACGTTTGCAGCGTTCGGGGTCTTTGACATATTGATATACTAAAAAAATAGGCAAAAATGAAAGAATTTTGCTCAAATGTTTGCGTATGTCAGAAATTTATTGTACTTTTGCAGCGTCAAAAGTAATGAGCAACGAAACTATGGCACAAGAAACATTAAAAAGTCTCATCGCTGTCATAATGACGCTATCTGTGCGAGAGCAAGAACAAGTGATTGCAGAGCTGCAAGCTAATGTGCGGCAGATAAACCATGTAGATGAGTCTATCCGTCAGCAACTGATTGCAAATGCAGAAGAAGGCATCGCTGAGATTCAACGTGGCGAGTACTATACGAATGACGAGGTGCTTGAGAGAATGAACCAACGTTTGGAGCACAAATACGCAGTTGCTGTATGAGTGAGAAGATAGCTTGGTCGGATAGAGCTGAGAGAGCATATGGTCAGATAATTGACTATGTGGCTGATGAATTTGGAGCTACTCGTGCTAAACGATATATGAAAGAGGTTTATGAGACCGTTGGCAATTTGCCGGAGAACCCCAAGATGGGTCAGATAGAACCCTTATTAGAAGGTAGCCGGTATGAGTTTCGCCGATTGCTAATTGGTCATTTGACAAAAATCATCTATCGAGAATCTGAGGAGCGTATTGAGATTGCAGATGTTTGGGATACGCGAAAGAGCCCCGAAGAACTTGTAGCGCGTTTCAAGGAATAATCTCCTAACACATATTTCTTTTTTGCTTGACATGAGAGAGATCTCGTGTCTTGCTTTTTTCTGTATATCAGTATGATTAAAAGTGCAAAAGTGCAAAGCAAAAACGAATAATAACATAAAAAACACACAACCATGAAAAAAACGATCATAGCTAATTATGGAGATTGGGATTTGGGAAAAACCGGATCTGTTTAGTCCTTATAAATAACACGTACACGCGTACGTATAGATAGCAAAATTATAGTGCATCGCTAAGCACTCAAAACTAAAGCGAATGAACATTGACATAGTGGATTTACCGCAAAAAGAAAGATTTTTTGCAGATTTGTGCGAAATTATTTGCGTATGTCAGTTTTTTGTTGTAATTTTGCGAGCAAAATCGCAAAAGACACAAAAATGGAAGCAGCAGTAAGACAACCAATTACGCAGTATACAGGCTCTATTTCCGAAGAGAAATGGGCTAATATGCATACTATCGATGAGTTGGACGCAACACTTAAAAGTATCATCCATAACCATTTCCATAAATGAAAGCATTGGAGGTGCGTATAGATGATGGTGTTTTCTTGGATTTGACCGAATTTTACAAATTCAGTCTCAAGAAACATCCGGCTGCTATTTGATTAATTTACGAAAAGAAATCATACTACTAAGCGGTAACCCACTAAACGGTTTACCGCTTTTTTGTGCGTGGCGGTATACCGAAGTCGAAAAATGCAAAAGTGCAAAAGCAAAAAATAACATGAGAAAAGTGAGATTTCTCGGAATTCTCACAATTCTCAAAGCAAAAATAATAGAAAAAGAGAAAGATAGAAAATGGATACATCGATAAAAAATAGAATAGAAGAACTCATTCAAAAGGGTGAAAGCATTTTGAATGCTGAAGAGTTGAACTGTATTTATGGGGGACGTACTATTTGTTCGATGTCAGCAGACCAATTAAATGCGCTATACAAATCTTGGAGGAAAGAGTTCGATGTATTGATTGGTGAAATTACTGCAGATGGTAAAGTGAACTTTGTGAACAACTCGGCTGCAACAGAGCAGTCATTGCTTTTATGGGAAAGAGAAGACGGGTATTATAAAATCAAAGAATATTGGCAACAACATATAAAGGAGTTAAAGGGGCTCCTCGTATCGTTGAATAATTAACTAAAAATCTAATTATTATGGCAAAAAAAAATCAAAACAATGAAATTGTGTTAGGTGTGTGTCATGTAACAAGAACAAAGGAAGAGTTAAAGTCTCTTATGGACCAACAAGTTGTGAAAGGTAAGGATATCTATAATAAATATCCGGTAGATATTATTGTGCTTGATGCATATGGTCGTAAAGCATATGACGAAAACACATCAAACAATTTTTTTAGAGAATATAGAGCTTGGTGTGCTTATTGCGAAGAAATATATACTTCATCTTTTGACAATCCTAATACAAAGTATCTAAAGGATTTTAAAGACGCGGGTCAATTTGTTGGAATAATTATAGATCCTAGCCAAGTATATAAAGATTCCAAGAAACTTCTATTAAGTCAGATAGAAGAGTTAGAGAGTTTTATTGACAGATTAGATCTTATTATCTATCCATAATAAAATCAGGGTATAAGTCATTGGGTTGACTTATACTCACAACACCATATATAAATTAACCCGCGTACGTGTACGCGTAAAAGATAGAAAACACAAATAATAACTTTTAATACCAAAAAACATTATGAGAAACTTTAACTTAACTCAAATGCTGCAGGGATGCAGTAAGAGAAATGGGATGACAGTCAGTGCATCTATGCACGATGATGGTCAGAACTGCAATGTCACACAACGGACAGAGCTAACGTCAGAGGACGAGAAATGGAGTGAAAAAGGGGCATTGAGTAGGACTTGCCCTCGTTTTGCCCTCGTATTACCCTCGTTTTGCTCCCGACTCGATTCTGTCTCGATTGTGTCTCGTCAGTCTGATTTGGATCAGGTACGTGCTATCTCTGTCGGTTTATCTGCGCGCGTGTGGAAACACGTTGCCATGATTTTTGCTGTACTCGTGATGAGTATCGCCAATATCGGTATGGCTTGGGGAGGCGCTGGATATTATGAAGAAGGAGGAAAAGCAATCCAGTTACGGTTTCTAAAGGATGGAGGAAATGAATATTGGGCTAACGTAGGTGCTACTCAGGCATCTGCGGGAGATTTAGGTACCATATATGAACTTACTCTGGATAAATTCTATGTATATGTTTGGAGAGAAGGTGTAGGTATAGCTTGGAGTGATCT
Source organism: uncultured Bacteroidales bacterium (assembly GCA_900321605.1). Lineage (GTDB taxonomy): Bacteria > Bacteroidota > Bacteroidia > Bacteroidales > Paludibacteraceae > Colicola. The sequence continues at coordinate 53,520 of ONWR01000012.1, read as the reverse complement.
CCAATACAGAATATACAAAGAAGGTGACACAGCCCCAGATTGGTCTAATTACAGAGGATATTGGATTGAGAATAAAACCGGAAATCATGCCAAATATGGTAAAGATGGTGGTATGAATATTAATTGCTTGGCAGGAAATTTTGTACCTGGAGCAACGTATATATTTGAGTATTGTGTTAATTCGGATCAAGCAGGTTGGAGAAGTAATAACAGCAATAATTACAAGTTTAAGTTTACGATAGCCAATCGCTATTTAGCTGCAAGTTTTGCTCGAAACACATGGTCAACAAAAGATCATCCGTTAGAGAATGGCTCCATTACTATCCATAGAGTTGCTGGCTCTACAGCGTGTCAGTATAAATTGACGTTGTTTGGAACATTCGACCATGCAATAGGATGGAATGAACTTGGCGATAAATCATCGTGTGGAAATGCCACAATATCCGATGGAGGGGCGAATGACCATAATATCAAGTTTACAACTCCTGCCGGTGGACCATATAATGTGACAATAACGTACAATGGTCATACCAGTTGTGTTACATGTACACCTATATCCTGTCCATCTTCCAATAGTGGTCAGACTGTGTATAAATTTACGACAAAGAGTAGTGGTTTAGAAACAGGCAATATATGCGGAAATAAAGATCAGGATTATCCCCAAACTACAACAAACGCTTTGTCCGAATTAGTAGGAGGAACATTGGCGGCTCGTGCAAGTAGTGCAAATACAGGCAACTTGAAATACAATAATAATTCATTTAATTTCTATGGAGGAAATTCCGGGTGGCTTATTCTCGGTTTAGATTGCTCCATACAAGAAGGGGATCAAATTAAATATCGGTATTTAAGCGGAAGTGGTAGTACTGTCCAACTCTCTCTTCAGACAGCAAAAGGCACTACGACTAATCAGATAAGTTTAAATGGAGCCACTGCTACACATGGAACTATTCAAACCGTAGAGGTTACTGCAGCTCAGGCATCTGCATTTGGTTCTTTATCAAATGTGTATTTAGTACGTACCGGTAGTAATACGGCATACCTTGATTACCTTGAAATCTTCCGTCCGGCAGCAGCGGTTTGTTCTGCAACGCAGCCAGGAACGATAAGTAAAGGAACGTTGAGTGGTTGTACGATGAGATTAACGGCGAGTGGTTCACCTGCTTCTAATAACACTTGGTACTGGCAGGCATCATCAACCGGAACAAGCACATCGGAAAGCGGTGCAACCAAAGATGTAACAACTCCGGGTACGTATTATATCCGCTCGTATTATTCGACCGGAACTTGCTGGAGTGACGCTGTATCGGTAGAGATTACTGCTGCCGACATGACTCCTGCTGCTCCGACAGCATTAACTAAATCGAGCATCACAGCAAAAGGTGTGACCTTAACTGTAGAGGACGCAGCCAATACGAATGACTATGAGTTCTATGTATCGACAGCAAGTAAGGATCCTGTTGCGGGTACTACGGCAACGCATTCTTCGAATACTAAGAGCATAACAATTACTAATCTATATGCAGGTACAACTTTCTACGCATGGGCTCGTGCTAAATGTGGTTCGAACAAGAGTGCTTGGAGGGCATTAACGGGTGATAGTTTCACTACTTCGACGGTAACCGTCACCCACACGCTGACGAATGTGACAAAGACCAGCGGTGCAACAACTGCTGGTGGTAGTGATTATACGGCGGTATTTGCTGCGGTTTCGGGTTATTCGATGCCAAGTCCGACGGTAACCATCGGCGGCAATTCAGCTACCAGCGGAACAGATTATACATGGGATTCCGGAACAGGTACACTGACTATCACGGCGAATAAGATCAACGGAAATATCGTTATTACGTTGAATTCTGTACCTTCTGCTCCTTCGAGTGCCGTGATAAGTGGTACGTACCATTATTTCCCGGGAGATAACATCTCCTTGACGTGTACTCCGAGTGGCAATAACGGTCCGACGACCTATCAATGGTACAAAGGCGGAAAGGCTGACGGCAATAGGATAGACGGTGCGAAGAGTGCAACCTATACAAAGAACAGTTGCGCTTTTGAAGATGCCGGTTCGTACTATTGCAAGGTGACATGTAATGCCACGTCTATCTGGGCTGTAACAAATAGTCATGAGAACTATGATGTAAAGATTCTGAGATTGTATGTCAATGGTTCAAAGGGTGGCAAATCTTATGGAAATGTAGATTTCGTGAAGGTGGATGGAACGACTGCGACGGCCTCTATCTCCCTTGGTTTTAACTGGACATATGGATTTAATATCGCCGATGGTTGCGGACATTACTACGGTAATGAGGGAACGATGCAAGAGAATAACTGTACCAATTGGACAACCAATGTCAATGGTACAGATTGCGGTTTGACCACTACGAATGCCGCTACTTATACCTTTACTATTAATTACTCGAATTTGGGTGCAATAGTTACCTCAGTCACCTTCCCTGTGGTCAACCAAGCTGCGGGCAAAGTGATATATTTCGATAATAATGTGCTCAAATGGACAGGAAGCAGTATATACTATCGTATAGGTCACTCTTCACATAGCCAAGCGGATCGACTCTCCTTGGTTCATGGTACTGCGAACCTCTATAAAATGACGACAAGGGAGTATAATGGCTTCTTTGCTTGGCAGATTGGTAATGCCGCAGGTGGTAATGGGTCGATATACAATACTAAAAACACCCCAGCTATTACTGCCTCAATTGCTTATGAAGGTGCATCAGTAACGGCTGATGCTGTGACGGTGACGCCGGGTGTTGATCACTCAAAGGGTGGAGATGCTCAGAATAATAACTGTGAGTTCTACAGCAAGACCATTACATCCGGCATGAAGACCGACCGCGTGACGATTAGTCCGTATTCGAATGGTACGATTACAGTTAACTATACGAATACGTCGAATGTAGCATCTACGTTGACCAGCGGTTATGCCGATCTGGCGCACACGGTGATCTTATCATCGATTACTGCAGTTGCAGATGAAGGATATGATGCGAGTGCTATTACAATTAACGGCGGTGCTTATAGCGCGAACTATGAAGTCACCGGCGAAACAACTATCGCCGCAAGCTTTACGCTGAAGACCTATACTATTTCCTATAATAAAGGTACTAACGGAACCGGTTCAAAGGCCAGTGAAACCAAAACACACGGTGTAAACTTCACGTTGCCGGGTAGCACGTTCACTTATGGCGGGCACGCGCAAGACGGTTGGTCGACGAGTGACGGCGGTGCATTAGCTTATGCGCTGAGCGGTAGTTATACCACGAATGCGGCACAAGAGTTCTTCCCGCACTGGAAATGTAACACACCGACCATTACGGATAATGGCGACAACACGGTTAGTATCACTGTTCCGAGCGGAACGACGGTTCGTTATACGACAGATGGTACCGATCCGAGTAGCAGTACCGGTACGGTTTATAGTACTACCTTTAGTATCGCTGCTGATTGTACGGTGAAGGCGATTGCATATCAGAGCAACTGTACGGATTCTGAGATTGCAAGTCAGGCTTGCGACTATACAGCTCCTGCTAACTTCCAGATGATAGCCAATAGTAGTGCAGGAAGTGATGCTACGTTGGCTAATAATGAATCTATATCGCAGGGCTCGAAGAACTGTGCGACATTGACAGGAGGTACGGCGGTATACTCGAATGCGGATGGAGATTCAAAGTCCATGACAGTTAAAAAACCGAATAATAGCGGACAACAATACGGTTGGTACTTTGATGCAAATAAGGATGTCATCACTATAACCATGTCTGCTCATATCATCAAAGCCGGTTCTATTATTAGCGTAACGGGTTATGCTGCAAGTAATAATGGTGTTAAAATAAACGGTTACGATTCCTACCTTGTTAATCCGGGAGCTGAAGGTAACTTTACCACAACTTATACTGTCTTGAATACTGATACAGAACTTTTAGGAAAGAATGTATTAACTCTTTCGAAGAAAGGTTCTACAAAATTGTATTCAATCACTATTTCCAACTGTCAGTCTGCTACGCCGTGTACTACTCCGACGTTACCGAGTTTGAGCAACCAAGCGGGATGTAGTTATTCTGCATGGAATGCAACGCCGAGCAATGCTTCGACCATCTCTGCAGCCGGTGAGAGCATTTCGTACTCATGGAAGAAAGGTGCGACGGAGAAGGCAACGACTGCAAGTTATACTCCTGATGCAAATGGAACGGACTATACCGTTACGGTAACTGTCAGCAAAGCAGGAAAGATCAGTACTTCTGTTACTTCCTCCGCTTTGTCTGCAACTAAGTATGCTGCAACAAGCATATCCACCCAGCCGACGACATCTGTAGATGCTATTGAAGGTGAAAACTTTACGCTGGGTACAGGAATGGTAGCAACCGGTCAAGGCACTAAAACCTATCAATGGTATAGTTATACATCTTCCGGTGGAGCCGGTGAGGAAAGTATTGATGGAGCTATGAGTGCTACTTATACGACATCAAAAGCTTCCGCGGGTACGTATTATTATAAAGTAGAAGTAACAGCGGATTGCGGTACTGCAACATCAAATATGATTACCGTTACCGTCTCTGAACCGCCGTGCTTTAGTGCGACGAACTTAGTGAAGAACGGTGATTGGTCAGATGTGGCTGTTGATGGATCTATTGATGCTGCAAAAGTGGTAGGAACAATCACAGGTGGTACGATTAAGAATACAGGTTCAGCTGCTCTTGGCAGTAATAGTAAGAGCGCAAACGCAGGTCTTGTGATGGATGGTTCTTCAAAGCAAGTAACAGTAACTCTTTCAGGAAGCAACCATCTTACCGTAGGAAGTGTCATCACATTAACAGCAGCTGTTTCTGATGGTGCAAAATCAGGAACATCAAAGACAAGCGGTTTGGTTGTAAGCGGATATGATTGCTCGCCGGTAAATAAAGCGTCTGAAACAGCATATGATTCATTCACTCAATCGTATACGGTTACTGAGGAATCGTCCCTCGTTGAGGCTAATTCGTTTACTATCGCCTTGAAGTCGGGATTGGATAAAACTTATTTGCATGCTATTACTGTTACCGGCTGCGAGGATTGTACGCCGATTGACCCGGAGTTGAGTTATAGCAAGACGACGATCTGGATGGATGATGCTGACCTGACGGCTACACCGAGTCTGAATAAGGACGGTAGCATAGGAAGTGTGACCTATACACTGAAAAGTGCTACACCGGCAGGTTGTGTAACGCTGAACCCCTCTACTGGTGTTGTTACTGCTGTCTCACGCGGTACGGCTACTATTACGGCTGCTATCGCAGCGGATGCTACGCACTGCGGTAAGACAGCAACTTGTGATATTACTATAAAGGAGATGGACTGTGAATGGACTGTGATAGCAGGAGTCACAGCGACTAGCAAAAATGCTGGAACTCCGGAGGGTGCGTTAATAGCTTCGAGCGATGGGTATAAAGTAAATCTACAGGATTGGACATCTCCTGATGGAGGATGTGGTACAGGTGGTAAAATAGGCGGAGATAATCAATACATCTATTTGACGCTGAAGAGTGGTGAGTATTTCAAAGATGGAGATAAGGTAATTGTTAACATAGCCAAAGTTCCGGGAGTCGGAGATAGCAAATTGCATATTTACGATGGTACAACTACATTGAGCGATGAAAGTACGATGATAGGAACGTCTGGCACTCCTTCTTGTGGAGAAAACGAAATTGTTTTATCGGGTGTACCGGCTAATACTAGTTCAATAACTTTACACCGCGGTAATGGACCAACATCTGCAACATTACAGAATCCGTACGTAACATCTATGAAGGTCAAACGTTACGTTTGTCCGGATAGTAAAGAGTTCTTGCCGACGGCATCAAGCGGAAACTGGAATGCAACGGCTAACTGGATTGGTTCTAATGGACGAGGAGCAAGCCTGCCGACAATTGATGACCGCGTAGTTATTTCGAAACCAGTAACAGTAGATATTGCTGATGCCAAGGCGAAAGATGTGCTGGTTAATCAATATAGCGGCGCGACAGGTAAGATAATTGTTAGTGCCGGCAAGGCATTGATCATAGCCGAGAAGATGCAGAAGACAACAACCGGAAGTAATCGCATTGCAACTGCAGCAGCGGATGTGATCATCAACTCGACACGTGCAGCAGGTACGGGTGCGCTGGTAATGGGTTCGCATGATGGTTCGAATGCCGCGACCGTCAACTTCGAGACGAAAGTGAGATACGATAATGGTTTTGTGAACCAGTACCTTGGTAGTCCGTTCAGCGATGAGACACCGTATGTGGATTATGAGATTCAGCTCTTTAAGTTTGTACCAGCGGCTAATGGTAGTCACGGATGGTGGAATAAACTGAGTTATGGCAATACGATGGATCCGTTCATGGGTTATAACCAGTTATCAAACAACACCAGCGGAAACTATCTCGACCTGAATGGTAGAACAGGCCACTTGAATGCCAGCACTAATGTTGAGTTTACTATAGAGAATGGCAAGATGTATTACAACTCCTCTTGGCCGGAGAATATGTTCGCTAACTCATGGACTGCGCCGATTCATATTGACAAATTTGAGGATGATGACTTTGTGAATGTAAATAAATCGATTTATATCTTCAATGCCGGTACTCCGGAACAGTATGCAGAAGGCGGAAGTACCATGGATGGTGGGGCTGATAATGAAGGAGCAGGTACATATAGTGTTATTCCTGTTAAGTCAGCATCCGAGTTGGAAGACTTAGGCGCAGTAACCACAGTCATTCCTGCAATGCAGGCCTTCTCGGTAATGGCAACCAGTTCCAACCCGAGTTTGAGGCTTGACTTCAATCGCTTGGTTTACACACCGGCATTGACAGATCTAAAGATAGAACCGACTCGTGCTCCACGTCGTGCTGAGGCTGAAAAAGAAAGACCGGATGCAATGCGTCTGCGTGTTCGCGGCGAAAATGGATGGACGGCGAACGCTTATATCCTGGGTCGTGAAGACTTTACGAACGGATATGATGACGGTTGGGATGGTGAATATATGGAAGGCGATGGATCTGCTCCGCAACTGTATGCAGCAACACAAGAAGGCTACTTTGTAGTTAACTGTGTGCCGGAGATCGAAGGAACATTGATGGCATTCCATCCGGGAAGAGCTGATAATACGTACACCTTCTCGTTTGTCTATAATGGCAATGAGACATGGTACCTCAATGACGTGAAGGAGCAAAAGTCAACGCTCATCAGTAACGAGACAACTTATCCGTTCGTATCGAATGCAGGAGATAATGCGGCTCGCTTCGTCATCAGCAAGATACCATATACCACAACGGAAATCGCAACCGGAGTAACTAATCTGGACGATGAGACGCTGGATGTACAGAAAGTGATATACAATGACAAACTGTATATCATCCGTGGTGGAAGAGTATTCAGCGCAGATGGACAGTTGGTAAAATGATGAATGAAAGAATTAAAGAATGAAAGATATGAAAAAAGTAATTGTAATTAGCAGTTTGTTATTGGCTATCAGCTTTACAGCTGTGGCACAGATCTTCGGAGCAACGCAAGGTGAGGAACAAAAAGCATTCGGAGCTTCGGCTCCGAGTGCAACCTTCCAATCAACGAGCAGTATGTCCGGCTCAGGGAGTACGTATAGCGCCAACCCGGAACTTAATGCAGATGGTACGGCTACGCTGGAAGGTGCAAGTTATTCTCCGGCCAAGCCTAAAAAGCCGGGTACGATACACAAAGCGCCTCCTATCAATCCTGACCCCATCGGCGATGCCGTTCTTCCGTTGCTCTTGATGTCCTTTGCTTTTGGAATGTTTGTTTACTTCCGTCGTAAACAAACGTTAAAAAGTTAAATGGTTAAAATGGTTTTGATTGCATCAAAACGTTAACCCGTTAGCAAATTAGAGCATTAGAAACAATCACAGCCTGCTTAGATGCTGGTTGTGGTTGTTTGCGTTACCTAAAACAGCCAAAATAGTCCCTAAAAGAAGAAATTTTGCATTTTTTTGTCAAAATATTTGGATTGTAACTAAAAAATAGTTACCTTTGCACAAACAAACCGCACCCAGGCAACATTGTTAAAATGTATGCGTTGAGGCAAGTATTAGAGGAATTGCAAAGTAAAGGACATTTAAAATAAGTTAGCTATGAATACGATTAGTTATAAAGGATTTCTTGGAACCGTTAACTTTTCTGAGAAAGATGAATGCTTCTATGGTAAAATAGAGGGCATAGATGGTCTGGTGAACTTTGAAGGGCAAAGCGTAAGTGAGTTGACACAAGCTTTTCACGATGCAGTAGATGACTATGTGGCTTATTGCAAAGAGGAGGGACTTGAGCTTCGCAAGAGTTATACAGGGCGACTGAATATCCGCATTAAGCCGGAGACGCATAGTCGTATAGCTGCATTGTCGAAACAATCGGGTGAGTCAATCAATGCTTTTATTAGTCAAGCGCTTGATTTGCGCGTAGCTGCGATGCTGTAAAATCCCATCAGCATTGTTCTTCCCTCGGAGACACCCTTCTTCCCTTGCTCTTGGAATGTTTGTTTACTTCCGGCGTAAACGCTCTGCAGCTTAATGGGTGAGTGGATTAGAGGATTAGAGGATTAGGGGATTAGAGGATTAGTGGATGAGAGGCTTAGTGGAAAAATGCAGAAAAATGGCATACAAACTTGCGTATGTCATTTTTTTTGAGAGGGAACCCTTCGAAGGTACAGTCGCAGTATCCTGCAACTGACAACCATTTTGTCAAAACAACAAAATTATGCAAGCATATTTCGTTTTTTTGCCAAAATATTTGTACAATTGATTTTTTTGTTGTACCTTTGCACCGAATTTTGATTACGACAATTTTCGTAACGACGTTTTTCGTAATAATAATGCATATGGAAAATCCTTTTAAGTTTGGGTCGATTGTAGAGGACGAGTTCTTTACAGATCGCGTGCAGGAAACAGAGTATATCTGCCATTATCTTCAAAGCAGAAACCACCTTGTGTTGATCAGTCCACGCCGTTTTGGTAAGAGTAGTCTCGTATTGAAGGCTGTTAAAAAAGTGGATAGACCCTATATTCAGTTGAATTTGCAGAAGGTGACTTCAATCGCTGATTTTGCAGCGAAATTACTGCGTGAGATATATAATACCCATACTTGGACGAAGATAAAAGACCAAGTAATGCGTTTCCGTGTCATCCCGACCATTACCACCAATCAAGTAACCGGCGCTATTGAAGTGGGGTTCCAGCCGACACAAGACCAGCGTGTGCTCTTGGAAGATGTGTTTGCTCTTATGGAGAATGCTCATACGGAGAGCGACCGACTTGTAGTTATTTTGGACGAATTCCAAGAGATCCGCGCTATTTCTCCGGTCTTGGAGAAGACACTTCGTGCTATCATGCAAGAACAAAAACACATCAATTATATCTTGCTTGGTAGCCAGGAGAGTATGATGACGGATATATTTGAGAATGTGCAGTCTCCGTTCTACCATTTCGGAGGTCTGATGCGATTGAAGAAACTTCCCAGAGAAGAGTTCGAGGAGTATCTGCGAACGCGTTTTGAACCGGTTTTCCATGCACAAGCAGCTGATCTGACGCAACAAGTATTGGATTATACCCAATGCCACCCGTACTATACGCAAGAATTAGCGTTCTATATGTGGCAAGTGGGCATGTGGGAGAAAAAGAAAGAGGATGTGAAGCAGACAGCTATTCGCGAGATTATAGATGCCTATGATTTAAGTTACGAACGTATATGGATGAATTTTAATCGCACAGATATGTGGGTTCTGCAACGATTGGCTGCTCACGCTGAGTTGCAGACAGGTGAATACCGAACCAGCACCATATATAGTGCGCTTAAACGACTTCAGCACGCCGGGCACGTTATCTATACAGATCGTTTTGAACTGGAGGATCCATTCTTTGGTGAGTGGCTTGTTGCAAAGCATTAGTCCCCTTGTTCCTGATGCTCGCTTGCGCGTACCTCTTCTGGAAACGGAGAAGGGGGATTGTCGCAATGATGGGACAAAAATGCACGGAAAAATGAATATATGAAAACAAGGATATACATCGGAATCGCATTGCTGGCAGCGGGGCTGCTGAGCGGATGCAAATGGATGGGGAAGACACCCAACAAAGACGTCCGTAATGGTCGCGAGGTGGTCGCGGTAGATTCTCGCGCGATGATCAACGCGCGAATGAGTGCGTGGTACAACAAAGATGCACAGGTGGGTTTTCCCAATGCCAACAGCACCAACGGCATCGTGAAACCGGACGTAGCGGCGAGTTGGGACTACGTGCCCGGCGTGGTGGCGAAAGGAATACTCGACGTTTGGGAGTACTATCAGGACTCCGCTTGGGCGGACGCTTGGTACGAAGGACTATGCGAGTGGGGTTTGCAGCAACAGGCTACCGACGAGGGAGGCATCCTCGATGACCTAAACTGCACGAAGGTGTTCCTCGGTTTGTACGAAGGAGCCAAACCCGGCGGGCGGTTTGAGAACGAGGAGAATGCTGCCTATTTCATGGAGCAGTTACGTCGCGGAGCACGCGGTTTGGCGGATCATGCGGCGAAGTACACGATAGCCGAAGGCGGTGCAGCTGGCGGATGGATGCACAAGGCAACACCCGATCCGACCAAGAGCTACTGGGGACAGATGTGGTGCGACGGGGCATATATGGGTCCGGCGTTGTTGGCACAGTTGTTGGCGGTTGGCGCTTGCGAAGGAACGAGTCTGGGCTGGAACGATGTGTATGACCAGTTCCACGCTTCGTGGCCTTACCTCTGGGACGAGGAGAAACAGCTGCCTTACCACGTGATTTTCACGGATATAACTACTAATAAGAACGCGCGCGCGATATACGAGAGCGGACACGCGTATAAGGTACAAAGGGACAATGTACAATGTACCATGGACGAAAAACCAAGTGCCATTTATCATTCCGAGGAGTACTGGGGACGTGCGGCAGGATGGTATATGTTGGCGTTAGTGGACGTGTTGGAAGCCTATTTGATTAATGTACAAAGGGACGATGTACGATGTACAAAGGAATTGCCTTCGGCGCAGAACTTCGATGCACTGCGTGAGTACCTGACGAAGATGGCAGACGGATTAGTAGCTCGGCAGGATAAAAAGACCGGATGTTGGTATCAGTTATTGGCGTACGACAGTACGAAATGCGCTACGCAGGGTATTGACGATACCGGTTCACCGAAATATACGAACGTGAGCGAAGGCGGTACGCAATGCAATTACTTGGAGTCCTCCGCTTCGTGCCTCATCACCGCTGCGTTGCTCAAGGGCTCACGTTTGGGGTTGATTGATCATGCGGAAGCCGGAAAGCGCGGATTTGAGGGGATCGTTCGGACGTTCGTACGCGGCGAAGAAGGCAACTATCGGATTCTTGGCAGCTGTCAGTCGGCGGGGCTGAGTCACGACCGAAACGGCAGTGCGGCATATTACCTGATCGGCAAGGATGTACCGATACAGGACAATGCGGAAGGCAAAGTGCTTGGTTCGTTCCTCATGGCGGCGGTGGAGTATGAACGGATGAGTGGATTAGAGGATTAGAGGATTAGTGGGTGAGTGGATTAGTGGATTAGTGGGTGAAAAATGGGGAAAAATTGTCGGAAAAAGTGAAAAGTGCGTAAAAAATGGCGCACTTTTTATTTTTTATTTGCATAAGTCAAGAAAAATGATTAACTTTGCGCGACTTTTGAAAACACAACACTACCATGAAAGATTTTATACATCGTTCAAATCGATTTTTTTCAGTATTAGCAATCGTTATGTTTATGCTCTGCGCCGGGACTGCGTGGGGTGAAACGTTCACGATTAATTGCAATACATCGTCCAGCGACGAGTTATTCAGTGTATCGGGAAACGGTACGCAGTATGACTATGATAGTAGATGGACGAGCTACAATCTTATCAAAATGGATAAGGGTGCATCTATCACTGTTACCAATGTTACGGGGGCTACGATCACAGCTGTGACTGTAGAAGGCGTAGCGGATAATAATAGCAATCAAACGGTCAATTTTACGATATCGGATGGAACGACCAGTGCTCAAACTTCTTCCGGCTCATGGAACAACCGCAAAACATCGTCTCTTACCAGTAAAGCATTCAATGCCACCAATGTAGCCAAACTCAAACATGGCGAAGGTCAGACATATACGATAACCAACAATACATCCAGCAGTTATGATGCCGGTGTGCGATTTGTAATTACCTATACTCCGGCTCCTTCCAAAACAACTGTTTATTTGAAGCCGAATGCGAATTGGTTGCAGAAAGATGGTAGTAGTGTTGATCCGCGTTTTGCGGTGTATTATTTCAAGAGTTCTAATTCGGGAGACGATGGTTGGATCTCTATGACGATGGAGGAGAACTGTTCTCCAGTTTATAAAGCCAGCATTCCCGAGGGATATGATAAGTGCATCTTCTGCCGAATGAACGGTGCCGATGCCGATAATAAGTGGGATAATAAATATAACCAAACAGGGGATCTGACCGTTCCGACAGGAAAAGCTTTCTATTACGCGGTTCCTGATGAATGGTGGGACACGAGCGGAGATGCGTTTTGGCAGCAGAAACCGCTTGGTATTTGTTTGTCTGGTACGTGGCTAAGATTCAAAGGAGAGACCATTACGCTGACGGCTACTTGTGCCGGAGCTAAATATTTCCAGTGGTATAAAGGGGATAATATAGTACTATCCGGACAAACGTCATCTACGCTAACTATAGAGCATTGCGATTATACCGATGCCGGTAATTATTATTGCAAGGCATGGAACGTCACAGGTGATGGAAATAAAGCGTGGAGTGGTGCGTATGGTGTGAAGGTACCGAAAGTGATTATTCAAACCCCAGGATCCGGAAGCGATAGGCAAGACCTGCCCCTCACCCGTACTAACACAAGCACTGAGTTAGCTACGTGTGCAATTTATCTTGGTGTGGCATGGGATTATGAGTATGTAGTGGATGACGGAATAAGTAAGCATGGTAATTCAGGCACCATGACAAGTGATGACTGTACCAATTGGACGATGGATAGCGAGAACGATAAATGGTGCAGAATTCACACTACCAAAGAGGGTACGTATCATTTCAATCTGACCTTCAGCAATTCGGTGTATCATCCTCTGAAGATGAGCGTGGTATATCCGCCGATGGTTCAGACACCGGGATTGAAGGTGTATATAGAGAATACCCTTGCTATGCAAGGGAGAGGATGGAACAATAACAGCATCTATTACCGAATCGGTAAAGGTAAGTATGACAAAGGTGATGACAAAAACTGGACGGCAGCGCAACAGATGACCTTAGTGCCCGGTACGGCGCGCTATCTCTTCACCATGACACCCGATTGGAGCAATGATTTCTGGGTATGGCATATTGCCAATAACAAAGGTGATGCGAATTGTAGATCGGCTATCTACCGAACCTGGAGCGATGACGGTTATGCTATTACCGAGTCCTCTAATTTCCATGGAGATGCAATCACGAGTGACCGTACGATCTATCTGAGTACATCCGGCGGATACGGTCAGGACGGAATGAATAGTAACTGCCAGTTCTACGGCTATACGTATTCGAACGGCATGGTTGTACACAATGCATCCATCGGCGCTACAACGAACGGTCAGATCCGCGTGACCTACACTCACCACGATGGCAGTGCAAAGATCTCTGAGGGCTACGACGCACGGAGCTTGAACGCCTTGGCGCATACTTGTATTCTGACCATCACTGCAGTGCCGGATAATGGCTATCAATGCACCTCGCTGCAGGTGAACGGAGTGGATTTCACGAGCGGTAGTACGCATATTCTGGATGCCAATGCGACCATCACGGCGACCTTTGATCATGCGACATACACGGTGACGCTACACACGAATGGAGGAACGATCCACTCCGGCGATGTGACGAGTTATACGCACGGCACAGGCGCTACGCTGCCGACCGATGTGACTAAGGATAACAAGGAGTTTGCTGGCTGGTATGACGATCCTGGTTGTACCGGTTCACCGGTAACGGCTATCTCCACGACCGATTGGGGTAACAAAGAGTACTGGGCAAAATGGACAGACGAGGTGCCGAAAGTGACCTATATCTTAGGTTCGTGCTATGTTAAGAATGGTATGTGGACGCAAGGTTCTAACGGTAGTGTGAAAGCATGGTTGTTCCAGAAAGGTGCTACGGTAGCGGAGAATAACCTGAAAGAGACAACCGACATCTCCTGTTCATCCACCAGTACCGGCAGCATCTATTTTAACACCAAAGACATTACTCAATTAGATACGGAGAGCCAGTGGGGTACATCTCAAGGGAGCAACCGAGCTATCAAGGCACTGAAAGTGGGAAGTGGTAAAACATTGACATTTGACCTTCGCGGAATGATTGCCAATAAGATTGTATTCTATGTATTCCCGAACACCGATAACGCTTACTCAATCGATCTGAAGGTCAACGGAGTGACTACGAACCAGCCGATTGCCGCCTCGGGAAAGGATAAATGGCATAAATTCTCCTATGCCGGCGGTAATTATAAAGGTGAGTTCTCGATTAAGAGTAACGGCAAGGAGACCCGCGTAGTGGTTATCGTAGAGGTGCCGTTAGTGACCGTGACCTTCAATAAGAACGCTGCTGAGGCTACGGGAACGATGGAGAACCAAGTAGTGCCGAGAGGTTCGACCTTTGCGCTGAATGATAATACGTTTGCGTGGGAAGATCATAACTTCCTTGGCTGGACGGAAGATGCAGGTGGAACGGGAGTGTTGATCTCAGACGGTGCCGATTATACGACGGAGGCCGATACTACGCTCTATGCCCAATGGGAGCAGATCATCAAGACCACTATCACACTGGATGCTACAGGCGCCTATAACAGCTACACGCCTTCGGTAGTAGCGACGTACAATAAACCGATGCCGGAGATTGCGGTGCTACCGAAACGAGCAGGCGGTTATGTCTTTGACGGCTATTATAGCGAACCCAACGGAGCGGGAACGCAGTACTACTCCGGTTTGGGTTATAGTATGAAGAATTGGGACCAGACCGATGCTACTGCAACGCTGTATGCGAAATGGTTAGAGCCTTGTGACCTTGTTCCGACCTTGACGAACGTCTCGCCGGGCGTGACCATTTGGAATCAACAGAAAGTGGATGTGAGTGTAGTGAAACTGACCTGCAATTATGATGTGTCGGGTATCGACTATTCGCTGAAATCTGTTTATCCGGCGAATCCGATTAACGGATGTACGTTTAGTTATTTCGATGAGTACATCCATATGATTGGCACTCCGGAAATGGGTAATTCTGAGGTGCTGAATGTGCCGGTGACTTTCACAATGCAAAACTCTTGTGATCCCGCCCGTGAGTACACGATCACGACTAATATTCGTATCTATCCTGCGGGTCAGAGACCGAAGATCGCTTTTATCATTACCGGAACAGAGAAAAGCAGCATCGCTGCAGGTGGCAATTTCAAAGCCTATACGGAATCCGATAGTATATCCTGCAAGGATCTGTTGGCGTATTTGAAGTCGTATTACGATGTGACGTGCGTAAACGGCTATGCAACGAAAAAAGAGGCCGAGATAGCCACATATTATGATCAATACGACCTATTGGTAGTGACCGACTTCCTGAATACCGGTAAGGGATATACGAATGCTTTGGGTACGATGATTGACAAGAAGCCGATCCTCAGTTTCGAGGCCTATGTGGCGAATCAGTCGAACTGGCATATCGGTTCGAACCCCAAGGATCCGAGTCCGAAAGTACAGGATATGAAGGTGCTCTGCGCAGGACACGCGATCTTCAAGGATGCGAAATATAACCCGAGTGATGACAGTGATACGCAGGTGGTAAATCCGACGGATACCACGGTTCATGTATTGAGTTCGCTCAGCACCGCTGATAAAGCCAAGGGTCTGCAAGGCTTCACGATCAATGAGGCACCGGATTTCATCTTCTTGGCTACTATTCGGGATGAGAATAATGACCGTGATCTGATTGTATGCTGTGAGCGCCAAGTGACCTTCCCGGCACGTCTGTTGCTATATGGTATCAATTTCTACGAGATGCCGAACCTCTCTCCTGCGGGACAGATCGTTATGCGCCAGATGATTGACTACCTGCTGATGACCGATGAGACTAAGGTAGCAGACTGCTCGCTGGTATTCGATAATAAGAGCGGTGACCATAAGTGGGATAATCCTGCCAACTGGGCACCGGGTTACAATATCATCCCGACTCCCTATCACCCGACGCGTATCATTGCCGAATGCCATGTGAACGTGGACGATGCTCATGCCGGTAGCGTCAAGGTCAACAAGGGACGCGATGAGTTCAACAAACCGATGGACGGTAAGTTGATCGTTAAGCCGTACGGCGGACTGACGGTAGCAGGTATGGTAGCGACGGTGAAGGATACACGGTACGCATCGCCTATTACCATCAAGGCGGATGAGCTGGAGATCCAAGCGGACGCGACGCATAACGGTGCTTTTGTATATGGTAACAAGGAGTCCGATGTGCGTGCTACCGTGCAGTACTACAGTCGTGGTGCAGACGCCCTGACGGCAAATCCGGTTTGGCAGTATATGGGTATTCCTTTCCAAGCAGGACAAACGGCTATCAGCATGTATCATGCCGCTTGGATGTGCCGTTGGAGTAGTGCATCGCACGATAATATTGGAGGCCTCTGGGAGTGGGTAGCGAATGAGGATGTGCTCGTACCGTTTGAGGGATATTGTATCACGCAGGCAAGCACGAAGACCTATACCTTCCAAGGTAAACTGAATGCTCCTGTTACCAAGACCCTGACGCTGGACAACCACGATGCTGATGGTTATGCTTTCGCAGCCAACAGTTGGACTGCACCGATTAAGATTCAGGAGATGCAGGATGAGGATTTCACCAACGCGGAGAAAGCGATCTATATCTATCATTCGGGTACGTACGCTAACGCGACTGCAAACCCCGATCCGGTGGATGCGCATAGCGGATATGCGGTTACTACGCCCGGTCAGTATGCTGTTGTTCCGATCCACTCCTCGCCGTACTTGACGGGCGCTGACTCGGTCATTCCGGCTATGCAGGGATTCTTCATCAAGACCGATCCGGCTAAAGAGGCAACGCTCAAATTAGTGTACAACCGTGTAGTGTATGACGCTACGTACTTCAAGACTTCTACACAGCCGATGCGTGCCCCGAGCCGTTACGGTGCGCCGGATGTGATGCGGTTGAGCGTGACGGGCGAGACCTTAGGAGGCGATTGTGTACACCTCTTGGCACGTGGCGATTTCTCGGAAGAGTTCGAAGACGGATGGGACGGTCGTAAGCTGGAAGGCGATGCGAATGTACCGCAGTTAGCGGTGCTCAAAGAGGCAGGCGAGATGACAGTTGCCGCTATCCCGACTGCGGAGGAACGCTACCTCAGTTTCCGAGCAGGCAAAGACCTTACTTATACTTTCCATTTTGACTACGAGGGCGACCTGATCTATCTATACGATATAGAGACAGGTATCGCCACGGAGATACAAACGGGCAACACCTATACTTTCGTAGCGGCGAATAAGACACCGATGAACCGGTTCCTGATTACCAAGAATCCGCCTCGAACGCCGACCGATTTGGAGGAGGTGAACGAAGAGGCGGTGAACGGAGTAGAGAAGTTCATCCACGAAGGTAAGTTGCTGATTCTCCATCGAGGCGCTATCTATGATGCGCTTGGCAAACGAGTTGAGATGAGAAAGGAGGGTGCGCAATGAAAACGACTAAATGGTTTAGGAAGAGGATGGTTCTTGCCCTCGTCGTGTTCATCTGCGGCATCGCGCTGATGGGCTTGGTCTATATCGTGAATAACAAACCCTATGTGTATATCAACCCGGGTATCGTGACTTCAGCTCCGACCACTACCACCAGACCGATAGAGAGTGTGCGTGCGAGCCGTCAGTTGAAGCCTTATCTGCCGGCACATATGAATAGTTATACGCGTACGCATCGTTCGTTCGGGCTCTCAATGCCGTCCGTGCCTATGCGCGGGATGTATGAGACGAGCCGTGCGAAGGTGCAGCACGTGGGTAGCGGCACTAACGGTGTGTATACTACCACCGGTAGCTCTTCCCGCAGTTCTTCCCAACGCGGTATTCAGTATGGGGCAAGCAGTGGGGTAGTGATGCCGATGACAACTTTTACCTCGATGGCTTCCGCCCGTCAGGTAGCGCAGCCCGAGGCACAACAGGCACCGCAGATGGCGCGTATGGCTGCGGCTCCGAGGTTCGCTCCCGGTCCGCCGCCTCCACCGAATCCCGGAGGAGGAGAGTTGCCCGGAGAGCATCAGTTGGTGGAGCAGCCTGTGGGAGAAGGATTCTGGATATTGTTGCTGATGGCAGCCGGATATATAGGATTCAACTACCGGAAACGGACCCAACGCGCACGTCCGTGATGCGAACGAGATGCGAACGGTTTACTACAACAAATGACCTGCTGTACGGCGGGTCATTTATTGTATAGAGAGGCTGTTTAGAACCGGAAGGTAGCGCCCATCAGGAAGTTGATGCCCTGCTCGCGGTAACCGTAGTAGATCTCGTTCTTGCGGTGCAACCAGTTATTGAGTTGGAAGAAGAGCGTCAGGTTCGGCTTCGGCTCCGGACGGAGGATCTGTTCTCCGTTGCCTTTCACCTTTAGCTTTTCGTCTTTCACTTTTCCGACCCACATATCGTATTGCAGACCGAGGTTGAGGTTCACTCTCGGAGCGAGAGTATGTTCGCCGTCGGTAGCTAACGCTTTGCGGCTACCCTCGAAATGGTTGTCCGAATAGAGCGACCAGTGTTTGTCAATCCGACCGTCTATACGAAGCCCCATCTCCCATTTGGCACGGTCATAAACGGTTGTGTCGCCTTTCCAGAAATAAGCGTCTCCGTGGAAATGAACGCGTACGATGTCGCGGTAGTGGTAATTGAGTTGACCACCGATCTTACCGCGCTGATAATCGGTATGCAGATAGAGGAAATCACCCGGTTTCACAGGCAGGTTAAGCAGCGCATAGTTCGCGCTGTCTGCTGTCGCTACCCAGACATCCTCGTGCGTCATGTACGCATAGCCTCCGTGCAGCTCGATGAGCAGGTCGCGATGAGGACGGATATGAAATCCGAGCTCTGCATCCACCGGCGTATAAGACGCCGAGTGAGGCTCTACGATACCGGCATGGATCAGACGGTAGCGGTTCTCCTCCATGTATTCCTGCAGCGAACCCAAACCATGACGACCTTCGATGTCGGCATAGATGGTGAGCCACTGTTTGGCAACCTGCGCCTCCAAGAAGATGTGCGGCGAGGGAGCAAACGAGACATTCTCTGTGCCGGAGAGGCTGTTCTTGCCGTGACCGATATTGACGTCGAAGTTCACGCCCACGTGTACGCGCACGCGTTTTCCTTCATATGCATAATACGGCTCAATGCGGAAATTATGCCTGCTGCGGTACATGGAGTCGGGGATGACATCACCCAGCGAACCGAGTTGCAGGAAGTTGTTCTGCACATAAACGACAGCGCCCACATGATGCTCTTCTCTATGCCAATTGAACGAACCGTGTGTGCGGATCTGATGCTCGCTCACGGCACCGGGTTTGGAGAACAGTTTATATCCGGTCTGAACCATGTACTGCACGTCCTGCTTGGGGTTTGATTTCACGCCCAAGAACACTTCCGTCGTCCACAGCGCCGTTTTGTCCATCTTGCCGAATGAATGCGGTTTCGGATAAGCCGTGCTGTTCTTTGCCCAAAGACCGTGGTCTTGGCTGTAATCGTAGAAATGACCGTATTTATGGTAGAAAATATTACTGCCGTTGACACCGAAATACAGGTCGCACGTGCTATAGGTGTGCTTGAAATTGAGTCCCAAAAGGGTCTTGCTCAAGGTGGCGAGACCCCATTCTGCCTTATGGTGGGCATAGACATCCAAAATAGAGTTCTTGCCGTCGTCCAGATGATAGCCGAAGTCAAACAAGGTGTTCGGATGACCCAAACCGCCGCGCACATAACCGTTATAGCGTTTGCCGGGTTCGAAACGCGTGGGCTGAGACAGCATCGGCTGAATAGCCGCTTCGGGAGTCACATCCGCCGTATAGGTCGAGTACTCCACCGGCGCAGGTTCGATTGTAGTCTCCACCACAGCCGGACGGGTAGAGATCTTGCCTGCTGCCTGAATAACCGGCTGAAAATCACGCTCTACGGTCACGCTGCGGTTCAGCGCCGAGTCGGATTGTGCAAAAGCCGTAGTGCCGATGATCAGCACCATCGTAATAACGTAAAAACGTAATGACGTAATAACGAACTTTTTCATAATGAGTCCTCCTCTTCTTTTTCTTCGGTTATCACGGGTTTCTCTAATTGATCCAACGTAGCGATGCGTGCGGTGATGAGCGCAGGGATGTCATCGCCGGTGGTGGTGTAGTTCTGCTGCAAGACGAGCAGGTATTGACGCGCTTGGAAGAACTCTCCGCGCTCACGGTTGATGTCGCTCAGCAGAATCAGCGCACGAGCAAGCCAGTACTGCTGCTGCGTGTTCATCTGGGTGAAGTTCATCACCTCGTCTTCGGCTTCGTTGAGCAGCTGCATCTCGTAGTAGCTCTGCGCCAAGAGGTATTTGGACTCAGCGCCTTGCGCGGTGCGTACATCGGTAGCAAGGGAAGCCAAATCAGGCTGCGCCTTGAGCCAGTTGCCCATGCCTATATAGGCTTTTGCACGGCAGAAAAGCGCCTCGTTGCGGGTCTCGTCGTCCACAGGCAGGTCGGTTAAGATCTGCTCTGCGATGTCGATAGTAGCCTGATGGCGACCCAAACGCTGCGTGCAACGCAGGATACCCAGACGCGCTACCGTGGTGTTCTCGCGGTTAGAGGCAAGGCTGTGCATCCTGTAGAATGCCTCCAATGCGCAAGCATAATCGCCTTTGTCAAAACAGATCTCCGCCACGCGTGTGGTCGCTTCCTCCTGATACGGGTTAGCCGCCGTCTCAGCAAGTACCATGTATTGCGACAGCGCCTCGCTGCTCTTACCCAGACGGTAATACGAATCGGCGAGGTAATACCGCGCTGTCGTACAATAACGGCCTCCTGCGCAATACATCGTGATGTAGTTGTTCAGGCTGACGGACGCTTTCTGATAATCGGCTTGCATATACTGCATCTCAGCCGCCGCGTAGAGCAGCGAATCCTCCTGCGTAGTGACGTTCATATTCATCTTCGCAAGCTCCTTGGTGTACGCTACATACTCGTCCACCTTGCCGTTCTCCACATAGAGTGCCTGCAACGCATCAAGGGCGGTGTACGCCTCTTCGGTAGCCGGGTATTTCTCTATCGTCTTGCGGTAAGCAGCGATCGCTTGCTCGTTCTCATGCAGGTTTCGGAACAACATCGCGCGTTCCAGACTTGCTTTGCGAGCCAACGCCGAATGCGGGTATGTAGCCAACAGACGGTCATATGTCGCGATAGCGCTGCGCTCATCGTCCATCTGCAACTGAGCACGAGCAATCTCATAGACACCGTCATCCGCATAATCGGACCGCGGGTAACGCTTGAGTAACTCGCTCAGCACCTGTATCTTATCAGCATACTTATGCTGCAAACCCAGTGCGTAACCACGTTGGAACAACGCATAATCGGTTCCGGCGCTCTGCAACTGACTCACCTGTCCGTAATACGTGATCGCCTGCTGGAACTGACGGTCGTTGAAGAAACAGTCGCCTATTCGGTTCAGCGCGTCGGCATAAGTCGGTTCAGTTGCTTGCGCCTCGTCAATATACAGCGAGAACGCCTCACGGGCTTTGTCGTAATGACCTTGCGAGAAAGCGCAGTAACCGGCGAGGTAATACGCCATCGCGTAGTTACCCGAGTTGCGCACGTCCGGACGGGCAAAGAAAGCCTTCAGGTCGTTCTCGCAGTCGGCGTAGTTACGCAATCGGTAATTGGCTTCCGAACGCAGATAATACGCCTCGGTGGTGTATTGATCCGACTCGCTCTTGTGCTTGATCACTTCGCTGGTCCATTCTACTGCCTGCTGCATCTTACCTTGCAGGAAATGGTCTGCGCCCAATTGGTAACGCAAATACTGCTTCGTCTGAGCCATCTTCGGCGTCGGGTGCTCGATGGAATCCAGCGTAGCGATAGCGGCAGCGTAGTTCTTACTCTGCATCAACGCATCGCTCAGCAGCTGATAGACGCGGTTCTCGTATTTCGAGTCCGGGAAACGATGCAGGAAATCATTGAACGCGCGCACGGACTCACCCAAAGCACTGGAACTCTGGTACGTACAGAGGGTGTAGTTATAACTTGCCTCTTCGGTCACTTCCGGTGTCAGCTGATAGCCTGCTGCGGCTTGATAAGACAACTTCGCTTGCTCGGGCATATGCAGTTTCACATAGGCGTTACCCATCGTCAGACAAGCCGATTCGGACAACACGTCTTTCTCCTGCTTGACCTGTTTGAGCGATTTGACAGCAGCGTCAAACTCACCCAACTCATACTCCGCGCAACCGAGCATGTACATATCGCTGCGCAGCAACTCCTCTTTCTGCTCCTTGGCGTTCTTTTGGTAGGCGCGAAGATGCTCCACGGCAGCGCTGTACTCTTTCTTCGCGTAGTGCATCTCGCCTATGATGCGGTGCAACTCGCCGTTATTGGGGCTCTCGGGGTCTTCGCGAAGAAGGTCTTCAGCTCGCGTGCCCGCCTCTTCGTAGTTACCCTGCGCATAGTAAATCTGCGTAATGTAATACGGAACGGTCTTGTGGTACGCATGGTCGTTCTCCAACTGCAACAGAGCCGGTAGCGCCTTGTCGTAGTTGCCCATCTTGTACATACAATACGCGTAGTAATAGTTACCGCGCGAACTGTAACGGCTGTCGCCTTTGCCCAACTGACCGAAATACACCGATGCACGCTGGTACTCTTGCATCATCAGATATGCGTACCCACGGTAGAACGAATAATCGGTCTGGTGAGGACGGCTTAGTGCTTTCGCCTCCACCTGCTCAAGGATCTTGAGACTTTGTTTGTAATGGCCTCTCTCCACTTGTAGCACGCCCTGCATGAACTTCACCTCATCGGCAAAAGTCGTGTATGGGTAAGCTTGCAAGTATGCCTTCAGGTCGCGTTGCAGCAACTTGTCGCGTCCGTCAAAACGAGCCGACAGAGCCTGATAACGCTGCTCCATCTCGCTCGTTTGAGCGAAAGAGCCCACGGCGCATAGGCAAAGACCAATTACAATAACGTAATAACGCAATAACGTCATAACGAATTCTTAATTTTTAATTCTTAATTTAATTAGCGTGCTAATTTGATCTCATTCCACATCTCCAACAGCATCTCTTGTGCGTCGCCTGCATCGTGCATGAGTGCGCAACGGTCGATGATGCTCTTGTCGGCGTAGTAAACAGGGTTGAGATGCAGCGCGTGAGGATCTAACATCTCGCCGTCCACCTCGATCGGCTCCTCGCCGAAGAAATAGGAAGCATCTACGGTCTCAGGCCATTCTTCCTCGTCGTTCTGGTCAGCCAAAACCTCTGCAGCAGCTAACTCGCCACCGGCACAGCTCACGTAACCGATCTCGGTCATGTTTGCCAATGCATTGTCCGCACGGCACATGTAGTCGATGAAATAAGTAGCGGCTTTCACGTTCTTCGCATATTTCGGGATAACCCATCCGTCGAACCAAACGTTCGATCCCTCTTGCGGAACGATGTAATCAAGCATCACGCCCATCTCTGCTGCCTCTTCGATAGCGAACTGTGCATCGCCGGACCAGCTCAGGTTCAACCATGCTTTGCCTTTGGTCATCTCCTCTTTACCGAAGTCCACTTCCCATCCGCAGACCTGTTTCTTAGCGCGCAGCAGGATGTCCTTCACAGCAGCCACACGCTCCGGAGTGATGTTACGAATGAGCTCGTTGCGATCCACTTCGCCTTTCTCGATCTGATCTGCAAAAGCGTACAATACCAATACCGAATACACATCGCGGAACGCATCTTTCATCAGAATACGGTTCTCGAATTTCGGATTGAGCACAGCAGCCCAGCTCTGCAGATCCTCGCGGTTCACAAACTGCGGGTTATAGATGAAACCGGTGGTTCCCCACATGTAACCAACGGTGTAGTCGCTTACATTCACATCATCGCTCGGAGCCATCTGTTGGAACTTGTCGCGCACGAACGGAGAGATGTTGTCGAAATAGCGAATACTGTCCGCAATCAGCTCTTTTTGAATAGGAATGAGCAGGTTTTTCTTCAGCATTCGCTCGATGATGTACTCTGATGGACAGAACACGTCGTAATCCTCGTGTCCCACTTCGATCTTCGTCAGAGCGGTCTCGTTGATGTCGAAAGTCTCGTAAACGAGTTCCACTTTCTCGCCCGTCTGGTCGAAATACCACTGTTCGAAATTAGCCTTGACGTCCTCGTCAATGTAATCCGCCCAGTTCAACACTTTGAGTTGATGTGTACGGTCTGAACCGCCGCAGGAACTCAGTACGATGGCTAACACAGCCAATACAGAAACAAAGATTTTTTTCATTGATGTAATAAATATATTTGTTTGGGTAATTAATTAATCTTCCTTTTTCCGGTCTCGGAAATTGATATAAACAAGCACCGCTAACATCACCAACAGGATGATGGTGAACAACGGTCTTAACTCCGGTGTCAAACCGCCCTTACGTGCGTCGGAATAGATGAACGTACTCAGCGTCTCTAATCCGCCGCTTCCTTTGGTAAAGAACGTCACTCCGAAATCGTCCACACTCAGCGTCAGCGCCAAGATGAATCCGCTCAACATGCCCGGCCATAACTCAGGCAACATCACCATGCGCAGCGCTTGACCCGGCGTAGCGCCTAAGTCCAAAGCCGCCTCATAGGTGTTCGGGTTCATTCTGCTCAACCTCGGCAGCACGCTTAATACCACGTACGGCGTGCAGAACACCACATGAGCGATGCACACGGTGGCCAAACCCTGACTCATTCCCAATGCTACGAACAGCAGGAATAGCGAGATACCCGTGATGATATCGGGGTTGATCATCGGCACGGAGTTCAGGAAACTAACCGCCTTGCGGCTTTTCGCACGCATGTTATAGATGCCGATAGCAGCCAAGGTGCCTAATATCGTCGAGCACACTGCCGCTACTAACGCAATCACCAAGGTGTACCACATTGCGCTGTTCAGACCCGCATCGGCTTTGCCGGTAAACAGGTTCGCATACAGCTCCATCGAGAACCCTGTCCAATTGCCCAACACCTTGCTCTTCGTGAACGAGAACACGGCGATCAGCGCAATCGGAGCATACAACACCAACAGCAGCAACCATAAGTACAGCTGCGAGGTATAGTGTCTTCTCATACCAAGCCTTTTGCGCCGTAAGATCTCCTGCTCCACAGCGCTCAAGTTCTTCTCTTTGCGCCGCTCGATATACAGGTAACAGCCGTAGATAGCTGTTCCGACCAGCAGCAGTCCTGCGAAAAGCCACCAAATCCAACCTCGGTTGTGACGCACATCCACCGTCTCGTGCAGATAGTTCTCAAAGGTCTTATACGCGTTCTGAACCAAGGTTCGTTGAGCGCGGTTCTTGATCTCTTTGTTGTTCTGCCAAACTGTCCAATGCACGCCGTTCGGATCATCGTATTGGTACACTTCCGCAAAACCCGTTACTGCCTCTCCGTTCGTGAAGACGAAGTCAAAGGAGTCCTTTGTACTTTGTACATCGTACATCGTACATTGTACCTTTATATTGACTTTCTCCCCTTGATAGCTCTCAGGGAACTCTGTCAATACCGTGTTCTCACCCGTCGTTCCGACTTTCAGCTCATATGTCAGATTCGATTGCCCGAACACGCTGAGGCTGAAGAGAAGAAATAGCGCTGCAATTGTACATTGTAAATTGTACATTGTAAATTGTCTCATACCAGCCCCCCTCCTTTCTCTTCTCCTTCGCTACCATTGTCCCCGAAGAACGATGTCAAACCGATAATTATCAATAGTACCAGACTCAACACCGCTCCGTAGTTCAGCAGATCGGTAGTGGTGATGTAGTCCTGTATCAGAGAACCGAACAACTTAATGTTGTTATGCGTCAGCAGTTCCGCAATCGCGAACGTCGAAACGGTCGGCATGAACACCATCACAATACCGCTATACACGCCCGGCATCGACAGCGGAACGATCACTTTCCAGAAACTCTGCCATTTGCTCGCACCTAAGTCCTGAGCCGCCTCTACCAGCGAGTTGTCCATCTTCTGCAAGGTGTTGTAGATCGGGTAAATCATAAACGGCAGGTAGTCGTAGCACAAACCGAACAACAGCGCGCCTTCGCCCAACGGCAGTCCGCACATGTTAAACAGCTCCACCGTAGCTACCGTACGCAGCAGAAAATTGATCCACATCGGCAGAATAAACAGCATCGCCATCACTTTCGGCGTCTTGAAATCCTCTTGCGCCATGATATACGCCGCCGGATAACCGATCAGCA
Source organism: uncultured Bacteroidales bacterium (assembly GCA_900321605.1). Taxonomy (GTDB): domain Bacteria; phylum Bacteroidota; class Bacteroidia; order Bacteroidales; family Paludibacteraceae; genus Colicola. Next base: position 27,003 of record ONWR01000012.1, on the reverse strand, counting down.
GGCAGATAACCGTATTGAAAACCGCAATCATCAGCGAGTACAGAAAAGTCTGTATCGCCTCGCTGTGCGTAAAAAACTTCGCAAAGTTATGGAGCGTAAAATGACCGTGAATATCCGTAAAAGCATATACTCCGACCAAGATCAGAGGCAGCACTACGAACATCGCCATAAACGCCACATAGGGCCATGCCCACGTTCTCCGCGAAGAAAATATCTGAATCAGTTTACTCATTTGTCAATCCTCAAATCTTCAAATTTTCAAATCTTCAAATTTCGAAATCAGAATCTCCGTCTTCGGAATCACAATTCCCACACGGTCGCCGTCGTCCCACACGTCATTCGTGTTCACAAACAGGTCGTGACCCTCATCCGTACGGATCGTCAGATGGTAATGGTTGCCTTTGAACAGGATGAAATGTACTTCACCCGACAACTTGCCTTCTTCCTCGTAGTCCTGCAAGTCGATCGACCTGAACGGCACACGTACCTGCACTTTCTCTCCGGGCTCCAGACCCTCAATCTGTTTGGGCAGCACTTCCCAGTCGGCATCAATAAAACGCACCTTGCCGTTCTTGGTCACTTCGCCCTCGAAATAGTTGTACAGATAGTGCTCTTTCTTCATGATCTGTATATCCTCGGGACGAACCAACATGCCCACTTTTGTGCCCGGCAGGTACTCGTGGTAGTCCTGAATAAGGAACTCATATCCGTCCGGCGTCAGCACACGCATCTCGTAGTGTACACCCTTGAAAATACAGGTCTGCACTTCACCATACCATTTCGTGAACTTCCCTTTCGGCACACGATCCTCCGGATCTACATCCTCTGTTTGGGAAGGCGAATCGGTCTGTGTTCTGTCAGCGTTAGCGGTCTGTGCTCTGTCAGGCGAAGCCGGTCTAACTTCCCAAATATAAATATCCTCCGGTCGAATCACTACATCCACCGGATTGTTCTCGCCAAAACCCGTGTCGATACAATCGAACACCTGTCCGCAGAACTGCACTTTCTTGTCTTTGATCATCGTGCCGCTCAAGATGTTGCTCTCACCGATAAAATCGGCTACAAAGCAGTTCTGCGGCTCGTTGTAAATATCTGTCGGAGTACCGATTTGTTGGATCTTTCCTTCGCTCATCACCACCACACGGTCGCTCAGCGTCAACGCCTCTTCCTGATCGTGGGTGACGTAAATAAAGGTGATTCCCAATTGTTCATGCAGCTCTTTCAACTCGATCTGCATATCGTGGCGCATCTTCAAATCCAGAGCGCTCAAGGGTTCATCTAACAACAGCACTTCCGGCTTGTTCACGATCGCACGAGCAATCGCTACACGTTGCTGTTGTCCGCCGCTCAAGGTATCTACCTTGCGTTCTTCGTAACCCGTTAGGTTCGCCATCTTTAGCGCTTGACGCACTTTCTTTTTGATGGTCGCTGGGTCTTCTTTCTTCAGCTTCAAACCGAAGGCGACGTTGTTAAATACATTCAAATGCGGGAAGAGGGCGTATTTCTGAAATACGGTGTTTACCGGACGCTGGTAAGGAGGAGTCTTTGTGACATCTTTGCCTTTGAGCAGGATCTCGCCTGAACTGGCGACTTGAAAACCTGCTATACAGCGCAGTAACGTTGTTTTTCCGCAGCCCGAAGGGCCTAAAATGGTGACGAACTCGCCTTTTTTCACTTGAAGGCTCACGTCGTTGAGTGCGAACTTACCGTCCTCGAATTGTTTCGAGACGTGGTTCACCTCGATAATGTACTCTGGATTCTTTGCCATTTCTTCAATTGATTTGTCCTACCGGACTCAGATCGGATTGCGATACTCTCGGTCAATCATAAAAATCTTTTTTGGTTAATACTATGTTATTTCGCGCACGTAGCGCGCCTTTTTGCGCGCATTCACGCAATTTGGGCACAAAAGTACTGCTTTTTTTTGACATATGCAAACATTCCGCTCTTTTTTTGTCATTTTCTCTCATTTTCTCTCTTTTTCCTTCCTTTTTGTCCCTTTCCCCGGCATTTGATGCCGGTTGTTCCTTTTGGCGGCATATTTGCCGTCAGATTCGCCTCTCCCGTCTCTTTGTTCCGTCCGCCTCTCCCGTCTCTTTGTCTTTTGCGTCCGAATCTGATTCGGACATTACCTCATGACAACATAACGACATTACCTCATGACGAAAAATTGTATTTTTCTTTGCAATTATTTGCATATATTGAGAATTTTTTGTACCTTTGCACCGTGTTTGATCAAGCCAATATCGAGACCCGCTCGAGTCAAACACGATACCGCGCCAAATGTTACCCCAAACATGCCCAAAGGATACCCCAAGGATAGAGCGCTAATTTTGTACAAAATGCACATTTACTATATATACGTAGTATATATACTTTTTAATCAAAAATTATGGCAAAAATAGATTACGTTGATGGACGAAAAGTCCGCGGAAAGCTCTGCAAAAAGAGCAAAGAAGTACACCGTGTTCGCAACGGACGGGAACAGGTCTATGAGATGGAAGTCGGTCCCGGTAAACCCTCCAAGTCGCAAAAAGCCCAACGTTCCCTCTTTGGCGCTACCAACGCCATCGTCAACCGAATCATGCTCGATCCCGAGCAGGTGGCGATCTGGGAAGAGCGCATGAAGGAAACGAACCGCAATATTCACCCGTGGGAACCGCCTTTCCCGAAACGCTATATAACGGTTCGTGAGTACGTTTATGACATCGTCAGCAAACAGCTGTCTCAAACGCCTCCCATGAAGCGCCGCAAAGCCCGTTTGCCCCTCAGCCTGCCACGTGGCGTCACCTTGCAGATCAAGACTTTCCAAGAACTCTCCGCCTCGGAACTCTACGAGATCCTCAAAGCCCGTTTCTCGGTCTTCGTCTGCGAGCAGGAAATCATCTACCTCGACGAAGATAACATCGACTTCCTTGCTGTCCATTTCTCGCTTCGCCGCAGTGGACTCGTCATCGCTTATGCCCGTCTTTTCCCGGACGCGAACCCCTCTGTCATGCGCATCGGACGGATGTTGACCATCGAACGCGGCAAGAACTTCGCCAAGTACCTCATGGCGCAGATGAAGGAATATGCCAAATCCCAAGGCGCCACCAAACTGCGTCTTCATGCTCAGACACAGGCTGTCTCATTCTACGAGAGACTCGGATTCCACACGGTCGGAGACATCTTCGAGGAAGCCAATATCCCGCATGTGACCATGGAATGTCGGCTCTAAAACCCCGCACAAGAGCGCGTTTTGTAGAAAAAATGCCATATTTTGCAGAAAAATCATACTACTATTTGATGATTTCAAAAAAAAGCAGTAATTTTGCAGCACGATTTATTTAGCACACATATATCATGAAAGCAAAAATCTTTTGTACAGCTTTAAGCCTTTTGGCTTCCTTCATGATCTGGGCAGCTTCTCCCATCAATTACGATGATGGTAACACGCTGACCTTCAATAACGATTTTACCCGTTCGGAAAGCGGCACGATGCAAAAGAGCGTCATGCCCGAAACCAGTGGTCTTGCCGCTTCACGCGTCACCCCGGGTTATCTCTGGGCGCATGGCGATGAGAACACAGGCAACAAGCGGAAGATTGTAGCCGTTCAGCCTAATGGCACTCTCGCTATGACCGTCAAACTCACGACTACCGGTTCGGATCGGGACGACTGGGAAGACATAGCTACCGGCGTTTATAACAACACTAACTATCTCTTTGTGGGTGCTATCGGGGACAATGATCTGGAGTACAAGGATGCCTATTACATCTACTATCTCGAAGAGCCTGCTATCACTTCCGGCACGCAAACCCTGACTGCCAATTATATCCGTTTCGGTTTCCCGGACAGCAAAGCCCACAATGCCGAAACGCTGATGTACGATAACATCGAGCAGATGTTCTATATCGTGGACAAGGTCAAAAAAGGAGTTTGTCATCTCTACAAACTGCCTTTCCGCACGGACTACGGCACTTCCGTACAGACCCTCACGGAAGTCTGCGCTTTGGGAAACGGCTCCAAGTTCAATTATTGTACCGGTGGAGACATTACGCCCGATGGCAAATATATGGTCATCAAAAGCAAGCCTTATCTCCTCTTGTGGCAGCGTCAAGGCTCAGAGAGCCTAAGCCAAACCGCTTTGCGTCTTCCGCAGCAAGTGGCTGCATATCAGGAGGAAGAGCAGGGAGAATCCATCGCATGGACCGATTCCATGACTTTCTACACCACTTCGGATAGCAAAAGTAATACTCCCATTTATAAATATGTCCGTCAAACCGCTACCGGCATAGAGAACCTCTCATCCGCTAACCCGAACGGAAATAACTGCCGCAAAATACTCCGTAACGGCACACTCCTCATCCTTCGTGACGGTGAGACATACAACGCCCAAGGCATCAAACAACCATGACGACGTATATCTTTGATCTCGGAGGCGTATTGATAAATTTGGATGTCGAGCGTTGCATGCACGCCTTCGAGCACCTTATGGGTGAGGCGAACATGCGTGCGGTCTTGGGCATGGATTCTCAGGGAGAAGGAGTCAAAGCTGTAAGCGTCGCTTCCAAACAACTGATGGCGGATTTTGAGCGTGGTCTGATCACGCCCGAAACATTCGTCTCGGAGGTCATGCACTATTGTCGTCCCGGCACTACCGAGCAGGACATCCTCTCGGCGTGGATGAGTATGTTGGCTGACCTGCCGCTCGAACGGCTCTCTTTCATAGACCGTTTGCGCGAAGCCGGACACCCGGTGTACCTGCTCTCCAACGGCAACGACCTGCATTTTAACTTCATCAACCAAACATATAGTTTGGAGCAGCATTTTGATGGACTTTTCCTCTCGCAGAAGATGCACCTCTCCAAGCCCGAGAAAGCTATTTTTGAAGCCGTTCAACAAACGCTTCTCTCCACCTCTCCTGCGCTCACGGAACAAGTCGTTTTCATTGACGACATAGCCTCTAACCGCAAGGCAGCAGAGACCTTCGTGAACTGGAAGACCTTCCCGTCTATCGAAGCCTTGGTGGAGCATCATCGTACCCGCCTGACGAGGCTCTTTCACAAAGCCTGCGCGGACTACCAACTCATCGAAGACGGAGACCATATTCTCATCGGACTTAGTGGTGGCAAAGACAGTCTTCTCTTGACCGAACTATTAGGTAGTAGATCGAAGATCTATAAACCCCGTTTTCAGGTCACGGCACTTCATGTGCGGGTCAAAGAGCGGGACTACCAAACCGACCTCTCGTATCTGGAGTCCTTCTGCCAGCAATCCGGAGTGCCGCTCATCGTCCGCGATGTCGAAATAGGCGAAAACCCGCCCAAAGAAGCCGGTTCCGCCCAACGCGCTACCTCTAACCCTTGCTTTCTCTGCGCTTGGTATAGACGCAAGACCCTTTTTAATGTTGCGCAGGAATTAGGGTGTACCAAGATCGCTTTTGGGCATCATCGGGACGATGTCGTCCAGACACTCCTCATGAACCTCATCTACCAAGGAGCTTTTGCGACCATGCCGCCTTCTTTGCAGATGGAGAAAATGCCGCTTCGTATCATACGACCCCTTTGCCTCATCGACGAAGAAGACATCCGCTCCTATGCCGCGATGCAGAACTATGCCAAACAGTCCAAGAACTGCCCCTTCGAGCATGTGAGCGCACGGGAGAAAGTCAAAGACCTTCTCGCTCAGATCAAGGCCCTCAATCCCGAAGCCATGGATTGTATCTGGGCATCTATGTCCAACATCAAAGAACAATACCTTCCTCAAATGATTAAATAACCAAATAAATGACCAAATAAATGACCTAATGGTACATGACCAAATGGTAAATGAATTTATGAATGCTTTATACACCATCTTATTGCTCCTTGCGTCAAACGTCTTTATGACCTTAGCGTGGTACGGACATCTGAAACTGCAACAGACAGGCTTCTTTACGAACGCCACACCGCTTATTTTTGTGATCCTCCTCTCGTGGGGCATCGCTTTTTTCGAGTACTGCCTGCAAGTACCGGCAAACCGTATGGGTTTTGAAGGCAACGGAGGACCGTTCTCTTTGATGCAACTGAAAGTTATTCAGGAGGTTATCACCCTCTTTGTCTTTGTCCTCTTCTCCGCAGTTGCTTTCCAAATGCCTTTACGTTGGAATCACTTGGTAGCGTGCCTTCTGCTCATCGGCGCAGTCTATTTTGTCTTCGGATTTAAATAAATTTGCCGATTTACTTGCATATATGGAAAATTTTTTGTAATTTTGCGCCGTTTTTTAATAAACGTACAAAATGCACTTGTTTTCCGGCATAGCATCCTCGTTGACTGAGGAGCGTTTTACTGCGCGCGAAGCGCAGCATTTGGCGCATATTATTTCGTTCGGTCCGGTAGTCTTCCAGACTGCACGTCTCATGCTCAAATATGGTATCTTTGAGATGCTCAATACCTCTCCAAACGGCTTGACCCAGCAGGAGATAGAGGAACGTACAGGACTTTCTTCGTACGCGTGTAAGTGCCTGCTCGAAGCGTCTCTTACTATCGGGACGGTGATCATCGATGCCGAGAAGGATGTTTATCGTCTGGGTAAGACAGGGTGGTTTTTGCTCAACGATCCGCTCATTCGTGCGGATATCGATTTCAACCACGATGTGAACTACGAGGGCTGGTTTGTCTTGGACAAAGCGCTGGAGGAAGGACGTCCTGCCGGTTTGGAGCATTTCGGTCCGTGGCCCACTATCTACGAAGGACTAAGCAGTCTTCCGGAGCAGGTTCAGAAGAGTTGGTTTGGTTTTGACCATTATTACTCGGATCATTCCTTCGATGAGGCGCTCCAATTAATAGAGACCGAGACCTTGCGTTCCAAAGGCGAAGACGCAGACGTGCATATTTTGGACGTGGGAGGCAATACAGGACGTTTTGCGCAACGATGTGTGACTTATAATCCCCATTTCCATGTAACCATCTGCGATCTGCCCCAACAGATAGCAATGATGCGTGCCGCGACCGAAGGCAAAGAGGGAGCCGACCGAATTGATGGAGTCGGCATGAACCTCTTGGATCCGAATAGCGCCTTTCCTTCGGAGACGAAATATGACGTGATCTGGATGTCGCAGTTCCTCGATTGTTTTGGCGAAGAGGAGATCGTGAGTATCCTTAGCCGGGCAGCGAAAATCATGACTCCCGACAACCGTATCTATATCATGGAGACCCTTTGGGATCGTCAGAAATACCTGCCTGCTGCGTTTGCCCTCACTCAGATCAGCTTGTACTTTACCGCTTTAGCGAACGGTAACAGTAAGATGTATAACACCGACGACTTGACTCGTTTGGTGCGTCAGGCAGGCTTGGAAGTGGAAACAATCCATGACCATTTGGGTATGGGCGGTCATTCCATCATGGTCGTAAGAAAATGAAAAATTGCGAAAATGTGAAAATTGCGAAAATTATAGGAGATGATAACATTTGAAGAAATTCGAGATATTCTGGTCGACGGAAAACCGATGACCGTGGACGAGCAGACACTTCAGCGTGTCAAGGACTGTCATGCTTTCCTGCGTCAGTTTGCGAACGACCGAATTATCTACGGCATCAACACGGGCTTTGGTCCTATGGCTCAGTGGCGCGTGGAGGATGCACATTTGGAGGAGTTGCAGTATAACATCATTCGTTCGCACGCTACCGGAGCAGGCGAACCGCTCTCAGATTTGGATGTGAAGGCAGCTATGATCGCGCGCGCAGGCTCGTTCCTACAAGCGCGTTCGGGCGTACACGAGGAGATCGTGCATCTGTTGCTGTCTTTCATCAACAAGGGTATCTATCCCTTCATCCCTCGTCACGGTAGTGTGGGAGCGAGCGGAGACTTAGTCCAGTTGGCGCATATAGCCCTCTGCCTCATTGGCGAAGGAAAAGTACATTACCAAGGCGTTTGGAGACCGACCCAAGAGGTGCTTCGTGAGTGCGGACTCACTCCTATGCGTATTCATATACGCGAAGGACTGAGTGCTACCAACGGAACAAGCGTCATGACGGGTATAGGAGCCGTTAACCAGCTTCATGCCGAGAACCTCTTGCGTCTGGCGGTCATCTGCTCGGTGTGGATGAACGAGATAGCCGAGTCGTACGACGATCTGATGTCCGAACCCCTGAATGCCGCTCGTCGTCACGAAGGACAACAGGTCATCGCTGCTATGATGCGTGACATAGCCAAAGACAGTAATCGTCTCCCGAAACGCGAACATGCACTCTATGACGGCGGACATACCGAGCAGGTCTTTGCTAAGAAAGTACAGGCGTACTATTCCCTGCGTTGTATTCCGCAGATCCTCGGACCTATATGGGAGACCCTCCAAAACGCCAAACGGATCTTGGAAGAGGAGTTCAACGCAGCAAGCGATAACCCCATTGTGGATTACGAGGTCGGAAACGTCTTTCATGGCGGTAATTTCCATGGCGATTATATCTCTTTGGAGGAGGATAAAGTGAAAATAGCGGTCACCCGAATGGTCATGACCGCAGAGCGGCAACTCAACTATCTCTTCCATGACCGCATCAACGATGGTATCATGCCGCCGTTCCTCAACCGCGGTGTCTTGGGACTGAACTACGGTATGCAGGCTTGTCAGTTCACCGCTACCAGCACGACGGCCGAGTGTCAGACCCTCTCGATGCCGAACTACGTTCACTCGATTCCCAATAACAACGATAACCAAGACATCGTCTCCATGGGAACCAACTCCGCTTTGCTCTGCCGACAGGTGATAGAGAACGCTTATCAGGTCTTCGCAATCCATCTGATGGCTTTAGCGCAGGCAACAGACATCCTCGCTATCCAAGATAAGATTGCATCCACCACCAAAGCCCTCTATGACGAACTGCGTACGCTCACGGACAGCCGCATCGAGGACAAACCTTTCTATGAGGACATCACACGTATTGTTGAATTCTTAAAACACAAAATATGAGCCACAGAGTAGTTATCACAGGTATGGGTATTTGGTCCTGCTTAGGCGGCAACAAAGCCGAAGTGACGGACTCGCTGCGTGCGGGTCGTTCCGGTATAGGCATTGATCCCGAGCGCACAGAGATAGGTTTTCATTCCGCCCTCACGGGTATAGTGCCCAAACCGGATCTCAAACCATACCTCGACCGTCGTATGCGTCATTCCATGGCGGATGAGACAGAGTATGCGTACATGGCGTCCCGCGAAGCGTTCGAGCAGGCAGGCATCGATGATGCCTATCTCGAAAACAACGAAGTGGGCATCATCTTTGGCAACGACTCTACAGGCAAAGCCGTCGTAGAGACCGCCAAACGTATGGAGGCAATGAAAGACTCCTTCCTCTTGGGCGCCGGAGCTATCTTTCAGTCCATGAACTCCACCGTCACCATGAACCTCAGTACGATCTTCCATCTCCGTGGCATCAACTTCACTATTTCTGCCGCTTGTTCTTCCGGTGCACACTCGGTCGGTATGGCGTACCTGCTTATCAAACAAGGCTTGCAGGAGGTCGTTCTCGCAGGAGGAGCGCAAGAGGTGAACCCCATCTCCATGGCGTCCTTCGATGGACTCAACGCTTTCAGCAAACGTATGGATGACCCTCAGAAAGCATCGCGGCCTTTCGATAAAAACCGTGACGGTCTGATTCCCAGTGGTGGAGGAGCCGCTTTGGTCTTGGAGGATTACGATCATGCTGTCTCACGAGGGGCTACTATCTTAGCGGAGATAACCGGTTACGGCTTCTCCTCGAACGGCTTAGCAATCTCGCAACCTTCTGCCGAAGGATCCGTCAGAGCAATGGAACGCGCCCTGCAAGACGCAGGTATCGCTGCCGATGAGATCGATTATATCAACGCGCATGCAACCTCTACCATCTTAGGCGACAAAGCGGAAGCGGAGGCTTTGACTCAACTCTTTGCAGGCAAGAAAGCCCTTATCAGTTCCACTAAATCCATGACCGGACACGAGTGCTGGATGTCGGGAGCAAGCGAGATAGTTTATAGCCTGCTGATGATGAAGAACCATTTCGTGGCGCCCAACATCAACTTGGACGAACCCGACGAAGCAGCACAAACACTTAATATCGCACGCCAAACGGTGGAGAAAGAACTCCATACCGTTCTCTCCAACTCATTCGGTTTTGGAGGTACCAACTGTGCAATCATACTCAAGAATATAAATTAACACAAATATGAAAAGAGAAGAAATTGATCAAAAAGTAAAAGATTTTCTGGTTTCGGAATTTGAGATTGACGAAGCCCTCATTAAACCCGAAGCACGACTCCGAGAGGACATCGGTATCGACAGTCTCGATTTCGTGGACATCATCGTGATCGTGGATCGCGAGTTCGGTTTCCGTATTGTACCTGAGGAACTGAAAGGCGTAGTGACGCTCGAAGATTTCTGTCATTATATTGACACCAAAGTGAATAAGTGAAGTGAGTGCGCAAACGGCTAAATGGGACGGCAGAACCGACGGTTTACCGTGGATGCACCGCAGCTTGGTTTGGATGCTGCGGTATATCCCCATCGGCGTGTTCTATGCGATCATGGATGTAGTCATACTGTTCTACATCCTCTTTGCCCGTTCATATAGCCGCGCTATCTATCATTATTTCCGTCGTATTCACTCCAAAGGACGTTTCTCCTCAGCCGTACACACCTATCGTCTCTTCCGTCAGTTCGGACAAGTGGTCATCGACCGCTTTGCGGTATATGCCGGACGGCATTTCGAGCTGGAGATTGATGGCAACGAACTGGTCATGGAGGCAATGAAGAAGTCTGAGAGTTGTATTATGCTTTCCTCCCATGTGGGCAACTACGAAATGGCAGGCTATGCCCTGCATCCCACTAAGCCTATGTACGCGATCATGTATGGAGGCGAGAAAGCATACGTCATGGAGCAACGTAAACGGGAGTTTGAGCGAAATGGTATTCATATTATCATTCCCGATGAAGGATTCGATTATATCTATACCCTTCATGAGATCCTCGAATCCGGTAGTATGCTGACCCTCTCTGCGGATCGTAATTTCGGTTCGCCTAAGACCGTACGTGCCGAGGTCTTGGGTCGTGAAGCGAACCTGCCTCGCGGACCCTTTTCCATCGCTGCGATGTACGAGCAGACCGTACTCTGTGTCTTTGTCATGAAAGAGAAACGGCGTAAATACCACATTTACGTACGCGAACTCAAAGGCTCGGACGCTTCTTCGTACGCGCGCGCTTTCGCGAAAGAACTGACGGATGTAGTGTCCATGTATCCCGACCAATGGTATAATTTTTACGAGTTTTGGCAGTAGAGAATCAACATAGTGTCCTCATCATCGGAGGTGGTATGGGAGGCCTGATCACAGGCGCTCTCCTCTCTCGTGCAGGCAGTCATGTGACCGTCCTCGAGAAAAACGCTATCATCGGTGGCGGGCTGCAGTCCTTCAAACGTCATGGGGCGTGGTTCAATACAGGCATGCATAACTTCGGCGGTTTTGGCGAACAATGGGCGCTGTCTCATCTGTTCCGCTATTTAGGTATCAAAGACGAACTGCATGTACTGCCCGTAGATCCCGAGGCGCAGGAGATCGTCTGGACGGATGAGACGCATAGGTATCGTCTGCCCCGTGGACGCGAAGCGTTTGAGCACTACTTAGGTACCCTCTTCCCCTCTCAGCAGGAAGGCTTGCATCGTTACCTTGATGCGCTGTACTGCATAGCGGACTCTTTCGACCTCTATTACCTGCGCCGCTCGCAGAATCATCCGGACAGCAGTGTCTATGAAGGGCTGACGGTGGAGCAGTTGATGCGGCAGTTCATAGATGATGAAGAGTTGATCCGCGTCCTCAGTTATCTCACACCTCTTTGCGATCATTCGATAGACCGCGTGCCGGTCTCTGTCCATAGTATGCTCTCTGTTCTCTATCTCGATGGCGAATACCGCTTCGAGGACAACGCCCTCCAATTGGCGCAAGCCTTACGCACGGTTATTGAGCGGCACGGAGGACAAGTGGTAGCTTTGGCAGAAGTGAGCGATATCACCGTGCATGAAGGGCACGTGGAGAAAGTGACCACTACCGACGGACGGGAATGGACTGCGGATAAATACATCGCATCCATCGCCCCGAGTGTGCTCTTTGCCCTCCTGACCGAAGATGTGGTACGCAAAGTGTCGCGCAGAAGAGCCGATTCGTTTGCGGTCGATTCATCGGCACTCTCAATCTATATTCGCCTCAAAGAGAATAGTTTCCCCTTCATCAACAGTACGATCTTCCTTCCTGTTCCGAATCCGCAGGAAGGCTTGCCTTCGTATATCCTGCTCACTACACCTCCTGTGCAGCAACAGGGTTCGTGGGCGCACACGATGGAGATACTCGTGCCTTGCCGGTATTCGGATTTCGCACAATGGGGAGACAGACCTGCGGGAGAACGTCCGCAGGATTATCAGACCTATAAACATCAACGGGCACAAGAGGCAATCGATTATGTCTCGCGTTTCTATCCCGTGCGTCAGGCGGTGGAGCATGTAACTGTCGGTACGCCCCTCACTATCCGCGATTATTATTATAGCCCGAACGGTGCCCTCTTCTCCCAACAAGGATTATTCATGCCTCTTCGTACCCGAACGGATAATCTGTTCTTTACCGGACAGTCTATCCTCTATCACGGCTTGTGCGGTGTACCCTTGACAGCTATCCTGACCGCCGAAGCGGTCTCCGAGAAGGATCTCTTAACCCCTATCATCCAAGCAGGACAATGAACTATATCATAGCGGATCATATTATCTCTCCCTTGGCTGTCGGAACGGAACCGACCCTTGAGGCTGTGCTCGCAGGACGTAGTGCCTTACGCGTACATACGGATGCGTTCCCCTGCGTAGAACCGTTCTGTGCCTCGCGTTTTGAGGAGGTGCAATGGGAGCAACTCTGCATCGATGCCGTGAAGGGAACAAAGATAGATCCTGCTCTCTTGGCATCGCCCGACACGCTGTTTGTCCTCTCTACCACCAAAGGTAACGTCTCTCTTCTTGCCGAGACGGAAGATATTCTCCTCCATGACTCCGCCCGTCGGATTGCTCATGCTTTTGCGAATTCCAACGAACCCATTGTCGTTAGCAATGCCTGTATATCCGGTGTGTGTGCGCTCATTACGGCGCAACGGTTGTTGGATGCAGGTACGTATCGGCATGTAGTGGTCGTGGGCAGCGATGTGTTGTCGGCGTTCATCGTCTCGGGTTTTCAGTCCTTCAAAGCGCTCTCTCCCTCTCCCTGCAAACCCTTCGATGCCGCGCGGCAAGGTCTGAACCTCGGGGAAGCTGCGGCTTGTATGGTCTTGACGGCTGACGAACAATGGGCGAATCGCTCGTACGGATCGATCCTGTCAGGCGCTATTCATAATGATGCGAATCATATCTCTGCTCCCAGTAGAACAGGAGAGGGTAGTTACCGCTGTCTGAGCGAAGTGATGGGTGACCGCAATGATCTCGCTTTCATCAACGTTCATGGTACCGCTACGCTCTATAACGATGAGATGGAGTCGGTCGCTATCCACCGTGCTAACCTGTCCGACATTCCCGTGAATGCCCTCAAAGGTTATTTCGGTCATACTTTAGGAGCCGCAGGACTGTTAGAGACGATACTCTCTCTTCATGCGCTCCGAAGAGGTCTTATCTTGGGTACCCGAGGCTACCAAACACCCGGAACCACGCACCCTCTTAACATCGACCCGCAGACCCGTACTACCAATAAAAGAGAGTTTATCAAACTGCTCTCGGGTTTTGGGGGCTGCAATGCAGCGATACGCGTGACGATGGAGACTCCGATTGCTAATCTGACCTCTGAAATCTCAAATCTGAAATCTCTAACCGAAGTACATATAACGCCTAATAGCGTCACCCTCAACGGCGCACCTATTGCTGTGACCTCCCGAGGCGGAGCAATGCTCACGGAGTTATACCGCGCCTATGTGGGGGACTATCCCAAGTATTTCAAGATGGATCCCCTTGCCCGTCTGGGTTTCATAGCATCCGAACTGTTGCTCCGTTCGCTTTGCGAAGAGCGTTTCGTGCCCCGTGCGGATCGTGCTATCATACTGGCTAACCGCAGTTCGTGTCTCGCGAATGACCGTGAGTACCAACGTACTATTATGCCGGATAACTACTATCCATCGCCTTCGGTCTTCGTCTATACCTTGCCCAATATCGTCACTGGCGAGATAGCGATCCGTAACAGCTACTACGGCGAGACCTCATTCTATGTCGTGGACAATGAATCACAAATAGCCCCACTGGTCCCTCTATCTTTTGCTCAAAAAGGCACACAATCGGCGCTGACAGGGTGGATTGAATGCCATGATGCCGACCATTTTGAAGCACACTTAAAACTGATAACTAAAATCTGAAATCTGAAAATTCGCTTTAAGAATAATCGTTCGAGCGAAGCGAGATGAGAATTCTGAAATCTGAATACTGAAAATTCGCTCTGCGAATAATCGTTCGAGCGAAGCGAGATAAGAAATCTAAAAAATATATGAACAACGAAGAACTCAAACAACAAATCATCGAGGCACTGAACCTCGAAGACATCACTCCTTCGGACATCCAAGATGACGCCCCTCTCTTTGGTGAGGGATTAGGTTTGGATAGTATCGATGCATTGGAGCTGTTCGTGCTGCTGGATAAGCAGTACGGCATCAAGTTAAAAGACAAAGAGGAAGGCAAACAGGTGTTCCGTTCGGTGAATTCCATGGCTGCCTATATCGAAGAGCATCGTACCAAGTAAGCCTATGAAGATCGTTATTACCGGTGCTGGCATTGTGTCGTCTTTGGGCTTTGGCCAACAAGCGACGCTTCACGCTTTGCTTCATGAGCAGAGCGGTGTAGCTGCGCCGGTATATCTGCCTACTACGCATCGGGAACATCCGGTGGGAGAAGTGCAAGCCTCGAATGAGTCCTTGGCGGTACGTTTGGGGATCACCGAGACAATTTCCCGCACGGCTCTATTGGGCGTTGCAGCCGTACGAGAAGCGCTCTCTCAAGCCGGTATAGATGACCTCAGCCAGTTAGCGTTCATCAGCGGTACAACGGTCGGCGGTATGGATCATACAGAGCGGTATTGGCGCGAGAAAGAGAGCTGTGCTTCCTCTGTCGTGGAGCTGCACACCGCCGGTTCGTCCACGGAGCAGATAGCCCGTCAAGTCGGCACGTTCGCAATGACCGGTACTATCTCCACAGCGTGCAGCAGTGCCCTCAATGCTGTCATTGCAGCCTGTAACCTCTTGCGCTCCGGACAGTACCGACAGGTAGTAGCAGGAGGAGCGGAGAGTCTCAGTCTCTTCCATTTCAACGGCTTCCGGGCTCTGCAGATCCTCTCGGACGAGCCGTGTCGTCCGTTCTCTGCCAATAGAAAAGGACTCAACCTTGGCGAAGGAGCCGCATATGTGGTCGTGGAGACCGAGGACTCGGCGCTGCAACGCAAAGCACCTATATTGGCATATATCAACGGGTACGGCAATGCCTGCGATGCGTTCCATCAGACCGCTTCGTCGGATGATGGCGAAGGAGCGTTCCTCGCAATGCAGCAGGCACTCTCGATGGCGCATATCGATCCCGCACAAGTGGATTATATCAATGCTCATGGAACCGGCACACCCAATAACGATTCCTCGGAGACCGCCGCTATGCGTCGGCTCTTCGGTGAGATAGTTCCGCCTTTCAGTTCTACCAAAGCCTTCACCGGGCATGCAACTTCTGCCGCAGGAGGTATAGAACTGGTCATCAGTCTCTTAGCTTTGCAGCATGGCTTCATTCCGGCGAACCTCCATTTCCAACAAACGATGGAGAACGGTATGATGCCTGTCTGCCAAACGGAACAAAAGGCTCTCCGAAACGTGCTCTGTAACTCCTTTGGTTTTGGTGGTAACGACAGTTCGCTGCTCATTGCCAAAGAGGGACAAGACCTCAGTGCCGCCCTTGAGGGCAATACCTATACCGTCCTTGCCGATGTCATTGCCACCGAAGAGGCGGACTACAAACGCTATATATCGCCTATGCAGGCACGCCGTCTGTCGCCAATGTTGCGTCAACTGGTCTTTGCGGCATACTCCGCTCTTGAAGAGGCGCAAGGCATCGTCCCGGATGCTATCATCACCGGTACCGACCTTGGCTGCATCGCTTACTCGGTCTCCCTACTGAACCGACTGACGGAGGAGGGAGAAGATGCCCTCAGCCCGACGCTCTTCATGCAATCGACCCACAACACGCCCTCGTCGCTCATCGCTATCCTCACTCGTAACCACGGTTATAACTGCACTTGGTCGCACGGCGCTCACTCGTATGAGCAAGCCCTGCGTGACGCTCAAACGCAGATCCAACTCGGACTGATCCGTTCAGCCTTGGTACTCGGATTCGAAGAGAACGATGATACGTGGCAAGCCCTTGAGGCTGCCTCCAACATACACCATGCTCCACAAACCCGTGCAACCCTAATAATAAGGACTAACGACTAACGACCAACGACCAATGACCAACCTACTTTTCCTTTCCGTCATACAAGCGATCTGCCTCTCCGCTGGACAAGTCTTGCTGAAAATAGCGATGCAGGCACAACCTGCGTTCTCTTGGACGTGGGACTATTTCTCCCGCACGCTTACCAACTGGTGGCTTTTGGCATGTGGACTCACCTTTACCGGAGCAGGTCTCCTGTGGATGTATATACTGCGTCATTACCCTTTCTCGCAGGCTTATCCCCTCTCCAGTTTGGCATACGTGTTCGGTATGGTGGCAGCGATGTGGATCTTTCACGAGCAGGTCTCGCTCGTCCAGTGGCTCGGTATACTACTGATCATGGCAGGATGTTACTGCGTAGCCAATTGATAAAATGAATAAATGATAAAATGAATAAATGACCAAATGACCCAATGCTAAATCTCTTATTAATAATAGCTTCCTTCACCGCGCATTTTGTGCAGGACAAGCAATCGGCGCTTTTTACTGAACCGCAGCGCAGCGAAGGAGAACTCGTCTATCGTACGCCGGACTACTTGCGGTGGGAATATACCTCTCCGCAACCCCTCGTTTGGGAGATAGATGGCGATAAAGGGAACGTGAACAAACAGATCACGGGGCTCTTGATGCTCATCAAACAGTGCGTCAAAGGGGATTTCGGAGCAGCCGAGAAGAGTTTTACCGTGCAGCAGAACGGTCATTCGGTCGTCCTTACCCCTAAGAAACGCGAACTGCAACGCCTCTTCCGGCAGATAGAAATAGAACTCAATCCGCAAACCGACATCGCGGATCGTGTGGTGATCCATGAAGCCAACGGCGATGATACCACAATCCGTTTTTCGCAAGTGACTATGTTATGATCTGTGCTATTATACCGACATATAACAATGCCTCTACGCTCGGGGATATAGTCCGCCGCACGGCGCAATATATCCGCGACATCATCGTGGTCGTAGATGGCGCTACGGATACTACCCGTGATGTTCTTCGTGCCATCGAGATTCCCCTTACCATCATCGATCTGCCGCAAAATGGAGGCAAAGGTCATGCTCTCAAAGCGGGTTTCCGCAAAGCTATCGAAATGGGCTTTACGCATGCTCTCACGATCGATAGTGACGGACAGCATTTCCCCGAAGACATCCCTGCCTTATTGACAGTCTCGCAGCAACAACCGAACTGTTTCATCGTTGGCAGTCGGGATATCCAAGCTGCTAACATGCCGGGCACGAATACTTTTGCTAATAAATTCAGCAATTTCTGGTTTACCGTGCAGACCGGTATCCGTCTGCCGGACACCCAGACAGGTATGCGTATCTATCCCCTCCAACGTCTGCATGGTCTTTCGCTGCTCACCTCCCGTTATGAAGCCGAATTAGAGTTACTCGTCTTTGCCGCTTGGTCAAACGAGAAGATCATCCCTGTTCCTGTGCGGGTCTATTACCCTTCTGCGGAGAAACGAGTCTCCCATTTCCGTCCGGCGTATGACTTCACGCGTATCAGCATCCTCAATACCTTCCTCTGTTTCGGGGCCGTGCTGTACGGTCTGCCTCGTCGGTATTGGCGGTCTTTAATCTATGCACCTTGGTTCCTGCTCATCTGGGCGCTTACCTTGCTGGTGATAGCGGTGATGATGCTCTTCCGGGCAAAGGAGCAGACCTATCGTCGTTTCTTTAGTGCCTGCTCGTCCCTACTGATGCATACCTTCCCGGGATCGCCTTTCCGCATACAAGGCAAAGAGAAAGCCTTGCCTCCCTCGACTCCGGCTATCTATATAGCGAATCATACTTCGCTCTTCGATATTCTCTCGATCGTGTCGGGACATCCGAACCTGACCATCGTTACGCAAAATTGGGTATTCTCCAATCCTTTCTTTGCTGCTTTTGCCCACAAGGCGAATTTCCTGCCTGCTACTGCGGGCTTCGAGCAGATGGTGGAGCAGTACCGTAAGGAGGTGGAGAAAGGCACTTCGGTGCTCGTCTTCCCCGAAGGCAGTCGTTCGCGTAATGGTGCGCTGTGCAGATTCCATAGAGGAGCGTTTTACTTGGCGCAGCAGTTACATATACCCCTTCAACCGGTTCTCTTGGAGGACACCTTCCGCCTGATGTCGAAAGGAGAGGTGCACATAGGCGCCGCACAACCGACGCTCACCTTCCTCGACCCGATTATGCCTGATGATTCTTTGTATCAACAGTCTTATCAGGCGATGTGTTCCCGTGTGCATCAGATGTATATCAACCAATTGACCCATTACCAAGCATGAGAAGAGCACTACTGATCATATGGACTTTGCTTTGCGTCTTCGGTGTCTGTGCCAAAGAGCGTCTTCCGCAGCCGATAGAGGGACATAAGCGTCTCTATGCGTACCCTGCCGATTCTGCCCTCAATACCGGTACGGCGGTTATCGTTTGCCCGGGAGGCAGTTACTCATGGCTTGACATCCCTACCGAAGGCATCGGTGTAGCCCGTTGGTTGCAGTCCCAAGGTATCAATGCCTTTGTGCTTCGTTACAGGGTTGCTACCATCTATGCGTATGTCTTCTGGTATCGCGCTCTCGGGGTCGGAAACCGGTATCCCAACATGCGGCTCGATGTCGAAGAAGCGTTAGAGTACGTCTATACGCATGCTTCGGAATACGGTATCGATACCGCTCGAATAGGCGTCATGGGCTTCTCTGCCGGAGGACACCTCGCTATGTCGTCTTACCTCTATAACCAAACGCCCTATAGACCGCATTTCCTTTGCCCTATCTATCCGGTTGTGAGCATGAGTCACAAGGTCTCGCATAAACGTTCGCGCAGAGGGGCGTTGGGCGTCTGGCGACAGTTCAACCGGCAGTGGAGAGACTCCCTCTCGTTAGAGAAACATATTACCCCTGATTGTCCGCCGGTCTTCCTCGTCAACTGTCAGGATGATCCGGTTGTCAAATACCGTAACTCCGAATTACTCGACTCAGCGCTGACGGCAAATAACGTGCCGCACCGCTATATACAATACCAAACAGGCGGACACGGCTTCGGGGCATCGGAGACCAAAGGTACACCCGAATCCCGCCAATGGAAACAGGAATTTTTACAATGGATACAACACTTATGAACCATTACGATGAGGATATAGAATTTGCTTCGCCTGCGGAGCAGAAGCTTTTTCAGGAAGACCTGCTGCGTCAGCAGTTAGCTTACCTGCACGCACATTCGCCCTATTATCAACGGATGTTTGCCGAGCATCAGATAGACATCGCTTCTATCCGTACGATCGAAGACCTGCAGCGTCTGCCTTTCACCGAGAAGAAAGACCTGCAGCTCTACAACGATGATTTTCTCTGTTGCCCCAAAGAGCAACTCATTGACTATGTCACCACTTCGGGTACCTTAGGCGAACCGGTGGTCTTCGGTTGTTCCGACCATGACCTCGATCGTCTGGCTTTCAACGAGTACAAGTCCTTCCGCTGTGCCGGAGTGACGAAGAGCAGTGTGGTGCAACTCATGACGACGCTCGACAAACGTTTCATGGCAGGTATGGCGTACTTCAACGGCTTGCGTCGCTTAGGGGCAGGTATTATCCGTGTCGGAAACGGTATCCCGGAACTGCAGTGGGACACGATCCTTCGTCTGCAACCGGACACGATCATGTGCGTGCCTTCGTTCGTGCTGCGTCTGCTCAGTTATGCACAGCAGAACGGTATTGACTATCGTCATTGCTCTATCAAACGGATCATCGGCATCGGAGAGGGACTGCGGAACCAAGACCTCTCGCTTAACCTCTTGGGCACCCGTATCCATGACCTTTGGCCAGAAGTGCAGCTCTTCGCTACCTATTCCTCGACTGAGATGTCCGCTACTTTCTCCGAGTGTACCTACGGATGCGGCGGTCATGTGCATCCCGAACTGGTGATCGTGGAGATCATCGGCGAAGATAATCGTCCTGTGCCGGACGGTGAGGTAGGGGAGATCGTCATCACGACCCTTGGCGTAGAAGCGATGCCCTTATTGCGGTTCCGGACAGGAGACGTAGCCGCAAAAATAACCGCTCCTTGTCGTTGCGGACGGAATAGTTATAGGCTCACGCCTCTCGTGGGACGCAAGAACAACATGCTCAAACTCAAAGGCACCACTATCTATCCGCCGGCTATCAATGATGTCCTCGCTAACTGCGATTTCGTGGAGAACTTCGTCGTTGTGGCAAGGCAGTCATCCGCCGGAACGGATGATGTAGTCGTACGTGTCGGACTCAAACCGACGCATCACACCCTGCCTGCCGAAACGATCATCAAAGACCTCAAGGATCGTTTCCGCGCCCGTCTGCGCGTTGCGCCGAACGTGGAGATCCTTCCGGTGGATGTTATTCATGCTATCAATTTTCCGGCAAAGAGCCGCAAACCGATTCTTTTTGTGGACGAACGATGAAAAGACTCATACTCGCTATATATGATCATCTGCGGACCCGCAACGCCCTCTTCTGGTCGCTGCTGGTAGCCCTTGTGCTGATCTGCGGACTGCTCGTCAGCCGTCTTCGCTACAAAGAGGACATCACCGACTTCCTGCCGCTCTCTCCGGCTCAGCAGCAGGCGATGCGTGTCTATCAGGACATCAGCGGAGCCGAGCGGATCGTCATCATCTTCGAGGGCGGTGACACCGATACCAAACTGGATGCCATCGACCGCTATGCAGCCTTGCTCCAAGAGCGGGATAGTTCCCTCGCCTCGCTCCTTACTACGCAGATAGATATAGCTCATTATCTGGATGTCCTTCATCAGGTCTATGAGCAGATCCCTTATTTCCTGACCGACGCCGATTATAGCCGTATGGATTCCCTCCTTGCGAGCGGAGACTTCGTTTCCAGACGTATGGCGGAGAACCAACGGATGATGCAGATGCCTGTCTCCTCGTTCCTGCACCGCACGATAGGAGACGATCCCTTGGGACTCTTCATGCCTGTCATCGCTTCCTTGCAGTCTTTTCAACCCCTCACCGGCGGTTTCTCTTCCTTGGACGGCTATATGCTCTCCGAAGACGAACACCTCGCTTTTGCACTGATACAGACACCTTATGGAGCTAATGAGACGAGGCGGAACACGGACTTGGTCAAGCTCCTCAACGAAATCGGACAACAGGTCTCCGAGAACTATCCCGAGATCTCTGTCCGTCTGCTCGGAGCACCTGTTATTGCCGTGGAGAACGCCTCGCGCATCAAGAAAGATAGTCTCATCGCTGTCTCACTCGCGGTCGTGCTGATCATGCTCGTCCTCTGTTGGACGTTCCGCCGTGAACGCAAAGTGATGCTCTACATCCTGCTGACGGTCGCTTTTGGTCAGATCTTCGGTATGGCGGTGATGAGTGTAGTGTGCCGAGAGGTGAGTCTTATCGTGCTCGGCATAGGCAGTATCATCATCGGTATCGCCGTCAATTATCCGCTGCATATACTCTTCCATCGCCGTTATACCACCTCGGTGCGTCAGACGCTCGAAGAGGTCGTCACGCCGCTGGTCATCGGAAATATTACCACCATCGGTGCTTTCCTTACTCTCGTGCCGCTGCAGGCAGTCGCCCTGCGTGACCTCGGTATCTTCGCTGCCTCTATGCTTGCCGGTACAATCCTGTTCACGATCCTCTTCCTGCCGCGTCTCATGGACTCGATGCCTGCTGCCGTTGTGCCCGAGGAGCGAAGCGAAGTAGCGCCCTCCTCGATGTCCCCTGTGCGCCGTTATACGCTCTTGGTGCTGATAGTGGGCGTCACCATCGGTCTGTTCTTTGCCGGAAGACAGATCACCTTCGATGTCGACATCTCGCATATGAACTACATGACCGAGCAGCAACGTGCGGACTTCGCCTACTTCACGGCTTTGGCAGGAGAGACCGCTACGGAGACGGTTTATATCATTGAACCGCAGTCTCAGGCTACCTGTCCGGACTCGTTGGCGACATACGAAGGTGTGCGCACGGTGCTCTCTGCGTGGAGATGGTTGCCGGATAGCGCGGAGCAGCAACGCCGTTTGGCGCGCTGGACACTCTTCTGCGACCGACACGCGCAATCTCTCTTGCGGGAGATCAACCGACAGGCATCGACCTACGGCTTCCGACCTGAGACTTTTGCTTCTTTTGCCAATATCCTCACCGCTCCGCGTCAACCGCTGCCGATGACGACTTTTGCTCCTATCGCCGAGAGCATCCTCCAAGGCTATTACATACAGCGCTCAGAGGACGTCACACTCGTTACACGAGTAGGCGTGGAGAAAGAGCAGGTAGCGGCATTTGAGAAACAGGTACAAGAGAGGATAGGGGAGAGCAGTCTGGTCTTCGACCTCAAGTCGCTCCACGGCAGCATCACCCGTCAGCTCTCCGAGAACTTCGATTATATAGGCTATGCATGCTCGCTCTTGGTCTTTTTCTTCTTGGTACTCACGATGCGCAGTTGGAGAGCAGCCCTCGTCTCGTTTATACCCATGGTAATCAGTTGGATCTGGATTCTCGGTATCATGCACCTCTTGGGCTTGCAGTTTAATATCGTCAACATCATCTTGGCTACCTTCATCTTCGGACAAGGAGACGACTATACCATCTTCGTCGTCGAGGGCTTGCAGTACGAGTACCGAACGGGCAGACGAATGCTCTCTCGCTACAGAGGCAGCATCGTCCTCTCGGCGCTGATCATGTTCCTCGGTATTGGTGTGCTCGTTGTAGCGCGTCATCCGGCGATGTACTCCCTCGGCGTTGTGACCCTCATTGGTATGTCTGTGGTCATCCTCACGGCGAACATCATCCCGCCTTTGTTACGTGAACTGCTCTTCGGACGACCGAATCCTATCTATGCCTTGATCCCTCAACGTCCGCCTATGGTGATGATCGACCGTGTGGTGCGTACTGAGACCAACGGTATCGTCACTGCCCTTACCGTCCGCCAAGATAACATCTTCCTTCGAGACAACACCTTGGAGGAATCAGGACTCATCGAGCATATGGCGCAGACCGCTGCGGCTTTGGCGGGAGTGGAGAACCTGCGCAGCAAGACCGCGCCTAAGGTCGGTTTCATCGGAGAGGTAAAGGCGTTCGAGTGTAACGCCCTGCCGAAGGTCGGAGATACCCTCACTACAACCCTCACTACCGTTGCCGAGATGGCAGGAGTCACCCTCGTTGAGGCAACAACCTGCTGCGCCGAGCAACCGGTAGCTCACGGACAATTGAAAATAGTAATACAAAACTGATATGAACCAACGAATCACGGAAACAGACCTCGTCACGACCCTTAGAGTGCGTGTGCGTTTTAGCGAAATGGACGCCCTGCGCATGGTTTGGCACGGCAACTACGTCACCTATCTGGAGGACGCACGCGAGCGATGGGGCGAAGAACACGGTCTCGCCTATATGGAGATGTACCGAAACGGCTTTGTAGCACCGCTCTATGACCTCCACCTCCAGTATCGGGGCACGGCTGCGATGGGCGATGAGTTAGAGCTCAAGATCATCTACTGCCGAGCAACGGGAGCCAAACTGGTTTTCCATTATGAGATCACCAACACACGCACCTCGCAACTCATCCTCACAGCGGAGAGCATACAGCTCTTCACCGACCTTGCCGGTGAGTTCTTCCCTGCGTTGCCGCCTTTCTACGAACATTGGCTTCAACAACACCAACTGCTATGATCAACGACTACTACACCCTCTCTGCTGTGACCGCTTTGAGCGATAAGGAGTTCCTGTTTACGGTGCGCCTGAACGCCTCGTGTGCGGTCTATGAGGGTCATTTCCCGGGACAACCGGTAGCACCCGGTGCCTGCCAAGTGCAGATCATCAAAGAGTGCGCCGAGAGAGCCCTTCAGCGCCCCGTACGCCTAAAGCAGATCAAGCAGTGTAAGTTCCTGAGAACAATCATCCCTGCCGAAACGCCTTCGCTCGATGTCCATCTCCTCTTCTCCGAGCCCGACATCCTCACCGCCGAAGTCCGTTCCAACGAAACGATATATGTCAAACTGAAATCTGAAATCTAAAATCTCAAATCTCAAATATGAAATATGCCTTAGTTACCGGCGGAAGCCGAGGTATAGGAAGGGCAGTGTCCCTGCGTCTCGCTAAAGCGGGCTATACGGTTATCATCAATTATCAGTCGAACGAACAAGCGGCGCAAGAGACGCTGCAAGCGATTCAATCCCAAGGCGGGCAGGCTGAACTGCTGCGCTTTGATGTCAGCAATCCCGAGAGTGTGCAGAGTGCCCTTGACGCATGGCAATCATCGCATCCCGAGGACTATATCGACGTGTTGGTCAACAACGCCGGTATCCGTCGGGATAATCTCTTGGTGTGGATGGAGCCCGATGATTTCGAAGCAGTGCTGCGAACGAACCTCTTCTCGTTCTATCACGTCACACGACCCCTCCTTACGCCTATGATACGCCATAGACACGGACGCATCATCAATATCGCTTCCCTCTCCGGCATCACCGGTCTGCCCGGACAATGTAACTACGCGGCAGCGAAAGGCGGACTCATTGCCGCTACCAAATCGCTTGCCAAAGAGGTGGCGAAAAAGAATGTCACCGTCAATGCCGTTGCCCCCGGATTTATCAGAACCGACATGACGGACGGTCTCGAGGAGGCGGAACTCAAAAAGACTGTACCCATGAACCGTTTCGGTTCTGCCGAAGAAGTAGCTGCCCTCGTAGCTTTCCTTGCCTCCGATGATGCCTCCTACATCACCGGCGAATGTATCTCTATTAACGGCGGACTGTATACTTAAGACCGCGTAAATCGGAAAAGTGTTCATCGTAAATCGTAAATTATTCCTATGTCTCCCTACATCACTTCTCTTCGTTTGCGCACATTGCCGCTCTCTGTTGCCGGAATCATCCTTGGTTCCGGTTTGGCTTATAGTCTTTCACCTTTCACCTTTCGACTCTCAACTTTCCTTTTGGCAGTCCTCACCGCCCTCTGTTTGCAGATCCTTAGTAACTTGAGCAACGAACTCGGCGATGCGCTCAAAGGAACGGACGCTGACCAGCACGGACGCGAGGCGTACGGCCTGCAGGCAGGTACGATCACGATGCAGCAGATGAAACGAATGATTATCCTCTTTGTGCTGCTCTCCGTCCTTTTCGGTACAGCCTTGATAGGTGTCGCCTTTTGGGCTACACCGTACACCATACACTGTACACCATACACCAATACACTCATCTTCCTCCTCCTTGGCGCTTTAGCCATCATCGGGGCAATCAAATACACGCTCGGAAAGCATAGTTACGGTTATATGGGGCTCGGCGATTTGGGTGTCTTCCTTTTCTTTGGACTGCTGAGTACGATGGGCGCGTATTACCTGCAAACACAAACGCTTACTTGGGAGGTCTTCTGGGCAGGTGTAGCAGTCGGTTTGCCCTGCGTTGGAGTCCTCAACCTCAATAACATACGCGATATGAATAATGATCGCGCGCATCATAAGCGCACGTTCGCGTGCGCGTTAGGACCGAAAGGTGCGCGTATCTATCATTCCCTCTTGCTCCTTTCCGCTATGACGATCATGGTGCTCTACGGACATTATTGGACGCTCTGCGTGCTGCCTGTTTGGTGCTGGAATCTGTCCTACCTTTGGACGCAACCGGAGTCTAAATTAGACAAACAAATGCCGGTACTCATGTTCTCCACTTTGGTGTTTTCGGTGCTTGCTTGCCTCTAAATTCAACCTATTTTAGGGCTTTTTTACAAGAAAATGCATTTTTTTTGCATTTTTTTGCTAAAAAATTTGGTCATATAAAAAAAAAGCAGTACCTTTGCACCCGCTTTTGGAAAGAAGTAATGATCTTTTACATTAAAAGAAAAAGAAAATGCGGAAATAGCTCAGTTGGTAGAGCACGACCTTGCCAAGGTCGGGGTCGCGAGTTCGAGTCTCGTTTTCCGCTCCTTTTTTTTTGCGATTAGGCGTTAGCCGAACGCGAGCGCCCAGATGGCGGAATTGGTAGACGCGTGCGTTTCAGGTGCGCATGCCGCGAGGTGTGCAGGTTCGAGTCCTGTTCTGGGCACAACGCTCTTTGATGGAGCGTCGCTGACGCGACGCGCAGGTGGTGAAATTGGTATACACGCTACTTTGAGGGGGTAGTGGTCGCAAGATCGTGTGAGTTCGAGTCTCATCCTGCGCACAAAAAACAGACAACTTTTGGTTGCCTGTTTTTTTGTGTTTTCTGCCTTTGTGCTAAAGTGCGTTACTGCTGCACTTCATACACGTTGCCGTTCAAAGGCAAAACACCATTTTCTTTTAGGGACTCCACGTAATCTTTGACTTCCGGTGTGTAACGCCCTAAGTCCTTCCAAGCGCGGACAAACTGATCGTGGTTATTCTTGGTGGAGTAGTCTTTGACGAGCTGTTCAGACATCCATCGAGTGATGTCCCGCAGGGAGCAGGCACGGCGAACGTAACCCATCTGACGCAAGGCATAAATAGCCGCAGAGAGGCTCCGGAAATAATCCCATTCTTTCTCTTGGATCCGCAGGTATTGCGTCAGTTGCTTCTGACGATGTGCGCTTACCTCTTCGGTCCAGAAACGTACCTCTTTCTCGGGCTTGAGATGC
>ONWR01000014.1 GCA_900321605.1 uncultured Bacteroidales bacterium | reverse complement strand
CGTCGCACAGACTATATTGATTGGATTCATGTTTCTTATTTCATTAATTGCAAT
Source organism: uncultured Bacteroidales bacterium (assembly GCA_900321605.1). Classification (GTDB taxonomy): domain Bacteria; phylum Bacteroidota; class Bacteroidia; order Bacteroidales; family Paludibacteraceae; genus Colicola. The sequence continues at coordinate 45,698 of ONWR01000014.1, read as the reverse complement.
TTCCGTAATACCATCTTTATTCTGGTTTTCCATGTGGGCTTATATTCGTCCATGCAGTAGTTTCTATATAATACCGCATTTCGATAGTTTGCAACATGCGTTCCTTCTGGTAATCGAGATTTACCCCCCCCCCCCATTAAAATACTGGTAATAAGTGAGTTATACACATCTGTGCGCTTTTTATGATGTTCCACTTGTACCTCCGTCATCCATGGTTGGGATACATATTGACACCATAATTCATCATCTTCATCCACTTTTTGTATATACGCCACCAGCTCGTCTAAAGAGCTAAAATCATTGGCATTAATAAAAGCCTTCGGATTGATATCCTCAGAAATATCCGGATTGCCGAAATAGATAGGAACTGTATGAGCCTCCAAACTGGTAAGTAGTTTCTCTGATGTATATCCGGCATAAGAGGCATTCTCAGATGCTATTGAGAATTTATACCGGCTCTTAAGCGGCACGCACTCCATTGAATGTCCTTCAAATCCCGTGCCCTCAACATCCACATTATTCAGATGTTTACCTAATGAATCTACGCGCTTGTACTCTGATATGGCATAGAACAACTTGTCGCGCATAGGATGCGCAAAAGCGTTCGAATAGAGAAAATTACAGAAGCCTTCTTTACGAGACAATTCCTGTTTCGCTTGTGCCTTTGTCGTTATTGTGTTTTCACGGGTGGTAACAAAACGATTGAAAAAATCGTATGGGGACATATGACGGATATATCGATCCCCATTCTGCAAATGATTATCATATCCGATGGCATAATCAAATAGGTTCCAATCCGGAGACATCGCCTCTCCTGCAAAAAAAACTCGAATCTTTGCCGTCGCAGTCAGGGTCTTGAACTGTTCAAAATATTCTTTCTTAAAATAGATCCACTCTGATGCAAAGAGCAATTCTGGGGATTCAGCATCCCATGTCAAATCAAATTCCCCTTCTATATGTAAAGACCTTAGCAACTCTTCTACACTGGAGATTCGAGGATGTATAGCATAGACTTTCATATGTTCTCAATCATTTATTTTACAATTAGATTACGGACGTAAACATATCTTTTCTTTCGAGATAGGTACCGAAGCACAAATAGATTTCGAATGGCATTATTCCTACATAGACTCCAAAAATCGTTTCTTGCCTCGTCACTGAATTTAGCTTCGAACGTATCAAAATATAGTATATCATACGCTATCATATCTTCTATCGCTTTCCTTATATCTTTAGATATAATAGGCTTAATGCGATGATACACCTGATGAACGTAATAGGAACATACCATACTGGCTTCATACCATTTCTGAGCACTCCATGATTGCTTATTCTCGCCTACCAAAGACGCCCTGTTTATCCGATGATAATACCAGTCCTGAGGCTCAAATGTTACTCGCTTCGCTGTCGCAAAAACATGGATAGCAAATGGTTCATCTTCGCCCATATTGATCGGTGGCGAAACGATATGATTAGCTTGCAGGAACTCATTCCGATATACTCTGCGCCATATCGGGCATATCAATCCAAAGCGTTGCATGAAATGAGCATGAATATATTCTTGACCGGTCGTTACTCCTTCCTTTCGAGCAACCTCCCACTCTCGGCAACTAATCGTCTTATCAGGATACCAATCTATAAAACCAAATTCTAACACATCCAATTGCTTTGACTCGCATATAGTTAACATTTTCTTTAAGCAATTCCGTTCTATCTTATCATCCGAATCCATATGCCAAATGTATTCTCCTCTGGCTATCTTTAATCCCGTATTCCGTGCTGAGCCCAATTTCTTATTTACCTCGTGCTCCACCAATATCAGATTCTTGTGCAGCTTCTGATATACCTCTATAATCTCCCTCGACCCATCCGGCGATGCATCATTCACGCATATCACCTCATACTCCTCTTCCGGAATATCCTGCTGATACACGCTATCCAAACATTGAGCGATATACTGCTCAACATTATAGAACGGTATTATGATACTTAACTTTATCATACATTACACATCAAACATCATACATTATAAAGATCGGTTTGATCAAGCCACTCTTTTGTTAACTTCATGCCTTCTGCTACGCTATATCTTGGCTCTAAATGCAACACCTCTTTGTTCTTCGTTACATCAATCGCCTTCATCTGACTATAGATAGCCATCTCAACTGCACCCTTCTCCGCGATATGATACATTATTATATCGCGTGTGTGTCGAAGTAGTTTGCGTGGTGCTTTGTATAGCCATAAAGCTATCTTTGGTGATGTCTCTGCTCTAGCCTCATATTTTGCCATCAATTTTGCCATCCGTTTCTCTAATCTGTCACGCATCGCCAATCGCATTCTTCTAAACATAGATGGTTGCAGAGGTACAGATAAGAACTCTTCCGGTTTCTTGCCGATCATTGTAGCATATTGTCCATAGAACTCGCGCCATGTTAGCGTCTCATTGTCCTTCGCAATAAACGCTTGATGATCTGCATCTGGTGTCGTGCAACATTTGATGCACATATCTACCACATTCCCCACATATACCGCGTTGCAAATGCCTCGTCCTTCATCCACCCACGCGAACTCACCCTTCTGCATCAACTGCAAAATAAAGATTGTGTACCACATCGAGTATGGTCCCCAGACATAGGTTGGACGGATAATACTGCCGTGTAACTTATATTTGTCTATCAACTCCCAGAATCGCTTCTCAGCTGCCAACTTACCTGCGGCATAGGCATCATCATACGCGATAAGTGGAGAATCAGCCGTTAAGTCTTCAGGAACCGTCTCCCCATGTACCACCACGCTACTCATCTGGACAATATGCTTAATCTTATTCTCCTTAGCCGCAGTTAACAATGCTTCTTCTGCTTTTTCACTATTCGCTTTGGCTTCAGCGCAAGTGCCACCACCTGTAATAGCTAGGTGCATAATATAGTCGCATCCCTTAGTGGCTGCTATCATGGAGTCTTTATCGTAGATATTTCCCTCTACAAACTCTACATCAAATCGACTCACATACGCAGCCTTTGCCCAGCGGTGAATCAGCACTCGCACCTTAGCGCCTTCATGCACCACCAATTGTTCTACCAATTGTCCTCCGATAAAACCGGTTCCGCCGGTTACAAACACTGTTTTACCCTTCAATCCTCCTACAGGATTCGGCTTTATCTCTTTCTGTTTACGTTGCGCATAGCATTGTTCCAGCAAATCAATAACCGCTAATCCCCCATCTATCGAACACATAATTGCACTTTTGCTTTCAATAGCATTCAAGAAGTTTTGCAATTGGTTTTCTTTAGCCGGAGAGCACTCGATCTCTTCGCCATCCAATACATATTTCCCACCCACGTACACTTCAAGAACCGCTTTGTGCCCATTGCCTTCTACGACAATGGTGTTGGATAGTTCAATCGTACGGCTGAAATAGAGCGAGGCACTACCTTTGGCAAATGCCAAGTGCATTTGTGCATTGCTCTCCAAGCCACCCATATTGTCATCCGAATATTCTACCTCGGTCGGAGTACCTAAGTTCCACAATGCAAAATCCATCGAATGAATACCATTATCATACAGCACACCACCCGGTACTAACTCCTTACGGTAGCAATATCCAGACACAGTCGGCCATGCCGATGGCATTCCCTCATGTATCGTGATATTTACATTCTCCCCGAAGAATCCTTCTGCTATCTTCTGATGCACATCCTGTCTATTCGGGAAGAATCGATACGAATGGCACATCCCAAACACCAAATCCTTCGGCGCATTCTTGATTATCTCCTTCGTTTCATTGCTGGATGGCGACAATGGTTTCTCGCACAGCACATGTTTCCCCACTGCAATACAATCCTTCAATATCGCATTGTGAATATGCGGTGGCGTACAAATGACGCAGGCATCTACATCTTTCAACGCCTCATGATAATCGCTCACCACACACGTCAATCCATGCTTAGCCTTCAATTTCTCTGCTTGTGCTTGATTGGGCTCTGCTAGCACTATATTCTCCACGCCCAATTCCTTCTTTGCAGAGGGGATATGATTGCAATCCGCAATCGCTCCTCCTCCAATAATCATCAGTTTCATATTTCTTAATTCTTTAATTTTCTCTTTTTAATACGATTTAATGCCCTCCTTAACAGGAAGCCCAAATCATACCGTATCATCATTCCAAATGTCCATACATGCATTGCGACATGTGGACATGGCCATTTAATCAATGTATCTAACCACTTCGTATAATATATCTCCCAATCGCCACTAGAATATTTCATCTGCACATACCTATCGCGCATCTTCTCCCATAGCGATTTATCTAATACTCGCTTATGCGGCTGATGTGCTTCACACGTAAAGTACCCGCTATTATTCCAGGCATTCTCATTCTCGGATAATAGGTATGCCTTCTTGAGATTAGGAACTTTCGATATTGCCCACATCAGCGAAAATTGATCTCTCTTCACCAACTGTCTGTCCACACACACATCACCCCAATATCCGCTCACTTCTTCTACATGCTTGCAATGCTTACGGAATATGATGTTATTTTCGAACATTCCCAAATCGTCTGCAAACTTCTCCTTCCGTAAGAATTGATACCAATCTAACACATCATAATCATGTACCCATCCTAGTCCGATTATCGCATTCAATTCTTGGTATAACCCTTTGCGTCCTTGATGTTTAATTCCAGCCCACTCTACACCTTCCTCACTCAACTCCACACATCGATCATATACTTTCTGCAATAGAATTTGTATATTCCCATCGATATAGAGCGATGCCTCATATTCCGCAAGCACTTTTGTTGGATACACCTTCGGATAGCGAGATTTGATACGTGCATCCGCATTATTGTATTCTATAGGACGTATGTTCCATACACCTATTTTATCCTTTGATACGTTATCTGTGAACAGCACATAATCGAACCGTTCATCAATCACCGCTGGTTGCTTCACATTATCAAACCCACCGGTAATTACCGTATATACCACAAAACGCTTAATCATTTTTGCTTGCACTAAATAGATGCTGTAGTTTTAGTTTTATGGCATAGAATTTTTGCTTTAATTGTTGCCATAATTTAGAATGTTTTATCTTAATCGTAATTGGGCTTTGAAATTCTTGCGTGTTAATAAAGTACATTCCGTAGTCCTTAATTTTGTAGTTGTATCTGATTAGAAATATGGGTACTAGTCGCTCATACAAGAAAGCTATCACTCTTGTATGATCCTTTGATGTATCTGTCAAATCTATATTGTTTTCTATTTCAAGCAATACAGGATACAACCATTTCATTAGTTTATCAAAACAATCCCACTTTGTTATAAATAGATATCCATATCGGAATTCATTTTGAGATAAGTAATCCTGCCATATTTTTACACAATCTGGATGAATTTTCCGTAAAGCATTCGTTGTTATCTCTAAATTCTCAGGTTGACGATAACCTATTATATAACGCTCTGCTACCGTATGGTCTAGCATATTGGTTCCTATCATAATAAAATCATAGGATTTCAAATCCTTCTCAAATTTAAACACATCATATTTGTTGCATTTAAATTGCCACCAGCGCATTTGATACCAAGCATTTGACAAACCATCAACGTCAGCTATATATCTTCTATAATGTGATGTACCGATTATATCCACTTCTTTAAGATTTTTCCATGCCCAATATAGAGATGTAAAATCTCCATACCACTTGTTCTTTGCACTAATATTATCCTCCCCACACGCATCATTCGTAATATCCGAACGGCATGCTCCTGCTGCTATGGGCAAGAAATGACGTTTCTTACAGTACGGATTTTTTCCGTGTGTAATATTCAATATTATAATTTTCTGTTTTTTCATCTTTTCGGACTCCAATCTGGTAACACATTTCCTTTATAGGGTTTCATCACTTCCCGTACTCGATACGGACGCGCTCCCCACTGTATATTTAAATGCACATTGTGCTCTTTCTCATAATTAGCCGCTATCTGACGAAGTGTCAGTTGCTGACCTGATGATAAGACATACTCATCTCGCAAGTCCTCACTGTTATGCATCATCTCTGCCAAATGAATAAAGCCTTCTACCACATCATCTACATGTAGCATGTCCAACTTCTGTTCTCCGGCAGACATCTGCAACGTTTCTCCAGTACGCGCTATTTCCTCAAACAATGAATATATCTTGCGGCGCGTATCATTTGGCCCATACGTATCACACAGCTTAAGCGTACAGATACGCATATCTGTCGTACCCGAATAGAATTTTGCGATATTCATAAACGCTTGCTTGGTTGCAGCATAGAGGTTTACCGGACAATAGGCATCCGAACCATCAGGAGCATTGAAATTCTGCCAAATAGTACCGGCATTAATAAACCATTTCACGTCCGCCTTAGCCGCAGCTTCCAGTACGGCTGTTCCGAAATACACATTCGATTGAATAAGATCCGGAATCTCTTCCTCTTGATGTGCTTGGATATAACAAGATGCTAAATGGATGATACCCTCAATCTGGTTCTCTCGCATAAATCGCTTTAATGCACCAATGTTGTTGTTCTCGAAGAAGAACGTTGCACCATTAGCACCCGGGAGTTGCATCGCATTATGCGGACGAGCCAAGTAGAACACCTCATGTTCTTTCCTCAGCCGTGCACATAGATGGCTACCTATGAAACCGTTACTACCTGTTACCAATATCTTCATACTCAAAATGGCGAATTAAAATCCTCAAATCTAGGGAATGTCAGATCTCTGCCGGATCGAATCGGTTCTTCCACACCCCAATCTATTCCTACCGACATGCTATCTACCCCACAGTCATGTTCTCTGTCATAACAACTTGTCTGCGCATAGTTCACAATCGTATTATCTTCCAAAGACACGAAACCATGTGCCAATCCAGCCGGAATGTATAGATATCGTCCTTGTTCTGCATCCAATTCAACAGTATACACCTTCCCATACGTTGCTGAATCTTTCCGCAAATCCACTACAGCGTCCATGATACGTCCATAACTCACATATACCATCTTCACATGTTCTGCAGGAGGAGTCTGAAAATGCATACCACGCACTACGTTCTTGCGATTCAGCGAGTAGTAGAACTCTTTGAATTCTGTAGCCAAACCATATTCTTTAGAGAAGTCATAGTTAAACAACTTCTGAAAACTGCCACGATTATCTTGGAAGTTATTCGTTTGCAGTATCAGCAAACCTTCTATCGGTGTCTTTTCTATACTCATTTCTTACAAAATTCACGAATTGATTTTATCATCCAATTCAGCATCTCCGGCTTCATACCCGGATAAACGCCAATCCAGAATCCGTTGTTCATCACGAAATCGGTGTTCTTCAGTTCACCTACCACACGATAACCCTCACCACTCTTCCGCATCTCATCGAATGCCGGATGACGCAGCAGATTTCCCGCAAACAGGTTACGTGTCTGAATCTTACGGTTCTCCAGGAATCCCGTCAACTCATTCCGCGTGAACCCTGCCTCCGGACGCACCGCAATCAGGAATCCGAACCAACTCGGATTACTACCCTCCTCCGGCTCCGGCATCATCAACTGCGGCAGGTCCTTCAGACCATCATATAGCGTCTGCCAGTTCTTGCGACGCGCCTCCACGATTCGATCCAGTTTCTCCAACTGCGCACAACCGATGGCTGCTTGCATATCTGTGATCTTCAGATTAAACCCGAAATGGCTGTACACATACTTATGATCATAGCCTTGCGGCAGCTCACCAAACTTACCCGTGAAGCGCATTTTGCAGGTGTTGTCTACACCGCCTACGCACCAGCAGTCGCGTCCCCAGTCGCGGAACGAACGAACAATCTTATCCAGCAGCGGATCGTCGGTATACACAGCACCACCCTCACCCATCGTTATGTGATGCGGAGGATAAAAACTGCTCGTACCAATATGCCCCCACGTACCTGTTTTCTTCGTCACGCCATTGATGGTATATTCCGAACCCAACGCGTCGCAGTTATCCTCAATCAGCCATAAGTTATGCTTTTCGCAGAACGCCTTCACTGCCTTCAGATTGAACGGATTGCCCAACGAATGTGCCAACATCACAGCCTTCACTTTCGGACTATATGCAGCCTCCAGTTGGCTCTCGTCGATATCGAACGTACTCGTCTTCACATCCACGAACACTGGCACAGCACCGAACTGAATAATCGGATTCACTGTTGTCGGGAAACCGGCAGCCACCGTGATCACCTCATCCCCACGTTTGATAGCACGTTCCCCGAGTTTCGGAGATGTCAACGCATAGAACGCCAATAGGTTTGCACTACTTCCGGAGTTCGTTACTGCGCAGTATTTCACGCCCAACCACTTCGCCAAACGTGTCTCAAACTTATGAGCCCAAGGACCGGCTGTTAACCAAAAGTCTAACGACGAATCCACCAGATTCACCATCTCCTCATCGTCGTAGTACCGTCCACCGTAGTTCACAAACGTCTTTCCTTTCTCAAACTCCGGCTTCACTTCATGCACCTCATGATAGTACTCACGAGTTAAGTCTAATATCTGCTTTTTCAGTTCTTCCTTACGTGTCATATCGCAATCTAAAATCTAAATTCTAAAATCCACAAAATGAGTTTATCTCCTCAACGCATAACTCGTATACGTTTTCGCTCTGATACCGCTTATACCAATCCGCAGTTAAAGCGATTGCCTCTGCCGTACACAATCTTGGCTTCCATCCCAATCTCGTCTGCGCCTTCGTGATATCCAGCATCAGCAAGTTCGCCTCATGCGGCGCATTCGGATCCGTCTGGTCGAGCAACTCACCTTTTCCCATCTCCTTCGTCAACATCGTCGCCACATCCCATACCGGCACCACGGCATCCATCTTCGGACCAAAGTTCCATCCCTCGCAGTATTCCGTCGGATGCTCCCACATCTTCTGAGCAAGCAACAAGTACCCACTCAACGGTTCCAGCACGTGCTGCCAGGGACGCACCGCATGACGGTTGCGTATCTTAATCGGCTCGTTCGCTTCAATGGCACGGATACAATCCGGAATGATTCGATCCTTTGCCCAATCGCCTCCACCGATCACATTTCCGGCACGCACACTTGCAATCGCCTTGCCATGCTTTGCATACGCAGCCGGATTCATAAACGACCTGCGCCAACTGCTGATAGCTATCTCGCATGCACCCTTGCTGCTGCTGTACGGATCATAACCACCCATCGGCTCATCCTCTGTGTACGCATGGTTCGTCTCACGGTTCTCGTAGCACTTATCCGTCGTGATCATCACAGCCACCTTAGCCGACTCGCAATGCCGGAACGCTTCCATCACGTTGATCGTTCCCATCACATTCGTCAGCCATGTCTCCACCGGCTCATCATAACTCAACCGCACCAACGGCTGCGCTGCTAAGTGAAACACTATCTCAGGCTGGTACTCATCCAAGAATCGCTGCATTGCTGCTGCATCTCGGATGTCAGCACGCAAATCAGCTTTGATTTTCTTACCGATACCGGAAAGCACATAGTTATCTTTTTCTGTCTGAGGCTCTAATGCCACACCAATAACCTCCGCACCCATTTCGTGCAGCCAGATACTCAGCCACGATCCCTTAAACCCGGTATGCCCAGTTACAAGTACGCGTTTGCCTTTATAGAAATCATAAATCATATTTTGCTAATTATGCGGCATATTTATACACGAATAGATATTTTATCTTCTGGGGGGGGTATTCGCAACCCATGGAGCATTTCCGTTCTCCCATAGTTTCTCCAACTTTTCCTTTTCTCGCATCGTATCCATACATTGCCAGAAGCCGAGATGCGTATATGCAGATAATTGATTCTTGGTCAGTAGTCGCTCCATCGGTTCGCGTTCCAGAATCGTATCATCCCCATCAATCATATCGAAGAACTGCGGTTCAAAAACCATAAAACCAATATTAATCAAGTCTCCATCCAAATCTGACTTCTCGCGGAAAGCTTTCACATCGCCATCCTGAACTTCCAGCACGCCTTTGTTCTGTCCGAAATTATAAACAGATACCGTACCTATCTTACCCTTTTGCTTATGATATGCCAATAATGCATTGATGTCAATATCACCGACGGCATCACCGTATGTGAGCATGAAGGTCTCATTGCCGACATAGTCCTTGATACGTTTCACGCGTCCTCCAGTCATGGTGTTGAGTCCGGTATCTACTACTGTCACCTTCCACGGTTCTGCATGGCGACTATGCACGATCACCTCATTGCCGTTAGTAAAATCAAAAGTCACGTCGCTGGTGTGCAGGAAATAGTTCGCGAACCATTCCTTAATCACATCCTGCTTATATCCGGCGCATATGATGAACTCATTGATACCAAACTTGCTATACCACTTCATGATATGCCATAGTATCGGCTTACCTCCTATCTCAATCATCGGCTTCGGCCTCAAATGACTCTCTTCACTAATACGAGTGCCGAACCCTCCAGCTAAAATCACTACTTTCATATTCTTCAATTATTTAGTTTTTGGAGGAAGAACTAACCATTCTCCAAATTTTTTATCCCATTCTTTTGGTTCAAATTTCATAAATCCTCCCCAATGGAAAAAAGTCATTTCGCCAAAATAAACATGCCCATTCACTTCATAGAAATCAACTCTTACATGAGGTATGCCATTTGACAATCTTTCAGCTAATGTTTTCATCAAATCAAAACATTTTGGTTTTGCAGGACAAATATTAGCGTTGGGATGTCCATTAGTGAATGCTAAATGATTAAAATCTTCATCAAAGAAATCAAACTTTGTTTCTTCTTCATTATTTTGCCTATCTGTTGCTATAAATAATGCTTTCACCTTCCCATTAAAGCAGAAAAATTTATAGTCTGCAATTTCTTTAGTATCATTGCAGGCAATATATTGCTCGGCGAAAATCATGGGTTTTACATGCTTATATGGCCATTCTCTGTTTACCTTATAGAAATTCTTTTTGAGTGCATTCGACAATATCTCCCTTGCTTTATCCTTTTTAAAGGAGTCTCTATCTTCACAAATAATCACACTTCCACTATCATGATTACATTTTAGAACGAATTGTTTTGGTAAACTATCAAAATCAATTTCGTCAAATGACTTATACGAATTAATCGTAGGAATAACATATTCGCCACCGATACGCTTTTTAACCCATTCTTTAACTGCGATTTTATCTACCAACTCAGTGTACATTGGATTCTTACCATACAGCTTCAACCAGTTTAGTTTTTCGTTATATGTAAGAGGTTCTTTTAGATTCAATGGGTATCCAAACGCATAATGAAATTGGTATTTAATCCACATTCTATCAGGTATACTCTCCGCGGGCATAAACCTTAGTGCTAATTGACATAATTTATACTCTGGATCTGATACGAACTGCTTTATGATTCGAAATATTTTCATTTTTACAGATAATAATTATTTCGTTATTAAAACTCAATCTAATGATTTCTCCTTGAACCACTTCATAAACTCTCCTATTCCTTCATGCAGCGACACATGCGGCTTATACCCCATCTCGGCTTCCAACCTACGCGTATCCGCATTCGTCTGATACACATCCCCAAGTTGCATAGGCAGAAACTCCTTCTGAACCTCAGCACCATATGCGTTCTCCATCTCCGTGATAAATTCCATCAGTTTCACCGGATGGCTGCAACCGATATTGTATATCCTGTATGCCACCCCATTCTCTCGCTTATCTTCCGGAATATCATGATCAATCGTACATATCGTTCCCTCCGCAATATCATCGATATATGTAAAGTCCCTTATCATATCGCCATGATTGAATACCTTAATCGGTTTGCCTTCACGCATTGCCGTTGCAAACAGCATCGGAGACATATCCGGGCGTCCCCATGGACCATATACCGTAAAGAACCGCAAACCGATTGTCTGCAATCCATACAACTTGCTATAGCAGTGCGCCATCAGCTCATTACTCTTCTTGCTTGCTGCATAGAGGCTCACTGGAGTATCTACCTTATCCTCCTCGTTATACGGCACTTTCTCGTTCATTCCATACACAGAGGAAGAAGATGCAAAAACAAGTTTGGGTACGTTATAGTTCCGGCAAGCTTCTAGAATATTAAGAAATCCCACCAAGTTACTCTGCATATAACTATACGGATTCGTTATGCTATATCGCACACCAGCTTGCGCAGCTAGGTTCACCACCACATCATAATGCATCAACTCAAACACCGCATCCACAGCCATCTTGTTCTCAATTGATAATCGGATGAAACTGAAGTTTGGATATTTCGTAGATGTATATTCTTTTGAGAATGGCATGTCATTTCCATCATACTCTATCCCCAGCAACTCTCTCAAACGCGCATATTTCAAGCGCACATCATAATAGTCATTGATGTTATCCACACCAATCACCTCATCGCCCCGTTGCGCTAACATCGCTGCAATCTTCGAGGCAATAAATCCCGCTGCTCCTGTTATTAATATTTTCATGGTTTTTTACAAACTTGCAAAAGGGAAGGAATATGTTAATTGACCTGCCGGCACTGGTACATAATGAAACAACAGTTCATTATATGCTATAGGTTGATAAAACGCCTCCAATTTCTGAGTTGGCATCATATATTGTCTCTCGTTATATATCATAGAAACAAATCGCTCATCTTGTCTTGTAACGGTTTTTAAATATGCTAAATTTTCCGTACTTGCTTCATAAGAAACAATTATACCATGAAATACAAATTTAGAACTCCTATATCCCTGCAACAATTGTAATAAATTATTTACTTTCAAATATGAACCTATTATTTGGTCTTTTGCCTTTATTATTTCTTGCGTTGAAAAAGAAGACTTCAGTTCGCAAAAATAAACATGAATAGCGTCCTCTCTATCAACACAAAAAATACCATCACAATCTTTTAACAATGCACCATAAGTAGAATCCTTTTTAATTCCTAATTTCTGAAACGATCCCGATAGTTTTTTAGGTAACAAGTGTGGAAATAGATATGAATCTACTCCTGTATAAGTAACTTCTCTCAAACTACTGGTTAGATTTACCGTATCCTCGTGCTCTGCAATCGTGCATGCACCAGCGGTTCTAACTGCTTTCTCCCGAGGGAACAATGCATTATATTCCTCAATTATTTTCATCCGAGCGAATAGTATCTATTAATTCATATAATATAGAACTACTATAAAAAGGCTTATCCGTCACAGTATCAAACGTATCGAATGGAACTCCATTCCTTACATCCTGCTGTTCCACTACAGAAAAACCATCCTCGTTTTTGCTAACGAAATAGGCACTTACCATATTTGGATTTATCACTAAATCCTTGGGATAATTATATTTTCGGCAGAAACTTTCGTACTTTTTAACATTGTACTCTCTGAGTATATACAAGCGCATCAAATCGTTAAGCCTCCTCAATAAATAATCACTATGTGTCGTTATTTGTATATGTGCACCACTTAACAAGCCTTGCGCCAAGACATCAGCTGCCTTAATTTGAAGCTCCGGATGGAGATGGGCTTCCGGCTCTTCAAACAAAATAGAATAACGCCCTAAAACGCTCTTTTGCATCATTATTGCCAATGGAGCCAATTCCTTAATCGAAGAGGCAACTGCTGATATAGGAAGCGGAGCACTCTCTTTGCCTGAACTGGGAGCAAAAAAGAGTTCGTTATCTTTAATAGAAATAACTCCATCTATCAAAGGGAAATTAGGTTTGCGCTTTTTAGAAGTATCACTTACCACAAACCGTTCAACACGATTTTTAAGATAAGACATATCCTCAATGAATTCCTTATACATTCCAACACCTTCCATCAAAGTATACCTTACCGTATCCGGTAATGCAACAACCGCACCACGCGAAGGAGGTAAAAAGAACGTATCTGTGGGATGAAGATTGAGAACTATTCGGAAATATCTAGACAACAAGAAAGCAAAAGGATAGATACTTACATCATGCTCTAAATATACTCCGAAAGAATCCAGTTCTTTCAAGCTTATTCTGAAAACTTTATTAATAACTTGTGAATCTTCAGTTAATGCATTCTGCTTTCTTAATTCAAAAGTAAAGAAATCAGGAAGACCTACGAAATTCACATCCACTTTTCCCTTGAAATCCGAATTTCCTAAAGTAGTCTGCATATACTCAATTGCACGTTTTCCAACCCATTTCTTAAAATCGGACGCACTACAACGAAAAAAATAGTCTTTATTTTCCGTTGGTAACGATTCGAATTGCTTATACAATTCCTCTACATTGATTTTTTGCGACTGGAGAAAATCTATCAATTCACCCCCTAACAATACACGGTAAACAAAATGCACAAGCATCGCAAGATAACTCTTCCCCACACTAGACGCCCCCGAGAAAATAACAAAAGAATTCAATCTTATTTGAGCTTCTTTCACCGGTCCAAAGTCTTGTACCTTGATAATAACATCTTTCACGTCCATAACTTTTAATTTTATTTGTGTGATATTAATGTTTTTCAGAATTTAATTCAAAATCACCGATCCGTATTTATTGTCCATCACATAGCCACTCGGCATCGTCACACCTTCAGACTCAACGATGAACGAGCTATGTAAGTTCACATGACATGAAGTCATAGAGTTAACAATCTCCATACCGCCATAATAAAGTCCTTTTGTCAAGCCACTTGGCAATGTAATTCGATAATTCAATTCAAATGGACCTTTGGGCAACAAAGGAGAGTCATTATGATGCGGACTAAAGAAAAATAAAGGAGCACCTGCATGATCTCGGAGCATCAGTTCAAGCGACAATTTCTGCTCTTTATCCAAAGAACCAGATATATGAATATCAAACCAGTTATGCTCCGGGCTGACATAAATATGATTACCAGTACTACCATTCAACATTACACTGTCAATATGCACCAACGGATTATTGATAATCATCTTATCCGCCACGCCACCTTCATGTGTCCTTTCTCGCATATACAAACCGATAGCATCAGCCGTATTACCATCATATATTACACTTCCCTTATCCAACACGATACCTCGGGTACAGAGTTGGCGAATGGAACCCATATTATGACTAACGAAGAGGACTGTTCTGCCTTGGCCTTGGGAAACGTCTTTCATCTTGCCGATGGCTTTCTTTTGGAACTCGGCATCGCCGACGGCGAGGACTTCGTCCACGACGAGGATCTCGGGTTCGAGGAAGGCTGCTACGGCGAAGCCCAGACGGACAGTCATACCCGACGAGTAACGTTTGACAGGGGTGTCGATATAGCGTTCACAGCCTGAGAAATCGATGATCTCGTCCAGCTTGGCTTGGATCTCATTACGCGTCATACCGAGGATGGCGCCGTTCATGAAGATATTCTCACGACCCGTCATCTCGCCATGGAAGCCTGTGCCGACTTCGAGCAGGGAGCCTATGCGGCCATGGGCTCTTATGGTGCCAGTAGTGGGACCGGTGACACGGCTCAGGAGTTTCAAGAGGGTCGATTTGCCGGCGCCGTTCTTGCCGATGATGCCGACGACGTCGCCTTGCTCGACCTTGAAGTCGATGTCGCGCAGCGCCCAGACGTAGTCGGAGTTGCCCTTCGAAGCACGGTCGTTGGTCTCGCCGATCTTGAGATACGGGTCCTCTTTGCCGAGGACGTTGGTGATCCAGAAGCGGCGGATATCGTGAGACAGGGTCTTGGTGGAGACCAGGCCGAGGCGGTATTGTTTGGATACGTGGTTGAATTCTATTGCTGTTGGCATATATTTTGAAAATTATAGTAATTATAACTTTTTTGAAAAACAACTTTCGTTGTCTAATGCTTTATATTGATAATTTTTAGTCAAAAATAAACTTTCACTGAAAAATTCTCTATACAAATCATGATACTAATGTATCATTTTCAAAAAAGAGATTATATTAATTATACTTTTTTTGTTCCACTTCGAACAACTTTTATTTCTTATTACTATTGCTTTTTGAATTGAAAATTATATTAATTATAACTTTTTTGAAATCATGATTCCATCATCTTGTTTCTTGTCTTGATAATTTATAGTCGAAATAAATTTTCACTACAAATTTTCAATCCAATAAACCTACCTTCGTAGTCATTTCAAAAAAGAGATTATATTAAAAATAGTTTTTTCTTGTTCAACTTCGTTGTTAGTTTTATGCTAGCACACTCGCTGCATAGTTTTTATAATTAGTATTATTCTCCGTTGCGAGATAGATAAGCAGGATTGCTGCTGCTGATAGGAGATAAGAGTGTCTGGGAGCTTGCTCACAAGCAATCTGATATCCAGTACGCGTAAGGCCATATGGCCGGGATCTATCTCATAACGGTATTTTTATTATAATTTTCAGTTTCTAAAAGGCGATCATCTTAAATGTTTGCGGGTCGTAGTGATATTTCTCGCATTTGGCATATACCGGAGCAAAATTGTACAACACTCCGAAATTGATGCCAGTGAGGCGCATATAGTTCCAAAGTTGTTGGCGATGTGCATCCGCGAGATTATCAACAGCCTTACACTCTACTAAAATCGGCGTGTCGCCATTAATAACACGGAAATCCGCAAAATGTCTATGGTCAATCGTATATCCCTTGTATTCTGCCGTAAAATAATATTCTTTATCAAAAGTTACATTGCGGAGGTTCAACTCGATAGCTAATGCATCCTGATACATATATTCATTCAGGAATGGTCCGAGTTGTTTATGCACCTCTTGGCACGCGCCAATAACCGGGTAAACCATTTGCTTCCATATGTCTCTATCGTTCTCCATTCCTATTTCGAAAATTGTAGTTTAGTCGTTGCTTAGTATTACATACATATCCGGCACAATTACACACATTACAAATTGAGCGTGCAAAGGTACGAAAAAAAAGCCATATATGCAAATATATGGAGAGAAAAGTGCAAAAAAAGTGAATTTATCACTCAAATCCTTGTGTATTTGAATCTTTTTTTGTAATTTTGCAGCGAAAATGAAAATAGCTTTCACCACATTAGGCTGCAAACTGAATTTTGCGGAGAGCAGTGCGCTGGGCAAGGCATTGCTGGAGCGCGGACATACTCGTGCCAAACAGGGCGAGGAGGCGGATATATGTATCATCAATACGTGTTCTGTAACCGATACTGCGGATCATAAAGACCGGCAGGCGATTCATCGTATTCGGAGGCAGAACCCGAATGCGATACTGATCGTGACGGGTTGCTACGCGCAGCTAAAGCCGGGCGAGATTGCCCAGATAGAGGGCGTGGATTTCGTATTGGGACAAGACGAGAAGTTCCATTTGCCGGAGTTCGTCAAGAGATTAGAAGATTTGAAGATTCGAAAATTTGAAGATTCGAAGATTCGAAAATTTGAAGATTTGAAGATTCAAATCTCCCCTATCCGTGAGGTGGAGGATTTTCATGGGGCGTACAGTAAGGATGACCGGACGCGGTGCTTTTTGAAGGTGCAGGACGGATGCAACTATTTCTGCTCGTACTGCACGATCCCGCTGGCACGCGGTAAGAGCCGCAACCCGTCCATTGCATCGGTTGTCAAAGAGGCGCAGGAGGCGCTAAAGGGAGGAGCTAAGGAACTCATTCTCAGCGGAGTAAACATCGGCGATTTCGGACGAAGCACCAACGAACGGTTCATCGATCTGCTGAAGGAGTTAGACAGAATACAGATTTCAGATTTCAGAAGTCAGGATTCAGAAGTCAGAAGTCAGAATTCAGATTACAGGATACGGATTAGTAGTTGTGAGCCGAATTTGCTGAGCGATGAAATCATTGATTTTGTAGCGAATAGCAAACATTTCGCACCGCATTTTCATATTCCTCTCCAGAGCGGCAGCAACGAGGTGCTGAAGATCATGGGCAGACGTTACACGCGGGAGTTGTTCGCGGAACGCGTAGCGCATATCAAACGCGTGATGCCGCATGCGTTCATCGGTGTGGATTGTATGGTAGGCGTACGCGGAGAGACGGAAGAATGCTGGCGCGACTATGTGGATTTCATAGAGCAACTGCCGGTGAGTCAGTTGCATGTCTTCACCTATTCGGAACGCGCGAACACGCGTATGTTAGAGATGGATCTGACGGTTGTTCCGCAGAAAGAGCGTGAGCGTCGCAGCAAAGAGCTGCATGCTATCTCAGCCCGTAAGACCGAGGCTTTCTACCGCGAGCACGAGGGCTACGAGGCGACGGTTCTTTGGGAAAGCACACACAAAGACGGACTGATGTTCGGCTTCACGGAGAACTATATCAAAGTCAGTTGTCCGTACGACAAGACGAAGGTCAATACCTTCGAGAGATTGACGATTTGACGATGGACGATGTACGATTGATTGACGATTGAGAATAATTGACGATTGAAAACCACGTAAACCGTAAATACTACTCTCTGTTGATTTCCTCGTAACAAACCCGTGCCGCATCAGGGTTAGGGAGACATTCCAGTTTATAGACAGGACAGAGTTCCAAGAGCAGAGCGATGGATTCGTAGATCTGATCCATCATCTTAGGCAGTACCTTGAGTCCGCTGACGGACGCAAGGATGAAGGGATATGCCTGCGACATCCGCAACCGAGTGATGCTATTCTGAGGTGCTTGCGCCAACTGAACGAGTGCTGCCACGGGTGCCGAGGACGCTTTGTAACAAGGTGTCTTACCGCTCCAAGGGGTACCATAGACACGCACAGTCCGGTCGTCCATGATGCGCACGGCAGGATTATCATCGTTGAGCAGTTCCACCTCCGGAAAAGCCGCTTTCCATTGCTGCGAATGTGTGCTCTTACCCGTTCCCGAATGCCCGAGGAACATATAAGCGAACCCATCACGCACCGTGACGGACGAATGAAAAAGGAGGGTCTTATGCCCTACCGTAGCGAACGCATAGACGAGCATTGCGGCATTATCAATAGCGAAACGCACATAGGCAGGGTGCATGAAAAGCGACACTTCGCTCCAATCCTCCGAGCAACGCATCGCACACACGATCTCCCCTTCCCGAGACATCGAGACGCGGAACAACCACTGCCCCGCAAGGCGGTACATCTCAATGCGCGGCATATCTTCGTCCGAACGGTCGGTATAGACATGCTCCCAGTTGTCCGACGAAGGGATATCTCCGTCTTCGACATGGATCACAAAGAGCGGAGAGGCATCGGTGGATATACGGAAAGGAGCATAGTTAGGCAGTTGTGCGAACTGCTCGTCGGTTGCTTCGATAGCGAATATATGGTCGCCTACTTGGTAATGGAACGTCATAATTAAAAATTAAAAATTAGTCGTTGGTCGTTAGTCGATGGTCGTTAGTCCATCGTAATTCAAAATTAAAAATTCAGAATTCTTGTGGTTTGCGGCCGCAGAGGGCGAAGAAGGGACAGAACGAAGGGCACTGTTCGGGTTCGCATTGCGGGAAATCGATAGCTTGCAAGAGTTTTTGGATCTGCGTCTGCAGAGCATCCATGAAAGGCTGCTCGATCAAACGGTAGTCCCGAACGGTCTCGCCTTCCACGTCAATAGTAGTCTCTATGTCCGTCAGTTTGCGTCGGCAGAAATAGAGGTTCGGCTCGATCGGCAGCCCCGTATGGTCATGGGTCATGACAGCCTGACTGTAGATCAAAGTCTGACGCACGTAGCCTTTCTCTTCGCTCGCCATCATCTCCTCCCACGAGGAAGTCATTTTCTTAGCATGCGTAGTGTCGTTATACGAACCGGATTTGTAATCCACCACACGCAGCCGTTCATTGCCCGGAGGACCGTATATATCGAGTCGGTCAATGGTACCGCCGGTAAGCAGTTCCCCAACTCCCTCGATACGCACAGGGAACGTCCGTTCCTGCTCCAGAAGGTATATCTGCAGCCCTGTCTTGGCGTCCTCACGGTCACGCTCCAAGATATTAGAGACATAGCCCTTGATGATCACATTCTCACCGGTGTGGAACTCGGGTATATAGGGCTCGGCAGAAGGTTGCCGAACGGCTCGCTCTTCGTTCATTGCCTCGTACGCCGCCATGAGCGCTGCCTGCATCTTCGTCTCGTCCGTCCGAACGGCTTCAATCGCTTCGGGTGTGACACGCACCGGCTGACGGTTGTCACAATGCATATAGGTGCGGTAGATAAACTCCATCGCATGATGCACAAACGAACCGAGTGTGTTGGCTGCAAAGAGCACCTCTTCCTCCTCCTGCGGACAGAGTCCGAGGATGTACTGCAACTGAAAACTACGCGGGCAGGATATATAGGTATTGAGTGCGCTGGGTGAGAGCCTGTAACGTCTTCCGTCCGAACGCAGAAGCACCCCGTTCTCGGCCTTCAGCATAGAGAGCAGCGAGTCGGTCTTCAGCGGTGCGTCGAAGGTATCCATCGGTGTCAGGACTGCGGATTCCTGCAGCGTCTGACGGGTGATCTCGAACTCCGACGAATAGAGCAGCTGCATCACAAAACGGGACATTCCCCTTCCGCCGTCTGAGGTGTCTGCCGAGGAATAGAGGATCGTCGTTTCCCCTGCACGGCTCAGGAGCCTAAAGAAGTTATAGGCATAGACCGTAGCCCGTTCGTCGGGTGTCTGCATATGCCACGCTTTGCGCAGATAGAACGGTATAAACGAGCAGTCGGTTTGCCGCTGCGGAATGACACCTTCCTCCACGTTGAGGAGCAACAACCGATCAAAATCCAACAGTCGTGTCTCCAGCACACCCATGACCTGAATATCCGTCACGGGTTCTCCATGAAACGGCATTGTGACACTCTCCATCGTTCTTCTCATCAGCAGCCTCAGCAGCCTCAGAGTGAAGGGCACGCCCAAACCGGTCTCCACCAACAGACGCATCTGATGTACGATCTTACGCACTTGGTACTCAGACTCCAAGATCAGCAGTTCCTGCCATGTTAGGTGAGAGGTGAGAGGTGAGAGGTGAGAGGTGAGAGGTGAGAGGTGAGAGGTGAGAGGTGAGGGTTGAGTGTTGAGAGTCTCGGCTATCAGGCGATCAATGAGATCGGTGGTGACGAGATCGTCCGCATCGCCGTTCTGACGGTCGGAGAGCCAAGACAGGACACGGGCATAGACGGCAGTGTTCCGCAGCGGGAAGCCTTTGGTGATATTCACCGGCTCAGGCTCGGTATCGCCTTCCAGAGTGATAGCAGGCAGGGTATAGATCACCGGCTCCAACATCGTCTCGTCACAGATGACAACTCCCACTTTCTGCCCATGGGCGGTGTAGTTCTCCTGCAACCACCGATGGACGTACTGCGCTTGTGCCTCACGGGAAGAACAGGAAACAAGATTTATTGGAGATTTCTTATCTCCCTCCGGTCGAACGATCTGCTTCGCCGTATGCAGATTTGAGATTTCAGATTTCAGATTTGCACTACCTAAGATAGCGCTGTTCATCTGAGCGAAGGAGAAGGCTTTCTCGTTCGTTTGGAAATCGGGCACGAAGTCCCAATAGAACTGCGCCTGTCCGGCATCGCGTAAGAGCGTCATCAGTTCCCGCTCCACCGGCAGCAGATAATTGAAGCCGACGAAGATATACGTCCTTCCTGCCACGAGGGCTTGCGTGTTCTCGTCGCTCCAATGCTCAATGACGGCACGTTGGCGCATTCCGGGGTACCCTTTCTGCTCCGCCTCCATCTGTTGGCGCAAGGTCTTATACAAGTCGTACAACTGTCTCCAAAGCAGTTCGTACTGATGCCTAACGGAGTCATGGGCAGCCGTAGAAGCCTGCGGATTGACGAGCGAACGAAGCCGTTCCTCCGTCTCGGGATCCAACTGCCAACGGCTCAACTCATGCGCGGCTACCGTGTTCGCAAAGAAATTCTCCACCTCGGATGCCGGCATCGAAGCGTCTATATTCGTGAAATCCGCCACCATCTGCCTGCCCCAGTTATAAAAGAGATCGAGCGACATCTGTTTGCCCGGATCGGTCTCGATGGTGCGGTATATCTGATAGAGGCGCACGATGGTGAACAGTTCGTCCTCGGCATAGAGGGGACTGAGTGCGTCCTGCAACTGCGGCAGGGTCTGTACCTGCGGTGCCCATACGGCTTGCGCATGACGCTCCTGTTGCAGCCGCAGCAGTTCGTCCTTGAGCACCAGACCGGCACGATGAGAGGGCAGCACCAAGGTCGTGCGGCTCAGTTGCTCCCAAGGGATCGTCTCGATGATGGAGCGCGCTGTTTGTTGCAAGAAACTATCCATGGACTTCTACCAGTTTGTTTTGTCGCGCGAACCAGAGGTATCCTCGCACAGGGTTGTAGCCCATACGACGCAGTGCCTCTTTGTAGTCCTGCACTTGTTGGATATATTTGTCTTCCCATTGACCGAACTTATAGTCCAGCACGATGGCTTCGTGGGTATCGGGATTGATCATCACACGGTCGGGACGGAGTTCACGCCGGTCGATATAGATGGCTTGCTCGAGTTTGAGTTGCCAAGGCGCCGTAAACCAATCCCGCATCTCGTCATTGCCTTTCCAAGCGGAGGAGATGAGCGTGCGCAGTTCGTTCCGCTGCTCCGAAGAAGCTATCTCACCTCGCGTAGCAAAATCATCGAGCACCTGTTCCAACTCATCGGCTTTGCTGAGATGCGCGAAGATCTCATGGCAGAGCGTTCCCTCCTCCATACGTGCCACACGCCGGTACGCTTCCTCGCCGTAGTCGGTGTAGAGCGCACCTTCCTGCGACTGCACGAACCGCACTTGGTCGCTGTTCGCCCAGATCTCTGCTACGCAGAGTTGGTCGTTGGTCGATGGTCGTTGGTCGTTGGTCTTTGGTCCTTTAATGACAGGTTCTCCTGCTTCGTACTCGTCTGCTCCTACGAAGTCCATGATATACCGTCCCACATGGTTGCAGGTGCCCATGACGCCTTTGGAGGTGACGGGGTACGAGGTGGAGACATAGAGATTATCCTCGGCACGGGTGAGCGCCACGTAGAGCATGTTGATGTTATCAATGCGCATGTTCAGGTGCTCGGTGTCATAGACCGGTCGGTAAGCGGACTCCGCCATCTCTGCGCCGTCGGGCACAGGTACATAGTCATTGCCGCCTATGCCTTCAGCCACTTCGCACCATATCTTCTGCGGATGTCTGCCTGCCTCTTTGGTCCACGTGCAGAAAGGCACGAAGAGTGTCTGTGCCTGCAAGCCCTTGGAAGCATGCACGGTCAGTATACGGATCGCATCGGTGGACGAAGCAGGGATCGGTTTCGAATGCATCGTATCGTCCCAATAGACCAGAAAATCCTCCATACGGCTGCCGTACGAGCTGACATATTCACGGGTACGGTCGAGGAGGTTATTGACATACGCCGTCTCGGTGCCGTGGTACTGTCCGTCAGCATCGGTCAGCAGCAGTCGCAGCAGTTCGCAGACAGCCTCGTAGAGAGGCGTACGGGCTGAGACACAGCTCTTGATCTGCTCGATGAGTTCGGGTTTGCCCGTTCGCATAGCTATCCACTGCGCAGCCACCTCATCGTTCCGAACAAGGATCTTCAGTCCCGCAATGATAGTCTGCACATCTTCCGAAGCTTCCAACAGAAAACTATCCGACGAGACCATCGGTGCCGCCGTCAGAAGGGGGTACTGCTCCTCAGAGAGTTGTGTCTTGAGGTCGGTGATAAGCGCCGCCTCTTTCTTCTCACGCACGAGGATCATCATGTCGGACGGTTCGGCACCTTTCGCCAAGAGCGCCTCCATCTGGTCGAACATATCGAACGCCAACTCCTCCTTGGTGCCTTTGGGGAACGCACGGAAACGGACATATCCGCCTCGTTTCTTATCGGATTGATAGAACTCGTCCAGCGTCTCGGGCGTAAACCCTTCGTCGTAGATAGCATGGATCAGCTCCTGCTCCTCCTCGTAAGGGTAATGCGCCATGATATGTTTAAAAAGCGAGAGGTTGAAGTTCACCACCTGCTCGCTGCTGCGGTAGTTACGGGTGAGGTTCGGGAAGGCACGGTTGATCTGCGCACCGTAATGCGCCTCGTCCATTCCGAGGGAGGACATGATTTTCCAATCCCCGTTTCTCCAGCGGTAGATAGACTGTTTGATATCGCCCACGACGAGCATCGTGTGTCCCTCACCGGCTAACACATCCTGCACCAGACGGTTGATCACCGACCATTGTAAACGACTCGTGTCCTGAAACTCATCCATGAGGATATGCCGGTAACGGATACCGGCTTTCTCCAAGATGAAATCGGCATCTCCGGCTTTGAGAGCATTGCTCAGCAGGTTCGCTGTCCGCGCTAACAGATCGCAGTTGGCTTCCTCTAAGTTACGATGTATCAGTTTCTGCAGGGATGCCATCAGCTCCATGTCCCGACTGAAACGGACAGTAAGCTGAAGGGTGTTGTATATCCGTCCTACGCGGGCTGCGAGTTCGGTAGCTTGCGCCATCTCGTCGGCGTTGCAGCTCTTGTCGCTCACGCCTCTGAAACGATCTTTGGCAGCCAACTGCTCCGGGTGCTCCACGCTCTGCAAGAGACGTTCGTAAGCCGTTTTCGTATAGCGGTTATAGGGCTCGGGGTTACAACGGGCAAGCAGCGACTTCAGTTCCGCTAACTCAGGGCACTCTCTCCACTGCTGCTCCACGGCTTGCCGGCGACGAGCGATAGACGCCGCATCAAAGAGGATCCGTCCCTCGGCATCCAACATCTGCACCGACTCGTTGTACAGCTCTTTCGCCATCATACAGAGACTCTGCCGCACATCCCAATGGGACTCCTGATCGAGCTTGAGACGCATATAGTCCTCGAGGATCGTTCGGTCGGAAGGTGTCATATCGGTCGTCAGCAGCTGATCCACGGATTGCCGGATCACATGATCCAGATCCAGCTCGATGGACAGCCCTGCACTCATCTGCAACACGCTCGTCAAACCGCCCAAGAGGGTCTGCAGGAACGAGTCGATGGTGCGGATATGCATATTGTCGTAATCCAAGAGCATCTTCCGAAAACAGTCCCCTGCCCGTTTCGCCAAGAGCTCATCCGGCGCATCGGCGTCACGCAGCATGAAATCACGCGCGCGTAATAAAAAAGCAGGCTCTGTGCCCTGCGAGATACCATACAGATACGCGATGATACGTTCGCTCATCTCGGCTGTAGCTTTGTTGGTAAAAGTAACGGCAAGGATAGAACGGTAGTCCTCACCGGAAAGCAGCAACCCCACATAGTAGGCTGCCAAGGTATATGTCTTACCGGTTCCTGCGGAAGCACGGCAGACATTTAACGGGTGTCGAACGTCTATCAATGGTGTATCAATTAATGCTGTAAAGCGGACTGCAACTGCGCTACGTGTTGACGAAGAACGGGATCGAACTCCATGGTATCACGCACATAATCAATCGAGTGCAAGATAGTAGCGTGTGTCCGTCGTCCCATACGGAAACCGATCTCGGTGAGAGAACTGTCGGTCAGTTGTTTACTGAGGTACGCGGCTACGTGACGCGCCAAAGCGATGTCCTTAGAGCGGTTCTGCGCCACAAGGGCTTTCTCGGGGATGTTATAGTGCTGCGAGACAGCATGCAGCACATCATCCACAGTCGTCGTCTGCGGCTGCATAGCCACGATATGACTCACCACCTGCTCTGCCAACGGAAGGTCGATCTCCCGATCCGTCAGCGTAGAGTGAGCCAAGAGCGATGCAAGGATGCCCTCCAAGTCACGTACCGACTCGCGTACGTTCATCGCAATGAAATCGACGATCTCGTCCGAGAGCATGATACCGTCCCGACGCATCTTACTGAGCAAGATATTCTTACGCAACAGATAGTCCGGACGAGCAATCTCTGCTGACAGACCCCATTTGAAACGGGTCAGCAAACGCTCCTCGATGTCCTTGAGCTCCACCGGAGGACGATCACAAGTCAGGATCAACTGCTTACGGCTCTGCTGCAGGTAGTTGAAGATATGGAAGAACGTGTCCTGCGTACCTTTCAATCCTGCGAAATACTGGATATCATCAACGATGAGCACATCCACCGACTGATAGAAATTGAGGAAATCAGGTATCCGGTTCTCCTTCCGTGCGTCTTGGAACTGCAACTTAAAGGTGTTCGCCGATACGTATAACACGCGTGCCTGCGGATTGAGCGCAAGCGCCTGATGACCGATCGCGCAAGCCAAGTGGGTCTTACCAACTCCGCTGCCTCCGTAGATAAAGAGCGGGTTGAAAGCTGTATAACCGGGTTGCTTAGCTACTGCCAGACCTGCCGTACGAGCTAACTTGTTCGGCTCACCGGCGATGAACGAATCAAAGGTATAGAGTTCGTTCAGTTTGGGCAGATCATCGTTGGACACAGCCGCCGGATGACTCACCCCATACTGAGTATTAAAGGTACGTGCGGGTGCGCCCGCGGACGGAAGACTCGTACCTGCGCCTGAGGCTGAATCAATCAGCACGCGGTACTCTAACCTCGTACCCTGTCCGAACACACGGTAGATAGCTGCCGACAGCAGAGGGATATAGTTCTCCTCGATGTACTCCGCTACGAACTGCGATTTCACCTGCAACACGAGCACGCCCTCCGCGTATTGCAGAGGTACAATGGGCGCGAACCATGTCTGGTACGCACTCGCTGTCAAGTTATCAGCCAAGATGGTCTGACACTGAGCCCATTGTTGTTGTATCGGTTGCATCATTTTGTTCTATTTTTATCGCTTTTCTAACTCCCGTTTGTAACGAAAACGAGTGCAAAGGTACTGCTTTTTTTTGACATGACCAAATTTGCACCTCTTAGCCGTTTTTAAAACTGCCCCTAATTAGCGCATTTTTAGGCACTTACAAGCAAATCACTCATTTTCAGCACTTTAACTAAGTTATCAACATCTAATATGTTGATTTATAGCACCTTTGAATTTCGCAATACCTTATTGCATTTTTTTGATAAAAAAACTCGTAACTCCTGCATTTTCGGGGGGTTACGAGTTCTGAAAAAAAGTATTAATTTAGAAAATATACAAATAACAGAATGTCGTTTTTTGGGTCTGTGGAACACTTATTTATCTTTTTTTCCAAAGACTGAGAAGTGAACATAGCGTTTGGGGTGTGCTTTGATGTCGGTCAGCAGAGAGTCGGCTGAGATGACGGTCGCATCGACATGGTTGTAGAGCGATTTATTATAGATCAACTGCCCGAGCGTACCTTTCTGCGCACGCACATCAGCCACCACCGCATTCACCCCTTCGATGGCGGTGTCCACACGAGCTACCGTTGCTTTGAGATCAGCCGCTTTGATGTCCGCAATGACCGTATTGAGATTAGCGATAGCGGTGTCGGCGTTATTGACAATACCGGGTACCTGCGTGTTCATGATCCGGCGCAAGTCACCCGACACATCGGTCAGGTCGCCGGATATACGATCGACGTTCGCCAAGGTCGATTTGAGATGATTGCCCTCCAACTGACCGTTCAGCTGCGCCACGAGCGTATCTACCTGCTCCACCGCATTCGCGATCTTGGCAATCAGCTCGTTCTGCAGGTTCTCCACGATACCCGGGAGATACACCGTCGGAAGGGTTGCTCCGTGAGCTATCAGCGCCTGTTGCTGCAGTTTCTCTGTGGCATCCTCGGGGAACAGCAATTCCAGCGCCATGCCGCCTAACAGTCCGTCTGCACGGAGAGCCAGACTCGTGCCCTCGGGCAGAACAATATCCTTGCGGATAGATATATCCACGGTAAAAGCACTATCTTTCGTGAAATCATAATGGAGCCGATCCACCTGTCCCACTTTATGTCCCAAGATAAACACCGACGCCTGTTCTTCCAAACCATGGAGGTTCGTATAGACGCCATGATAACTGTTGGTCGGCGAGAAGATATTCACGCCTTTGAGAAAATTAAACCCATAAAACAACAGGAACACGCAAATGATTGCGAGTACACCCACTTTTATTTCTCGTGTATACTTCATTGTAATGAATAATTATTGGTCGTTGGTCGTTAGTCGTTAGTCCTTTGTCCCTTGTCCACTTTAATAATCCAGCAATCGGGGAAGAGGGACAGCAATTTCTTGCGTGCCTCCACCACTTTCGCACGGTCGGGATCGGCTGCGGTATAGTATTTATACCATTCTCCCACTTTCATACATTCGCAAACTTGCCCTTTGAGCTGCGGATCATTGGGTTGCAGCGGACTCTTGGACGCACAAATCTGAATAGCATACAAGGTAGTTGGTCGTTGGTCGTTAGTCGTTGGTCGAAAGTCGCTGGTCGTTGGTTTTTGGTCATTGGTCGGAGTATCTGAACTCTGAATTCTGACATCTGAACTCTGAATATCTGAACTCTGAATTCTGACTTCTGAATTCTTCTCACTCGCTTCTTTTCTCACCGCTTGTTTGTGGGTATAAGCGCCGAAAGCGTTCACCAACGCATTTGCCATCTGCGCCATCGAAGCAGGCTGATTCAGGTACCGCTCTTCCTCGGGATTCGAGATAAATCCCATTTCAAAAAGGATCGAAGGACACGCCGTCTTGAGCAACACCCAGAATGCCGCTTGTCTGACGCCTCGGTCGGAACGGTTCAGGTGACCCACAAACCGCTGCTGCACCTGTTCCGCAAAACGCAGGGACTGATCCATGTAGCTGTTCTGCATCAACTCGAACATGATATACGAGTCTATCGAGTTAGGGTCAAAACCCTGATAGGTCGTTTTGTAGTCGGACTCCAACTTCATCACAGCGTTCTCTCGCATCGCCACATCGAGGTTCGCCTCCATGCGGTCGGTACCAAGGATGAAGGTCTCCACACCGCTCGGAGCTTTCGATTCAGCAGAGTTAGTATGGATCGAGATGAACAGGTCGGCATCCGCTTTGTTGGCTATGTCCGCACGGGTCTGCAGGGGAATGAACACATCGGTCGAACGGGTATATACCACTTTGACATCGGGGTAACGCTCCGCGATGAGTTCACCCATTTTAAGGACTAATGTGAGGTTCAGATCTTTCTCTTTGGAGAACTTCCCGACAGCGCCGGGATCCTTACCGCCGTGTCCGGCATCGAGCACCACGGTATAGGGTTTCTCCGCCCACACCGCCACGCTCAACAGCAATGCCATTATTATATAGAAACATTTCTGCATACTACTCCTAAATTAAAATCGGCTGCAAAGGTACACTTTTTTTTGCATATATGCAAATAAAAAGCGAAAAATCGCCCGATTTGAGCGATTTTTCCTTTTTTCAATTCACAAATCACAAATAACAAATCACAAGGCGTCCTATAGGGTTTTGTACAAACTGATAAGTCCGTACGTATTCTTTTAGTCCGTACCAAACTCCGTAAGCCCTTTGATAATTGATAATTGTGAATTGTGAATTCGGCTCTTAGCCGTTGTGCTCAGTATCGTACTCCTCGCCGCAGACTTTCCAGAGGTACGCGTTCATCGTGGTCTTGCCATTCGGGGCGTCTTTCTGCGCAGCGAATGCCGCTTGGTCGGCACTGATCTTCATCAGGTCTTTTGCGCGGGCTGCCACGGCTGCACGAACGGCTGCAAAACGGTTGCGTTTCGCTACCTCGTTAGCACTTGCCCCCTTTCCGCTCTCGTTCCGCTCCCTTTCCGCTCCCGATGCGATAGTTGGTTTTTGAGGGAAGCATAGACTTCTTTGAAGATTAGTTGCCGTCTCCGAGTGTCTCCTGCTTCGATGCGTCGTTTGGTAACGGTGGCGGCGATAGCAAAGAGATGTCGTGAAAATCATTCATAAATTATTAATTGGTGTTACATAAAGGTGTTACATATGGTGCTACTCATACGCGCAGTACGTAACACCCTTTTGTACATTTTTTGTTTTTCCTTTTGCTTCTTTTCTTTTTGCGGTCGTTGTCCGCAAACGAACGATCTGCTGCGCTGTATGCTTTTCTTTTTGATTATCGGCGTATTTCTTAAGATATTTTCCGAAATCTACTCGAAATTACATACATTTCGGAAAATATCAATACAAAATTACATTATTTTTTCCGAAATCTCATTTTTTTCTTGCACATTTCGGAAATTATTCGTATCTTTGCAGCGATTTTTAACTAAAACCACTCAAATTATGTTAATCGGACGAGAAAAACAGCAGCAGGCATTGCTGGAATTGTTAGAGAGCGATGAGTCACAATTTTGCGCTATCTACGGCAGACGCCGCGTAGGAAAGACGTATTTGGTAAAGCAGACTTTCGGAGGAAAGTTTGCGTTCGTGCACACAGGATTGGCCAAGGCGACTAAGGCAGAACAGCTTTGGGAGTTCCGTGAGTCGCTACGCAGTGCAGGTGTGAAGAAATGCAAGTTACCAAAGACTTGGTTTGAAGCCTTCCATATGTTGCAAGACTATCTAACTTCGTTGCCGGAAGGAAAGAAGATTGTGTTTATTGACGAATTGCCATGGTTAGATACACCGAAAAGCCGTTTCTTGACTGCCTTCGAGCATTTCTGGAACGGTTGGGCCAACCTGCGCGATGACATTGTGTTGATTGTATGCGGTAGCGCCACTTCATGGATCATCGGCAATATCGTTCATAACAAAGGTGGTTTGCATAATCGCTTAACGCGTCAAATTCATCTGCGGCCGTTTAACTTGAAAGAATGTGAATTGTACGCTCAGAAACGGTCGTTAGAGATGATGCATCGCGATATATTGGAGACGTATATGGTATTAGGCGGTGTGCCGTATTATTGGAGTTTGCTGCGACCAGAGTGGTCGTGGGCACAGAACATCGACAATCTGTTCTTTGACGATACGGCAGAGTTGCGTGATGAGTTCAAAGCGTTATACGCTTCGCTATTCCGTGCACCGCAACCGTATATTGAGATTATCACGGCATTAGGCACGAAGAAAGTTGGAATGACATTTGACGAACTGGATAAAGCATTGACAATCAACTTGGGTGGTAAGTTGGCAGAGAAGTTGGAAGAGTTGGAGCAATGTAACTTTATTCGTTCTTATACAGCCTTGGGCAAAGTAAAAAAGGATACCCGTTATCAGTTGATTGATAATTTTACCTTGTTCCATTTTAAGTTCATCGCAGAAGCCAGCAAAGGAAGCCGCACGCGTTGGACTACTATGATCGGGACACCAGAATATCGCGCATGGAGCGGCTTAGCCTTCGAGCGCGTTTGCTTGCTTCATGAGGATCAAATACTGAAAGCATTGGGTATATCCGGTATGGAGTGCGGAATCTACTCATGGACGTATCGTCCGCAGAATGACAAAGAGAAAGGGACACAGATTGATTTGCTGATAGATCGCAGTGATAATGTGATCAATCTGTGCGAGATGAAATTTTATAGCGACCCGTACGCGATGACGAAAGCGGACGATGAGGACGTGCGAGATAAGAAAACAATATTTCAGAATGTCACCCAAACACGCAAAGCGGTTCGTATCGTGATGGTTACTTCGTACGGCTTGGTTCGCAATGCATATGCCAAAGGCATACCGAACCAATTGACGATGGACGACCTGTTCCAAGAATAAGCAAATGCCGACCTTCAATTGGTCGGCATTTGTGTGAATAGAATGCTATCCAATCGGAGACTCCATAAATGTGATAGCTCGTTGAATTGTACTCTTCGTTGCTGTAAAATAGTACGAAATTTCCACGTTACTCATCTCTAGATGAGCCAAATGGAATGCATAATACTCCATCCATTTAGGATAGTAGGACGGAAATCCGTAATCTTTGATGAGAATGCTCAGTTCTCCCTCCTGTTTTTTTTTTGAGCAGAAATTGATACTTGGTCATAGAAATAATTTTGAACTGTTGATAGTATCGACCTGAAATGAACGAAGAAAACCCTTGCACGCACAAAAGGACACAAAAAAAAGAGGCGAAGCACCATTAAAGTGCTCCGCCTCATAAAAATTAGCCCGAATGCCGATAGTTATCTTAATAACATGGCGAGAAATGGCAAGGTGTTGTTTGACAACGAGAGTCAGGTGCTATCCAAAAGAGGAAATCCGCGGTGTCTGTGTCGAACCAAACACGGCTGTTCAGGTCATCATAGGCTTCATGCCAATAGCCGAGATCCGCCCGGGTGAGTGTGAAAGTGACGGTACGTGTTTCTCCGGCGGGGATGTTTATTTTTTGAAATCCTTTAAGTTCTTTGATGGGGCGAGCCATATAGCCGTAGAGTTGTCGGGCGTAGAGTTGTGCCACCTCCGAAGCTGCGCGATTGCCGGTATTGGTAATGTCGCAGGAGATGGTGAACCTTGTGGGTTCGTTCTTTCCTTCAGTCACCGTGATTTGCGGTTCTGAATATTCGAAGTTGGTATAAGTAAGTCCAAATCCGAAGTGGAAGAGTGGTTCAACGGGTGTCTCGAGCCAATATGACGAAGCTCCGATACTGAATTGCTCGCATCCGACGGGAATGTCATCTATAAGCATGAGTTTGTCCGTAGCGGGCCTACCGGTGTTCATGCGATTATAGTAGAAAGGTATCTGCCCGACCATCTTTGGAAAAGTGACGGGTGTCTTACCGGAAGGTGATACCTTTCCAGTAAGTATATTGGCGAGTGCGGGTCCCGCCATGGTACCCGGATGGAAGGCGTATAGTACGGCAGTAGCTTGCTCTACCTCTCGTCCTATGGTGAGTGGTCTGCCCGCCATGACGATCATGACGACGGGTTTGCCTGTTGCCACCAGTTCATTCATCATTCGGGTCTGCGCTCCTGGCAGATTGAGTTCCGCGCGGCATCGTGCTTCCCCGGACAGGATTGCTTCTTCTCCGCAGAAGAAGAGTATTATATCCGCCTGCCGTGCCGCGTCTCGTGCCTTGGCGATTCCTGCGGAGGCGTTATCGCGCGAATAGGTCAAGCCCGGTTCGAAACGGATCTTCAGTTTGTGGTTTCTCTCGCAGATGGCAGTGAACGCATCCACGGGGGTGACGGAGTGCTCGGGCTGCGCGTCAAAGACCCAGGTACCGAGTTGCTCTTTGGGTTGGTGCGCCATGGGGCCGGTAATCAATATATTGCATGCAGAAGAGGTATCCAGCGGAAGTATGCCGTTATTCTTGAGGAGTATAGCGGACTCTTCCGCCGCCTGCTGCGCCAGGGCGAGTGCTTCGGAGGAGTAGAAGGTTGGTGTTTGTTCGGGAGCGTAGGGATGCTCAAAGAGCCCGAGGCGGTATTTGAAACGGAGGACGGAACGAACGCATTCATTTACGATTTGTTCATTTACCATTTTATCATTTAGCAGTTTGGAGAGGTAGTCATGGTAAATATTGCCTTGCATATCCATCTCCATCCGCGCGTTGATACAACGGAGCGCTGCCTCTTCTCTATCGGCACAGAGGCCGTGTGGGACCAGATCTGCACCGGATCCCCAGTCACTGACGAGTAGAGCGGACGAGTGCCACTCGTGACGGAGGATGTCTATATTCAGATGCTTGTTGGCGGAGGGAGGTGTTCCGTTGAGGTTGTTGAAGGCGCACATAACAGACATAGCTCCGGCATCGAGTGCTGCTTTGAAAGGCGGGAGGTAGATATCCCGGAGTTGTGTCTCGGGAATCCAGGTGGTATTATAATCTCTCCCAGCCTCGGAAGCGGAATATCCGGCAAAATGCTTGACGCAAGCAGCCAGGCCATTTACCTTCTGGTCATTTACTATTTGGTCATATTGGTAGCCTCTGATGACAGCGGCTCCCATGACGGAAGTGAGGAAGGGGTCTTCTCCGTATCCCTCAGCGATGCGTCCCCATCGGGGGTCATGTGCTACATCAACCATGGGAGAGAAAGTCCATCGGATGCCGGTTTGCACGGTCTCAACGGCGGTCCGTTGTGCCGCCTTTTCGACCAGTCCGGGGGCCCAAGAAGCAGCCTGCCCCAGAGGAATCGGATAGATTGTTCGAAAGCCGTGGATGATATCACGCGCAAAGACAAGAGGAATACCCAGTCGCGATTGCTCAACCGCCAATCGCTGGAGTCGGTTGAGTTCTTGGGGATCAACCACATTGAAAAGGGATCCCACTCTTCCCTCTCTGATGAGTTGTTCCTTTGCGGCCGTGTCCCATGAGGGGTCAAGTTGGTTAAGTTGTCCGATTTTCTCCTCGATAGTCATGCGCTGAAGGAGGTCATCAATAAAACGGTCCTCCTCGCTCTTATGCATACAGGCAGTGAAGAGGGAGAGGAGCAGAAAGGTCAGTATCAGTTTATTCCAGCGCATCGATTCCGGCTGTTAGAGCAAAGAGTGTTACATTCCAGTTAATAGTGACCTCATTGGAGGCATAAGAGGGCTGAAAATCGAGGTAGGACTCATCGGCAGGCACGTTCTTGGTGTATTTTACGCCATCGGTAATCCGATCCTGCTGGGCAGGGTTGGGTCCTCCGGCAAGGAAACCGGGGATGGTGCCGTGTGGGTTGGTGTACGAGAGCCGGTGGTGGGGGTGAGAGGTAGGACGGGAACCAAAGCCGGTGACATAACAATAGCCTGTCGCGTTCTGCCCGAGGATATAATTGAGGCACCGCTGGGCATTGATGCGGTATTGTTCGTCTCCGGTGAGTCGGTAGGCATAGAGGCACTCTACCCCACGCCAGCAGCATCCCTCGGAGTTGCAGCCCCAGAAGAAATCCGATTCGCGGTTGCCGTAGGGCGAACGGAACACGGAGATGGTGTCTGCCTCGTCGAGATAAGGCGCGAGGTAAGTTAAAAGAGCATCGGCGTCGGTCTTTCCTTGCAGAAGAAGCTCGAGGTACGCCAATTCAGCTACATTGCCCCATGTTGACGGAAGATAATACTTGCCGTCTTTGGCAAGGGTGTTAGCAATAGCACCAGCATGGTCTTTTACATTGGCTTTGTATTGTTCGTCACCGGTGAGCAGATACAGTTCTACCTCCGCCCAATAAAACTCATCGTTCACATCAAAATCGTCATACGCACCGGTGGTGATCTCTACCTCTCCGCATTGTTTCATCTCTTCGTTCTTAGCCCCATCGGGGCACGATGTGCTCGCAAACTGCGCATTCATCTTCGGCTGATCGTAATAGACTTCGGGGTGCTCTACCGCCCAAGCGTATGCTTTGATTGCCGCCTCTTTCGCCTCCTTGCAGAAATCCGGATCATACGGCTCATAAACTCGCGCAGCGAGCGCCATAGTCGCCGCAAAATCCAGCGTAGCCGCAGTCGTTTTCATCACTACATACCGGGGCTTTTTGCATTGATCGGGACGGATAAAACCCTCAAAAGCCGGCTCTGTCAACTTATGATAGACGCCGCCGTCCAGATCCTGCATCGTCATCATCCAGCGGAGGTTATACATCGCCTCCGACAACATGTCGGGACATTTGTTCATTTGAGATTCCGGGATGTTGAGATAGAGGGTATCGTAATAAGCTTTATTAAACTCGTACGCCATGAGCCATACGCCCATGGTGAAACCGGAATTGACGATGTATTTGTTATAGTCTCCTGCGTCGTACCAGCCTCCCGGTGAGGAGATTATTGTTCCGGCAGGGCGTTCGTCGGTCGCCGCCGAAGCATGAACAATCACATGATCATCCGGGTGTCCGGCAGGGCGCGCATATCCCTCTGCATAGGGCTCTTCGGTTGCCATGGAAGCCCGCTGATGGTAGTAGGCACGAAGTGCCTGCCGTGTTAACTCACGGTAAGGCGAATTGGAGATTTGAAATTGAAGATTTGACATTTGATCATTCTCCACATAAAGCGTATATTCGCCACAAGCAGTCAAATCGGAGAAATCAACGATCTGGCACGGTTTGCCGGAAACGGGGTTAAGCATCGTCCCGGATGCTTCTCCGCGCCAAACGGTATCACCTGCTATATTTAAAATATAGCAATTTGATGATTTGATGATTTGAGGATTGGAGATAACTACCGTTGCTGTTTTCTCCTGGTCCGGCGCAAAGCCTACCTGATTGAGGCGGATAGGACCGTTGTCGGGGTTGAAATGGTTGCAGGCAACCAACACAAAAGCGCATGCCAAAAAGGCAGCGTTTTGTGTAAATCTGAAATGTGACATATGCAATGGGTTATTGGTCATTTTTTCAATGGGAATTTATAGGCAAGGAAAGCCATGATACATGCAATCGCCGCCGGGAAGAGGCTGAAGAGCGCCCAGACCATGGTGCGTACGGACTGTTCATTGGTGATGGTAACCACCGTCTCGCCGGTCAGTATATCCGTTTCTGACACCAATCCCGCTACGCCCAAAAGGAAGGCGATGAGACTGGCGGAGATAGCTCCGCCAAACTTCTGCGCCATCGTTCCCGAGGAGAAAATCAGTCCTGTCGAAGAACTGCCGTATGTGTCCGTAGCATAGTCTGCCACATCGGCGTACATAGACCACAAAAGCGGTGAGTACAGTCCGGCACCAACGGATGTCAGCATCGAGACCGCAACCATCACCCATATATAGCTCGCGTCCATGGGAATAAAGAAGAATGCCACAGAGCAAACGACACAGATGATAGAAGCCCATACGAAAGCGATACGTTTAGAACCTACTTTACGTGTGAACCACGGGCTGACAGCACCGAAGATCATACAGGTCACTTCGCCAAACGCCATGAAAGCGGTATAGTTGATGATGAATCGTCCGACCGTCACATCGCCGTCAAGGCAATAGGTGAACATATATCCCACCACGGCATATCGGAAGCCGTTGAAGAAATTCGTACATACCGCCACAAGAGTCATATATACCCATGGTTTATTGCGGAAGAGGTCTCCGTATTGCTTGAAGGAGAATTTCTCTGCGCGTACGGGTTCGTGCCGCTCTTTGGTGAGAAGTCCGCATGCGAGAGTCATCACCATAGCCAGCAGTCCGAATACTGCTCCAACGACGGCGTATTGGTGTTGCGCCGATCCACCTGCCCATTTCTGCACCATAGCAAAAGTCAGCAGGGTCACAAAACCCATGGCATACGCTCCTACCATACGGAAAGCGGAGAACTGGTTTCGCTCGTCGCTATCTTCGGTCATGACATTGAGCAATGAGCCGTAGGGAACATTGACCATCGTGTAGCAGACCATCATCAGCAGGTAGAACCCATACGCCCATACGCGTTTACCGGTCATGCCTAATTCGGGTGTATAGAGGAGCAGGGCAAAGATGATTCCAAAAGGAATAGCTCCAAAAATCAGCCAAGGACGATAGGTACCCCAACGCGACTGTGTACGGTCGGCTATAGAGCCCATGAGCGGGTCTGTGACGACATCGAACATACGCGCTAATAACATCAGTGCAGCGGCATCGGCGAACGTAAGACCGAACACATTCGTAAAGAAGAGCGGAAATGCTACGGACATAATTTTCCAGGTGATGCCGCCAGAAGCGGCATCACCCAGAGCATATCCTATTTTTTCTCGTAGAGGTATCATAGGGATTTATGATTTGACAATTTACGATGTACGATTTATTTGAAGGTAACTTTAGTGATTTCCAAACCAAATCCGGTAATGAGTGCTTTGCCGGTCTGCTCGACAGCCGCTTGTCCTGCTGCGTCATAGACGAAGGTGTAGGGATTCGGTTGGCCTTCCA
This sequence comes from uncultured Bacteroidales bacterium, assembly GCA_900321605.1. GTDB lineage: Bacteria > Bacteroidota > Bacteroidia > Bacteroidales > Paludibacteraceae > Colicola. The sequence goes on along the minus strand of ONWR01000014.1, from coordinate 8,227 downwards.
TACCATCGACTTGCGGCAAGAGGTCATGAGCCCACCAATCATCGGTGATACGAAGCGCATGGTACTCGGCTTCGGGTATATTGAAATAGATATAGATCGTTGCACCTACCGGTACATTGCTCATCATATCCTTAGTCAGTTCAACTTTGGAGTCACCCCAGTTGATGACGCATGAGCCTTCCCAGATGGTAGTCTCCGCGCTGACGTTAGTCGTCACTTCATCCTTCAAGCCTTCAGCAGTAATGAAATATACATTAGAGCCGTCGGCATTTTTGATAGAGAGCTTATGCTCACCTACCTCAGCCGTCGGAGCGGTAAAGGTGATGGAGGTAGCGGTTCTGGTCAATTCGGTGATCACGATCGAGTCCACTTGGACAGAAGCTACGTTCTCCAGTTTCACACCGGTGATAGTCCACTCGGTACCCGGTACGAAGGAAGCATAACCATCCAAAGCTACAGAGACATTGTGTACATTGATATCTCCGGCACCATAGATCTTGCCTTCAGCATCTTGGAAGCGAACATAATATCGTCCGTCCGGAGTCTCCGGCATGGTAATTGCCAACTGGGAATCGGTAGCGCCTGCCTCAGGAGAGAGAGTGTGTACTACCTCTTTGGCAAAGATATCCTTGGCGATAATCACCTTGTCCACCTTGCTGAGGTTGGAACCATCCAGAGTCGTCGGGTTGCCCGGTACTGCATGTCTTCCGGCAGCCGGAGCAGCCGAAGTAGGATCTGTGTCATAAGGGCTGACGGTAACCGTACCTTTTCGTTCGGTACGTTTGCCTGCCGTTGTCACCGCCTTGATAAGGAGCTCATAATCACCCGCAGGGAAGGTCATGTTAATCTGCAATCCGGTGAAGACCAATGCACCGTCGAGATACCATTTTACCGTCGTATAGTTGGACGGGGTAACAGTGACCGAGTCAAAGAGCGGCGTATCAGGGTTCGCCAGTTTATAGGTGAACGAACCGGTGCCGGACTCGTTGTACGGTTTGAGGATGAGCGGGGCATCATCCGCTGACTGTGTGTCAAACGGCTCTTTCTTTTCGCACGAAGCGAAGAAAAGCGCTACGACAGCTATAAGCCACAAATATTTCTTTTTCATATTCTTGTTTCGCATTAACTGGTTACACATTAAAACTGATATTTATCCCACCATAGAGGAGCATGCCAGTCATATCCGCCCACTACACGGCCTTTTGCTTCCTGGTAAGCCTCTTGGCTATAGGTTTCCTCTTTGAGGGGGTAGCATAGACGCAATGGTATCTTTTCTCCGTCAATCAGCGGGTTTTTGCCTGCCGGGTTCGGAGGAGTCAGTCTCGGATAATCCGAACGGCGTATATTTGCCCAAGCCTCTGCGGGGTTGTGGAAATGTAGAATCCACGCCTGCGTGTTGATCTGCATCTTCTGGTGGTCTATTCCGGCACCGAAAGCGATAGCCGGCTGTGCGATATACGCAGCGTACTCAGCATCGGTAACTGCCTCGCAACCGTAGTTTTCCGATAGGAAGTTCATCGCTTCGCGGATACCCGTCTCATACATGTTTTGTGCATTATCTCCTGTCCAGCCCATTGCTGCTGCTTCGGAACGGAGGAAACAAACCTCTGCATAAGTCATGATGACGCCGGGGTTATCAGAGCGAAGGAAGTTATTCGCCAACTTCGGTTTCATCCAACGGGGGTTGGCTGCGGGACTATAGTCCGGATGTGCACTCTGTACCTCTGCTATTTTCAGAGCCAGCGGGCTACCCGGGATATCGGTATAGCTAGGCCAGTTGTCCCAAGAGAACTCGCCCGGAGCGATCAGTGAAATGATCCCTGTGCCCGGGTTGGCTTCCTGTGTAGCTATCATCGCATCGGTCATGTCGATACGACCATCAGCACTGGTGGAAGACATGAAGTTATCGATATAGAAACGGCAGAGACGCGTAGTACGCGGGTCTTTGTTGTCGTAGAGTTGTTTCCAGAAGGTCTCGCAGATATAAGACGGGTTATTGGCAGGGTCATTGCCATAGAAATACTTCGACATGGCATTGCCGCGGAAATCTCGGAAAGACTCCTGTCCGAAGCTATAGCTAACATTCATGTGCTTAACGCATGCATTGTCCGCAGCACTCTGCATGGCACCATCTGCGAGCGCCTTAGTAAACTCATCCTTGGCCAAATCCGGCAATACATCCGAGATACGCATCGCGTAGCGCAGACGAAGCGAATTAGCGAAAGTACGCCATTTGTCCACATTTCCGCCGAAGATAGGATCGCTGGAGATCGCGCTCGCATGGATGTCAAACAAACCGGCTGCTGCTTTCAGTTCGGATAGGAAGAACTTATATAAGTTCTCTTGGGTGTCATACTGCGCTTTGGCGTTGCCGTCAATATAACCCTTACCTGCCTCCGTGAAAGGTACATCGCCATAAAAATCCACGAGCAATGATCCTACATAAACGCGGAAGATACGCAATGCGGCATTGATATTTACCATCGCCGGATCATCCTTCGTTTTCTCGATACCATCGGTTAAGTTACGTATCGCACCTACATAAAGATTATTCCACGGACGGGACATCTCGTTGTCATCCATACGGTGCTGACCGCCGTAGTTGGTGGTATTCCAGCAACCCATCAGATGCTGCGTAAACGCGTAGGTGTAGAGACGATGTACATCGACGTAGTTCATATCGCCGAACATCTGCAACTCTGCATAGCTCAATTGCGAAGCAGGATTAATATGATCCGCCTTCGTCGGGTCGGTATTGATCTCCTCGTAAATTTTATCAGAGCAAGATGCGAAGAAGATTGCACAAAGTGCTACATAAAATATCTTTTTCATAATTATTCTCCTTTCATTAATCATTTTACACTATATTTTACGAGTTTAGAACTTGATATTGAAATTCAGACCGTAGCTACGACGGCTTGGGAGCGAACCATACTCCAGTCCGAGACCGGAGGTGTTGTACTGCGCATCAGGATCGATATCTTTGATATTCTTCCATACGATGAACGGGTTACGAGCCACGAAGCTGATACCTACCTGTTTAATAATACCTTTCTTATCGAGCCACTCTTTTGGGAAATCAAGGCTGAGAGTCAACTCACGGCACTTGATATAGGAGTTGTCATAGATAAACATCTCAGGCGAGTTACGCGATACCTCGTACCAATAGGTCTCTGGGTTAACGTAGATGTTATTCTCGCGATACGTACCGTCACCATTGTCGATGACACCATCCACGAGATAACCTCCTGTGGCTGTCCATCCCGATGTCACGCCGGCAGCTCTGCGAGCTTCCTCAGATGCGTACCACTCAGCACGACCGCGGAGAGTCTCTTTGGCTTTACCGGTCTCATATGCCGAACGCTCGGACATAGAGAAGATGTCAGCTCCTACCTTAACGTCGAACAAAGCAGTGAGGCTCAGCATACGCCAACGAAGAGTGGTGCTTAAACCGCCGGTCCAATCCCATTGGGCATTACCGAGCACTTTGTTCTCTTTGGTATAAGTAGGCAGACCAGTCTTAGCGTCCACGATGACGCGTCCCTCAGCATTGCGAGCCAATGCAGGACCGCAGATAGAACCGTAGTTCTCACCCTCACGGGCAGCTACATAGACATTACACCAAGTTGCTTTTGCTAACTCTAACTCCGTCGTTCCTTCCGTGAGTTTGAGCACTTTGTTTTTGTTCTTAGACCAGTTAACATTGAGGTCCCAAGAGAAGTCCTTGGTTTGTACCAGACGAGCGCCGAAGGTGATTTCAAAACCTTGGTTGAGGATAGCACCGGCGTTAATCATGCGATAGTCATATCCGCTGGTAGGCGATACAGCCATGGCGATGATCTGGTCACGAGACACTTGATGATAGAAGGTGAAGTCGAGGCTGATGCGGTTGTTTGCCCATTTGGTCTCAAAACCGGTTTCCCAAGAACGTGTACGGGTCGGTTTGAGGTCGGAGTTAGGCACGGTGTTACCAAAGATAGAACCGATGGTATAACCCGGATAACCGAACTGCGATTTGGTATACCGCAGGCTAAGCTGATACGGGTCGGTATCGCTACCTACTTCTGCCCAACTCAAACGGATCTTACCATACGGCAGCACTTTGCGGTTAGTCTTGATCAACTCAGAGAAGACCCACGAAGCGCTGACGGAAGGATAGACGTAGATATTCTTTCCGCTTGCCAAGGTCGAGGATTTGTCACCACGTACCGTAGCATCCAAATACAACATATGTTTCCAACCTAAGTTCGCCGAACCGAAGACAGAGACAATACGTTTGTTGTATGTATTCTCCTCTACGGACTGCTCTTCGAAACTCGACATCGCAACTACCTCACGGATACCCATATCTGTTCCGGTGTTGATGGTCGTAATATTATGTACGTCATAGACGTTAGCACCGGCAGTAGCGGTGAAGTCGAAATCGCCCCATGTATCCGTATAGATACCCAAGAACTCAGCATTGATCATACGATTGTTGAAATAGCTGTTCTGGAGACGTCCGGACTCATAACCCGGTGTGGTTGGGTACTTGAAGTCCGAGAACTCAAATCGGTTGATCTCCGTACCGATCGTTGCCTGAATCTTCAACTGCGGAATGATGTTATACACAATCTTTCCGTTCATACGAAGCAGGTTCTTGTAGGACCGGTTCTTGTTCTTGTTGATATCCCAATACGGGTTGACGTTATAAGGATCCATACCGTTCCAGTTCTGGTACTCACCATTAACGTCCTGATAGTTCTTAAGCCACGCCTGATCATAAGTGGTAGCCAGCGTCATCAGGTTCTTACCTACGTTGGATTTGTCATCACCAAGGGCAGGACGGTTTTTAACGTCCTCGTGTGTGAAATTGACATTGAAATCTAAATCCACCGGACCCAAGGAAGTGTTGGCACGCAGGTTGAGGGTGTTACGACTCATGTTGGAGTTCGGCAGAATATCTCTGTTTCGCATATCCGTGTAAGTGAAACGGAGACCGGTCTTACCGGTGTTCATAGAGATGACAGCTGTATTGGTAGCAGTCAAACCAAGTCGGAAGAAGTTAGCGGTGTTGTTCGGGATGATCTTGAAAGGATGCTCCTGACCGTCGAAATAGCGCAACATCAGTCCTTCATCCGCTTTTGGTCCCCAAGACTTGTTGGTATTGCTGACCGCATCAACGTTATACATACCATTCGATCCCATACCATACTCCTGTTGTACATTGTCCCATTTGCTAAGCTGGGAGTCGAAGGTCAATGTACCGTTGTACTCTACCGACCATTTAGAATCGCCGGTATTATCAGAATAACACCGTGGCTTGCACGGCTACCATAGAGAGCTGCTGCAGCAGGGCCTTTGAGGACAGACATCGACTCGATATCATCAGGGTTGATAGCCGAGATACCATCACCGAGGTCATAACCGCCTTCCGTACCTGCAGATCCGAAATTAGTGTTGTCCATTGGCACACCGTCAATGACGTAGAGCGGCTGGTTATTACCGGTCATCTCTGTAGCACCACGTAACACAACGCGGGTAGAACCCGAAGCACCGCCGGCTGTTCCCTGAACAACCAGACCGGCTACACGACCGGCGAGCGAGTTAGCTACATTGACCTCTTTCGCCTTAACCAGTTCTTCACCTTTGACTTCACCTACTTCATAACCCAAAGCTTTGCGGTCACGCTTGATACCCATAGCGGTGACAACAACCTCAGATAAGACTTCGGTGTTTTCAGACATAGTGATGCGAATAGGTTCACCTGTTACTTGGATGCTCTGTGAGTTGTAGCCCATGTACGAGAACTCCAGTTCATCACCTACTTTCGCCTCAATAGAGAACTGACCATCCATATCGGTAATAGTGCCGACGGTGGTTCCTTTGACAAGTACCGATGCTCCGATCAGCGGACCGTCTGCATCTTCAACCGTACCTGTAACGATGTTTTGTGAGAACGCCAAGCCTGTAGTTCCCACGAGGAGAACTACAAGGCTAAGCATATACCTGAAATATGCTTTCATGGTACTAAGGATTTAAAGTTTAACGTACAATCATTTTATGTCCATTGAGAATGACGATCCCTTTGTAGTCCTCTCCGACGGGTTGTCCGAGGAGGTTGTAACGGATACCGTTGCTGCGAATGGAGATATTCTCAATAGCCGTTGGCGTAACCATAGCAGCTAAGCGGGCTTGTACGATATTGATTCCGTGTCCATGCAGGGCAAAACCGCCGGTAGCAACTGCGTTCTTAATCGCATCCGTGATAACTAGTCTCACTTCAGTATTCGCAGTGATATCGACTTGTGCTTGTCCGGGTAGTGCGTTCCATCCGTAGTCATCAAGTTTGTAGGAATGGTATTCGTCTGTCGGCACGATCTCCAAGGAGAGACAAAGGGTGTCATTGACATTGAAAGCGGCAAAATCGTCCGGAGTGATTCCTTTCCATTCCTTGTGTTCGTTGCCGTCCGGCAATTCCCAGGATACATACCAGTTGCCCGACCAGATAACTCCTTCGGCAGGCTCTTCCTCCAGGAGAGTTACCCGAACAACCTCAAATCCGTGTCCGTGGATAGCAAAACCACCCTCAGCGATTGCGTCCTTGATGTCTTGGGTTACCACAAAAGTCACCTTGGTGTTTTCGCCGAAACCGAAATCGGAATCGTGCTCGGCTTCATGTCCGGGCAGTGCGGTCCATCCGTAGTTGTCAAAATTGTACTTGTGGTATGCCGCTTCTGTTTCTATCTCGAAATAGAAATAGAGCGTACTACCTGCTTCCATAGCGGCGAAATCGCTTTGTCCCAGTTGTTTCCATTCGCGGTGTTCATCTCCTTCGGGATAATCCCATGAGACGCTCCAACTACCGGTCCATAAATCTCTTTCTGCAGCCGAAAGACTCATCAGTGCTACAATAGCGAGCACTAATACCGAATAAATTCTTTTCATTAGTGAATAAATTTGTTAAGTTAATAAAAAAGGTTATTATTATTTTCTACTTGATTGCGGAGCTGTTTCATAAACAGATTGCAGGGTGTAGTTCGGGTCGTTGTTTTCCCAGGAATCGACCATAGCTCTTACAGCTTGTTCTCCATTACCGATATACTTACCGGTAGCATGGTTGATGACACCGAAACCGTCATTGCCGGCTTTGGAATTGCCGTTATCCCAATAGAGTGCGGGGATGCGTCTATCACGCATCGCCTTGCATATATACCGGAAATAATAGAGACGGAAAGGCTCATCTGCCGACGACGCGCGACGCACGGCACCAAACTCGCCGAAATAAACGGGAATGCCTCGGCGGACATACATGTTATAGAGTCGGTTAAGCATGGAGACATAGGCGTTTTCGTCCGAACCGGGAACGACATCGACTCCGGTGTGTCCCCATTCGTTCTTCTCCGCTGATCCTGCAAAATCCCACGGGTCGTAGCTATGTACGGCTACCATCAGACGGTTCTGAGCTTCGTCGGTCGGTAAAACTAAGTTCTCTACCGTAAGATCGGGGTTGCAGACATAACCCGGCACACCGATATAACGATGGCTGTTTTCGCCTCCTGCTGCACGGATAGCATCCACGCATACTTGGTTCCATTCGTTTAAGACGCGGTATTGCGCTCCGCCGTCTGTTCGGTTTTTGCCGTTACCCCATCCGCCGTCCTGAATCTCGTTTAGGGTCTCAAAAACAAGCCATTCGCCGTAGTTAGCAAATCGTTTGCCGATTTGCAACCAGACCAACGTCAGCTCTTGTTTGATGCGTTGGTTCACCTCTTCGTTAGCTACTGCAGCGGGCAGGTCAAGCCAGTGTGCTCCTTTGCTCGGCGTGCCCGATGCTCCGAATCCGTCATGGTGGATGTTGATGATCACCACGAGACCGGCTTTATGAGCCATTTCTACTAACTCTGCTACGCGATCCATCCAGCCTTTCTCAATCGTGTAAGTAGGCGCGTTTCCAATATGTCCCATCCATGTAACAGGGATACGAACGGACTTGAATCCTGCCTTGGCTACACCGTTGAAAGTCTGTTGCGTAGCGGCTTTATTTCCCCATCCTTCTTCGTATGAACAGCCGTTGTAATGCGCATCCATCTGGTTACCAAGGTTCCAGCCGATGCCCATGGTCATAGCAAACTGAACCGCCTCGTTGTCCATCGGGCGTTGTTTTTTCTCCTGCGCCTCACAGGCGGTACAACCAACCATAAGGGCAGCTAATAAGATTGTTAACTTTTTCATGTTATCAGAGTTT
>ONWR01000021.1 GCA_900321605.1 uncultured Bacteroidales bacterium | reverse complement strand
CGCTACGGACTGACGGGCAAGAAGTACTATGCTAACCTCCAGTGCTTCATCGTTGGCTCTGCCGCTTGCGGAAAAGGTATTGCGAACTTGGCTTTGGAGCTTGTCAGCAAAGTACACGAAGCGGCTCCGCTGGTCATCGCCGGAGACTCCTCGTACCCGGGATTCTACAAGCAGTTGGAACGTCAGAACGGTCGCGGTTATATCCACGAGAGCGAGGGGTCGGTCATTACCGACGTGTGGCGTTCGTCCGTAGCGAACTACAATACCGCCTTGCGTAAAGCCGCGGAGCATGAACCGATCACGCGTAACCGCGCACGGGATAACAGTAGTATCGCGTGCCCGCAGTTGAGTGTGCTGCTCACCGGTACGTTCAGCCAATACAAAGCCCTTGTGCCGAGTATCGAGAACGGCTATTTCTCGCGTCTGTTGACGCTCATCATCAACGATCAACAGGCGTTCAGCAGCCGCTATGTAGAGCCTGCCAGCGATTCTAACGGCATCATGGGTGCTGCGGCTCAGCAACTCTATGATCTCTGTCAGGCGCTCTATAAGAGCCGTCCGATGGAGTTCTCCCTGACGAGCGAGCAACGAGCGCGTTTGGGACAACATTTAGAAACGGCGTATCCTGCGCTGATGCAGTTATTAGGCGTGAATTTCCACTCCGTTGTCCTCCGTATGGCGGTCCACATCGAGCGCATCACCATGATACTCACGGCGATGAGAGCAGCTTCGTCTATTTTGCCGAATACCATTCGGCTGAAATGCTCCGACTCTGACTACCAAACCGCCGAACTCATCGGCAACAAGCTTATCCTCCATATGGCTGCCGCCTATCGAATGATCAAGGGTGCTGAGCAACCCTCTGTTCCCAAGATTCAGCCCCTCGACCAACGCGCTATGCTCCTCTCTCTCCTTCCTCCCGAGTTTGAGTCCAAAACCCTTGTCGCCGAAGCCGCCTCACAGGGCATCTCCCGCCGGACTGCACTCCGATGGAATGACACATGGCAAGAACAAGGACTCGTGCAACAAATCAAGTATGGAACCTATAAAAAAATTGCATGACACACTTGGCATAGTTGGCACACTTCCGTACAAACTGTGCCAAGTGTGTCAACTGTGCCACTGCAAAAAATTACTTTGTCCCTTGCGTCGGAATTGTATCCAGACACTCCGCATTTTGCATTTCTGTTGCATATTTGCAACAGCCAACATTCAATGGGGCCCCCGAAAATTTTAATTTTTGGGGCCCCCGAAAATTTTAATTTTTGGGGAGAGCAGAGGCACAAGTCGCCCGTCAATTTAGCGGAGCGGTATTGACCTTTGCGACCTTGTTGCCGAATGCGATTCTTTAGTTATTCTTTATATATTCCTTATTTATTCATTAATTATTAACGATACTACTATGGCTCATTGTACTATCAGTAACGGCATCGAAACGATCACCGGTGCCCTCAAGAAAACTACCGAACAAGGTGTGAACCACATCACAGTTACCAAAAAGAAACGCTTCCGTGACCCCATCACGGGAGAAGTAGTTGCGACCGGTCCCAACGAGATCTTTCTTCAGAACAAAAGGGACTTTACCAAGCACCCTCTTACTGAGGGCGAAACGAAGCAGCGCGGGATTTGGCAGGAGGCCTGCCGTGAGGCGCAGCTTATCTATCGTGACAAGTCTCATCCTCGTTTTATGGAACTCTATCATCGTTGGCGAGCCCAACTCTCCGACCCCGATCCCTACAAACAGTTCCTGCCCTTCATCCGCACGGTGTTAGCAAGCGAAAAGAGTCCGAATTAACGGGCTCTTTTTCGTTGTTTTTCTTCATTTTTATTTCTTTTTTCTTGCATATATGCAAAAAAAAGTGTACCTTTGCACCCGCTTTGGAAGGAGTCGCCGAGATAATCTTGCAGCCCTCAATAAGCATGACTTATCAAAATGGAATTCAGACCGATGCGCCGGAAACGGCAGGAACTCCCGAAAAAGGAGTGTGAGAAGATTTTGAATAACGCCACCGCCCAACCGTTGATATGACTCAGAAGCAGAAAACAGTTCTCGGCTTTGCAGCCGGAGTGGCGGCAGGTGTCTCGTACGGTCTGAATCCGCTGTTCGGCAAACCGCTTTTGGACGGCGGTGTGCCGGTGTTGTCGCTCTTGTTCTTCCGTTATGCCATCTCGGCGGTGATCTTAGGTCTCTGGATGACGTTCCGGCATGAGTCTTTCCGCGTCAACGGGCGGGAAATGCGGCTGTTGGTTGTGCTCGGCTGTCTGTTCGCCGCCAGCAGTGTCTTTCTCTTCGAGTCGTACCGGTTCATTCCTTCGGGGCTGGCGACGACGTTCGTTTATTTGTATCCGGTCTTTGTGGCGCTTATCATGGTCGGGCTGCATGTCTATCCCAAATGGCAGGTATGGCTGTCTATAGCCGCCACGGTAACGGGAGTGGTCTTGCTCAGCTGGCCCGCCGCCGGAACAGAGATTCACTGGCTCGGCATTGTTCTCGCGGCGATGTCCGCTTTGAGTTACGCCGTCTATCTGGTGATCGTCAACCGCTCGCAGCGTATCAAACATATCTCCGAGCATATGCTCACGTTCTATGGTCTGGTGGTAGGCGCTGTCGCTTTTCTGGCATACCTGCTTATTGACGGAACACCGGTGCTGCAAGGCATAGACACCACTCCGGATGTGCTGAATCTCATCGGCTTGGCAATCTTCCCGACTATGATAGCCATGCTGACGATAGCCCTTTCCACGCGCCTTATCGGTCCGACCAAAACGTCTGTTTTGGGCGCTTTCGAACCCGTAACGGCAATCTTGATCGGTACGCTGGTCTTTGGCGAACCGCTGACGGTCAACATCCTCGTCGGCATCGTCATCTGCATTGCCGCCGTCCTCTTCATGATCCTCAGCGAGAAGTAAAAATAAAATGGCGAAAAACTTGCATATGTCAGAAAAAAGTAGTAACTTTGCAGCCGCTTTTGAGATGAAACGATTTTGGTACATATTGTTGATCTTGGTGAGCATCGGCGTTCAGTGGTTTGAGCCGATGGATAAGCCCACTGCGAAGCCGGTTCAAACGTCCGGTTGCGCAGTGCAGCAAACCGACCATCACACGCTTGTGGGGATACAAGGCGAACCCTTGACCCTTGCCAACAATGGTTCAAACATAACCACCTCTGTACCCACTCATTTCAGTGCAAATACCGAGCGCACGCCTTTCGGCAAGAACAGAACCCGAACGGCTTTCTTGCGCAAAATGATTCATCATTACCAACCTGTTTTTATTGTTTTTCGCGGTCAGGAACGGCTTGAGACAAGTCCTTTCTGTTCGTCTGCCGGGAGCACGTACTATGTGTACTTCCTCCGGCGCATTTTGTGTTGACTTTCAGCGAAATAACTGAATATTAACAACACAAATAGAAACAATAAAATGGTATCATCTTATTTATCGAATCCTATTTTATTAGGACTTTTCTTGGTTGTTGGTTTAGTGCTTTTGGTCAAAGGCGCGGACTGGCTTGTAGATGGCGCATCCAAACTTGCCAAACGCTTGGGCGTAACCGACATCGTCATCGGTCTGACCATCGTGGCGCTCGGAACCTCTTTGCCGGAACTGGCAACATCCGTCGTGGCTGCATTCAAACACAATAACGACATAGCCATCGGCAACGTCGTCGGAAGCAACATCTTCAACGTGTTCTTCATCTTGGGAACAAGTGCAATAATCAAACATCTGCCTGTTTATCCCGGCATCGAGATAGATGCCGCCTTGGTAGCCGTCAGCGCATTAGCCGTTTGGCTTTTGCTTTGCAACAAGAACCGCTCTATCAACCGTTGGGGCGGAGTTCTTCTCCTGGTATTGTACGCCGGTTACCTGACATATAGGCTTTTAACGTATTAACAATTAAAATTCAATTCATTATGGAAAATCAACCACAAGGGCTGAAAGAATCAGTAGCCCTGCAACCGTATATCACTCGTAAATCAACCTTCTTCGGTCTGATCAACCGCTTGGTTTATGCTCCGACGGATAGCCGTCTCAACTTCACCAGCCGTTATTATGCACCTATTCTGCGCGAGGAACTGAAGGAACTGTTTGCGCTCGGAGATCAAGTTTTGGAAAAGCGGCTGGCTAAGATGAACCGCTTTGAACAAGCGATGAACGGCAATCTGTTGGTCGAATGTTGCGTGTCCGCAGATAAACAATTTGTAGCTTTGCAACTAAAACACTTTTCGCAGATAGACTACCAGCCGATTATCGAGGTGCGTTTCTTGCAAGGCGACGCAGCCAAACACGCAGCTATAGTTTTTGACTTGTAAATATATCAACCTTTAAAATTAATTCATTATGGATAGTACAACAATTATCATTAGTGTGCTGATGGTTGCCATTTTTGTAGTGCCGGTTATCTGGCTAAACCGCAAAAAGTAACTTAATCACACAAAATTAAACCTCGACCGCCTAAAAAACGGCCGAGGTTTGTTGTATTTTTTACAAAAAACATTTTGCGATAAGGGAGCGTTTTAATGAAATAAATTGTGAGAGGTACAACTTTTTTTGAAACCACCAAATCATATGGCTTTTTTTCGGTTACTTTAGACTAATATTAATATTAGTCTAAAAATTGCGTTTCTAAATGGAAACTATAATAATTAATAAGGCGTCCTATCGGATTTTGTACAAACTGAAAAGTCCGTACGTATTCTTTTAGTCCGTACCAAACTCCGTGAGCCCTTTGTGATTTGTAATTTGTGATTTGTGAATTGAAAAAAGGAAAAATCGCTCAAATCGGGCGATTTTTCTCTTTTTATTTGCGTATGTGCCAAAAAAGCAGTACCTTTGCACCCGAAATTGGGAAATATGGCTAAATATCCCCATAAATGAACAAAAGGTAAATATGAAAGAATCAATCAAAGAAGTCTTTTCGCCGAAGTTGTTCCAGACACTTCGTCAGTATAACCGTGCGCAGTTCGGTCAAGATGCGTTGGCAGGTATCATCGTAGGTATCGTAGCGATCCCGCTCGCCATCGCTTTCGGTATATCGTCGGGTGTAGGTCCGACGGAAGGCTTGGTGACGGCTATCATCGCCGGTCTGCTGATCTCCATGTTCGGCGGAAGCAAGGTGCAGATAGGCGGTCCTACAGGTGCGTTCATCGTCATCATCTACGGGATCATCCAGCAGTACGGTCTGAGCGGTCTGATGATCGCTACCATCATGGCGGGTATTCTGCTTATTGTGATGGGTATAGCGCATCTGGGTTCGGTCATTAAGTTCGTGCCGTACCCCGTCATCGTCGGTTTCACCGCAGGTATCGCCGTGACGATCTTCTCTACCCAGATGAACGATTTCTTCGGTCTCGGTCTGAGCGATGTGCCGGCAAACTTCGTGGATAAATGGATCTATTACGCGCAGCATTTCAGCGTCAACCGGTGGGCTTTGGCCATCGGTGCTTTCTCGCTGTTCGTATGTATCTTCATGCCTAAGCTGACGAAACGTATCCCGGGTTCGTTGGCGGCTATCGTGTTCGCCACTTTTGCATTGTGGCTGCTCAAGACCTACGCTCCTGAGTCGTGGGGTGTAGCGTCGGTGCAGACCATCGGCGACCTCTACGCTTTGCCGCACGGCATCCCGGCTCCTCATCTGCCCCAGATGGAGTTGGCGGAAGGTGAGTCGTTCTTCACGCTCATACAGAAACTGTTCCCCTCTGCCTTCACGATCGCTATGCTCGGCGCTATCGAGAGCTTGCTGAGTGCGATGGTGGCAGATGGTGTGATAGGCGATAAGCATAACTCGAACACCGAGCTTATCGGGCAAGGTATAGCGAACGTAGTGGTGCCGTTCTTCGGCGGTATTCCGGCTACAGGTGCTATCGCTCGTACGATGACGAACATCAATAACGGTGGTCGTACGCCGGTAGCAGGTATCATTCATGCAGTGGTGCTGTTGCTCGTGCTGCTGTTCTTAGGTCAGCTTGTGGGTCTCATACCGATGGCGTGTCTGGCAGCGGTGCTGATCATGGTGGCTTACTCGATGAGCGGATGGAAGACGATAGTGGGTCTTTTCAAACACCGTAACCGTGATTTCTGGGTGCTGATGACCACTTTCTTCCTGACGGTGATCTTCGATCTGACAGTAGCTATCGAGGTAGGTCTGCTGTTGGCGATGGTGCTGTTCCTGATGCGTACCAACGAAGAGACGCAGATCCGTACCTTCCATAACGAGATCGACCCGAACGAAGATACCGAGAGTAATCTCAACCTCGAGCACCTGACCGTTCCCGAGGGCGTGGAGGTGTACGAGATCGACGGTCCGTATTTCTTCGGTATAGCGAACCGTTTCGATGAGATCATGAGCCATGTGTCGGGTAAGGACTATCCGGTGCGTATCATCCGTATGCGTAAGGTGCCGTTCGTCGATTCGACGGCGATGCATAACCTCGCTATGCTCATTCAGCGTTCGCACAAAGAGGGTATCACGATCATCCTCTCCGGCGTGAACGACCATGTACATAAACAGTTGCTGCAAGGCGGTATCGAGCAGCAGATGGATCCGCATAATATCTGCGCGAATATCCATTTCGCTCTCCGCCGCGCGGAAGACTTGATGAAGGTGAAAAATAAAAAATGAAAATGAAAATGAAAATGAAAATGGAAAGGTACACAGGTATTCTGCTGTTTTTCCTATTTAGTGCAGGCATGCAGGCGATGACGATTCCGCAGGGATCGCTCTATTTTGACAACTCTAAGACCGGCTATTCTACGGTCAAGATGGTGTATGGCAGAGACGATGTCTCCGAGACTCATGTGTTGGATATGAGTTTTGACGGGCAGAAATGGGCGGTCTCCATCGCTCAGACCGTCAATGACATCTATCGCTTTACGTTCGTGGGCGGAGATATCCAAGCCGGTACGTACGACCAGCGGTTCAGCGATTTCAAGGATTATATCAGTAATACGCTCAACATCACCCGCACCGCTACCTCCGATGCACAGATGAGTGCAGGAGAGATCTTCGTGCCTGTGAACGGCGATAACTGGGCGCAAGGCACATGGATGAACCTTGCCGTCTGGGAGAGTACGCAGAGCGGACAGACCGGTTCGGTTACCCCCAGCGGCAACCTGCCGATCGTCTATCTCAATACGACCAACGGCGTAGCCATTACCAGCAAAGAGGAGTATATCACCGGCTCGCTGTATATCGATCCGCTCAACACGGGCTACGACGCCTTGGGCAGCAGCGAAATACCGGTGACCGGACAGTTCAAAGGACGAGGCAACTGGACGTGGAACGGCTTTGACAAGAAACCCTACCGCATCAAGTTCGACGCCAAACAGAAAGTGCTCGGTATGCCCAAGAACAAACACTGGTGTCTCTTAGCCGGAGCGGACGATAACCTCGGTTATCTGAAGAACTATATCGGTTTCAAACTCAGCGAAGCAATCGGTCTGAGATGGACACCGGGTTTGGTGCCGGTGGAACTGGTGATGAACGGTCAGTACCAAGGTATCTATTTTCTGACCGAACAGATTCGCGTTGGTTCCAACCGTGTGGATGTCACCGAGCAGGAGGATAACGCCATCGACTCCGTCAGTGGAGGTTGGCTCGTGGAGATCGATAACTACTACGAGGAGGGCAACGTCACCCTCTACGAAGGAAACGGTCAACAGGTGTGGATCACGATGAAGAGTCCCGAGATCCTCTCCGGCGAGCAGCGTACCTATGTCGAGAACCAACTCAACGGACTCAATACCGCTATCTGGGGCTCTAACGAGACGGATGTCTGGAACCGGATTGACCTTGACGAAGCCGTCAAATACTACCTCGTGCAGGAGATCATGGAGGACTGTGAGAGTTATCACGGCAGTTGTTACCTCTACAAAGACCGCGACCGGAACGGCATAGCCGAGAAGTGGTTCTTCGGACCCGTATGGGATTTCGGCAATGCGTATAACCGAGGCTCGGAGACGTGGATCTACGACAACCCGACCTTCCCTCAGTACTGGATCGGACAGCTCGCTACATGGCCTGCTTTCCAAGCCAAACTGAAAGAGTACTGGTGGATCTTCTACCACGATCAGCAGAGCGACGTCCGTTCCGAGATCAGTACTTTTGCCTCTCTGGTAGCCTTAGCAGCCCAACGCGATGCGCAGCTCTGGAACGGCACACAGAACTACTGCGAGAACAGCAACATGAACGCCAAACGCGATGCGTTCCTCGATAAGTTCAACGGACGTATCAACTGGCTCTACCGTCAATGGGGCGAAGGCACCCGTCCGGCTACGTGGGGCACGGAGAACACCCAAGATCCTTCATCGCAACCGACCAAGATCATCCGTCACGGACAAGTGCTCCTCCTCCGCAACGGGCAGGTATACGACCTATTCGGACGCAAAATAGAATAACGACTATGACAAACGAAGAAATAGAAGCTCGTGCTCAACGAGCAACGGATTTGTTCAAACAAGGGTATAACTGCTCGCAGGCGGTGTTTGCCTCGTGCGCGGATATATATGGTGTCACCGATGAGTCATTGGCGCTCCGCCTCTCTGCCTCGTTCGGTGGCGGTATGGGACGTATGCGTATGGTTTGCGGTGCTGCCTCCGGCATGTTCATGCTTGCAGGACTGCAGAACGGCTCCTCTACACCCCATGACAACGAAGGTAAAATGGCGAACTATGCGTTTGTGCAGCAGCTTGCCGGAGAGTTCAAAGCCCAATACGGTTCGCTCATCTGCGCAGAACTCTTAGGTCTTGCACCGAAACCGCAAGACCCCAAACCCGAAGAGCGGACACAACAGTATTACGAAAAAAGACCTTGCTCCGAAATGGTAGCTGAGGCTGTGAGAGTGTTTTTGAAGACCGCTGCGCTGTAAGACCAACGACTAACGACCAACGACTAAACGATTATGATAGTTAAGAACTTATTGGAACTCATCGGCAAGACGCCGATGCTTGAAATACAACCCGGTCTGATGCTCAAGTTAGAGCGTTTTAACCCGGGTGGTTCAGTCAAGGACCGTACCGCGTTAGCGATGATCGAAGATGCGGAACGCAAAGGAGTCTTAGTACCGGGCGCTACAATCATCGAACCTACCTCCGGCAACACCGGAGTCGGTTTGGCGTGGATCGGTCGGCTCAAAGGTTATCAGGTGATCCTGACGATGCCCGAGACGATGTCCGTGGAGCGCAGAAACCTCTTGGCTGCCTATGGTGCTGAACTGGTGCTCACTCCGGGCGCAGAAGGCATGAAAGGTGCGATTGCCAAGGCGGAAGAGCTGCGGGACAACACCCCCAATGCGGTGATCTTAGGACAGTTCACCAACCCTGCTAACCCTGCTATCCATTATGCTACCACCGGACAGGAGATCTGGAACGACACCGCCGGACAGGTCGATGTGTTCATCGCCGGAGTCGGCACAGGTGGAACGGTCAGCGGAGTAGGGCGCGCACTCAAAGAGAAGAACATGCTCGTCGAGAGCATCGCCGTTGAACCTGCTTCCTCTCCTATGCTCTCCGAAGGAAAAGCCGGACCGCATAAGATACAAGGTATAGGCGCGAACTTCGTGCCGGAGACTTATCAGGCAGGGTATATCGACCGCGTGATGACCGTTACCAACGAGGACGCTTTTGCAGCCGCTCGTTCGCTTGCCAAAGACCACGGACTGCTCGTCGGTATCTCTTCCGGCGCTGCGTATTCGGCTGCTTTGCAACTGAGCCAACAACCCGACTATCAGGGCAAAAACATCGTCGTCCTCTTACCCGATACAGGTGAACGATACCTGTCCGTATTGTAAATTAAAAATTAAAAATTAAAAATTAAGAATTAAAATTGAACGGACTTATTAATATAGCGCATTTGAAACAACTTGTGCTGCATCTGCAGGGCGAGGTATTTCCGGAGTATTATCCGGCAGTGGAGAGACCGAAAGACCTGTGCTTGCCGGAGGCGTTCTGGGAGCAGATACCCGAGATTAAACGGCTCATCAACACCGATGTGGATGCTGTCCTCCATAATGACCCTGCAGTCACCGATCGGGGCGAAGTGATCCTCTCTTATCCGCTGCAATACGCGATGATCCATTACCGTGCTGCCCATGTGCTTTACCAACTCGGCGTGCCGCGTATCCCGCGTATGTTAACCGAACTCGCGCATAGCCGTACGGGTATCGATATTCACCCTGCGGCACAGATAGGCGACCATTTCTGCATCGATCATGGTACGGGTGTGGTCATCGGCGAGACCGCTATCATCGGTTCGCATGTGGTGTTGTACCAAGGTGTGACGCTCGGCGCGAAGAACTTCGAGTACGATGCCGAAGGTCGTCCTATGGACGTTCCTCGTCACCCGATCTTGGAGGATCACGTCACCGTCTATTCCAACACCTCCATCCTCGGTCGTGTCACCATCGGTCATGACACCGTCGTTGGCGGTAACATTTGGTTGACCCAAGATGTTCCGGCTAATAGTATCGTTTTGCAATCGACCCCCGAAATACGAATTAAAAACAAAGCATAAATACATGAATTACTTTTTAGCTATTGTAGGTGGCGGACCTGCGGGGTATACTGCGGCGGAGATCGCTTCGAAAGCCGGAAAAGATGTCGTGCTCTTTGAGCAAAATGCGTTGGGCGGAACCTGCCTGAACGTAGGTTGTATTCCAACCAAATCGCTCTTATACGGCGCTAAACAGTACTATAACGCTACGCACGCACAGAAATATGGTGTAACGGCTGAAAACGTGGTGTTCGATTTTGCAGCCATGCAGAAACGCAAGACCATCGTCGTTCGCAAACTCGTAGCCGGTATCAAACAACGCCTCAATAACGAACACTGCACGGTGGTGAGCGGTGGAGCGAAAGTACTTGATAATATCCGCCAAGTTTGGCGGATCGAGTGTAACGGGGAGATCTACGAGGCAGAGCACCTGATGATCTGTACGGGCTCGACGAACTTCGTGCCACCGATCTCGGGCATAAAAGACAACCCTGCTGTGTGGGATTCGACAGACGCTTTGGCAGCTACCGAACTGCCGAAGTCGATGGTCATCGTAGGCGGTGGAGTAATCGGCATGGAGTTTGCGACCCTCTATCACGAACTCGGTGTGCCGGTAACGGTCATCGAAGCGATGCCGACGATCCTGCCGAACCTTGATCAAGAGGTCGTTCAAGTGCTGCTGGATAAATATAAGAAAGCCGGTATTCCTATTCTCACTCAGACCAAGGTGGAGTCCATAGATGGCAACACGGTGCATTATTCCTCCCTCTCTTCGGAGGAGAGCAAGGGAGAGGTTTCCGCAGAGCGGATACTGGTGAGCGTTGGGCGCCGTGCTAACCTGCAAGGATTAGAGGCATTGGAGGGCTTGGAGTTGAACCGCGGGGCGATTGTCATTGATGAGTTCTGCCAAACGAACCTGCCGAAGGTCTATGCCTGCGGTGATGTCACCGGCAAGATCATGCTTGCTCATGTGGCTTCCCGTCAAGCCGAAGTAGCAGTGGAACATATGCTCCATGACCAAATGGTAAATGCCCAAATGGAAAATGACCAAATGGTAAATGCCCAGATGGTAAATTATAACGCGGTTCCGTCTGTCGTTTATACCAACCCCGAGATCGCGTCTGTCGGTTTGACGGAAACCCAAGCCGAATCCATGGAGATCCCTGTAGAAGTACGTAAACTGCCGATGACGTTTAGTGGTCGTTTCATGGCGGAGAACGAAGGCGAGACAGGTCTTTGCAAGATGATCGTTGACAGCCGTACGCAAACGATTGTAGGCGTGCATTGTATCGGTAATCCCTGCTCGGAGTTCATCGCTGCGGCTTCGTGTGCCGTTCGCAACGGATACACCCTTTCGGATTTCCGGCAAGTGGTCTTCCCGCACCCCACCGTCAGTGAGATTTTGCACGAGTTGCTGTAAAACATATTCAAATATTTGTGTATGTCGCAAAAAAGCAGTACTTTTGCACATTGTTTCAAAAGGAACGGTTGAAATACGACATTTAATAAATTTAATAGTATGAAAAAACATATTCTTTTTCTTGCGGCGCTATGTATGTCGTCGCTGATGATGCTGGCTGCTACGGTGACCAAACCGGCAGATATTCCGGCGTATTGGGCCAGTGTAGATGGTAAGTCGGGTGCGACCCTCTGGTCAGCAGTGAGTGCTGCTACCAGCAAGAACTACAAATCGATCGGTTACAACGGTTTGTATTCGGCGTATCTCAAGACCGATGTGTATCCTGCGGACTCGGTTGGCAAAGCCGGTAAGATTTGGGACATGTACGGTGAGTGCGTGTTTGCTACTTCCAATACCTGCGGTAACTATAATGGTGTTTGCGATTGTTATAACCGTGAGCACTCGATCCCGCAGTCTTGGTGGGGTGGAGGAACAAGTGGTATCGGAAACGATATTTTCCATGTGCTGCCTACGGACGGTAAGATCAATGGTGTGCGTTCGAACTACGAGTACGGAGAGGTGAACGGCGGTACCAATTGGCGAGGCAATAAATACGGCGCTGCCGGTTCTTGGTCCACAGACAAAAAAACCATCGCTTCGGCTGCCGGTGAGTCGGTCAACGGTTCGGGGAATGTGTTCGAACCCAAACCTCAATATAAGGGGGATTGGGCCCGTGGTATCATGGGTACGATCGTTAAGTGGCAGCAGTCGAATCTGACGACAGGCAATAATTTCTTTTCTGGTGAATATACTTCTTCCGGCTATTTCGGTCTGACCAAGAAAGCTGTGGTGCTGCTCATGAAGTGGCATCGCGAAGATCCGGTGTCGCAGAAAGAGATCGACCGTAATAACGGTATCCAGCAGACGCAGGGAAACCGCAACCCCTTTATCGATTATCCCTATCTGGCGGAGTATATCTGGGGAGAACATGCCGGTGAGACCGTGGATATGGATCTCTTGATGCCTTCTACCGATCCGGACTTCATCCCCGGCGTTAGCGATGGTGCGCGTACGTTCGTGCCGCCTATCCCCGGCGCTATGTATGGCGTTACCTGGTCGGTCAACGGCGAAGAACTTTATGTTGATTCGATCGCCGAACAAGTGCCTATCCAGGTGCTGCCGCAAACGCCGACATCGTGTTCTAACGAGAGTAATACTTTCATGGGTTGGACCACGGCTCCTATCGATGGTACGCTGGACGATGCTCCATCGCCGTTGTATGTGCAGCCTGCGGACTTCCCCGCCGTTACTGCAGACGTAACATACTACGCTGTCTTCGCTAAAGAAACCGTGACGCAAGGTGCGGCTCCGGCTACCTATACCTATGATGCCGATCATCAGGAAGGTTGGGCCAATACGGGTGCTAATAAGGGTTCGTACTGGCTCTTAGACCAAGGTAAGACCCTTGTCTCCCCGGCTATCGATCTCATGGGGCTCGAGTCTATCGTAGTGAAGATGCGTACTTTTGGCGGTACGCAGTACGATATGCTGCAGATCTCGGAGGAATCAGGTGTACTCACTTCTATCCAGGCTACCGGCGGTTCTACCATCACCGAATATATCTGGAATAACAATCTCTATATCGCCGGAACCTCTACGCTTACTTTCGCTTGCTCCAATGGTGCGGCTAATAAGGGTATCGGTATCCAGTCTGTGGTCATCAATGCTACCGGCTCCGGATCGTCCTACAGCCGTTATATCACCTCTTGCCAATCCGGCGCCGAAGTGGAACTCGTTCCTTGTGATGAGGCTGCTGCGCGTAAGATCCTCGTTGGCGGTCAAATATATATCCTGCATAACGAACAGTTATTCAATCTTCAAGGTCAGCGTGTGAAATGAATTTCAAATATCAAATGTCAAATATCAAATTTGCAATAATCGCGTTTGCCTTATGTGCTTTTTCACTAAGCACATGGGCTAACGTGGTGATTGGAGTAGCGGCTGTTCCGGAGCATTATTACGACGGTGTGGATACCAAGAAGTCCGCCGATAATATCCTCAATGCCCTATGCGACATCATTGATAACCATACAGTGATCTCCTATGACGGTTTGGAACCCTATTACGAGCAGACGGATTTCTACGCCGACTCCTTGTGGGACATGTATTCAACCTGTCATTTTACGATGGCAGATGCCAATACCCCGCAGAAAGCTGTTTGTGACGGTTGGAACAAAGAACACGTCGTTTGTCAGTCTTGGCTCGGCTCCGGACCGATGGTCTCTGATCTCTTCAACGTCTATCCCACCGATGCGCGTATCAATAACCTGCGCTCTAATTATCCGTACGGCGTCGTCAGCTCTTTCAGTGGTTTCTCCAAAGACCCCGACCACCACGGTTTAGGCAAACTCGGTACCTCCATCACCAGTGGAGTAGGTACCGTCTATGAGCCGGACGATAACTACAAAGGTGACTTCGCGCGCACGTTCTTTTATATGGTAGCGCGATACCGCTCCAATAGCCTCAATGCCGGCAACGGGTCGAAGATGTTCTCTTCTTCGCCTACGAACCTCACCGCATATAGCCTCTCTTTCCTCCTGGATTGGCATCGTCAGGATCCCGTCTCGCAGAAAGAGATAGACCGAAACCAAGCGGTGTACGGCATTCAGCATAATCGCAATCCGTTCATTGACTATCCTGAACTCGTTGAGTATATCTGGGGCAATAAGGTCGGTCAGACGGTCGATCTGTCATCGATGACGCCTACTTGCGAGGGAGGAGGGTACGATCCCTCTCACGTCACCAAATACGGTGTGACGTGGTCGGTTTGCGGTGTGGTGCTCTATACGGATTCGGTCATCGCCGGTCGTGCCCTTACCGCTTTCCCTCAGGAGCCTGTCTCATGCTCTGAGACCAGCGACACTTTCATGGGTTGGACCACAGCGCCTATCGAGGGCACTACCGATCAAGCGCCCGTTCTCTATAAGACGCCTTCTGACGTACCTGCTGTCTCAGCGGATATGACCCTCTATGCTGTCTTCGCTCATGGCGAACAAGGAGGTGTCATCACTCCTATGGTTTATACCTACGACGCGGATCATACGGAGGGATGGATCAACACTGCTTCGATGAGCGGCTCTTACTGGTTGCTCGATAAAGGCAAAGAACTGACCTCGCCGGAGATAGAACTTGCCGGTCTCTCGTCCATCGAAGTGAATATCCGCACGTATGGCGGTACGCAGTATTGCAACCTCGATGTCAAAGCCGGAGATACGCAGATAGCCACGATCGTAGCTACTAACGGTAAGACCCTTAGCGACTATACATGGACGAATACGCAGCCGCTTTCCGGACGTGCGCCGCTGACCTTCTCCACGAACTACAACACAGGTCAAGGTATCGGCTTCACCCGCGTCGTCATCAACGCTACCGGATCCGGCATCTCCTATTCGGACTACCTCACCTCCTGCGGTTCGACGGGCATTGAAACGACCACCATGGACGTTCCTGCGCGTAAGTATCTCCGTTCGGGACGGTTGTTCATCCAAGTAGGAGAGAGCATCTTCACCATCACCGGTCAACGGGTGAAATGACCCGAAGTGAGCACTTTTGTCGAACAAGAAATAGTCAGAACACCTTAAAATATGCGAATATTTGCTAAAAAATGTCGCAATTATTTGCATAAATAAAAAAAAAGCAGTAATTTTGTGGCTGATTTTGTAATAGGGTAGAAAAACAATTAGTGAATAATGAATAGTAAAAGGTATTTATTGTCTCTTCTGACTGTCATCTCAATGTCAGTCAGTTTGTCTGCCGGTGATACCGTGCGGTACACCTTGCAGCAGTGTCGCGAGATGGCATTGAGTAATAGTGCAAGCTCGCGTGCTCAGGAGTCTTCTGTCCTTGCTGCCAAGTATAATCGTCAGGCAGCCTTAGCCGCTATGTTCCCTCATGTGAGTGCGAACGGTGGGTATATGTGGAATTCGCGTCAAGCCCACCTTCTGGCGGATCAGACGGAGTTTTCCCTTGGTACAGCAGCTGTTCATGGCGACGGTTCGGCTTCGTTCGATTGGAGTAGCACGACAGCGCTGAGTAGATTGATCGACATGGCCTCGGGTACGATCTTGCAGAAGCCCTTGATGGATATCGCGAACCAAGCCGGTCAGACCCTTGCAAACACTTACAAACATCTGTACGATGCGCTGACCCTTGATATGCAGCACATCTTAGTGGCACAAGTGGGTATTCGTCAACCGATTTGGGTCGGCGGACGATTGATCCAGATGTACAAGATCTCCAAGTCTGTCGAGAATTTAGCACGTTTCCGTTCGGACGCCAAGCACGATGAGATCATCGGCAAGGTGGACGAGGCCTATTGGAGAGTCGTTTCCGTGGAGCATAAGAAAGAACTCGCGATGCAGTATTACAACCTGCTCGTACAGCTGGAGAGCGATGTCAATGAGGCGGTGAACGAAGGTATGGCTACCAAGTCGGATCTGCTCAAAGTGACAGCCAAACGCGGCGAAGCGGAGGTGAAGAAACTGCAAGCAGAGAACGGTCTGATCCTTTCCCGTATGGCCTTGGCTCAGGTCTGCGGTCTGCCGCTGATGGATCAGTTTGAAGTAGATGACAGCGGGCTGAACGAGACCTCTTTGGCTGCGCCTCGTATCAACGCGGAGTTGTACGTAGAGCGTCGTCATGAGCTTCAGATGGTGGAGGAGGCAGAGAAAATTGCCAAGAGTACTGCTAAGATAGCTTCCGCAGGGCTGCAACCGAATGTGGTTGCTTCTGCCAACTATATCTGGTCGAATCCCAATGTGGAAAATGGTTTCAGCCATACGTGGAACGCCAAAGGTTTCTTCTCGGTGGGCGTAGTGGTGAACGTGCCGATCGCTCATGCGGATGATATCTTGCGCTACAAAGCCGCCAAAGAGGCAGCCAAAGTAGCGAGCCTGCGTACCGAAGAGACCCGTGAACTGCTGACGCTGCAGACCACGCAGGCTAATCAGAAACTGATGGAGGCGCAGCAGAAAGTGGCGTTGGCTCGTTTGAACGAAGCGAATGCTGATGAGGTGCTCCGTATGGCGCGTGAGTCGTATGACGCCGGAATGATCACTTCGTCCGAACTCATGGCTGCGCAGACCAATTGGATGTCCGCAGCTTCCGACCGCATCGATGCCGAGACGGAGGCTAAGACCACCGAAACGACCCTCAAACGGTATATGGGAGAGTTGGAGTGATAGTTGAAAGTTGAAAGTTTAAAGTTGATAGTTGAAAGTATAGCAATATGAAAAAGGAAAAAGAAGGAAGTCTGCTCTTAGGCGTTGTAGCGCTGTTGGCAGTGATCATCATTGTAGCGCTGGTAGGTATCTTGGCGCTCGAACCCGAGAAAATTCTGGTGCAGGGCGAAGCGGAAGCTGCCGAGTACCGTGTGTCCGGTAAAGTGCCCGGCCGTGTGGAGATGTATCTCGTCGAGGAGGGCGAACAAGTACGCAAAGGTGACACCTTAGTGATCATCTATTCGCCGGAGGTAGAGGCAAAGAAAGATCAAGCTTTGGCAGCCCGTCGTATGGCTGAGGCTGTGAATGACAAAGCCAAGAACGGAGCACAGCCCGAGCAGATCGAGGGCGCTTATGAGTTGTACCAGAAAGCGTTGGCAGGTGAGGAGATCTATCGTAAGAGCTACGAGCGTGTACAGCGTCTGTTCGAGAAAGGTGTGGTCAGTGAGCAGAAACGCGATGAGGTAGAGGCGCAGTACAAAGCTGCTTCGGCTACCGTCAAAGCTGCTAAGAGTCAGTACGACATGGCGCTTTCCGGTGCTCGCGCTGAGGACAAAGAGGCTGCACGAGCTCAGGTAGCGCGAGTAGATGGAATGCTCAAGGAATTGGCAGCTGCTGAGGCAGAGCGCTATCTCCTGTCGCCTTGCGATGGTGAGGTGAGTGAGTGTTTCCCCAAAGTAGGTGAGTTGGTAGGACAGGGTAGTCCTGTCATGGCGATCCTTGACCTGACGGATGTATGGTTTACCTTCTCCGTGCGCGAAGACATGTTGGAAGGCTTCCGTAAGGGTAGCCAGATAGATGTCCGTATTCCGGCTCTGGGCGAGGACAAGACCTACCCGGTAGTGGTTACCTATATCAAAGCGATGGGTACCTATGCTACATGGCGTACCACCAAACAGAACGGTGGCTATGATGTACGTACCTTCGATGTCAAATGCCGACCTGTTACCCCCATCGACGGATTGCGTCCGGGTATGACAGCTCTGGTGATGGAGAAGAAGTAATAGTTGATAGTTGATAGTTGAGAGTTGAAAGTTGATAGTTGAAAGTTGAAAGTTGAATTTGTAAGTTGAAAGAGATTTTCCATTATATTTGGCAGGTCACGCTGCGTGAGTTACAGCGCATCGTCTCTCGTCCCTTGTACCTCACGGCGTCGGTGGGAGCATTCCTGTTCTCCCTGTTCTTCTTTATGACGCTGATGAAGGCCGGCGCTGCGGAAGAGATGCCTGTGGCGTTGGTGGATATGGATCAGTCCTCTATCTCCCGTCGCCTTGCGCATGAGATGCAGGCTACGCCCTCGGTGAATATCCAGCTCGTTACCAATAACTACGCAGAGGCACGCGATGCGATGCAGCAGGGTAAGATCTATGGTATCCTTGTTGTTCCGCACGGTTTCTATAGCAATTTGGCTTCCCTCAAACGTCCGCGTGTGGATTTCTACGTGACCAATGCCTATACGGTGGGCGGAAACACGGCGTACAAGCAGATGTTGACGATCGTGAACCTCATCTCCGGTGCTTTCCAGCGCGAGGTATTGCGTAAGAAAGGTATGACCGATGATATCATCATGCATCGTATTCAGCCCGTGAGCATCGATGCGCATATGGTAGCGAACCCTTGGGGTAACTATACCATTTATCTGGTGAGCACCGTGCTGCCGGGTATATTAGGCGTGATTGCGTTGATGCTGACGGTCTTTGCGGTAGGATTTGAGCTCAAGAGCAAGACCACACGGGAGTGGCTTCGTACGGCCGGAGGTAACTACACCATCGCTATGATCGGTAAACTGCTACCTTATACAGTGATTTATATGGCATTGGGTGTTGTTTGCTACGCGGTGATGTTTAGCATGTTCGGTTTCCCGGTATTGGGCAGCCATTGGCGTTTACTCTTCGGCTTGCTGCTGTTCATCATGGCAATGGAGGTGATGGGTATCGTGCTCATCGGCTTGCTGCCGACGCTGCGTGATGCTATTTCCGTCGGTGCCTTGTACTCGATGTTGGGCTTCTCGCTCTCCGGATTTACGTATCCGGTGATGGGAATGTTACCGCCCGTACAGGCATTGAGTTGGCTCGAACCGCTGCGCCATTACTACGTCATCTATGTGAACGAGGCACTGATGGGCGCTCCGGCTATCAATAGTACCCCGGCGGCACTGATGTTGGTTGCCTTTATTATCCCTGCGCTTTGTGTGGCACCGCGTCTGCACCATGCGCTTATTTATCAGAATTATCCGCTTAAATAGATAGTATGTATCGTTTATTATATCAATGGTGGTTGCAGCTGAAGGAAGCCTGCTGGATAACTGTCGATGAGTTGCGTCGCGTCTTCACCGACCCGGGCGTGATGGTCATCTTCTTCCTTGGTTCGCTGGCATATCCGATCCTGTACAAAGCGATGTACTGGAATGAGCAGGTTCAGAATATCCCTGTGGCGGTAGTCGATATGAGCAATTCGCCAGAGAGCCGTGATTTCCTGCATCGATGGAGTGCGGCTCCCGATATCAAACTGGCTTATACCTGTGCGTCCATGGCAGAAGCGGAGGAGTTGTTGCGGGATCAGAAGATCCATGGTATTATCTATTTCCCGCGTGACTATGCTTCCCAATTGGCTGATCCGCTGGGTAAGGCAACGATCTCGCTCTATTGCGATATGTCGTCCTTCCTCTATATGAAAGGTATTTACCTGAGTTGTAACCAAGTCATGTTAGAGTCCATGCGTAATGTGCAGATCGAGCGCTATGAGAACATGGGCATTGGACCGGAGATGTCATGGGCTTTGGTGCAGCAGGCTCCTTATACCGAGACAGCGTTGTACACTACCAACGGCGGTTACGGTTCGTTCCTCATCCCTGCTGTCCTCGTCATGATCCTCCATCAGACGCTCTTCTTCGGTATGTGCATGATGGCAGGTACCCTTCGTGAGGAGAAAAAAGAGTTATTCCGTATTCCGGGACGTAAGAGAGGCTATTCGGCTATCCGTATTACCTTGGCGCGTGCGGCAGCTTATTTCATGATTTATTACGCTTTAGCAGCTATCCTGTTGGGTCTGCTGCCTCGCTTGTTCGAAATACCGCATATTGGCGAGATAGGAGACATCCTGCGTTTTAACGTGCCCTTCATCCTCTCGGTCATCTTCATGTCCATGTGTGTGGGCTTCTTTGTTCGCAACCGTGAGGCAGGTATGGTGTTGCTCATTTCGACCTCGCTTATCTTCCTCTTCGGTGCCGGTATCTCGTGGCCGAAAGAGATGGTACCACTGGGTTGGAAATGGTTGTCTTACCTCGTTCCTTATACATGGGCTGCCCATGGGTTCATACATATCAACTCAATGGGCGCATCGCTTTGGGCGACGCGCACCGAGTATATTGCTTTATGGATTTTGACAGGAGGCTATTTCCTGCTTGCGGTGACGATGCTCTTTATTGCAGGCTACCGTCAAGAGCAACTTGAGAGCCGTCAGGCCGCTGAATCAGAACCCGCCCTTCTTTCAGAATCTTCCGACACGGAGCTTCCTCCGACGAACGTTCCGTAGAGAGTCCTTCTGAAGGATCATTATAGAAATTGCGCATGTAATACGGCGCACAAACGTCTTCGGCTGTTTTCGTGCCGGAGACGTTTCCGGTTTTATTGATAGCGTGTCCGCTTGTGGATTTGTTCTCGTTCCAGAAACCGCGGTTCTGCCATGACGGAATAACTGTTCCTTTATCGCCGTTTCCTGCTTCTTCCGGGAACCAATACGAGATACCATCTACGTTCTCAAGCGGCTTGAGATTATCTACCAGATCCTTCACAAACTGGTATTGTCCCGCTACAGAGCAAGACCAAGTGCCCTGTGTGTCGAATGATACGCCGGTAGTGGGCCAATATTGAAAATTATAGGCGCACTCCACGATGTGTACGCGCTTGGTCGGGAAAAGCGTTCTCAGGTTATTGATGGCATTGACGAGGTTGTTCTTATCCGTCTTGGAAGCTACCTGCGCGGCATTCAAATATCCGTGCCAGAAAGGATAGTAACTCAAACCGATGATGTCGAAGTCCACGTTGGCGTTCTTGAGCTTGTTATAGTAATAGGAGTTATAACCGGTGTTGGTAGGACGGTCGGTGTGGATGATGATCTGCGCATTGGGGCACTCTTCCCGCACGGCGTTACAGCCTGCATGGAGCAGCCCTAAATAGCCGTCCCAGTTATCTTCCGGCTTGTCGTACGGATGCACCTGAATACCGCATAAACCGTACATGATCTCGTTTCCTACTTGTACGAGATCTGGCGTAGCTCCCGATGCTTTGAGAGTTTGCAGCACGCGATGCGTATAGACGCTGATGCTATCCGCCATCGCGGCATCCGAAGCGCCCTGCCAAGCCGATGGAGCCTGTATATGCGTTGCATCGACCCATGTGTCGGAATAATGAAAATCCAGCATGAAATAAGCGCCGGCATCTTTGATGCGTTGGCCTAAAGTGGTAACGAAAGCCAGATCCTGACACACCGTCGGATTAGAGGTGCCGCCATGATCTTTTTTTGTCGGGTTGACGAATATACGAACCCTGAAGGTATTCCATCCGCAATCCTGCACAAACCAAGTGAGCAGGTTGCTGATGTTATTGCCCTTGACATCCTTGTAAGGAGAGTTGTATTGTTCATACAAAGGCAGTGCGGAGATGTCTCCGCCGACATAACGGGTTTCTGCTTGCGCGTGCACGCACACGAGCGCAATAATAAATAAGGAGATGATTTTTTTCATTGGTACTGTTATTTTTCATTTCGCGCTGCAAAGGTACTGCTTTTTTTTGATATATGCAAATAAAAAATGTCGCTTTTTTGCAAAGTGGACTTTACAAAATGAACTTTTGGTGCCTTTTGTGTAGCAAAAGTTTGCATATTTGCCATAAAAATAGTAATTTTGTGCCGATTTTGTTGTGTGTACTTATCAAAAAGAAACATTTCGACTAAAATTCAAAGCAAAAATAAACATTATTAACTAAAAACAAAAGGAATTATGAAGAAATTTTTCTCTATTCTTTGCGCTCTGACGATTGTATTGAGCGTAAGTGCAGCTCCTGCTCAGATCTTGGGTAAATCCAAGCATGCTGAGGCTTTGGAGATGAAGGCAGTGAAGGCAGACAGCCCATTTAAGGCTTTTCCTGCTAAAAGTTTAATGAAAGCAGATCGTTTGGCTACCTCTTTGAAGCGTGCGCCGAAGGCAAAGCAACAGGACTACACCATCACTATCGAGTCGTATGCTGAGAAATTCTACGCTTCTGACAACGATGTGTATGTACGTCTTTATGACGCAGATGGCAACACCTACTACTTCGACATCGTAGTAGCAGAGGGTTCGCAGGAGTTGGAATTGAATCATGCGTATACGCTGGCTGACATGCTGCCTAACTATTCGTACAAGAAAGATTCTCTGGGCAACAAAACCGTGTATGCATCGGCATCGCTGACGAAGTCGTTGGTTGCATATGAGGAGCAGCAGTTGGTTCACATTGATGCAGCTTTTGCTGACTCACTGGGAAATATCTACATGCTGACATACGAAGAGGCTCCGTTCATTATCACGGGTGACACCATTGATATTTTCTTCCAAGAGCACATGGATAAGCCTATTTTTGCACAGAATATGTGTCAGTTGCGTACGAAGAACGACTCGATGGATATCGCTTTCACGTTCAACGTAGCTACTGAGGGTTCTGCCGCAGGTATTTATTCTGAGGCTGATATGAACCTGACCTACACGTTCGTGAACGACTTGGAGGCTAAAGAGGCACACTGCGTTGTTACGGAAGACAATGGTAATCTCAACTTGGAAGGTTGGATCCTTGCTAAGGACGGTAATGTATATCATGTTACGATGTTCTTTGCTATCCCGACTCCGCAAAGCCAGGAGAATATCACCTGTACAAACCTTGTACTGGATGAAAGCTTAGCAAGCTGGTTTGGTATCATCGTAGCTAACGCAAGTAATGATGATTATTCGGTTAGTATGTATCTGTCGGCTGAGGACTATGTAGGTACGTTTGATGCAGAGGAGGTTGAACTGACTATCAAGGATGCAAACGGCGAGATCGAACTCTATGAGGGGTCGGTTACTGTTGCTGTTTCTAATGGAGGTTATGTAATCACCGGTTCTGCACTGAGTATGGACGGTGTTGAGTACATCCTTAACCTGAGTTATGTGGCTCCGGAACCTACAAGTCAGGAGACTTTGACCATGAGCGGTGTGATCACTAACTACGGAACCGCTTGGCAATTCAGAGGCGTTGCTGGTAACAATTTCTTAACTATCGCAGCTTATTCTGCTACCATTCCGAATACGTACGGTCCTGCTGATTTGGCTGCTGACTACACCTATGTAATGAAACTCGTAGGAGGAGATACTTTGTACTACGATATGGTAGATGCTAACATCAACGTAGCTGTTTCTGGTACTAACGCTACCATCACTGGTACATTAAGAGGACAGAACTACGTGAATAGCGCAGATGTAATTGAGTTCACGCTGAACCTCACCGCTACGGTTGAGGACTACGAGCCGGGTGGTGACGAGTATGATGCACAAGACGAAGACTTCAATCGCAACTTCCCAGAGTACACCATTGATGATCAGTATTTGGCTGAACATAATGTATTGATTGCTGAAGCTACAGATGCAGAGAACTTCATGATCGCTATTGAGTTTAATGTAGAGGCTGGTGCTACTGAGTTGGCTACCGGTGTTTATAATATTGACGCTTCTGGTGAACCTGGTACCGTTTACGCTGGTTATGTCAATAGTGGAAGTATCTATGGTTCTGTTGCTGGTATTTTAAATGAAGGCGGAGCATTAACTTCGCTGTGGTTGCTCAATGCCGGAACCGTAACCGTTTTGGAGAATGGTGTGATCGAGGTACAGGCTACCAACACTTGGGGTCGTGCAATCAACTGCCGCCTCGGTGAGTATCCGGAGGGTATCGAGAACACCGACGCTAAAGCTGCCGCTGTGAAGGTGGTTCGTGATGGTAAACTCATCATCATCAAGAATGGTGTAGAGTTCAACGCTCAGGGTACTATCGTGAAGTAAAAAATCGACCATTTTATAGGTCAAACATAGGAAAAATGAGGGCTGCGCTGGGCGCAGCCTTCTTTTTTGTTTTATGTGACCATGATTTATTAACAAATTTATGTTTTGGAAAACTTTTTGTGTTAATAAAAAATGTAAATCGCTGATAATGAGTAAAAAGACTGAAAGTTTTGGATAACTTTGTGAAATTTTGTTGAAAAATATTTGTCAAAAAATTTGCACAATTCAAAAATTTGTTGTACCTTTGCACCGCATTTTCGCCGCTATTATTAGATGGAAGAAAATTCCTCGACTTGAACGGGTCAATGTCGGACCAATGTCGGTCCGTTATCGGTCCAATGTCGGTCCATCTTCGAGAGATAAGTGATTTTATAACATTATATATATGGAAACATACATTATTAAACGTGACGGTAAAAAAGAACTTTTTACCATTGACAAAATCAAAAACGCGATTGCTAAGGCATTCTTGGCAGTAGGTGCATTTGCGACAGAGGAAACACTCAGTGCTATTCTTTCGCATCTGCGGGTACATAACGGCGTAACGGTCGAGGAGATCCAAAACCAAGTGGAGGTCGCTTTGATGAGCGAAGGATACTATCAGGTTGCTAAGGCGTTCATCCTCTATCGTCAGGGACACACAGAGGATCGTGAGACCCAGCAGCGTCTGGATTTCATGATGAACTACGTGCAGGCTTCCAATGCGGCAGAGGGTAGTAAGTTCGATGCGAATGCGAACGTGGAGCACAAGAACATTGCTACGCTCATCGGCGAGCTGCCGAAGCAGGGCTTCATCCGTCTGAACCGTCGTTTGCTGACCGAGCGCATCAAAGAGATGTTCGGCAAGGAGTTGAGCGACCGTTATATGCAGCTTTTGAATCAGCATTTTATCTACAAGAATGACGAGACCAACTTGGCGAACTACTGCGCTTCTATCACCATGTATCCTTGGCTCATCGGTGGTACCAAATCCATTGGCGGTAACGCTACGCCTCCTCACAACCTCAAGTCGTTCTGCGGCGGATTCATCAACATGGTCTTCATGGTATCCTCCATGCTCTCCGGTGCCTGCGCTACGCCTGAGTTCCTGATGTACATGAACTATTTCATTGAGCAGGAGTTCGGTGAGGATTACTACAAACGTGCGGACGAGGTAGTCGATCTCAGCCTCAAGCGTCGTACGATCGATAAGGTCATTACCGACTACTTCCAGCAGGTGGTGTATAGCCTGAATCAGCCTTCGGGTGCGCGTAATTTCCAATCTGTCTTCTGGAATATCAGCTACTATGACCGCTACTATTTCAAGAGCCTGTTCGATAACTTCCGTTTCCCGAACGGTGAGGCACCTCACTGGGAGAGCTTGGATTGGTTGCAGCGTCGTTTCATGAACTGGTTCAACGAAGAGCGTACCCGTTGCGTCCTGACCTTCCCGGTAGAGACGATGGCGCTCTTGGCTGAGAACGGAGACATCAAGGACAAAGAGTACGGCGATTTCACCGCAGAGATGTATTCGAAAGGTCACTCTTTCTTCACCTATGTATCCGATAATGCCGACAGTCTCTCTTCGTGCTGCCGTTTGCGTAACGCAATCACCGATAATAGCTTCAGCTATACTCTCGGTGCCGGTGGTATCTCTACGGGCTCGAAATCGGTGCTCACCATCAACCTCAACCGTTCTATCCAGTACGCTGTTCGTAATAACATCCCTTACCAAGCATACATTGAGGATGTAGTAGATCTCATGCACAAGGTGCAGTTGGCTTACAACGAGAACCTCAAGAACCTGCAGGAGAAAGGCATGTTGCCGCTCTTCGACGCCGGTTATATCAACATCGGTCGTCAATACCTCACCATCGGTGTGAACGGTTTGGTGGAGGCTGCTGAATTCCTCGGCTTGGAGATCAAAGATACACCAGAATACGCACACTTCGTTCAGGAGCTGCTCGGTATCATTGAGAAGAAGAACAAAGAGTACCGCACGAAGGACGTTATGTTCAACTGCGAGATGATCCCTGCGGAGAACGTGGGTGTTAAGCACGCTAAATGGGACAAAGAGGACGGCTATGTAGTACCGCGTGATTGCTACAACAGCTATTTCTACGTAGTAGAGGACAAGAGCCTGAACGTATTGGATCGTTTCCGTCTGCACGGACGCAAATACATCGAGCACCTCACCGGTGGTAGTGCGCTGCACTGCAACTTAGAGGAGCACCTCAGCAAAGAGCAATACCGTCAACTGCTGCGCGTAGCGGCTGTAGAGGGCTGTAACTACTTCACCTTCAATATCCCGAATACGGTCTGCAACGACTGTGGTCATATTGACAAGCGTTACCTCAAAGAGTGTCCTTGCTGTCACTCGAAGAACGTGGACTATCTGACCCGCGTCATCGGTTATATGAAGCGTGTGTCGAACTTCTCAGAGGCGCGTCAGAAAGAGGCAGCCCAGCGTTACTACGCAGAGAAGCAGAAAGCACCGCAGTGCTAATTCGTAATTTTTAATTTTAATTTTTAATTTGAAAGTAGCATCATTCGACATAGTCTTTCAAGAGATTCCGGGCGAGGTAACCCTCGCCCTTAATCTCTCTAACTGTCCTTGTCATTGCCCGGGATGCCATAGTCAGCATTTGTGGGAAGACATAGGAGAGGAACTCAACGAGGCACTCTTAGACGATCTGACAGGACGCTATAAGGGTCTTATCACCTGTGTAGCGTTCATGGGCGGAGATGCCGATCCGGAGGAGGTCGTTCGTTTGGCAAGTCATGTGCAGGGATTAAAAACGGCTTGGTATTCCGGTCGTCCCGCTACTCCGGAAACTTCTTTTAACTTTCAACTATCAACTTTCAACTTCATAAAGTTCGGACCGTATATCGAATCCCTTGGAGGTCTTAAGAGTGAGAAAACGAATCAGCGTCTCTACAAACGGGTAGGGAACCAATGGGAAGATATTACTTCCACTTTCTGGAAGAAAAGCTTATAATTCAAAATTTTGAATTAGGAATTAGTCTTCGGACTAACGACTATCGACTAACGACCAACGACCAACGACTTTTAATTTTTAATTTCTAAAACCAGAAAACCCCGCGATCTATTTCGCGGGGTTTTATGGTAGTTAGGCAGCCCTCTTAGTAGAGGACTACCTTATGCGTCGTGTCTTCCTTGCCTTGTACAGTACGGATGAAGTAGATACCGTTGGTATTGGGCAGGGTTACTTCTTGCTTACCAGCTTCCATAGAGCCGCTGGAGATGAACGAACCCATAGACGAGTAGATGGTGTACTCGCAGCCTTGCGGAGCTTCGATGGTGATCTTCGGCGCATGACGCGGAGCCATCTTCGGATATACGTAGATCGGATCTACGAGGGTCGGTTCGTTACCAGTGCTCGAAGCGTACGGCTGAATAACAATCGGACAGCTCGGGATAGAGTAGTTCTCACCCTTACGGGTAGCGATCATGAATACTTCATCGCCCACACGCAGGTCGTCGTAGTGCAGGTAACCTTGACCGTTGTTCGGAATACTGATCACATCCGTGTAGGTACCAATGGTACGTGTGATTTGCCATTCTACCTGCGAGAACTCGTATCTACCGTTGTTCGTCTTGTTCAGCGGAGCTACTACGTCGTCCCAGTTCTGCTCAATGATCCAGCTCGGATACTTAACGCAGAACTTGATATTATCGACGCTGCTCGGAGCGCAGGCACCATTGTCAAATACCAGACGCATGGTGTACCAGTTCGGCTTGATGTAGTTGTTCTGACCCATCGGCAGGGTATCGCTCCTCTGCGGAACAGGGATAGTAGCAATCTTATCTTCGCCGAGCAACTGTTTGTTGATGATGTCTTGGAATCCAACGCTCTTTGCTTGTGCATCGAAGTAGATGCTGTACGTGGTTGGTTTAGCACCGGAGTACGAGAACGAAACATTGAACTCTTTGTCATCCGCACAGAAGTCGGTTGCCGTCGCATTCTTAACGAAGGTCGGACTCAGTACGGTCAGTTGCAGCGTGTAGATAGCCGAGAAGAGGGACTCCTGACGATAAACAGTATCGGTGAAATATCCGCTCTCTCTGTACGTTTTGCCTCTCCACGTGTACTCTTGTCCCTCGCAGATGGTATCTACGGAGGTGTACCGCTGAGTCGGAATAACGGTCAGACGGAGGGTATTCGTACTATCACAGCTGTTGATCGTCGGCAGTACGTAGTCGTATTCGCCGGTCTGATTGTATTCAATACCATCTTTCCACAGATACTTCTCGTAATCCGGTATCGTTACATCCGTATATTCGTGGTAAGTCGGGTTGACGGACAGGTTGATGCGTACGATACTGTCGCAGCCTTCTCTGGTCTCTTTGGTGAAGGTGTAGCTTCCGGCACGTCTCAGAGTCTCACCGGCGAAGATGTACGGCAACTCGTTTTGACAAATCGTCACATCGACTGCCGGCATATTGTACGACTTAGCCTGATAAACCTTCACGCGGTATAGCGAATCCATCTCACCGGTCAAGTCACTCAGACACTCGATCTGGTACGAACCCGGTTGAGTGATCACTGTACCGTTGATCTCGATCTGTCCGTCCGGACACAATGGAATTTGATCCCAAGTCTTGTTATAGTGCTCCGTAACGATAATGATGATTCGATGGATATTATCGCACTTCGTACCGCTTGCAGAACGCTCATCGAAGATGTTATAACCTACATGCAGATCGGTGTACAGTTTGCCGTTCGTCGGGTTGAGGTAAGAATAACAGTTCGGGTCGGTTCCGCCGCAAGGCTGCAAGGACGCTTTCGCAATGACGATTCGCTCCTCGGTGTAAGATACCGAGATGACGTTCAGACTCAGATAGATCACACTATCTTTTGTTGGAGAAATGTACTTGTAGTTACCTGTTTGCGTGAGCTTTTTGCCGTCCGGGAGTTCGAAGTATTCACCCTGACAGATCTCTTTGGTCCATGTGAACTCTTTCACGCGTTTGGGGTTCACCACAATCTTATAGATAGAGTCACATCCGTGAGACGAGAGCAGACTGTCATAGTAGATACCCGCCTTGGAGATATCCTGACCATGAATATCCAGATGTTCGTCTACTCCGATTTCGTATTTCTCTTCAATCAGATACGAATCGTAAACAGCTACTTTCAGCTCATAGATACTATCGAATCCGTAACGTGCTGTCAAGTGCTTGTTGAAGTATGTACCGGACTCATAGATCGTCGTAATAACTGAATCATGACCATCTTTCCATACGTACGGATAGTTCGCATCAGACTTACAGATCTCTATCGAATCTTTGAAGTAATACGACGGATGAACTACCAAGTGGAGGTGGATAATACTGTCGCATCCTGTATCCTCAGTCTTACCGGTGTACTCGTAGTCTCCCGGTATAGTCAGTTGACGCAAAGATCCATCATCAGCAGGGAATTCATAATATTGCTGATCAGAGATATGAGCTGTATCCCAACGCTCGAATCGGTTATGAACGCTGACGATATAACGTATCAAGGAGTCGCAACCCAGAGGCGTCGGAACGGTATAGTCGTACGTACCGCTCTCTTTGATCGTATCTCTGTTCACAATAAACATATTACCGTAACACAAGGAGATATTCAACTCTTTGTACGGAGCTTCGCGTACGATCAGGTGGAGGGTAGTAACAACGCGTGAGGAATCGGTCCAAGCGGTCGGTACTTCGTAGTCGCCCGACTGATTGAACTCGTATCCTTGCCAGATGAACGGCAACTTATTCTCGCAGACGTATGCTGTTGTATCCCTTCTTGCCTCTTTCAGTACGGTGAGTACGAGTTGGTGCGTGTTAGCACAACCGTTCTCGGTCGTATCGCTATGCGTATAGATACCCGATATAGTCAAGGTATCGCCGTAGAACATGACGGTGTCGCCCTCGAAAATCGTCTTGGTATCTAACTGATGCTTAGTCGGCATTACCTGTAGTGCGAGCATGACGATACTGTCGCAACCGTTTACAGCAACGAGCGTGTCGTAATACGTACCTTGTACGGTCAACAGTGAATCACCGAACTTGTAGTAGTCACCTTCGCAGATGGTAGCTACAATCGCTTCCGGTGCATGAGCAATCGGCAGTACAGTTACCTTCAGACCGATAGCCGTCTCCTTGCCTTGTGTATTGACTACGGTGTCGCGGTAGATACCGGACTCGTAGATGGTCTTGCCGTTCCATACGTACGGCAGATCGTTGGCACAGATGGAGATGGAGTCATCGTAGAGGCGGTTAACCGTCAACTGCAACTCAATGATACTATCGCAACCATACGAGCTCGTGAAGTGGAACGGATAATTGCCGGCGGTCTTGTAGTACTTGCCTTGGAATTCAACCGAATCGCCTTCAAAGATCGAATGATAAACCACATTGTGGTAGGTCTTGAGTACATTGAGGTTGAGGATGATCACACTGTCGCAACCGATCGTGTTGATGAGTGTGTCGCGGTACTCACCGCCAACAGTCAGGTCACGTCCGTTGAACTTATAACTGCTACCTTCGCAAATCTCACGATAGATAGTGGTATCGCTCGGCTGACGTACGATTAGTTGCAGACCGTAGAACATCCTTTCTCCGTTGACATTGGTGGTATCATTGCGATACGTACCCGCTGCGTAGAGGAGGGTAGTGCTACCTGTCCACTTATTTATCCATGTGTACGGCAGGTCGGTCGAGCAGACGGTCACAACCGTATCCACGAGTTGGTGAACAACGAGTTGCAGGATGCTGGTACTGTCGCAACCACCGATCTTCTGACCATAATGCGTGTACGTGCCCGTTTCCTTATACCATGCGTTGAAGAACAGAACCGAGTCACCTTCGAGCACATGCTCAACGCGGTAGTTGTAGTACGGCTTGTTCACCGTGATGATATGAGTAACGATGCTGTCACATCCGTTAGCCGCTTGGAGCGTATCACGATAGATACCTGCCTCGTAAACCGGCTGACCTTGGAACAGGTAGTAGTCGCCTTCGCACATCGTATGACGGATGGTGTCGAATGCAGGAGTATTAACCACAAGTTTCACTCCGTAGAAGTAGCGTTCGCCGTTCATTGAGGTGTCGTTGCGGTAGGTACCCTCTTTGTAGAAGGTCTCCGTCATTCCGTTCCACTTATTCGTCCATACGTACGGCAGGTCGGTCGAACAGATCGTGATGACGGTATCAACCAGTTGGTGTACGGTCAACTCAAGGATCGTCGTACTGTCGCATCCTTGTGGCGTACGGGTACTGTGAGTTACCGCTTTGGTCTCACGGATTGTGTCGCCGTAGAAGATGTAGTACTGACCTTCGAGGATCGTCTCACGGATGATATTGTAGTACGGCTTGTTAACCGTCAGGATCAAG
Organism: uncultured Bacteroidales bacterium; assembly: GCA_900321605.1. Taxonomy (GTDB): domain Bacteria; phylum Bacteroidota; class Bacteroidia; order Bacteroidales; family Paludibacteraceae; genus Colicola. The sequence goes on along the minus strand of ONWR01000021.1, from coordinate 939 downwards.
GTCACGATGCTGTCACAGCCGGTTGCTTTGCTTACCAGCGTATCGCGGTAGATACCCTCATCGTAGAGTACTTGGTTAGCAAACTCGTAGCTCGATCCTTCGCACATCGCGTGACGGATGGTGTCGAATACTTGCTCGCTTACACGCAGGTCGAGACCATAGAACAACTTCTTGCCATCGATGACGGTATCGTTGCGAACCAGACCTGTGCGGTAGTACTTCTCTTCCTCTCCGCTCCAACGGTTATGCCATACGTACGGCAGTTCGTTAGAGCAGATAGTTACTACTGTATCTACCATCGGATGAACGGTCAACTGGAGAATAGTCGTACTGTCACAACCCTCCGGTGTACGTCCACTGTGGTGGAGAGTCGTACTCTCGCGGAGCGTATCGCCGTAGAAGACGAAGTAGCTGCCTTCGAGGATGTCCTCTTGGATCGTGTTGTAGTACGGCTTGTTAACTGTCAATACGAGCGTATGGATACTATCACAACCGTTAGCTGCTACCAACGTGTCGCGGTATATTCCTTGCTCATAGAGATTGATCTCTTTGAAGCGGTAGAACGAACCCTCGCAGATAGCGGCTCTCGTCGTGTCGAAGACTTGTTTGCTTACATTGACTTGTATACCGTAGAACATCTTCTCTCCGTTGATAGTCGTATCGTTGCGATAGAGACCGGAGGTGTAGTAACTCTCTTGGTTACCGCTCCATCTGTTGCTCCAGAGAACCGGCAGATCATTGTCGCAGACGTTGATGACGGTATCTACCAGCGGATGAACGGTGAGTTGGAGAACGGTCGTGCTGTCGCATCCTTCCGGTGTACGAGCGTAGTGCGTGTACGTACCGGAGGTGTTATAGCTTGTACCGTAGAACTCAACGGAGTTGCCTTCGAGGATGTTCTCCTTGATGATGTTGTAGTACGGCTTGTTGACTGTGAGG
>ONWR01000045.1 GCA_900321605.1 uncultured Bacteroidales bacterium | reverse complement strand
ATTTTAATTTGTGGGGAGAGCGAGAACATCCGAGTAACTACCCATAAAACAAAGTTTTGTGGCGATTACTAAGGATAGTTCGCGCGAGGAAGCTTGCTTTCGAGGAGTTTTTAGCCACAAAGTACGTAAAGCGCAAAGCGCTAAAGCATACAAAGGTGTTTTTTATGTTTTTGTCTATTTCAAATATGTTTAACACACATGCCACACTAAAAAAAATCACTCAAATCAGGCGATTTTTCGCATTTTATTTGCGTATATGCAAAATTTTTTGTAATTTTGCGCCGCAAAATTGATTTATTTACTGATATGGAATTTTTCGGATATAGAAAACTAGACGACTTCTTTCAACTTTCAACTATCAACTTTCAACTATCAAAAACATGGAAAATAAAATTGAGTTAACTCCGATGATGAAACAGTTTCGGACTCCGATGATGAAACAGTTTCGGGATATAAAAACACAATACCCCGATGCGATGTTGCTGTTTCGTTGTGGCGATTTCTATGAGACTTACGCAGAGGATGCGGTCAAGGCGAGCAAGATCCTCAATATCACCCTTACCCACCGTTCCAACGGCGCTGGAAATACCGCTCAAGCCTTAGAGATGGCGGGCTTTCCCTTCCATGCCCTCGATACCTATCTGCCCAAACTCGTTCGTGCCGGACTGCGTGTCGCTATCTGCGACCAACTGGAGGATCCCAAACTGACCAAGAAACTGGTCAAACGAGGCGTGACCGAACTGGTCACCCCGGGCGTCAGCTATTCCGACACTACCCTCACCCAGAAAGAGAACAACTGGGTAGCTTGTCTCCATTTTGACAAACATATCATCGGTGTGGCTTTCCTCGACATCTCCACCGGAGAGTTCCTTGCCGGACAAGGAGACAGCGATGCCATCGACAAACTGCTGACCAACTTCGCGCCCAAAGAAGTATTGTACCTGCGCGGACGTAAGAACGACGTGGAGAGCCTCTTTGGCAGCAAGTATTTCACCTTCGAACTGGAAGACTGGATGTTGGTCGAATCGACCGCACGCGAACGCCTTCAGAAACTCTGGGGCGTCAGCTCGCTCAAGGGTTTCGGTTTGGAGAAAATGCCTGCCGGAGTGACTGCCGCAGGAGGCATCCTCATGTATCTCGACATGACGCAACACCTCCAAACAGGACACATCCAACACCTCAGCCGCATCGAAGAAGACCGATTCGTTTGGCTCGATAAATTCACCATCCGCAACCTCGAACTGGTTAAAGGACAGAGCGACGATAGTGCCACTTTATACGATGTCATCGACCGAACGATCACCCCTATGGGCGGACGTATGTTACACCGCTGGATGGCTTTTCCGCTCAAGGAAGTACGTCCGATTCGTAACCGCCAAACGGTCGTTGAACACCTCTTCAAGAACCCCGAAGCACGGGAATCGTTACGCGAGGCACTCAACCAGATGGGAGACCTCGAACGTATCGTCAGCAAGGTCTCTACGGGTCGTATAGGTCCGCGTGAGATGGTCCAGTTAGGCAGAGCCCTCCGCGCTGTCACACCCGTCAAACGGATCTGTGAAGAAGCACGCGATAACTCCTATCTCTCCCTCCTTGGCGAACAACTCGATCCCTGCACAGAGATGCGCACACGTATAGAGCGCGAGATAGTTCCCGACCCGCCTTTGGCACAAGGACGACCGAACATCATCGCACGTGGTGTGGACACCGAGCTGGACGAACTGCGCGCTATTCAGTCCGACGGAAAAGACTACCTCCTCCAGATCCAGCAACGCGAGATAGAAAGAACCGGTATCACCAGCCTCAAGATCGGCTACAACAACGTCTTCGGCTACTATCTCGAAGTCCGCAACACCTACAAAGAGCAAGTCCCCGCAGATTGGATCCGCAAACAGACACTCGTCAACGCCGAGCGGTACATCACCGAGGAACTCAAGACGTACGAACAAAAGATCACGACAGCCGAAGAGCGTATCCAGATCATCGAGAACCGCCTCTATCAGGAGCTCATGCTCGCCCTATGCGAATGGGTTCCGCAGATGCAGTTAGACGCCAATGTTCTGGCGCAACTGGACTGCCTCCTCTCGTTCGCCACCGTAGCTGCCGAGCATCGGTATGTATGTCCCGACATCAACGACAGCCTCGTCATCGACATCCGTCAAGGACGACATCCTGTCATTGAGCAACAACTGCCTCCCGGAGAGCAATACATCGCCAACGACGTACTTTTGGACAATAACGGACAGCAGATCATCATCATCACCGGTCCGAACATGGCAGGTAAATCTGCTCTACTCCGCCAATCAGCCCTCATCGTGCTCCTCGCACAGATGGGTTCGTTCGTGCCTGCCGAGAGTGCATCCATCGGCATCGTAGATAAGATCTTCACCCGCGTCGGAGCGTCCGATAACATCTCCCTCGGCGAGTCCACTTTCATGGTCGAGATGAACGAAGCGGCTTCGATCCTCAACAACCTCTCCGAACGAAGCCTTGTGCTCTTCGACGAACTCGGACGAGGTACCAGCACGTACGATGGTATCTCCATCGCTTGGGCGATCGTCGAATATATCCACGAGAACAAAGGGCACGCCAAGACCCTCTTCGCTACCCACTACCACGAACTCAACGAGATGGAGAAGACCTTCGATCGCATCCGTAACTACAACGTCTCGGTCCGCGAAGTGAACGGCAAGGTCATCTTCCTGCGCAAACTCGTACGCGGCGGTTCGGAGCATAGTTTTGGTATCCACGTAGCCAAACTGGCAGGCATGCCGGCGTCCATCGTCGAACGTGCAAACCATATTCTCGCTGACTTAGAGCGTGCCGCCAAGAACGGAGACATCGCCAAACCAACCCAACAAATCGGAGAGACCCGCGAAGGCATGCAACTCAGTTTCTTCCAACTCGATGACCCGGTTTTGGAGCAGATACGCGATGAAGTCAAATCGCTGGATATCAACAACCTCACCCCCTTGGAGGCACTCAATAAACTGTCGGAGATCAAACGATTAGTCGGAGGAAAATAACAATGTACGAACAATCGTCAATTAAACTCAATCGTCAATAAATCGTAAATCGTAAATCGTCAAATCGTCAATCACAATGGTGTTTAAACAACGTTACATATTACGAACGATACTCATTGTATTAGGTGTCATCTTAGCCCTCACGGGTGCATTCGTCGGCGAGCAGTACTACCGCTGGCATATTTGCAACTTCGTCTCGCGAGACGGCGAACCGCACGAGTATAACATCTACGCCGGATCAACCACCGACTCCGTGCTCAACCTTCTGCGCGAGGATTACGAGATCAGTTCCGAGACCGACCTCAAGCTCCATATGCGCTATTTCGTGCTCAACTATCCGGAGGAAGGACACTACCGTTTTCCGGCGCAGATAGGTGACCGCGAACTCATAGAGAGGCTCAAATACGGTCATCAGACTCCCGTGCGCATCACTTGGAATCATTTCGTCCGCACACGCGAAGACTTAGCTGGCAAAGTGACCAGACATCTGCTCATGGATAGCGTCACCCTGCTCCATCTCTTGGAGGACGACGCCTTCTTGGAGCCGTACGGACTCAACAAAGAGACCAGCCGTTGCCTCTTCATCCCGAACACGTACGAGGTTTATTGGAACATTACCCCCGACCAGCTCTTCAACCGAATGCAACGGGAGTACAACACTTTCTGGAACGACACCCGACGAGCCAAAGCCGATTCGCTCGGACTCACGCCTATCGAGATTGCCATCGTAGCCTCTATCGTCGAAGGCGAAAGTCACAACAAAAACGAGATGCCGCTCATTGCCAGCCTTTACCTCAACCGCGTTCGTAAAGGCATGCTGCTCCAAGCCTGTCCGACCGTCAAATATGCGGTCGGCGATTTCAAACTCAGACGTATTCTTTACCGCCACTTGGCTATCGATTCGCCTTATAACACCTATAAATACCCGGGTCTGCCTCCCGGACCGATACGCTGTCCGGCTCCCGAGACACTCGACATGGTACTCAATGCGCCCAAAACGGACTACTTGTTCATGTGCGCGAACCCTGCCCTCAATAACACCCACATCTTCTCTTCTTCGTACGGCAATCACTCCGCCGCCGCTCGGCAGTATAGATACACGATGGACACGATCCAATGGAACAAATGACAAATGCTATGCTTTGGGATAACAACGACGACATAAAACTCATCGAGTGCGAGAATAACAAACGCGTTATTCAACGTCATCTCAACGAATGTCGCGAAGAGCGGCGTCCGTATGTCTTCGTCACCTCCACCATGACCATCAAACCGCTGCGACGACTTCTTGTGCCGGTCTCCATGCTCGAAGAAGAGACCTACAAAGCGGAGATTTGCACCTATATCGCCCGCAAAACAGGAGCACATATCATCCTCCTGCAAGCCAACGACTACGGTTCGCACGCCAAACAAAACGTCAACCGCATCGTCACGCACATCAACAAAGTCAATGAGCGCTTGGTAAATCAGTCTGTCAGTCCGCAGGACGGTCTGTCAGCGAAGCGGTCTGTCAGCGACAGCGGTCCGTCAGGCGCAGCCGGTCCAATCTCCTATGAAATCGTCCTTGCCCGCAAAGACTCCTTCTCCCTCATTCAGGAAGCGGCGGAACGCCAAAGGGATTTTCAGCACGACCTGCTCATCCTTACCGCCAGCAGGGACTACGGACTCGATGATCTTCTCTTCGGACCTCCCGAACGAAAAGCGATCCAACGAGCACTCGTTCCTGTCATGTTGGTGAATCCACGAGAAGACCTATTCTCCCTCTGCGACTAACATTTTGCTCTTCAACCCATATAATTTATAACATTTCGACATAAATTGCCTATTTTATAAAAACATATGCAATTTTGCAAACTCGAATTTGCAGTTTTTAGTTTTTTGACACTTTTTTGCTAAAATATTTGGTCATATCGTCAAAAAGCAGTACTTTTGCATCGTGTTTTTCATGGTATTAGATTTAAGGTTAAATGAAAAGATTGGGTTGTCGGGAGACAACCTTCTTTTTTTTAACTTTCAAACTAGCGAAGCCAAACAAAGCCGAAGGCTCAAACTATCAAACTATTAAAACAATGATCATAATTTTTGACTTAGACGGAACGCTACTCAATACGATTGACGACTTGGGCTATGCGTGCAACTATGCCTTGGAGCAAACAGGCTATCCGACGCATCGCATTGAGGAATACCCGCGCATGGTGGGAAATGGTATCAACAATCTCATTCGTCGCGCCTTGCCCGAAGCCGAACGCACGGAGGAGAACATCCTTCGCGTACGCGCGCACTTCGTTCCTTATTATGATGCCCATAACAGCGACTACACCCGTCCGTACGAAGGCATTCCCGAGTTGCTGCAATCCCTCAAAGCCCAAGGACACCGCCTTGCCGTTGCCAGCAACAAGTACCAAGCTGCCACAGAGAAGATCGTTTCCCATTTCTTCCCGGGCATTTTTGATGTCATCCTCGGTGAACGCGAAGGCATCGAACGCAAACCGAATCCCCAGATCGTCTATGACATCCTTTCTTCTTTAAACTTTAAACTAGAAGGCTTCTCTCAACTCTCAACTTTCAACTCTCAACTAATCTACGTGGGTGACAGCCTCGTGGACCGCGACACGGCCGCCAACGCCAACGTGCCTTTCGTAGCCTGCTCATGGGGATTTGTCAGCCGACAAGCCCTGATAGAAGCCGGCGTTTCTCGTATCATCGATCATCCCGCTGAACTCGCCTTGGACATCTATATCCATCAATCGATCCTTCCGCAATACGATGCTTTCGATGGTGGTCACCGACGCGATCATGCCGAAACGGTCATCAGCGAAAGTCTCAAACTCGCACGAGCTAACAACGCCGATGAGACCATGGCATATGTCATTGCCGCGTACCATGATCTGGGCTTGAAGATCGACCGCGAGCTCCATCATATCCATTCCGGTGAGATCCTCATGGCGGATAACACCCTGCGACAGTTCTTCACTTCCGAACAACTGCTCACGATGCGCGATGCGGTCGAAGACCATCGTGCCAGCAGCAAGAACCCGCCGCGTACTATCTATGGCGCCATCGTTGCAGAAGCCGATCGGCAGATCGACCCGCTTACCGTCATCCATCGAACGATGGCGTACAGCTGCAAAATGCTTCCCGAAGCCGATTTCGAAACCCTTTACCAACGTTCCCTCGCTCATCTGCACGAGAAATACGCGGAAGGCGGCTATATGAAACTCTGGCTTCAATCCGAGCGCAACGTCCAAGGCCTTGCGGCGCTACGTTCCCTTATTCACGACGAACCCCACCTCCGCACACTCTGCCGGGAGTGGTTTGACAAATCCAAAGCGCTATGACGAAAATCCTTTTTATATGTCACGGTAACATCTGCCGTTCTCCCATGGCGGAGTTTATCATGAAGCATCTGGTGTCGCAAGCCGGTCGCTCTGATGAGTTCGAGATAGCCTCAGCAGCTGTCTCCACGGAGGAAATAGGCAACGACATCTACCCTCCTGCCAAACGGATGTTAACCTCCCAAAACATCCCCTTCGCGCATCATTCCGCACGCCGGATGACGCGTGCCGACTACGCCTATTATGACCACATCATCTGCATGGATCAAAGCAACCTCCGTTGGCTCAACTACATCATCCCTTCCGACTCCGCCCACAAAGTCACCCTCCTGAAACAATGGGTAAATGACCAAATGGTAAATGATAAAATGGTAAATGATAAAATGGTAAATGACCAAATGGTAAATATCTCCGATCCATGGTATACTGGTGACTTCGAAAAGGCGTACAATGACATTTTAGAGGGCTGCCAAGCCCTATTAAATCAACTGTAATAAAGATTGTCGTTTTCGGTCGCATATTTGCGACCGCGATCATCCAACTCTCTTCGTCTGCTGCGTCCCATATAACCGACGCCCCGAAAAAAATAATTGTTGACTAAAAAATGTTTTTTATGTTTATAGCTTTTTATTGCTTTTACTCGTTAGAGTGCGGAGTGTCCATTTAGGGTCCCCGCAAATTTTAATTTGTGGGGAGAGATTTTAATTTGTGGGGAGAGCGAGAACATCCGAGTAACTACCCATAAAACAAAGTTTTGTGGCGATTACTAAGGATAGTTCGCGCGAGGAAGCTTGCTTGCGAGGAGTTTTTAGCAACAAAGTACGCATAGCGCGAAGCGCAAAAGCAATAAAAAGTGTTTTTTATGTTTTTGTCTAAATATATGAACTACGAGATTATTTCCGACCGTCAGGAGCGCGTCCTCCGCTATCTGGACGAACACCACATTCCGTTCACGACCTACAATCACCCCGAGGGCAAGACCATCGAGGAGGCGAAACGTTGGTGGCACGATGATGGTTCCGTCCATTGCAAAAACATCTTCATGCGCAACCACAAAGGCGATCAGCACTACCTTATCTGCTTCCCTTGCGACTACGATCTCGCGATCCATGACATCGAGCATTGGCTCAAGGATGTCCTTGTCTCGCAAGGACTCAAAGCCCCCGGCAAACTCTCTTTCGCCTCGCCCGAACGGATGATGCGTTACCTCGGTCTCGAACCCGGCTCTGTCAGCCCCTTCTGACTCATCAACGACACCGACCACCATGTCATCCTCTTTCTCGACAGCCGACTCAAACAAGCCCCCTCTCTGAGCTTTCACCCCAACGACTGCCGAGGAACAGTAGTCATCGCCCAAGACGCTTTTCAGCAGTACTTATCCTCCGTCGGCAATAAAGTCGAATATATCACAACTTGTTAAATGAAATATTTTTAATATTTTTTTCTAATCATCGCATCAGTACTAATTTTGGACTAACGACTAACGACTAACGACCATCGACTAACGACTAACGACTAAATTTAAAATTTTTAATATTTTCTCTTTTGAGTGCTTTTAACTCGAAGAGTTGTACAAATTGGTAGTAAAAGCTGTCTGGAAGCTTGCTTACAAGCAGGTTTTAATGGCAATTTGTACAAGAGGCGTGCCTCTAAAAGCACACAAAAGTTATTTTTAATATTTTTTTTGTAATATTTTGGACTAACGACCATCGACTAACGACTAACGACTAAATTTTTTTCATTCTTTTCTTGCATAATTCAAAAAAAAGTACTACCTTTGCACCGTCATTTAGCAGACTCCCCCGACGGTCAGCCGACGGTCAACCGACGGTCAACCGACAGTCAAGGCTTACGTCACAGCTCGGCGACGCCCCAAAATGACCCTTTTTTGTACAACATAAACTATATTATATATTTATATATAATATACATTTTAACCCCTATTTTTTATGTCAGAAGTAACAACATCCAACGCTATTAATGAGATCCACGGAAAGGCTCACGGTAAGGAACGCGGCTATTTCTATATGCGAAACGGCAAGCAGTTCTACCGGAACCGTGAAGAAACGTACCAGCAAAATCAATCCCCGAAGCAGAAATACAACTCCGAGGTCTTTGCTTACGCTAACTCCTATATGGCAGAACACTACGGTACACCCGAAACCAAGGCTCAACTAAGATCCGAGTTCGAAGCCGCTAATCACATCGGCTCTAACGGCAAGAAGTACACCACCCCTTGGTCTTGGAAATTCAACTCCCTCCAATTCGACTACCGTCAATCTCATCCCTTCCTTCCCTAAAATTCTCCCTCACCGAAGATTAAAATTTCGGGGTCACAATGTATTTCGCAATAAAAGATTTGCGGGTCACAATGTGTTTTGCAATAAAAAATTTCTGGGTCAGCATGATTTTTTACTCAAAAAATTTGCGGGATACAAAAATTTTTAGTAACTTTGCACCGGATTTCAATAAGAAAGTTTATGGAACGAGTTTTTAAACGGAAGATCTACCAGAAGTTACTTGAATGGAAAGAGACCGAAAACGGACGAACTGCCATCTTGGTGGAAGGCGCACGTCGTGTCGGAAAGTCCACCATCGTTGAGCAATTTGCGAAACAGGAGTATGATTCGTACATTCTCATTGATTTCAACAAAGCTAAGAAAGAAATAATCGCTTTGTGGGATGATTTGATGGATATAAATGCTATCTTCCTAAAACTCCAGCAGAGTTACGGTGTAACATTGTATCCGCGCAAGTCCGTAATCATCTTTGATGAAGTACAGAAATGTCCCTTGGCGCGCCAAGCTATTAAATATCTGGTTCAAGACGGTCGTTATGACTACATTGAAACAGGCTCGCTTATCAGCATTCGAAAGAACACAAAAAACATCACCATTCCAAGCGAAGAGGATAGTATCACCATGTTTCCGATGGACTATGAGGAGTTCCGTTGGGCACTCGGAGATACGGCTACTATCCCTTTATTGAAACAGCAACTGGATGCCCGAATGTCAGTCGGGGACGCTTTTACACGAACGAAGATGCGCGAATTACGCTTGTACATGCTTGTTGGCGGAATGCCACAGGCAGTAAACACTTATTTGGACACGAATAATCTTCAGGCTGTGGACAAAACGAAAAGAGGTATTATCAAACTCTACCTTGCTGATTTCAAAAAGATTGATTCGACTGGCAATGTAGAACGTTTATTCAAGAATATCCCCGCACAACTAAGTAATAACATCTCTCGATATCAGCCTTATCCGGTTATTGGACAACAGACGGAGTCGAAGATGGTGGAATTGTTACAGGCCTTGGAGGAAAGCAAGACAACACTCTTTTGTTATCATTGCACGGATCCTAATGTAGGAATGTCTCTCAACAAAGATACGAGTCGTTATAAGATCTTCATGGCTGATACAGGTTTGTTCGTAACACTTTGCTTCTGGGACAAAGACTTTACAGAAAACATCATATATGACAAACTATTGAGTGACAAATTAGACGCTAACCTTGGTTATATTTATGAAAATCTAATTGCTCAAATGCTTGCTTCTGCGGGAAATGAGTTATTCTATTTCACATTTCCAAAAGACGAGAAACATAACTACGAAATAGATTTTTTACTATCCCGAGGGAATAAAATCTGTCCGATTGAAGTCAAATCGTCCGGTTACAAAACGCATGCTTCTTTAGATGAATTCTGCAAAAAATATTCGAAGCATTTAGGACAACGTATCTTGCTTTACACCAAAGACTTAAGAAAAGACAAAGAAACGCTCCTTGTGCCGGTTTACATGACTCCGCTTTTATAGTATTTTACTATCACGACATACAAAAAAATCATCTTGCAACCGAAATAGACTTTTGCAAACAACAAATACTAAATCATTATGCTACAAGTTGGAGACAAGATGCCGAGTTTTGCGGCAGCCGACGAAACCGGCAAGATGGTCACAGACAAAGACCTGATCGGCAAGAAAACAGTCATTTACTTCTACCCGAAGGACTCGACTCCGGGCTGCACGGCAGAAGCATGTAACATCCGCGACAACTACCATGCTTTCCTTGCGCAGGGTTATCAGGTCTATGGTGTGAGCAAGGACAGCGAGGCTTCGCATGTCAAGTTCAAAGAGAAATACGCTCTACCCTTCCCTCTTCTGAGCGATCCGACAACCGAGATGCTGCAAGCCTTCGGTGCATGGGGCGAGAAGAGAAACTACGGCAAGGTGTCGATGGGTACATTAAGAAAAACCTTCGTTTTCAATGCCGAAGGTGTCTTGGAACGTATCATCGAAAAAGTCGATACAAAGAATCACGCTGCGCAGATCCTGTAATCTTGCGCAGCGCGACTTATTTTCTATAGATCTCTATTAGTAGTTTTCCGCGAACAGCTGGAAATATGCCTGTGCGTGGTGGCAAACAGGGCACTCTTCGGGAGCTGCCTTGCCCACTACGATGTGTCCGCAGTTGGAGCATTGCCAGATACAATCACCCTCACGCGAGAAAACCACCTTGTCCTCGATATTCTTCAGCAACTTGCGGTAACGCTCCTCGTGGTGTTTCTCTATCTCACCCACCATCGCAAACTTAGCTGCAATCTCGGGGAAGCCTTCTTCTTCAGCCTCTTTCGCCATACGGGCGTACATATCCGTCCACTCGGCATTCTCACCTGCCGCAGCCTCAGCAAGGTTCGCAGCGGTATCGCTGATCTTGCCACCGTTCAGGTATTTGAACCACAACTCCGCATGTTCTTTCTCATTCGCTGCTGTCTCCTCAAAAATCTTACTAATCTGCACAAAACCATCTTTTTTCGCCTTCGATGCAAAATACGTGTACTTGTTACGTGCCATTGATTCACCTGCAAAAGCCTCCATGAGGTTCTTTTCGGTCTTTGTTCCTTTTAATTCTTTCATAATAATTAATTTTTTAGAGTTTCTGTCCAAATAATAACAAATATTATGCCATTTGTATTATTGCTGTTTCTTTGATGTCATAGGCTTTCAGGATTTTGAAATCTGCAAACTTTTTGGAGTATAATCCGAAAAATTATATTATTTTTTGGAATACAATCCACAAATCTGCACTTTTTAACGGAATTGCGGTGTATGTCAATCATCTTGTTCCGTTGTGTTCGCCGTTCGCGAATTGCGAACACTTAGGTAATTGCGCATTTGTAGTTGTTTATATCCCCCTCCATATATAAGTCAAAAAAGACCTGCACACGTAGTGATCGTTCCCTTGTGGATAAGAAATCTATCACCTTAAAAGCAACTTTTTTTCATTTTTTTTGCAAGAGCAAGTAAATTGCGGTTGAGGGTGACGGCAACTTGCTGCATGGTGGATTCTGTTTTGTCTTTGGTGAGGTTGCATGCCCAGATGACGATTACCTGCCAACCGGCGTCAAGCAGTAATTGGTAGTTTCGTCGGTCCCGTTCGCGGTTACGGTCGATCTTCGCCTGCCAGAAAGGTGTGTTGGTCTTTGGCAGTACGAACTGTCTGCATCCCTCATGCCCGTGCCAGAAACAGCCGTTGACGAAAATCGCCGTTCTGTATCTGCGCATCACTATGTCCGGCTTGCCCGGCACGCTCTTCACGTTCAGCCTGTACCGGTATCCGTGCGCCCACAGCCATTTCCGGACCGTTATCTCCGGCTTCGTCGCCTTGCTGCGGATATGCGACATACAGCGATGACGTTGCTGTGGGGTTAATACATCGGGCATAGTTTTTATTTTAGTGGTTGTTCGGAACTTCCGAATGACCACTCAGCTTTTTGTTTTGAACCTGTCGGTGTTTCCGACAAGTTGAGTCGTTCGGAAATTCCGAATAACTGAATTTTCACCTCATATTCCATCCTCGCTTTGATAAATGAGGATGTCTCCGTTACCGAGATTTTTACTAATATCTTGTGTTTCCATATTATTCCTTTTTATCCATTAACTCGCTCCAGGTCATGAAATCAGGCTTGGTGGTTTGGGCGCTTTGGGTTGTTGTAACTTAATCAGTTGTTTTGTTTTGTGGTATATGGTTGTGTCTTTTTTGTATGATTGATGAGTTGTGCTTTGCAAAAAAGACACAAGCTAAGATTGCCACTCTATGCCGCGGAGGCACGCCGGCAACTTGGTTCCGTGCGCTTTGTGGTGTGCTACGCAAGCACAACAATGTGCGTGCCGCGGACATCCTTCCTTTGTGCAAGGACACTCTATGTTATTATATGGACAGGGCATAGTGGGTTATTATTTTATTTGTATTTAGAACTAGGTAATGATAGAGGTAGGCTGAATTTGATATGGTGGATATTCTGTTGTACGTTCTGTTGCGTATTCGAATCCGACATATCGCCATGCAAGTCGAAATTGGCCTTGGAAATCAAGGCAACTTGTAGTTTTAGTCCTCCTTCCAAACTACCCTTTTCCTCTACTTTCTCAATATCGCTTTTAGAAACTTCTACTGCAATATCAAAATCAACTTTGAAATAGCGTTTTATAGGTTCTCCAAATTTTCGAGGAGTACCATCAGCATACCCATCTGCACCAACGACATTTTCTGTCGGGATACATGCTCCTTTTTCCTTTAATGCAGTATTTGCTTCTTGAACACCATCAACGATTTGTTCTAAAGCATCTTTTATAAAATCTTTAATTTCCATTTTGTTGATTTGTTTACTTAAGTTTAGAACCAAGAATCTTGCACGTATGATTCCGGCAGAAAGATGTTAGCAGATTTAATTCGAGTGTTAATTTCTTCAAAAGAGAATCCTAAATGATGTAATATGCAGCATATCGCAAGTACTCTCAACTTTTCTGTGATTACCCACAAGTCGTATGGTTCTGAATAAATCTGTTTTGTGTTATTAAATAAATGCACATAGGCATTGCGGGTATTCTTTATTCTTTTAACATTCAAATTAAGTTTTTTCACTATATCAATTGGGGCGTAATAGCGCAACAATTCTTTTAAAATATTCTCACAATACACTATGGCATCTACTGGAACCTCATCAAGTATGTTTTGATGAAACCTTTTATAATATCCTTCAAGAGCAATTTCTGCGTGTAAAAATTCAGGTACACCTCCAATGCCATCACGACGATTACCAGCACGTTCAAAACTTATATATACTTGACGCAAAGTTGAATATGACTTATGCCAATTTACAATTAAAGCATCTAATTGTTCAAGCGGTAATCCTCTTGTTAAAATATTATCATATGGATTGGTACTTGGTCTAAATTTGTAATATAAATAAAACTTCTCGTGCGGATATTCTTTATTGAATAAAACAATTTCGTCTGGATTCTGTTCTTTTAATAATGCAAAAGAAAGAAAATCCGAAAACTCACGTATTTGTTTGTCCAAATTCCTCAAAGAGAATTCTCTTTTGCTATTGATATAAAAATATGTATCTTGCGATATACGAGTCTCTATATATCGACTCACTAATCGAAGAGAACAAGTACTCCTCAATTCCCAATTAGTATATCGGTCAATTTTGATAGGGTGAATACTTTCGCCATCCTCTTTGACTATGGAGAAAGAATTACCTTTAGCGTTCTGTATATCAATGAAGTTTTTGAAATATAAATTATTCAAATAAGGGTAATGTACTCCTGCTGTTGTTACACACGGAGTGTCTAAAGATTTGACATGCAATCCAATCAAAGCAATAGCTGCCCTTACTGATTTAACCATGTCTAAATAAAATTCATGACCTATAGCATTGAATAGGGTTATCGGAACATCATTTTCGTCTATTCCCCATATCGTATAGTGTTTTCTAAATATGCAATTGAGAGAATCTTCATTAGGGAGAGGACTTAGCCATAATTCATAATGTCCATCCTCGGTAAAAGATAAAGTACCCGGCACACGATGACAATCCGAGTTCTCCTCGGAATAAAGCCACCAAACACCTATCCACTTCTTTTTGTTCATACTATGGTTTTCGCTAATTCTTGGTACATTTTGAATAACTCTGCCACACACTCGGATTCGGTCATTTTGGTAGAAAAACCATAGGCAGCCATGACTGCACGGTCGTTCTCTTGGTGCGCCTTGCGCAACTCCGGCGGCATGGTCACTTCATCATACAGATCCGCCAAAGAAGAATCCGGATATTTGGCGCGTGCATCCAAAATGGCTTGCGCTGTTTGCTCAATTCGCGTTTTCTGTTCCTCCGTCGGCTGACACCACGGAAAGTTGTTATAGACGATATTAGCGGAATATTGATAATCGGATTTCATTCTTCCACACACCACACGCATCCATGCATTATGAATGTTTGAAATGAGTACACCAAAAGCAAATAAAGTAGCGTCTGGAACGATTAATGCAGAACCATTTACAATAATCTTCGGATTGACAAAGGCAATAGGTATGTATCTGCGCTTTTCAGAAGATACTTTGGGGATTGCCAACATATCTGTATTAGGTTGGCGTATTTCTCCAAATAAATAAGGAGTATCTGCCGCTTTTATCGTTTGTGGTCTGTCGGAAGACAAACGGAAATTGCGTGTTTGCTCTATTCTGTTCATTATAAATGCGCTTGACCGCAATTCTTTAGGAGAAACACCTTCTAACCAAAGACACCATCTTTCCTTGCCTTGTATCAATTCTGCGCCTCCGACATACGGACGTACATATTTCTCATTTTGAGGGTTTTCTTTAATTAAGGCTTGTACATCTTCTTTTTCCAAAATAAGGAAACCATTATCAATAGGCATACTGCCATAACACATCTGCGGTACACTATTGAGAGGCCTTGTCCGGTTTTCAATAAAGACATCCGGTGCATCCATTAAATAGCCGTTGATATTTGCTGCCGGGATAGATTGCATGTCGGAGATATAGATTCTCTTTGCGCTATTCCCCGAAATAGAAAAGCCGATAATAACACAGTGGACATGCGCCTTGATATCTGCCTCGCTATCCCAACGGAAAGTGCGGTATGCAAAATCAAAATGGATGTTGTATTGCTCAAAAAGCGGTTTCCAGAGTGTAGCGACTTGCTCGCCTTGAGTAATGGAATTGGTAGAAACGAAGGCTGCGCGAATGGAAGGGTTCTTTTCCATTAGTTCAGCAGCTTTCTTATACCAACATGCTACATAATCAATGTTTCCAATACCTTTCCACTTCTTCCCAAAAATAGCAAATACATCTTCTTTCTGCTCTTTGCTCTGCTCTTTCTTTCCTACAAACGGCGGATTACCCATAATGTAGTTCAACTTCTCCGGCGCAATAACTTCGCTCCAGTCGATGCGGAGCGCATTTCCCTCTTTGATATTATGGTACGCTTTGAGCGGTAATGGCTCTATATTGAACTGCACTAACTTGGCGGTCTCTTGCAGCATTTGTTGCTCGGCTATCCATAGTGCTGTTGTGGCAACGGATACAGCAAAATCGTTAATCTCAATACCGTAAAACTGGTGAATATCCACCTTTATCGGGTTGGCAAAATCACCAATAACCGCCTGACCTTTGTTGCGCAACTTGATAATCTCGTTCTCTAACCGACGGAGCGAGACATAACTCTCCGTCAGGAAATTGCCACTACCGCAGGCTGGGTCAAAGAAAGTAAGAGACGCTATCTTGTCTTGGAACGCATCCAGTTTCTGCCGTTGCTGCTTCTCTTGCGGGATAGCCTTTATCGCCTCCAACTCATCTTTGAGGTCGTCCAAGAAAAGCGGGTCGATGACCTTATGGATATTGGCGATACTGGTATAGTGCATTCCTCCCGAACGACGGGTGTCAGGGTTCAGCGTGCTTTCAAAGATGGCACCAAAAATAGTAGGACTAATCTCATTCCAGTCGAAATCATCGGAGGCTTTAGCAAGAATGAGTTCTTTCAATTCTTCCGTGAATTGTGGAATTATCAGACGCGCGTCATGACTGAACAAACCGCCGTTGACATACGGAAAAGCTTTGAGCGCATCGTCCATATATGGGTCGCGTTGGTCGTCCGGAGTGTCAAGCACCTCAAACAAATCTATCAGCACACGGCGCATGTCTTTCGCCGGATATTGTGCCAGATAGTCATGGAAAGCCGTTTTGGAACCGAACAAATGCGCGTCCTCGGCATAGAGACAGAACACCAGTCGCACACAGAGAATATTGAGGCTGCGCAATATTTCCGCATTGGCATTGGCTTTTTGTTGGGTGCTTTCTGCGTTAGCGGAAAGAATAGGTTTATTGTATTGAGCAAGCAACCCGTCGTATATCTGAGCGACGAGTTTTCCTGCATCCTTAGAGATTTTCTCCTCTTGTTTGATATGCTCGTTTCCTTGGTCCACCAAGAACCGCAAACGGTCATACTCATTTTCCAGATTGGCGAGCTGTATCTTCTGCGGCTCATCGTTCGGGTGCTCCAAGTCATAAACCCACCATTCGGCAAAATTGCAGGTAACAATCCATCGCGGCCGCTGACTGTTAGGCAACGAATCGGCATAGCGTTTGGCTTGCTGGAACGGATTGAGGAAAGTTCCATCAGACTGTTTGATTCCTTCGCCAAGGTTCTTACCCAATGACTTTTGCTCAATCATGACTTTTGTCTCAGGAATGCGCGCGTCAACAAAAGAAGTGTGATCCAGTTGCACTTGCTGCTCAAAGAGGATGAACTGCTCCGGGTGTTCGACTCCGAACACCTGATTTAGGAGCGTCAGCCAATAGGTCTGGCTTTCGCCTTTCTCATAGCCTTTGCCTTGCCAGAATTCCGAAAAGGCTTTTGCTGCTTTTTGTTGCTGTATTGCTGTCATGTTTTTGTGTAGTCTTTTAAGGTTCTTGATATTTTTCTTTTGTGCGCAAAGTTGCATGCAAAGGTATCACTTGTTCCTGATATATACAAGATTTTTTGCTCTTGTTATTTTCTTTCTTTGCGATTTTCTGTCTCGGTCATCTCTCGGCTTTAAGGAGTTCTATGTTCGCCATGCGAACTCGCGCGGCGCACTTACTCCTTGACTGTCCACCGGACACTCTGCGGTGCGCCTGTTTTGCTTCACGGTCTTGTCCCCGCTCATCGGTCGGTGGATAATTCTTTGGCGGCGGCTAAGGATTTTTGTAATTGGCGCAGAAGAACCTCTTTGGATGGCAGTTCTGTCAGATATTGCGCCACACGAATTCCAGATTTATCCAATTGCAGCAGGTTTATCTGTTCCTCGCTTCCTTCCGTACACAATAGTAATCCAAGCGGTGACTCTTCACCCGGTTGCATCTCATTCTGCTCCAACCAACGCAAATACAACTCCATTTGACCCTTGTACTGCGCTTTGAAACGACCGAGTTTGAGGTCTATAGCTATCAAACGATGCAACTTGCGGTGGTAGAACAGCAGATCCAAATAAAAGTCCTCGCCGTCAATGATCATTCGTTTCTGGCGCTCCACAAACGTAAAGCCGTTGCCCAATTCCATGATAAACTGCTCTAAATGCGCGACCAGACTGTCTTCCAGTGATCTCTCCGAGTACATGCCTTTGAGACCTGTAAACTCCAAGAAATAAGGGCTCTTGAAGACCATATCCGGAGTCATGACATCATTATCACGCAAATCTGCCAGTTCCTGCTTGATCAGTTCCTCCGGTTTTGTAGCAATCGCTGTGCGTTCATACAACATGCCATCAATCTTTTCGCGCAACTTATTACGTCCCCATCTCTCTGCAGCAGCCATCGTCAAGTAGAACTCACGTTGAAGTGGTTCTTTCAATGGCAATACCTCAATAAAGTGACTCCATGACAATTTGGTCGCAAGTTGCGCGACAATTTGGAAATCAGGAAAAGTCTGAGCAAATTGCATCATTCTGCGGATACTTTTTTCATCAAATCCCTTTGTCCCATACTCCTCTTGCAATTGTCGCGCCACTGTTGCGACAATTTGCTTGCCATACTCTGCACGCTCATTATTCAGCATATCGCGATTAATACGATTGCCGATATTCCAATACATCGCCGTTAACTCATAATTGGCGGTTGCTGCTACGTGTGAACGAGCAGAGTCGATGATCTGCCGCAAGTCACCGAGAAGTTCCGCAGAAATTATTTCGGTCGGATTGATTTTCTCTATATCTGCCATATATCTTTACTTTTTCTTTCTTATGGTGTTTTTGTGTCGGTCATCGGTCGGTGGGGACAGACGATGCTATTTTTCGATTATCTCCCAGTGACCTGCGCTGGTGTTACCTTCGCGGATTAGAATGCCCTTCTTTTGCAGGTCTGCAAGGTCTCGTTCTATAGTTCTCTTAACTACCGACAAAACTACCGACATTTGTTGCGCAGAGATGAATGGATTCTTTCTTATCAATTCAAGCATATTCTGTTGTCTTTCAGTTAGTTTAACTGGTGACAAACTAGTGACAGAACTAGTGACATCACTACCGACAGAACTACCGACATGAGATAACTTCATAAATACAGTTCGTTCAATAGTCACTCGTACACCTCCACAGAAATTCTCAATCCGGGGCATCGGGATACCGTCAGCCTCAAAACCATCACGGATCTTCTGGAAACCTCGTCCCCAAGTGTCGATAAAACCGGCTTTAAAGAAGACATTAGCAATCTTATGATTGCGCGGTTTGGATGAATGACGGGCAAAAAGAGTCTCTTGAGTATAACCCTCCGGCAGTTCTCCTTCGTTCCAAATCTCAATACTGCTGTCATAAACATGCATCTGGATATCCGGTCCTGTATAATCCTTATGCGCGATAGCATTATATAGAATCTCTCGTAATGCCTCTTTGGGTAGTTCCAGTTTTTCGTATCGCTGCATTCCTTCGAAACGAACCGGAGAAATAAGATACTTGGCTTTAAGCACATCCATCACGCGTTCAGCCATTTGCAGGATATTGCCCTCAATTACATCTTGAAACCTCAGATCTGCTTCATCAATACCAAAACGGCCAATCTTGAAGACAGCACTCGGATAATAGCGTTGAGGGTTCTTGCCGAAAAGCAAAACAGCCGCATTGGTCAGTCCTCCGTTGTCGTCAATCAAGCCCAAGCTAGTTAACACTTCTTCCGTTGACGCTTTGCGGAGGTCCTCGGGAACACGCTCGGCCTCTATTCCTTTGCGGATAAAATAATCAACCGCCTCACGGTCAATGTCTTTGAGTGTTGCACGGTCGTTTATAACCTCATCCCACGAGCGTCCCATCTTCCGGAGAACAAAGTTCTGCAAAGCCGCACCATTCAACTCTTGCAAAGTGCTTCCGGAACGGACATAATACTTGCCCTTATAACTGATGGGCACATCGCTCGGAGCCACATTGATTTCTATATACTCCTTTCCATCCTTATGGAGAACGTTCACATCGGCCACAATACCCAAAAAAGAAACTACTTTGTTCGGTATATCTTCAGACAACTTGTAAGCATTCTCCACGCCGCACACTTCGCCTTTGTCGTTTATGCCGATATAGAGTTTGCCGCCTTGTGCATTAGCAAAGCCGCATAGCCACTTGACATACTCGTCACGCCAAGACTCTTTGTACTCGATATTTTGGTTTTCGTTATTCATTGTAGTAGATATGTATCATTTGAGGTAGCCGCCAACTGACGAGCCAAACGACACCGAGCACTTTCAATAACTGCTACGGCTTGTAGCAGTAATTCCTTATATTCGTCTGATTTGAACGGCGTGTCTAATTGTTGAGTACTTATTTTCTCTATATCTGCCATGGTTTTATTTGTCGGTTGATCGTGTCACGGAGGGTGGTAATTTTGACAACAATGTTGACACAATTTCCCAATTTTACAAATTCGGGTGCAAAGGTACTAAAAATATCTGACATACGCAAGAAAAAATCAAAGATTTTTGGCTCGGCTGGCGATTGTACTGTCCAACAGCAAATGCAATTTCGGGTGCAAAGTTAGTAAAAATGTTTGGAAAAACAAAATAAAGGAGTAAAAAAATTCAATTTTTCTCTCGGA
>ONWR01000013.1 GCA_900321605.1 uncultured Bacteroidales bacterium | reverse complement strand
CGCTAAATGGAGGGGCGACCGATGCCTCCGCTCTCCCCACAAATTAAAATTTGCGGGGACCCTCTATGCCGATTGAGAGGGGTTAAGGTTGGTTAATACAATGTCCGCATCCAATGCGGACGAAATGAACATACCTCGGCTCTAACGCGCCGAGCACCCGACAAAGAGGGAGGAGCGAAGATGAAACCGGCGAGGGTTTGGTACTTCGGATGAGGAGATTTGAGATGGATCGCAAAAGCCGTTTCGTACGCGGAGCGCTGCTCGGAGGTGAGGGCGAGGACAGCGGCGCGAGCTTGGCGGAACTTGTCACGCACTGCAATCTCGTCAGCGGAGAGAGGGTGCTTGGAAAGGTCACGCGGGTTGCAGATGCGACCGGTACAAAGAGTGTTACCACGTTTCTGGAAATAGGTGTCCGAATGAGAACAGATCTTTCCACGGTAGTGGTTCACCATGTCAATGGGTTCGTAACGTGCCATAGTTAAGGTTGGTTTAAAGGGTTAATACTATGTCCGCATTGAATGCGGACGGAAAGAACATACCTCGGCTCTGACGCGCCGAGCACCCGACAAAGAGGGATGCGGTACATACCTCGGCTCTAACGCGCCGAGCACCCGACAAAGAGGGAGGCGGTAGTGGCGCGGTAGTGGCGCGAGAGTGGCTGTTTGGATGGTTATTGGACGGATATAAGCAGGACATAAACAGGGCGATCATCGCGTACGTCCCCGTATCGTCCCTATAAAAACACCGGACTTCTTATTTCTGAAATCCGGCGCAAAGGTAATATCAAAACCTACTTTAGTGTTCCATCGGGAGTGAAAAATTTTTCACAAAAATCGTATTTCCCTCTTTTTTTCGCTTCTCGGTAGAACCAAACGAAGATATTGTGAAACCGCTTTTCTGTGATGTTGTGCTTGATAGCGACCGCCTCTCGGGCTTCGCGAGCCGAAGCGCCGTTTGCCCTCGCCACAAAATAATCATCCACCACTGCTTGATTTCTCACCTCTATCTGATGCCGTTTTGCGGACATCCGATACGCATTCGGGTCTCGTACCAACCACGGTACGTCATATAAAGGATAATCCATACTTCTTAATTTTTAACGTAAATAACTTGATTGCCGGTTGGGTTTGCCATTTGCCAGCCGTCACGCTCCAGCGTTGTGCCGTATTTGGCGTAGTAGTCGGCATAGGATAACACGCGTTGCTGTTTCTTGCGCGGCGGATAAGCGTTGTCATAAATGGCATAATAAGGATTTTCGCTTACGAACTCGCCAGCCGCCAACTTGTCACGGATAGTTCTGTAGATAGCCCTTTGCTTTTCCAAGTCAAAACTATCCCAAAGCCGCCTGCAAGCCGCCATGCGTCGGCAGAATTCGCCTTGCGGCGCCAGTAATTGCCATATCCATTGAAAAGAATCCATAATTTTGAAACCCGCCTGCCTGCCATTTATGCCTTATGCTATGCAGATATATATGGCAGGCAGGCTTTCTTTTTTATTCTTTTTTGTTTCTTTTTTCTTTTTGTTCTTTTAGAGTTCCAACCGCCTGTTACACCCGACCGAAGGTGTTTTGTCTTTACTCTTTTAGCGAGTGCAACGAGCGGTCTTTACTCTTTTAGCGCAGCGGTCTATTCTATGAATTTCACCGTCAGCTTGATCTCGTCCGGCTCTTTGTCGGGGTAGAGTTCCACAAAGGTCTTGACATAGCCGTTCATGACCGCCGTACGCGCTTTGACGAGGTTCTGCTCTTTGGTCTTTTCTTTTGCGTTCTCGCGCCATTTGACCGCCTGTTCCTGCGGGTAACGGCGGTAATCTGAGAAGTCGAAGGACTCTGTCCGTTGAAGCTGGAACTTACCAACACCTTCCACTTCAAACTCACCTTTCTCCAGACCCTTTGCCGCAAGGATAGCTACCGCTTCTTCTGTAGCCTTACCGCTGATTTCGTCAATACGTGCCTTAATGGCTTTCTCTTGGATGCGCAGTTCGCGCAATTCGGATAAATGGGAATATTTCATGATTAGTCAATGTTTTGAAGGTTAGTTAATGTGTACTTGTGTGTGGTGGAGATGATTTCTTCTCGGGACATTTTCGTGAGGTCTCGCCCAGCCATGCGTAGTGCGCGTTGCACCGTGTTGAAAAGGCGATGCTCTTGGCGGGACAACCAAATCAGGTTTGTGGCTCGGTTATCCACCACAATGCCGTTGAGATGGTGGCACTCAAAGTTGTTTCCTTTTTCATCTACCGGTTGCGGACTTAACCACGCCAGCGCTACGGCATGCGAGAGAAAGATGTTCCCGAAATTACTCATCTTGTAGTAGCGTTGTTTGCGGTGACCATTAAACCGGTTAACGGGCGAGGTGTCAAAGATAGGCACTTGCTTCCGAAAGATCCAGCAGGGTTCGCCTGTCTTTTTGTCGCGTACCCGGATATGCGAGAACGCCCGTCCGTCGGCAGACACATACAGAGGTCTGTTGCCTGTGCGCTCTATAGGCTGCACTAATCTCACTGCCGTTCCATCCTCAAGCTCCACTTCCGCAGGATGGATCAATAATAAAGAATCTGTTTTCATTTGCTCGCTTCTCGGAGGGATTGAGAGCACCTCAACGCGAGGTGTCTTGGACCGAAAAGCGATGCAAAGTTAGACATAAAAAAGGACTCCTCGCTGATGAGAAGCCCTTAATGAAATGAGAATGAAACAGGAGCAATCAGAATGCAAAGAACCGCCCGAAATAGGCGGCTCTCAATGCAATGAATGCAATGTCAATGCAATCACTCAAAGTGAAAAATAGGTAGCAAAATTGCGATATTGGTACTTGATCTCGGCTGGAAAGAATGCCTTCAGTTCGGCAAAGATCTGTTTCATGTCCAAGTCCTCAAAATCCAGTATTCCAAGCGAACGATATTGTTTGAGAAACTTAGCGAAAGCCGGTGCTTCTTTGCCCGCCGCCTCGCGGTATTTCATCTCAAACTCGGGCAGGGTATAGAGCTGCAACTCCGCTAATTTATCCGCCACTACAAAAGGGAAATGCTCCGCTTGCGATTTGTTCTCCCGAGGCGTCACCTCCTCAAAATCAACATCCTCCGTGACCCTGAATGCTGATGGCTGATTGCTGGTGGCTGACTGCTCCACATGCGTGTGCGTGCCGCCTATGTACTGTATGCCGATGTCCTGACGTGCAATGAAATCACCGGCTATTAAGATGCAGTCGTGTTTGCCCATATATCTAATTGGTTGGTTAGGTTGATGTATTTGTTTTTTCCTCTTGTGCGGGTGATTTTATGCTGCGGATAATCCACTGCTTGCTTGCCCACTTCTTGCCTCTGCACGTTCTGAACGGCGACGTACTGACCGATGTTCGGTCTCTTCTCCAATTCGGCGATGTGTGCTTCCAGTTCAGCCATTTTGGCATTCTTGGCTTTGATCGCCTCACGCAGTGCTTCGTTCTCATCCATGAGCATACCCACGTCAGCACGCAACTCCTCTATATGATTGAGCAGTTGCGCACTCTCTTGCTGGTGTCCGGCTACTAATCCGCTTAGTTTGTCCGAATAAGCAAGATGGGATTCTATTTCGGGATGAGGTTTAGACACTTTGTTACTCTTTACGTGGACAGGGATGCTATTCAAACTTAAAGATATCAAAGAAGCGGTCGAACCAATCGCAGAGGCGGTCAAGGACGCGGCGTTTGGTTTCTGCACGGTTGTTAGTCTTCGGTCTGATGCCCGAAGCATCCGACAAAGACATATCAAAGAGCGGAAGCGGCGGAAGGCATTTGGTGATGCGGTCACCGTTGCGCTCTACTTCGCCAATATGGAACGCATGACGCATGAAATCTTCCGTCTGCTCCGGATTCAGGTTCTCGTCCGCAATCAGTTCGTCGAGTTGCTTGTGTGCTTGATTGGAGACATAAGCAGCCCATTGCTGGCTGACCTCGCGATCCATCGCATAGCGACGGACAAACTCCTCAATCAATTCGGACTTATTACGCAGCAACGGACTGGAGCCGACAGCCTTTTGAATCTGAATCATCAGTTCGGTTTTGTCTTTCTCTTTCTTTGCGCGGTGTTGCTCAATGAGTTGAATGATGAAATCGATATTGATATCCACCTGTTTGATGAGTTCCATCTCGAAGACCAGATCATCATTGATCTCCACTTTGTCCCCATCATGCACACTGCGGTATTTGTCATGCAGATTGAGGTAAAGCGAACGGTAATCCTGCTCTTCCGCCGGAGTGATGAAGGTCTCTTTCTCCTCCTCGAAACGGTCAAACGTAGAGAGCACATTATTCAGCCGCACATACGTACCGAAGACACGAATGAAATCTTTCTCTGCTTCCTCGCCCATCATGTGTAGCGCTTGCGGGTTATCCAACGGGAAACGCTCTTTCATCGCCTCTACCAACTCCTCAAAGCCCATGTGATACTTGCCTTTCGAATCGGTGTAACCATGGACGTACTCGTCGTATGTCTTGAGGAGTACCAAGCCTTTCGAATCCTTATCGCCAAAGAGCGCAATAGTATCGTTGGTCTCTTTCTCCAGATTGCGGAAACAAACGATCATACCAAACTGCTTGATGGTGTTGAGGATGCGGTTGGTTCGGCTGTATGCTTGCATCAGTCCGTGCTGACGCAGGTTCTTATCCACCCAAAGAGTATTGAGCGTGGTCGCATCAAAGCCGGTAAGGAACATATTCACCACAATGAGCATATCCAACTCGCGTTTCTTCATGCGTTCGGACACATCTTTGTAGTAGTTGGCAAACTGGTCTCCCGTATCGAAATTGCAGGCGAACATCGCATTGTAGTCCGCTATCGCATTATCCAGAAAATCGCGGTCGGTCTGGTCGAGCTGCGATGTACCCTCGCTGTCTTCCTCCAACAGCAATCCATTTGCCTCCGGATCATCATCATTCACGCCGTAGCTGTAGATCAACGCTATCTTCAGCCGCTCGTCTTCGGGCAACGCAGCTTGCTGGCGTTTGAACTCCGAGTAGTAGAGCCTTGCCGCCTCGATAGAAGCTGTAGCAAGGATCGAGTTAAAACCGCTCACACGTTTGTCTTTGAGCGTATAGACATGATTGCGGAAGGTCTTTTGGTCGTAGTGGGTCAAGATATACTCCGTGATATTCGTGATACGCTTCGGGTCAAGCAGTGCTTTCTCTATATCTATCGCAGAGACTTTCTGGTCCTCAATGCCGGACTTGCTATCTACGGTCTTGATATACTCCACGCGGAACGGCAGCACGTTATTATCCGCTATCGCCGAAATAACGGTATAAGTATGCAGCCGTTGACCGAAGATCTTCTCTGTTGTAAAGAGTTTGTTCGATGCATTGTCCGGGAAGATAGGCGTGCCGGTAAAACCGAAGATATGATAGCGTTTGAACCGTTTGACGATCTGATTGTGCATCTCTCCGAACTGCGAACGGTGGCACTCATCAAAGATGATCACCACATGCCTGCCATAGACCGAATGCTCTTTCTCTTTCTTGCAGAAGGAGTTGAGTTTCTGAATGGTGGTGATGATGATACGGTCGTTGTCGTTGCCCATCTGCTTGGTCAGAACCGCTGTGGATTTATTGGACGAGACGCAGCCTTTCTTGAACTTCTCATATTCGCGAACGGTCTGATAATCCAGATCCTTTCTGTCCACCACAAAAAGCACTTTGTCCACATAATCTAACTGCGTGCATAGTTGCGCGGTCTTGAAGGACGTGAGCGTCTTTCCGCTACCTGTTGTGTGCCAAATATATCCGCCAGCATCTATCGTACCCAACACACGTTGGTTGGAAGCGATGCGTATCTTCTGAATGATGGCTTCGGTTGCTGCAATCTGATACGGTCGCATCACCATCAGTTCGCGGTCTGCCGTGAAGACACAATACCGCGTGAGGATATTGAGAATCGTATGTTTGGCAAAGAACGTAGCCGTAAAATCATCCAAGTCCCGAATGACATTATTCTCGCCATCTGCCCAATAGGAAGTGAACTCAAACGAATCGCATCGTTTGGTGGATTTCTTGATCTGCTCCTCGCCGGTCTTGTTCGTCCGTTTGCGGTTCTCTATCTGCGCTTTGTTACGCGTGGTGTTGGAGTAATACTTGGTGTCCGAACCATTGGAGATGACGAACAACTGGATATACTCAAACAGTCCGCTATCCGCCCAAAACGAATCATTGCTGTATCGCTTGATCTGATTGAAAGCCTCACGAACCGCCACACCTCTACGCTTGAGTTCGATATGTACCATCGGCAGACCATTAACGAGAATCGTCACGTCATACCTTGTGCGGTGTTTGCCTTCTGTGGGCGTGTACTGATGAATGACTTGCAGGCTGTTCTCAAAGATATGCGCTTTGTCAATCAGTTTGACGTTCTGAAAGCCGGAGTTATCCTCTTTGATGTATTGCAGTTGTGCAGTACGATCGTCTTGCAGCAGTTCGGCTTTGTCGGCAATAGATGCGCCTGTGTTTGCGAGTTTCGTACGGAAGAAACCCTTCCACTCATTGTCGGTAAACTCGATGTGATTGAGTTTCTCCAGCTGCTTGCGGAGATTGGCAATCAGTTCTTCCTCGGTATGAATATCGAGATACTCATATCCTTGCGCCTGTAACTGCTCAATCAGCGCGTCCTCCAATTGCGCTTCGCTTTGGTAAGCGATGCGTTGCGATTGTTTATGCTCGTAGCGCAGAACAACCGTCGATTCAGTATTTTCAGCAATTAGTTTCATACGGCTTTACGATCAAAGGTTAGCAATAGATCTCGGTAATACTCATAGCGTCTTTGCTGACGAATCTGCTCCGCTGGGATTCCTTCCTCTAAACTTGTCGTGAGTTTATCAAATTTATCGAGTAACTCAACAATTCGAATTTGTTCTTTGATAGATGGGTATGCAATTGGGAATTCACGAATCATCTTTAAGTTCAAGCCTCCTCGTGTCCCATCACCAGCAGAAACATTACGCAATTGCATATACTGTGTTTTAAGATACTGATATAGGTATTCCGGTAGTATTAAATCTTTCTTTGGAATAAGGGCACACAAAGACTGATTTGTACACAATCTAATCTTAGTCAGGGCAACACACCCACGAGTTTTTCCTTGTCCGGCTAGAGCAATTACCACAGAATCTTCAGGAACCCATTTGGTTGAACTATTTTGGAATCCTAATTCCGTAATATATTTCTCAACGCTAGTTACGTGTCCCTGATGAACCTCACCCGAACTCATCCATGGTATCGTACCATTCTCCCAAAAATCTTTTCTTGAGGTAGAAGGTGTCGCACCTGCGTAGCAATTTTCGCAAATCTCCCCCAGTGTTTTCCATTCCCATTGCGCATCATCGGTTTTGTCAGCAGAATTGCAATCCGAGTGTGGCGTAAGTAGTTGGGTACGATAGTACTCATACTGCTTACGACGCATTTGCAGCTCCGCTTGCAGCTCCGCTGCGAGTGCCGAGAATTTATCGAGGCACTCGACGATTTTTTTTTGAATTTCAAGAGGAGGAAGGGGGATTTCAAAATCAGCTATTGAAGACGGATGTACATGAGGGACACCACTTCCTTTTTTTGTGTGATATATCTTATCTTGTATGTTAGTCAAAAAGTAATACACAAACTTAATATCATGAAAGGCTTCTTTGGGTGTAACAGTAAAGGCATCAGACACAAATATCGGTTGCTCCCAATATGCGACATAGCCTGCATAAGCGCCCGAACCTGCAACTGTGATATTTTTGCCTTCTCTATTACTCTGATTGTGGAAATATGCCGGCTTTTGTCCTCCGGCTATAACCGGAATATCTCCATCTTCTGCTTGATTGGCAGTAATAGTAGAGCCACGCTTCATTTCGCACACCTCTCCCAGCGTCTTGAACTCCACGCCATTAGGACACATGTCCTGTATCATTTGCTCTATATGTGTCATAAGGCGTTACATTAGAGGTTAGCAATCAGTTCGTCAATCTGTGCACGTAATTCATTCTCGCGTGCTACAATCTGCTTCAGTTCGGCATTGAGTTTGTCAATGTCTATATGCTCACGCGTGTCCTCTTGCTCGACGTATGAGTTCACAGAGAGGTTGAAACCGTTATCCGCAATCGTGCGTTGCGGCACAAGGGCGGCTTGATGTGCTACGTCCTCACGGTTGGTATAAAGATCAAGAATATGCCGGAGATTCTCCTCGGACAGTTTGTTCTTATTGCCCTCGTGTACAAACTCATTCGAGGCGTCAATAAAGAGCACTTTGTTATCGCGTTTGTTCTTGCGGATGACGATGATACAGGTAGCTATCGACACACCGAAGAACAAGTTCTGCGGCAGTTGGATGACCGCATCCACGTAATCGTTATCCACCAAATACTGACGTATCTTCTGTTCCGCTCCGCCACGATAGAGCACACCCGGGAACTCAACGATAGCCGCTGCTCCATCGGCAGAGAGCCAGCTGAGCATGTGCATGGTGAAAGCCAAGTCCGCCTTGCTCTTAGGCGCAAGCACTCCGGCTGGCGCAAAACGCTCATCGTTGATCAGCACAGGGTCTTCGTCACCTTTCCATTTGATCGAATACGGGGGATTGGAGACGATGGCATCAAACGGCTCATCATCCCAATGCTTGGGGTCTAACAAAGTATCGCCTAAAGCTATATCGAAATGGTTGAAGTTGATGTCATGGAGGAACATGTTTATTCGGCAGAGGTTATAGGTGGTCTGGTTGATCTCCTGACCATAGAATCCTTGCTGCACGTTCTCTTTGCCGATGACCTTGGCTACCTGCATCAGCAGCGAACCACTACCGCAAGCCGGGTCATAGACCTTGCGCACTTTCTGCTTGCCATACGTAGCGATACGGGCTAACAGTTCGCTCACTTCCTGTGGCGTGAAATACTCACCACCGCTCTTGCCTGCATTGCCTGCGTACATCTTCATCAGGAACTCATACGCATCGCCGAAAGCATCAATCTTATTATCCTGCGGACCACCAAGGTTCATGTCTCCCACGGCATCCAAGATCTTCACCAACCGCTCATTACGTTTGGCAACCGATGAACCGAGTTTGGACGAGTTGACATCAAGGTCATCAAACAGACCCTTCATATCATCCTCGCTGTCTGTTCCGATAGCCGAAGCCTCGATGGACTTGAACGCAGCCGCAAGCGTCATATTCAGGTTCTCATCTTTCGCAGCGCGTTTGCGCACATTGCAGAAGAGTTGCGATGGAAGGATAAAGAAACCTTTCTCCATCACGATACTCTCACGAGCGGACTCCGCTTGCGCATCATCAAACGCCGCATAATCGAAATCCGGATACCCCGCCTTACGCTGGAGCGCGTTGATGTAATTGGTGATGTTCTCGGATATATACCGATAGAACAGCATGCCTAACACATACTGCTTGAAATCCCAACCATCTACCGACCCGCGTAACTCATTCGCGATAGCCCAAATAGACTTGAATAACTCTTGTTTCTGTTGCGTTGATGTTGCCATAGTATTTTCAATCTTACTGCATGATCTTATCGTATTTCTCTTGACGGGTGGGGTCGATGTCGTTGAGGATGGTGTGGACAGTTTTCTTCTCTTTGTCCGTTCCTTTGCTGAAGATATCCACCAACTCATCGCATTTGGCATCGAGGAAGGTGTTGATGACATATGTTGCAGGACGGGAACGGTATGCCTCTTTGAGCACGGGTATACCTTCTGCTATGCGGGCACGACCGTTGGTGACGTTGGAGGTCATCTCGTCCAAGCCTAAACGGTGGTACTCGTAGTAGAAATTACGATAAGCCTTGAAGGCTTCGTCCAAGAGGTTATTGATGAGCGCATAACGGTTTCTGTTGCTCTCGAACGCTAACCAACCTTTCTGCTCGGAGCCTTCCATAGAAGCCGTTTGGCAGACGTTGGCGATCTCTTCGCATTGCTGGAAAGCAGGCGTGCCGCCCAAACGCTGATAGCTGTCCATATCGTGACCGATGATGAGGTAGCAGTAGTACGCGAGCATTGCCGTTAAGTTGGTGGTAAACTGGTTCTGCTGATACTCGATGCGGTCGTAATCCTGATACGTGAAGTTAAAGGCGTTGTCCTTGAAATTGAGCAGGGTAGTGGTGTACGTAGTGCCGTACACAGGACGGCGGCTCTGGAGGGTCATCTCGCAGTTGAAGAGATGGTTCACGTCCACACTCTTGACCACAATCAACATGCTACATTCGATCTTCTCGTGCTCGGCGAAGGTCATGTTCGTCCAGCGGTTGTCGTTCATATAACTCTCGATGGAGGTCTTGAGAATGTCGAACATCTCTTTGCTGGAACCCTCTACCTGATCGGAATT
Organism: uncultured Bacteroidales bacterium; assembly: GCA_900321605.1. GTDB lineage: Bacteria > Bacteroidota > Bacteroidia > Bacteroidales > Paludibacteraceae > Colicola. The sequence goes on along the minus strand of ONWR01000013.1, from coordinate 33,682 downwards.
GATGGTAACGGTACAACGCAGTTCCTGTGCGCTTGTGATGCGTACAGCTAATGTCAACAGACAAAATAGGATGAAAGTTATTCTTTTCACGTTTGTCAAATTTCAAATTTCTTATCTCGCTTCGCTCGAACGATTATTCTTAGCCCTAAGGGGCACGATTTTTACGCAGAGCGAATTTTCAAATCTCAAATCTCAAATTTCCAATGTCCATTACTTGCTAATGGACACAATGTTTCCGGTTTTCTCGCTGAAGACGATGACGGGCAGGTCGTTGCCGGAGAAGAGGTCTTTAGAGAGAGGCACGTCGGCTCCTAATTGAGCTACAGGCACGGTACGCTCGGTCAGCGAACGGTTTTTGTAGTTCACTTGGATGCAAGCGTTACCCGGCAGATTATATGTCAGTTGCGAAAGCTGCGGAGCATGTTTCTTGCTCTTCTTGCCGTTCTCGGCAGGTTCGGCCAAGATAGCCCGATTCAGAACCATCGTCACGCCGATGGTGTCTGCATCGATGTTCTCTGCGTCCGTAAATCCGTTCTCCTCCGAGAAATAATAGACGCTCTTCTGCGTTTTGGTGTTGGCTTGAGCCGCCATTTCGGGAGTCAAACGGACGCGTTTGCTTTCGAAGCGTTTGCTTCTCTTGCCGAGGAAGAGATCAGTAAGCGCTTTCTCTTGTTTGTTCAACTCCTCCAAGACAAGACGCATCGCCTCGCCGTCTGCCGGCGCGTGCTCCACTTCGCCGTTGAGGAGGTACATACGTGTCTCGCGGATGTGGAAGATCTGCTTAGCAGCTGCTGCGGCTTGTGCGGAAGGAGTAGATGCTTTGAGCACTTCTTCGGGGAACGGCACTGCTTTGAGGGCGTTTTTGGCGCAAGGTGTCTCGTCCTTTTTGTTGGACGAATAGATGTTCTCTTTCTCCTCGCGAGGCAGGTTATAGCCTTTGAGCAAGCCTTTCTCGCTGATGGTGAGCAGTAAGGGGAAACCGGCTTCTGCGGTCACTTTGTGAGGACGGGCGTAGTCGGTCCGGGTCGAGGTACGAACCAACGCATCTTTGAGCGTGTACGTCGTTTTGGTTTCCTTTATGGCGTTCTTAGCGCCGATCATCGACTCCGCGTAAGCCGCAAAGATACCGGGTTTCTCGGTCTCTACCGTGTATTTAAACTCCAGCACGAGAGAGGTCTTCGGACTGTAATACACCAAAGCGGGTTCGCCTTGTTCTACCACTTGCGCACGTACTGCGCAAATCGTCATTGCTCCAATGAGCATCAAAAAGATCTTTTTCATATCTCTGAAATATTAATTATTCATTATTCATTATTCATTATTCCAAATTTTCCACGCTGCTTTGGCTTGTCCGTAGAGCATCTCCATGCCGTTTCGGGTGCGTGCGCCTTGCGCTTTGCCTTTCTTGAGGAAAAGGGTCTCTTCGGGGTTGTACACGCAGTCGAACAACAATTGTCGTGCCGAAATATACTCGTACGGTATAGGCGGGAAAGTGTCTTCCTCCGGCGTCATGCCTAATGGCGTACAGTTGACGATCACAGTGTATTCGCTCAGATGCTCTTCGGTCAGTTGGTCGTACGATAACATGCCTGCTTTCGGCGTACGGCTGACGAGGGTCGGGGAGACGCCTAATTTGCGCAAACCGAAGCAAACGGCTTTCGAGGCACCGCCTGTTCCGAGAACCAAGGCTTTGCGGTCATCGGCGTTCAAGAGCGGACGGATAGAGTCCATGAACCCGATGCAGTCGGTGTTGTAGCCGATGCGTTTATGCACCACATTGACCGCTCCGACAGCTTCTGCCGTTTCGTCCAAACGATCCAGAAACGGGATGATTGCCTGCTTGTACGGCATCGTGACATTCATGCCGCTCAAGGTGTCCAGCAACTCGTTCATTCGTTCACTCGTTAACTCCTTCATCGGGTACAACGAGTACTCCGCATCTATTTTTTGTGTTGCAAATTTCTCGTTGAAGAACTTCGCCGAGAAAGAGTGCAACAGCGGAAATCCTATGATACCAAAGTGACGCATAATTTTCCTTTCTTTATAGTTGCCCGATGGGTTTTGGAGGTGAAAACTTTGCCTCCTTCTCCTCGTTGCAACGCATCGTAAATCTTATCTATTTCCGCGAATCCATATTCGCGAATATCTTCATACAACTGCACAATACCCGCTTCGCGCGAATGCCTGCCCTCTAAGATATCTATGTATCCTTGCATATATTCCGCCGTTTGGGCGATGTGCTCGATCTCCGTTTTGGTGTACGAACGAAGCTGCTCGCGGATCGCATTTCGGCTGATAGAGGTGTCGCTATTCGTACTGTCGTTCACCCACGAAATGCCTCTTTTGTCCCGCAAATAATGTTCAATATAGTCACGGGTTGTGCAAAGCAGCGGACGCACGATCGGCAGGCTTTCCGGTGCCATGGGGTTCGCACTTTTGGGACGCATTCCCGCCAAACCGCGGAGCCCTGTTCCTCGCTTGAGATGGAGGAGAACGGTCTCCGCCTGATCGTTCTGATGGTGCGCTACTGCTACCGCTTGACAGCCATGTGTACGGGCTATCTCGTCAAACCAAGCGTACCTCAGATCGCGTGCTGCCATCTCTATACTAATATGGTTCGCGTGCGCATGAGCGCGTGTGTCAAAGATCTTGACCTCCAGCGGTACGTTCAGACGGCTGCATAAGTCCCGTACGAACCGTTCGTCTCGGTTGCTTTCCTCGCCTCTGAGCTGAAAATTGCAATGCGCGGCTATGCATGGATAGCCTGCCCGAACGAGCACGTCCAGCAGCGCTACGCTGTCCGCTCCGCCGCTCAATGCCACCAGTACGGGCTGATTCTTATTCAGCAACTCCCGCTGGCGGATATATGTACTCACTCGTCGTAACAATCTATTTCAAGGTTTTGATATCGACCAATTTATGAACGATAGCATAGATGGTCAGACCCGCTGTGGAGTGAATATTCAGCTTACGGGCAATGTTCTTGCGATGCGAGATTACCGTGTGCGTGGAGATACAGAGTACGTCTGCTATCTCTTTGTTACTCAATCCTTTGACCAACTGGATGAGCACGTCTTGTTCGCGTTCGCTCAGTTCCTCGGTCTCCGGCTCCTCCGTATGACGATGCCGTTTATGAGCCGCTGCCGGACGAAGGATCTCATCCTCGATGGCACAATGGTCCGCAAAATCCTGCTCCGTGTGCCAAAGATCGCTCATCACACCGATCAGGGGATAGCTCACATGCAGATGCAGGCTCTCGTCGTTGGAGGTCTGCGTAGTGTCCGCCGGAAAGTACTTGATAATCAGTTTCTTGATCTCACTCAGTTTATCCGTTATTCGTTCATCGTCATGCTCGTGCTCCTCGTACTGACCGGCATTCTCATGCTCGATATGCGTCTTGATCTCCTGCACGAACTCGTCGTAGCACTGTAAGATCAGCATCGGTATCTGGCTGTCCTTGGCGGCAGGCATAACTGCTTCTTCCAAGGCTTTGCGCAAACGCGGTAACCGGAACTCAAGGAAATACGTGTGTGCGTGCAACAGATAGCGGTGAAGGGTGTTGAGATCGATGTCTGCCATCGACGGGTGTTGCCGAAAGACCTTGTAGTTCACCACCGCTAAGAACGTGGGCGTATGGACACCATGCGTCTCACATACAGACTCAATTGTCTGATCTCCAACACCCATATTCAACCCGAAACGACTGATAATCTGTATCGCTTCCTCTTCGTGTGCCATTAGGTCACACATCTTGTCCTGCGCCTTATACATAATGTTAAATTGTTAAAATGTGCTTCGCACGTTAAATTGTTAAAAACCTTAATCCGTTAAGCCGCGGTACCGAACACGTTTCGGTTCGCACGCTTCTTCGCCCAGACGCATCTTCTTGTTCTGCTCGTACTCGGAATAACTGCCTTCGAACCAGAACACTTTACCGTCTCCTTCGTATGCGAGTATATGCGTGCATATACGATCGAGGAACCAACGGTCGTGGGAGATGACCACCGCACAACCGGCGAAGTTCTCTAATCCTTCCTCCAAGGCACGCAAGGTGTTGACATCAATATCGTTGGTCGGCTCATCGAGCAAAAGCACGTTCGCTTCTGATTTGAGTGTCAGCGCCAGATGGAGCCTGTTGCGTTCACCACCGGAGAGGACGCCGCATTTCTTCTCTTGGTCTGCGCCGGTGAAGTTGAAACGGCTCAGGTACGCACGAGCGTTGATCTCCTTGCCGCCCACACGGATGAACTCCGTGCCGCCGCTGATGGTCTCAAAAACGGATTTATTGGGGTCTATATCCGTATGCTGCTGATCGACATAACCGATCTTCACGGTCTCACCGACCGAGAACGTTCCTTTGTCGGCTTTCTCGGAACCGATGATCATGCGGAAGAGTGTCGTCTTACCGGCTCCGTTCGGACCGATGACACCCACGATACCGTTCGGCGGCAACGTGAAGTTGAGGTCTTCGAAGAGCAACTTGTCACCAAACGACTTGGCTACGCCTTCGGCGTTGATGACTTTATTTCCCAGACGCGGACCGTTCGGGATGAAGATCTCCAAGCGTTCCTCACGCTCTTTCTGCTCCTCGTTGAGCATTCGGTCGTATGCGTCCAAACGGGCTTTCTGCTTCGCGTGACGTGCTTTAGGCGCCATACGGATCCATTCCAACTCGCGCTCCAAGGTCTTGCGACGTTTGGAAGCCTGTTTCTCCTCCTGCGCCATACGGTTCGTCTTCTGCTCGAGCCAAGACGAGTAGTTGCCTTTCCAAGGAATACCTTCTCCACGATCCAGTTCGAGAATCCAACCTGCCACATTATCAAGGAAATAACGGTCGTGCGTGATACAGATGACCGTTCCGGCATATTGCTGCAGGTGTTGCTCTAACCAATCGATGGACTCGGCATCCAAGTGGTTCGTCGGCTCATCCAAGAGCAGCACATCCGGCTGTTGGAGCAACAGACGACAGAGGGCTACACGGCGGCGTTCACCTCCGGAGAGGGTAGTGACACTCGCCTCATCGGGCGGACAGCGAAGAGCGTCCATCGCGCGGTCAAGTTTCTGGTCGATGTTCCATGCGTCAGCGGCATCCAGCTTGTCCTGCAACTCCGCTTGACGAGCCAAGAGCTTATCGAAATCGGCATCGGGTTCACCAAACGCCATGTTGATCTCGTCGTACTCTTTGAGCATGTCCATGATCGGTTGCACACCTTCCTGAACAACCTCGCGCACGGTCTTGTTCGGATCGAGCTTCGGGTCTTGCTCCAGATAGCCGACCGAGTAGCCGGGAGACCAAACGACCTCGCCTTGGTACTCTTTTTCAATACCGGCGATGATCTTGAGCAAGGTCGATTTACCGGCACCGTTCAGACCGATGATACCGATCTTGGCGCCATAAAAGAAACTCAGGTAGATGTTCTTCAATACCTGTTTTTGCGGACCGAAACTCTTATTCAGCCCCACCATCGAAAAAATAATCTTCTTATCGTCCATTGATTTACGATTTATTCATTTACCATTTACGATTTATTGACGATTTGCCGCTTTGCGGTAATTTACGATTTACGTGGCTGACAATCGTCAATTATAATCAATCGTCAATCAATCGTACCTCGTCAATCGTCAAATCGTCAATTAATGTGCCTCAGGCTCAACTGTATTCTTCCTCGTGCGCGGTCAATATCTACGACGCGTACTTTGAGGTGTTGATGCAGTTTGACGACCTCCTGCGGGTTGCTTATACGTCGGTCTGCCATCTCGGAGATGTGAATCAGTCCATCTTTGTGTACGCCTAAATCCACGAATGCGCCAAACGCGCTGATGTTCGTTACGATACCCGGCAGAATCATACCTGCCTGCAGGTCGTCTATCGTGTGTACATGTTCGTCAAAATGAAACTCCTCGGTCTCGCCACGCGGGTCTCGTCCGGGCTGCGCCAACTCCTTCATGATATCCGTCAGCGTCGGTAGTCCCACTTCTGCGGTTACGTATTTGCTTAGATCGATCTGATCGCGTAACTCTTTCTTGGCTATCAAGTCCGAGACAGAACATCTCAGATCTTTCGCCATCTTCTCCACGATGCCGTAACTCTCGGGGTGAACGGCGCTGTTATCCAACGGATTAGCACCTTTCAGACGCAAGAATCCAGCCGCCTGTTCAAAGGTCTTTGCTCCCAATTTCGGCACTTTGAGCAACTCTTTGCGGCTGCCAAAAGCGCCATGTTCGGCACGGTAGTCCACTATGTTCTGCGCCAACATCGGTCCCAAACCGGAGATATAGGTCAAGAGGTGCTTGCTGGCGGTATTGACATCCACACCCACGTAGTTTACCACGCTCTCTACGGTTTGTTGCAGGCTCTCACGCAGCTCGGTCTGATCCACATCGTGCTGGTATTGTCCCACACCGATGGACTTCGGTTCTATCTTCACCAACTCCGCAAGCGGGTCAATCAACCGTCTTCCGATGCTCACCGCGCCGCGTACGGTCACGTCCTCATCGGGAAACTCCTCCCTTGCAATCTTGCTGGCACTATATACCGAAGCTCCGGCTTCACTCACCACAAAGATCTGTGGAATTCTCTCAACTCTCAACTTTAAACTCTCAACTACTACACGTGCCATTTCCTCGCATTCACGACTTGCTGTTCCGTTGCCGATGGAGATCGCCTCGATCTTGTATTGCTCAATGAGTTTTTGCAGTTTTTCTGTGCTTTGCAGGTTATGAAGGAAAATGACATCGTGCGTCAGCAGGTCGCCTTGTTCGTTGAGAACCACGGTCTTGCAGCCTGTTCGGAAACCCGGGTCGAGAGCCAACACACGTTTCTGACCTAAGGGCGCACCTAATAACAGCTGCCGTAAGTTATCCGCAAAGACGCGAATAGCTTCTTCGTCGGCTTTCTCTTTGGAGAGTGCCGCAGACTCGGTCTCGATAGCCGGTTTCAGAAGACGTTTATAGCCGTCCTCCATTGCTAACTCCACTTGATAAGCTGTGTCGTTATTGGCACGCAACCAGAGGTTTGCCAATTTATCCAGTGCTTTCTCTGTGTCCGGCGAGATGTCCACACGCAGAAACCCTTCACTCTCCGCACGACGGATAGCCAATAACTGATGGCTCTTGATATGTTTCAGCGGACACTTGAAATCAAAATAATCCTTGTAGTTCTGCGCCTCGGGGCTGTCACATTTGGTCTTCACCGCCTTGCAACTCAGCATCGCCGTATAACTGAACTCGCGCCGTATAGCGTTACGGCTCTTCTCGTCTTCCGCTATCCGTTGCGCAATAATATCCCGTGCGCCTTGCAGCGATTCCTCATCCGGCAGTTTCATCGGACGTTGTTTGAGTATCTCTTCTGCCAGAGGCAGCAGACCTTTCTCGATAGCTACGTCGGCACGGGTCTTCCTATGCGGTTTATAGGGCAGGTAGATGTCCTCCAACTCTGTGGCATCCCAACAATCGGCTATACGTTGCCGTAATTCGTCATTCGTAATTTGTAATTCGTCCAAACGCGCATAGATGGTCTCTTTGCGTTTGGCTAATTCCTGCAACTTACCGTACTGCGCCTGAATAGCGGCTATCTGCACTTCGTCCAGACTGCCGGTTTTCTCCTTACGGTAACGCGCAATAAAAGGAATCGTTGCTCCTTCGTCCAGCAAAGTCAGCACGGCATCCACTTGCCGTTCGCTGATATTAGTGCTGCCGCCTATTATATGTGCAAAAGGTAAAGTCATACGGGTTCTTTTCGTCTGCTTGGTGTTTCTCGGAACTAACCAAAGTCCATTCTTCCTCTTTGATCTCGGGGAAGAACGTGTCGGCATCGTCCCAACTATGGTGAATATGGGTGATATACAGTTTGTCAGCACGCTCCATCATCTGCCGATAGACCATGCCGCCTCCGATCACAAAAGCCTCTTCTTCGCCTTGCACTTTCGCTTCCATCTCGTCCAAGGAATAGACAGCTTCTGCGCCTTCGAAGGTCTTGCCTGCCACGTCCGTCAAAACGATGTTGCGCCTATTGGGCAGCGGATGTTTGGGCAGCGAGAAGAACGTTCGCTCGCCCATCATTACCGTCTTGCCGCTTGTTATCTCCTTGAAGTGTTTCAAATCCGCAGGCAGGTGACACAACAAATCGCCTTTCTTGCCGATCGCATAATTCTCTGCTACTGCTACTATAATACTTATCATAAATTACGAATTAAAAATTAAAAATTAAACCGACACGACACCGGCAATGTGCGGATGCGGGTCGTAGTCCTGAAGGCTGAAATCTGAATACTGAAAACCGAACAGATCCTTTACCTCGGGATTGATCACCATCTTTGGCAGTTGTCTCGGCTCACGTGTCAGTTGCAGTTTGACTTGCTCGAGGTGGTTAAGATAGATATGTGCATCGCCGAGCGTGTGAACAAAATCGCCGCATTGGAGACCTGTCACTTGCGCCATCATCTGGAGCAGAAGGGCATACGAAGCGATATTAAACGGTACGCCAAGGAAAATATCCGCGCTACGCTGGTAGAGTTGCAGACTCAGTTTCCCGTCCGCCACATAGAACTGAAACAGGCAATGACACGGCGGCAGAGCCATCTTCTCCACTTCCGCCACATTCCATGCACTCACCATCATCCGGCGGCTGTCGGGGTTTTCCTTAATCATCTTCACGATATTGGCAATCTGGTCTATCGTACCGCCGTTATAATCGGGCCACGATCTCCATTGATGTCCATAGACAGGTCCCAACTCGCCGTTCTCGTCAGCCCATTCGTTCCAAATACGCACGCCGTGTTCCTGCAAATACTTCACGTTCGTATCGCCTTGAAGGAACCACAGCAGTTCATAGATAATCGATTTCAGATGCAGTTTCTTGGTGGTCAAGAGCGGAAAACCATCTTCCATCTTAAAGCGCATCTGATGTCCGAAAACAGAGATCGTCCCTGTTCCCGTACGGTCATGTTTCACCGTGCCTTCCTCCAGCACTCTTTTACACAAATCCAAATATTGTTTCATATCAATGAATAATGATTAATGAATAATGAATATCTCGCGGAGCGAATAGGTGCGTCATCGGAAAAATATTCATTGTTAATTATTCATTTTTAATTAATAAAGTTTGTACGTCGTTTTAATTACCTTAAACTCTGTCCGTCGGTTGATCTGGTTGCAGATCTCCTGTTGGTCGGATTTCAGTTTGAGGATGAACTCTTCGTCCAGAGCCTGATCTACCGGAATGAACGGATATTGTTTGTTCAGCGCTTTGTCCGCAATGACCGGTTTGCTCTTTCCGTAACCCACCGGCGTCAGACGCTCTTTCTCGATACCTTTCTTAATGAGGTAGTCGCAACAAGCCTGCGCACGTTTCTGAGACAGCTCTTGGTTGAACTCTTCGTTACCTTTCATATCCGTGTGCGCGCTGAGCTCAATGGTGATATTGGGGTTGTCGTTCAGCAGTTTGATCAAGCCATCCATCTCTTTCTCCGAAGCCTGCGTCAACTCCCAGCGACCGAACTCATAGAAGATGTTCTCCATCTTCACCGGACGGCTAATGGGGCTGAGTGCAAAATCGAGAGTATAGGTCTTGCTGTCTTTCAGCCCTTTGGTGTCCCATTGTTCTTTGGCGTTGAGGTAACCGCGTGCGGTAGCCAACATGACGTATTTGACCTCTTTGTTCAGTTTGATCTTATACGTTCCATCTCGTCGTGCGTTCACACGGCTGTTTGTTCCATCGCTACCCACGATACGCAACTTAGCGTCCGCTATCGGTTCGCCTTGTTCGTCCCGAACCGTTCCTTCGGCGATGAACTCCATCTCCGGCAACCAGAACTGGTAGATCTTGTCAAATCCTTTCTGATCGCCTTTGTTGGACGAGAAGAATCCGTTCTGCGTGTTACCGGCAAAGGTGATTCCGAAATCGTCTCCTATGCCGTTGAACGGTGCGCCCATGTTAAAAATCACCCACACGACGCTGTCTTTGTACGTCGTGTCGCGTGTGGCTTTGAAGATGTCGAGACCGCCGTAACCCGGTTGACCGTTACTGGAGAAATAGAGCGTACCATCTTCGTGAACATACGGGTACATCTCATCGGCGGTGGTGTTGATACCGGGTCCAAGGGGCTGCGGGTTGATCCATTCGTCCCCTTCTAACTCCGCAAACCATATATCCTTGCCGCCGACTCCTCCGGGAGCATCGCTCACGAAATAGAGCGTGTCTCCGGTGTTATTGAGAGCCGGATGTCCCACGGTAATCGAACTGTCGGCAAAGAGCTTCACTTCCTGCGCTTCACTCCATTCGCCGCTGGCTCGTTCACTGGAGTAGATCTTTGCTCCTAAATCCTTGCCGTTGATGGGCTTGGAATAGGTGAAGAACATCATTCGTCCGTCTCGGCTGAAGGAACAAACACCCATTTCGGCATTTGTTTTTCCGCCTTTCTCCTCCGTGGAGTCGTTCTGCTGATCGCCTTCGCCGCCTTGCTCTCCATAGAGACCTTCCGCCAAGACGATGTCTTCCCATTCTCCTGCGGCGTTCTTACGCGTCTGGTAGAGTTGGAAAAGCTGCTGACCTGTTACGTTACTCGGACGTTTCAGTTTCTTCGTGCCGCCTTTCTGTTTCTCCTGACGGTTGCTGGTGAACATGAGCGCATCGGTATTGGAACCGATGAACATAGGCGCAAAGTTACTCGTACGCTTCTGGTTGAACTCCTTGGCTTCCGAGGTCTTGTACCGCGAGCCTTGTTTCTTCCATTCATCTATCTTACCGCACGCGTATTTGCCAGCCTGAGCTACGTAGTTGTCCGGATGTTTCTCTAAATAGAGCTCGTAGTTCTTGATCGCGTCTTTGTATTTGCCTTGGTATTGCAAAGCCTGTGCATAGTGCAGATAGACCGTTGAGTCCTTCAACTGGTATTTGCAACGCAGGGCGTTGTTATAGGCGTTGGTAGCGCGCTGGTTGTTAATCAGACGGTAGCACTCACCTTGACGGTAAGCCACATAGCCTTTCAACTCGCGGTCTTTCTTGGTGCTCAAACGGCTGTAACATTGTTTGTAGATGTCTCCGGCGGTGTAATACTCGCCGATAGCGAACTTACGATCTGCCCGTTTGATCTTTTTCTGCACGCTACAACCCGGCAGTAAGAGGATCGCTACCAGCAATCCCAATAAAGAATATTTTATGATTAGTCGATTCATTTAAGTCTTTTGTCCTTATTCCTTTAGCGAAGCGGTCCTTAATCTAACTCGTGTACCACTAATCCGCTTCTCAGCTTCGGCTCAAACCATGTGGTCTTCGGCGGCATAATGTTTCCGCTGTCGGCGATGTCGATGATCTGTTGCATGGTAACGGGGTAGAGTGCTAACGCCATCTTCATCTCGCCGCTATCTACTCTGCGTTGGAGTTCGCCGAGTCCGCGAATACCGCCCACAAAATCGATCCGTTTGTCCGAACGCAGATCCTTGATGCCCAAGATCTTATCCAAGATCAGGTTGCTGGAGATCGTCACGTCCAACACGCCTATTGGATCCGCATCGTTGTACCTTCCTTCTTTGGCAGTCAAGGAATACCATTTTCCGCCTAAGTATAACGAGAAATTATGCAATCCTTTCGGCTTCACCTCAGAGAAGTCATTTTGATTTTTTAATTCGTAATTTTTAATTTCAAAGTCCTCCTCAAGGGCTTTCAAAAACTCCTCTTCCGTCAGTCCGTTCAGATCCTTCACTACGCGGTTATAATCGATGATGTTCAACTGATTATCCGGGAAGCACACCGCTAAGAAATACTCGTACTCGGGATTATTAATTTTTAATTTTTCATTTTTAATTTTTAATTCCCTTCCGACTCCCGCAGCGGCGGCAGATCTATGGTGTCCGTCCGCAATATACATCGCCGGTATCTCGGCAAAGATTTCCGTGATTCGGTCGATGGTCTTCTTGTCGTTAATCACCCAGAACGTGTGACGGAAGCCTTCCGGAGCAGCCACAAAGTCGTATTCCGGCTCACCCTTGGTCACTTCCGCAACGATCGCATCCAAGTCCTCCCGATGCGGATAAGCAAAGAACACCGGCTCCATGTTCGCATTCAGTACACGCACATGTTTCATTCGGTCTTCTTCTTTATCGCGTCTGGTCAACTCATGCTTTTTGATGCGTCCTTCCAGATAATCATCTACCCACGCTCCTACCACCAAACCGTATTGGGTCTTGACAGTTCCTTTTAACTTTTTACTTTCAACCTCAGGACTGCTCTCAACTCTCAACTCTCCACTCTCAACTATACTTTGTGCATAGACATAGTACTTCTCTTCGGCATCCTGCACAAGCCAGCCTTTCTTCTTGAACAGCTTAAACTGCTCCGCAGCAGCTTCATATACCCGCGGATCATGTTCATCTGTTCCCGGCTCAAAATTGATCTCCGGTTTGATGATGTGATATAAACTCTTTTCGTTACCCGCAGCCTCCTGACGTGCCTCTTCACTATTGAGCACGTCGTACGGTCTGCTGCTCACTTGCTCCACCAGCTCTTTCGGCGGACGTATTCCTCTAAAAGGTTTTATCTTCATAATAATTCACAATTTATAATTAACAATTCACAAAGGGCTGAAGGAGTTTTGTACAATGTTTTAAGATCTCTACGAACTCTTCAGTTTGTACAAAACCCAATAGAACGCTTTGTTAATTGATAATTGTTCATTGTTAATTAAGCTTTCTTCGGTTCTGCCGAAGAAAGCGTATTGCTTCCCATCGCGCATGTACCGTTAAACTGAGCACCCGGTTCAACGATCAGGGTCTTGGTATGTACATCGCCTTGTATCTTGCCGCTTGCACGCAGGCTCAGCTGCTGATGGCAGGTGATCTTGCCGTCCATCATTCCCATGATCTCTGCGTTAGCGCATACGATCGTTCCTTTGACGCGACCGGCTTCGCCGATCACTACCTTGCCTGTACAATTCAACTCGCCTTCTATCAAACCATCGATGCGATAATCGCTGTCGGCGGTAATGTTTCCTACAATCTTGCTGCCTGCGGTCAATGCGTTAAACATCAATCCGCCTTGTTTGTCATTTGCCATAATCTATTCAGTTTTTATTATTTCCTTTTTGGTTATTTCCTTTTGGTTATTTCCTTTTGGTTATTTCCGTTTTGCTTATATTCTTCTTATTATATGCGTGTTATGCGCATACATACGCATAGGCACATAAAATCGGCTGCAAAGATACTAAAAATTTTTGACATACGCAAATCTTAACGCATAATTTTATAATTTTCTCCCATTTTTATCCTCTCGTGCCAAATCTTCAAATCTTCAAATCTTCAAATCCTCAAATCTTCAAATCTTCAAATCTTCAAATCTTCAAATCTTCAAATCTTCAAATCTTCAAATTCTCAAATCGGAGTAAACACGTATCAATCTCGATATCGCGCCAAATGTTACCCCAAACATACCCAAAGGATACCCATAGGATAGAACCTCTTTTTTGGCAAAATAGTGCTTTATACTATATATACGTAGTATATATACTTTTTGTGCGCTCTTTGGCAAAATATCCATACAAAAACACCCATTTTACCTGCTTCATTCATTTTTTTTATAAAAAAATCTATTTTTATTTGCGTATGTCCTTTTTTTGTAGTACCTTTGCACCGGATTTTGTGTATATATGCGCGAGATACTTTTAGCAATAGGAGTTGTGACGGCGGCTATGCTGCTGCTTTGTGTGGGAGTTATCCTGCGCAAAGATCACTCGTTTCGGTCGCAGCATATTCATGAAAACAAGAAGATGAAAGAGGACAAGATCCATTGCGCCATCAGCGAAGACAAGCTCGAGCAACGCAAGAAAAACAAGCAAATAGATGTGGATAACCTCTAATAAAACAAGTAAATAGATATAAAAAACATATAAGATCATGAACAAAATTTCAATTATCGTTGATTCGATTTTGGCAGCTGCTGTAGTTGCCTTGTTTATTCTTTTCTTTACTGTTACTCCGGGTGCTAAGAAACAACCTGCAGTTCAGGAGATTCAGGCGTCCGGCGAGTTGATGCCGATTGCTGTCATCAACACCGATTCGATCCTCAAGCACTACACTCTCGCTGTAGAGGCTTCTGAGAAACTCATGAGCCGTTATGAGGAATCGACCGTCAAACTGGATACCAAAGCGAAATCGCTTCAAGGCGAGGTAGAGACGTTCCAGCGTGACGTGGTGGATTTCCAGCGTAAGTTAGAGGCAAACGCTTTCTTGAGTCGTGAGCGTGCAGAGAGCGAACAGGCTCGTTTGCAGAAGAAAGAGCAGCAACTCATGGCGAAACAGCAGGATTTGGAGAATCTTCGTCAAAAGCTCTCTGCTGATTTCATGCAGGAACAGGCTGATCTGACCCAGCAGCTCCAGGACTCCGTGCAAGCTTATCTGCGTGAGTACAATGCCGATGGTCGTTACCACCTCGTTCTCAACGATGCCGTGCTGATGAATAAAGTAGCCGGTTACGACATTACCAACGAGGTGATTGATGCTCTCAACGCACGGTATAAGAAATAAGACCGCTACGCTAAAAGTCAAAAGACCGTTTCACTAAAAGACAAAAGACAAAAATGATCCGACGAATTGTAATATGTCTATTGTCCACTGTCCTTCTTCCATTGTCCCTATACGCTCAGCGTATTCCTCAGGCGATCGAGTACACGGAGATCTATGATTTCCTCGAAGAGCTGACTACGGATGGTATCATCGAGACGAATGCCGCTATCAAGCCTTATACGCGTGATTATATCGCTAAGGTGTTGATGGAGGCGCAGACGAAAGACTCGTTGCTCAATCGTCGTCAACGGGAGGATCTGCAGTTCTATCTGCAGGACTACGCCTTGGAGTGCGACACCTTGCCGGTTTACTATTCGTACGGACACAGACACGTGACCCAATGGATCACAAAGATCTCGAACCTCTCCTTGGCGGATCCTTCGCTCCACATGCTCACCAAGAAGAAGATCTTCAAGATGCGTATCCGTCCGATACTTGGCATGGACATTAACTATAATGTCAAAAAAGGAATGATCACCCATCGATGGTACGGAGCTGAGATCCAGATGGACATCGCCGGACACCTCTCTATCTGGGGTTCTATCCGAGACAACAGCTGGAAAGGAACGGGCAAAGGTTTTCTCAAGGACAAGTATTATCCTTCCACCTATGATAAGATCAACGGTGCGCGTCTGGCGCAACCGAGTTATCTGAACAACCTGCCCGGCGCACAATACAAAGAAGCGGAATACGGCGGAGACTACTCGGATATGCGAGGCGGAATCTCGCTTTACATGTGGTGGGGTAGTATAGGCATTCAGCGTGAACGCATCCAATGGGGTGACGCGCAGCATTGCTCGAACATCCTCTCTGCTCATAATCCGGCTGTTCCGATGCTGACGCTGCAACTGACGCCTTGCAAGTGGTTCCAGTTCGATTATTTTCATGCGTGGTTGCCCAGTAACGTAATCGATTCTACGTATTATTACGTAGAGCGCTACACCGAAGATAGCACGAAGATCAACTATCGTCCCCATAATAAATTCATGGCGGCGAATATGTTCACCTTCATTCCCTGCAAGTATCTGCAGTTCGGTTTCGGTAACTCGATCGTCTATGCCGAACGCAATCCGCAGGCACAGTTCTTCATTCCGATTGCTTTCTTCAAATCGCTCGATCACCTCTTCACCAAAGGGGTGAACTCGGAGAACCAGAACTCGCAGTTCTTTGCGACCTTGACGCTTCGTCCAACGGATCATCTGAGGCTCTACGGCTCGTTCTTCCTCGATGAGTTCAAGTTCTCGCGTCTCAAGAAATCCAATAAGGAGAACAACCCCATTTCGTACTTGGTGGGCTTCAACTGGAGCGGGTGGCCTGTACGCGGATTGTCGTTAAGGGCTGAGTTTATGCGTTCGTATATCGCTTGTTACACGCACTCTATCAGCGTGTTAGAGTTCACCTCTAACTCCTACAAGATGGGTCATTACATGGGTGATAACTCGCAAAGCATCTTTGTGCAACTCTCTTATCGTCCAAGTCGTAGTCTTCGTCTCTCCTTGGATTTCACGCAGGACACCAAATACCGTGCGTACGATTATGTGCGTGCGTATATAGCCGGTCAGCGTAACACTTCTACGCCGATTATCGCCCAGAAGCCTTTCAGCGAGAAGATCTGGCGCAATAATCAAGTTACTTTCCACGCCGTGTATGAAGTCTTCAATAACTGCTATGCACATGTGGATGTGTGCTTTAACCAGACCCGCGCTTATGCGCCGTCCTCTGCGCGTATAGACGGAGAAGACCGAGGTTGGAATCCGGACGGTAGCTCGCAGAACCTTGAAGGAGATGCACTCAAAAACTATTATCTGAATAAGTATTCGCCCGTCTTCACGCAAGGCACAAACCTCACGCTCTCCTGCGGACTCAGCTTTGGATTCTAAAACAAGGAGTAAGGACCGCTGGTCTTTACTCTTTCAGCGCAGCGGTCTTAATAATACGCCTTTCTCATCTTCCAGTAGTCCCACCGCGCTTGGAAGACAGCTTTGAAAGCGCCCCAACGGCCTTGCAGCAGATAGAAGAATGCTGCTGCATAATCGAGGAAGAAACGCACGAACAACACGCCAAACGGGTGTTTGTGGTTCTTATAGATCATCAGTAAGTTATTCCGATGGTTGAGGTACGTCTTACGCGGACTCTCGTAGTTCAGACTGCCGCCTCCCAAATGGTACACCACGCTCTGAGGCACACATGCCAATAAATAGCCTGCATTCCTCATCCGCCAACAGAGGTCTATCTCTTCCATATGCGCAAAGAAAGCGGCATCGAGTCCTCCGCACTCCTTATAGACTTGCGTACGCACGCACATACATGCACCGCTTGTCCAATGGACGTTCACGATAGTGTCGTATTGCCCTTTGTCTTCCTCTACATTCCAAAGCACTCGTCCTCGGCAGTACGGATAACCCAAGGCATTGACAAAACCGCCTGCCGCTCCGGCATGTTCAAACCGGTCTTTGTGAACCCAACTGCGTATTTTCGGCTGTACGGCTGCGGTGTCCGGATGCGTCTCTAAGTAATCGAGTAGGGGTGTTAACCAGTTTTCCGTCACTTCTACATCGCTGTTGAGCAGAACGACATACTCCGGACTCTTTTCACCTTTCGCCTTTCCCCTTTCTCCTTCGAGTAATTGATCGATTGCTCGATTGTAGCCTTCTGCAAAACCATAATTGCGATCTAACACAATCGTCTTGACGGTCGGAAACTCCTTTGCCAACACTTGTAGGCTCTCGTCGGTACTACCGTTATCAGCAACAATGACCTCGGTCTCTATACCTGCTGCGGAAGTGTTTCCTAAGATCATAGCCGGACAGTATTGCACAACGGAAGGAAGATACTTTCTCAGCATCTCAGCTCCATTCCAGTTCAATATAACGACGCTACACTTCATAAATGTCAAATCTCAAATCTCAAATGTCAAATGTCCCTTTTCCATTTCCACCGGTTGTGAGTCCATAGCCACAACTCCGGTTGCTCCAATATATTGCGTTCCAAAGCCTGTGCATAGGCTTTGGTGATCTCTCCTTCTGCGCAGCTCTTGGGGTCGGCTGTCAGGAGTTGCAGTTCCGCTTCATAGCATCCTCTTTTTGGCCTGCGAACATAAGCATAGAATACCGGATAACCGAACTTCGTACCCAAAACTTCGCCGCCGTCCAAGAAACCGGTGTCTTGATGCAGAAACTCAACCCACGTACGGGTCACTTCGGGACGAGGTTTCTGGTCGCAGATCAGACCGATGGTCACTTTCTTTTTCTCTGCGCGGAAACGAACCATCTCTCGTAAGATGCGTCTCTTCTCTACGCATGTACCACCTCGTTGGGCTCGGATAGCCAACATCAACGCGTCCATCTTTGGGTTCTTGAGCTGACGATAGACATTCACTTCCGTGATACCCTCGTCCAAACTATGTTGCACCTCGGCTAACCATTCCCAGTTGCCCATATGCGCTAACATGAAGATGCATCCTCCCTTTTCGTGAACGAGACGGTTGGCCTCGTCCATGTTCTTAAAAGTCACATGTTGGCGCATCTGTTCTTCAGAGCAACGGTAGCCGTAGATCGTCTCCACGATGGTGGAGCAGAACTGATGGTAGAACGCCTTCTCGATGGTTTTGCGCTCCGCTTCGCTCTTGTCCGGAAACGAGTTACGCAGGTTCTTGGCTACTAACTTCCGGCGGTAACGCATCAGATGATACATCACCGGATAGATCAGGTAGTCCGCGAACCAGTACAACACGCTCAACGGCAATCGGCTCAGAAAAGAGGTACAAGAAAGTAGCATAACCAGCAATAAGAAGTGATCACAGGAGCGGCTAATAAAATACTGTCAAAACGGTCTAACACTCCGCCGTGTCCCGGCAGAAAATGACCGGAGTCTTTCACACCTATAGAGCGTTTGAAGAGGCTCTCCATCAAGTCGCCCAAAGTACCGAAAAGACTTGTCGCGACGGCAAAGATAATCGTCATGATCAGCGAAACGTTACCGGTTCCGAAGATCCTAAACCATCCGCATTCCCACAGCACAAAAGCGGCTGTCAAAGCGAATACCACGCCCCCGATGAGACCTTCCCAACTTTTCTTGGGACTCACATGAGGTGCCATCTTATGGTTGCCTTGCGGTCTTTTGGCGGTCAGACTACCGACGCAGTAAGCGCCTGTGTCGTTCACCCAAATGAAGACGAACAATGCCAACAGCAGCATATGATCCAAACGGTATAACACCATCATCGTCAGTAACGGAAGAGCAATCATCGCTTGCGAGATCAGCATATTTCCCCAATGCGCTAACGGCATCTCAGAGCGATTCCAGATTTCATCCAGCAGCGCTACGATCATCACCGGCAGGTACGCCATCAGCATCGGAAAAACCAAGGCAGAGAGATCTCCCTCCGGATGCTCGTACGTCAGACAAACCGTGAGAAACCACAGCACTAACACGCCCAAACCGGCGCATATGCGCTGCAAAATATGCGACTTGACTAACCGGTGAAACTCATCGACAGCCATCATGCTGACGAAGAGAAGCAAGCCCATGACTGCCCATTGACTCCATAAAATACACCCTACAATACAAGCGACAAAAACTATTCCGCTCAGGGTTCGTTTTACCAATTCCGACATAGTATTCCAAAATTTGCCACAAAGGTACAGCTTTTTTTTGAATTATGCAATAAAACAAGCAAGAAAAACTTGCATACATGCAAGAATTTATAAAAAATTAGCGATTTTACTTGTATATATTGAAAAATTTTACTAATTTTGCACCACAAATTCGTAAAGCCATGAAAATACAGTTCTTAGGAGCCACCCGCGAGGTGACCGGAAGCAAACATCTGATTACAACCGATTCAGGACACACGATTCTTCTGGATTGCGGTATGTATCAAGGTAAAGGAATGGAGACGGATGCTGCCAACAGAGACTTGGGTTTTGATCCATCTAAGATCGATTGCGTGGTGTTGAGTCATGCGCATATTGATCACTCGGGCTTGATTCCGTATATTGTGAAGATTGGTTTTAAGGGTGATATATACTGTACCCCCGCGACCCGTGACTTGTGCGCACTCATGTTAGCGGACACCGCTTTTATCCAAGAGCAGGATGTGCGTACCTATAACAAGAAGATAGACAAACAGCATCCTCATAAGGAGAAAGGCAAGAAATACAAGATCGATCCTCTCTATGACCAGAAAGATGTCAATAAGGCGATGCGGCATTTCGTGACTTATAGCTACGACCGTCGTTTCCGTCTGTTTGATGATGTGCTGCTGACCTTCACCAACTCCGGTCATATGCTCGGCGGCGCTATCTGTTCGCTGGAAGTGTATGAAAAGGATGAGAGGATGAGCGGATTAGAGGGTGAGGGGTTCCGTTGGAAACGCGTCACCTATACCGGTGATATAGGTAGAGCCAAGAGCCATATTCTGCCCGAACCGCAGCTCTTCCCGCAATGCGACTACCTCATCTGCGAATCCACTTATGGAGACCGTTTGCATGACGAGCAGTTGGTGACCGAAGAGGAACTCTTGGGCGTAGTGGAGGACACCTGTGTTTATCGCAAAGGACAGTTGCTCATCCCTTCTTTCTCGGTCGGTCGTACGCAAGAGATCGTCTATGTACTCAACCAGCTCTATAACGACGGTCGTTTGCCGCATATACCGGTCTATGTGGACTCGCCTATGTCCACCAACGCGACCCAGATCTTCCGAATGTACCCCGAGGAACTGAGTGAAGAGGTACGCGACACGATGCGTTTTGACCCGGATCCCTTTGGATTTAATACCCTCCGGTATATTACGGACATCCGCGAGTCCAAGGCGCTTAATCATAAGGACGAACCCTGTATCATCATCTCTGCCAGCGGCATGTTGGAGGCAGGACGAATCAAGCACCATGTGGCAAACCATATATCCGACCCGAGGTGTACGATCCTCATCGTTGGTTATTGCGAACCCTCCACTTTGGGAGCACGTATTCAGCAACCCGGACTCCAATGGATATCCATCTTCGGTCTCGACCGGCGTATCAAAGCGCAGATTACGAAGATCGAGGGCTTCTCCGGTCATGGTGATTATAAGGAGATGATCAATTATATCACGCGCAGCCTGACGGTTAATCAGGTGCAAAGAGTGTTTGTCGTACACGGTCAGGAAGAGGCAGCAACGGCGTATAAAGGTCATCTGGAAGAAGCGGGATTCAAAGAAGTGACGATTCCGCAAAAAGGCGAAATCGTCACTCTCTAAAAACCGGTCGGGTAGGCGAGATTCGAACTCACGACCTCCTGCTCCCAAAGCAGGCATTCTAACCGGGCTGAACTACTACCCGGAGGTGTCCCCGTTAAACGGGGAAACCGGCCTCCGCCGGAAGGGGTATAAATACCCGCTTCTCAAAAACGGCTGCAAAGGTACTACTTTTTTATGAATTGTGCAAATTATTTGGCAAAAAAATGCAATATAAAGCGATTTTTATAGATATAGACGACACTTTGCTCGATTATATCCCCTGTTGTAGGGAAGCTTTCGAGGCTGCGATGGATGTTTTGTCCACCGTCCACCATACACCATACACCGTACACTCTACACCGTACACCAGAGACGAGCTCTTCTCCCTTTTCTTCGAAATCAGCGGCAGATTGTTCTCGGAAGCCAAACATGGTTTGCACACGATAGCTGAAGTGATGGAACTCTATCCGGCGGAGTTCTGCGAGAAAGCGGGTTATCCGCCTCAAGCTGTAGAGCCTTTCAAACAGGCTTTTCGAGCCGCATGGGGTCTGACGCACACCCTTGTGCCGTATGCCGTAGAGACGCTCGAAGCTTTGCAGCAAAAGGGCTATCGGCTTTTTGCGGCATCGAACAGCTTCGGTCACCTGCAGCGCAGCCGTTTGGAGCAAGCAGGTATCCTGCATTTCTTTGAAGACACGTATATATCGATGGATATTGGCTATGACAAACCCGATGTTCGTTTCTATGAAGAGGCATTGCGTCGGTGTCAACTCAAGCCTTCGGAAGTGCTGATGATCGGAGACTCAATGACCACGGACATCATCGGTGCACAGAATGCGGGTTTAGCAACTGTCTTTTTCTCCCGCCGTGGGGACGCTTTGCCGGAGGATCTGTCCCGTTCTAACCTCATCGTCATCACCTCCCTGCCTGAGTTATTGCAGTACGTGTGAGTCGTTCAGCATTTTGTACAGGATCTCAATGGGATGATAAGCTTGTATGCCGGTACCGTCCAGTATCTGCGTGCGGCACGAGACACCCGGAGCAGCAATGAAGACCGGATGATCGATTGTGTGGGCTTTGACAGCTTCGCGAACGGCAGGGAAAAGGATCATCTCGCCGATAGCAAGGGAGGTCTTGTAGTGCGCTTTCTCATATCCGAACGAACCTGCCATACCGCAGCAACCCGAAGGAATCACATGCACTGTGGTGTTCTCCGGCAGGTTGAGCAAGGCAGCGGTTTTCTCTACTCCTACCAAGGCTTTCTGATGGCAATGCCCATGAAGCCAAATCTCCGCTTTCATGTTGGAGAATGCCTCTTTACGTATTCTTCCGGCTTCCACTTCCCGCATCAGAAACTCATCGAAGAGCAGGCAGTTTTGTCCTAATCGCTTTGCCTCCTCACGATAACCGTCGCTCACGATGTCCGGATATTCGTCCCGGAAGGTGAGGATACACGAAGGCTCGATACCGACAAGCGGCGTCTCTTCAGTAATCAGGTCTTTGAGTAAACGGATGTTCTTCTCCGCAAGGTGTTTAGCTTGACGCAGGCACCCTTTGGAGATAGCGGCTCTACCGCTCTCCGTATGTCTCGGGATGATCACCTCGTAGCCCAAACGGTTCATCAGCTCGATGAACGTCTGAACCAAGCTTGGTTCATTGTACCGCGTGAACTCATCGAGAAAAAGATAGATTTTGAATGTATGATGGAAGGATGTATGATGTAAGAAGGATGTATGATGTAAGGATGTATGATGTAAGAAGGATGTATGATGTAAGGATGTATGATGGATTAAGGGTATATGGCGTTCCGGAGCAAAGCCCACTATCTTTTTGAGGAGGGTAGAGGTGAGTTTGTTCGATGCAAAGAAATTGTATATATGCGGTACCAAAGAGCCTAATCGTTGAACGGAAGCGTTGTTTGCTATCATCCATGTGCGCAAGGGAGTACCTTCTTCGTCGTAGATGCGTTGCAGGGCTTCCGCTCTCATGCGAGTCATGTCGACACCCGAAGGGCACTCTTTCCGGCAGGCTTTGCAGGCAAGACAAGAGAGCAACACCTCTTTTACTTGTTGTATTTCGTCCTTCGTCCTCTGTCCTTGGCTCTTGGTCAAGAACTCCCTCAACACATTCGCTCTTGCTCTGGTGGTCTGCAACTCATCGCGGCTCGCTTTGTAGGTCGGACACATCGTACCGCCTATGACTTGCGACTTGCGGCAGTCTCCGGCACCGTTGCATTGCTCCACACGGCAGAGCAGCTCATCGCCGGTCTTTGAACGGTCGGCACGCAGGTACTCGTCCATCTTAGGCGTGTCAACGATCTTATGGGGATTAAAGATATTATCTTGGTCCCAGCAGTATTTGACCTGCCGCATCAGTTCGTAGGTCTCTTCGCCGTACTGCAAGGGGATGAACTCGCCTCGTAACCTTCCGTCTCCGTGTTCGCCGCTGATGGTGCCTCGGTGTTTGCGCACAAGGAGGGTCGTCTCGTGTGCGATTGTTCGGAAGAGCTGTTTGCCTTCCTTGGTCTTGAGGTTTAAAATCGGACGCAGGTGAAGCTCGCCCGTACTGATATGTCCGTAGAAGACGCAGGAGGTACCGAGTCGCTGTAGCATTTCCCTAAAATCCCGCATGTAAGCAGGCATACGAGAGGGTGCTACGGCGGTGTCTTCGATCACGCCGGTCGGTTTGGCATCGCCTTTCATGCGGCTTAAGATACCGAGACCGGCTTTGCGCAGGTTCCACACCTTGGCTACTTCGCTTCCATAGACTCGTGTGCAGAGGGTGACGAGACCGGTGTCTGACAGCGCTTTCTCCATCGCTTCGGCTTGCCGGTCTAAGTCCTCGCGTGTCTCGCTTCGTAGTTCGGCTATCAGGAGAGCCGCAGGGTCGCCTTGTACGAAGAACCGCTCTACGGAAGGGGTCTGTTTGCTGAGTTCCAATATCTCTCCGTCCATCAGTTCGATAGCCGTCGGGTGTTGCGCCAAGGCGGTCAGATTCGCTTCAAAAGCCGCATCTATACTCACGCAATGCGCACAAACGACCATCACTTCTTTCGGCGGCAGGGGGTCTAACGACACCTTGATCCGTGTCAGAAAAGCGAGTGTGCCTTCGCTTCCGGCTATCAGCTTGCAGAGGTTGATAGAACCATCTTGGATAATATCTTCTATCGTCTCGTCAATAGCATATCCGCAGCTGCGGCGTGTGAGCTCTTTGTCCGGATAAGTATCTTCGATGAGCTGCCGCGTCTTCTCGTCTTTTGCCCAACGGATCAACTGTGCGTAGATACGTTCTTCCAAACTCTTTGTTCCTTGTACATCTTCCCAAAACGCTTTACCGAACCGCTCTTCGAGTTCCGCGAGGGTGTATTTTTGGAAATGCACCTTGCTGCCATCAGCAAGGATGCCATCGGCTTCTAATACGTGCGGGCGCGTGCTTCCGTATATTAAGGAGTGCGTTCCACAGGAGTTATTGCCCACCATACCGCCGATGCAGCATCGGTTCGAAGTGGAGGTCTCAGGACTGAAAAACAGACCGTACGGCTTGCAGGCGATGTTCAGCTCGTCGCGTACCACACCGGGTTCAACCCAAGCGTACCGTTCCTCAGCGTTGATCTCAAGGATCCGGTTCATATGCTTACTGATGTCCGCTACGATACCGTTGCCAACGACCTGTCCGGCGATGGATGTACCGCCTGCACGAGCGATGAGGTTCGTGTGGCGACAGCGGGCTTCCCCTATTAACGTCACGATCTCCTCCTCGTCCTTCGGGTAAGCTACCCCGTACGGGATCTCGCGGTACACGCTCGCATCCGTCGCGTACGCTATCTTATGCAAACTATCAGTTAGTATTTCCATTTTCCCTTTCACCTTTCACCTTAATTAAGGGCTTGCTGCGCGTATCGAATCACGAAGAGCACAAACAATACCCACACGGCGGGACTGATCTGACGAATGCCCTCTTTACCCTTGGTCAGTTTCATCAGTACGTACATGATGATACCCAACATGATTCCATCGCTGATACTATAACACAGCGGAGTCATGAGCAGGGTAACAAAAGCAGGAATAGCCTCGGAGAAGTCCTCCCAATTTACTGCAGTCGTGTTGGAAACCATCATCACACCGACAATCACCAACGCCGGACCAGTCGCAGACATCGGAATAGCGAGGAACAACGGACCAAAGAACAAAGATAGCAGAAAACAAATAGCTATCACAACTGCCGTCAATCCCGTTCTACCGCCTACCGCGATACCCGCGATACTCTCCACATACGTAGTCGTGGTCGAGGTACCCAGACAAGCACCCGCTGTGGTAGCTACCGCGTCCGCCATCAGCATGTTTCCGATACCATCCACCTTGCCGTCTTTATCCACCATATTCGCCTTCATCGAAACACCAAGTACGGTGCCTACCGTGTCGAAGAAATCCACGAACAGGAACGTGAAAACGACAATCAACATATCCCACGAGAAGATCTGACTCCATTCAAACTTCATGAATATAGGTGCTATCGAGGGTGGAGTAGAGACGATCTTGTCCCAGTGGGTCACTCCCATCGGAATACCTATTACCGCGGTCAGAAGGATTCCCCAAAGCAGTCCTCCTGGGATCTTTCTTACCACCATCAATCCGCAAATGAAGATGCCGATAAGCGCCAAAATGACCGATGGTGTGTTGAATTTTGCCAAACTGACCAGTGTGTTCTCATGGGCTACCACAATGCCGCAGTTCTGCAAACCGATAAAAGCGATGAACAGACCGATACCGGCTCCGATAGCCGCTTTGATACTCGCCGGAATAGCGTGAGCAATTATCTCTCGCACCTTGAATAGCGACAGGAAAATAAAAATCAAACCCTCAATAAACACAGCTGTCAGCGCAAACTGCCAACTATGCCCCATACCCAAACAAACGCCGAAGACAAAAAAGGCGTTGATTCCCATGCCCGGCGCCAAACCAAAAGGTTTCTTGGCATAGAATGCCATCATCAAAGTACCTACCACGGAAGCTAAAATCGTGGCGGTATAGACCGCATCCTTCGGCATTCCCTGCGACTCCAAGGCACTGAATATGCCCGGATTCACAGCCAGAATATACGCCATGGTCAAAAAGGTAGTGATACCTGCGTAAATCTCCGTACGTACGCTATGTTGCGTAGCGTCAAACCCAAATAGTTTCTTTAACATAATTCCTCAATTATTGTTCATCACAAATTAGCGTACAAAGGTACTACAAAAATCGCACATATGCAAGTTTTTCTAATGTTTTTTGCAAATTTTCTTAAAATCGGCAATTAGTGGATATAGAACCAACGCACTCCCGGATGAGAGTGCGTTGGTGGTTTTTGATCCGCCAAAATTGGCGGATGGAGTTATCATCGTGCATCAATGCACGATGCGGGGTTATTGCTCGTCCTCAACGGCTGCTTGAGCTGCTGCGAGGCGTGCGATAGGCACGCGGAAAGGTGAGCAGGATGCGTAGTTCATGCCGACACGGGCACAGAACTTAACAGATGAAGGCTCACCACCGTGCTCGCCGCAGATACCTGTACGGAGTCCCGGACGAACGGCACGACCTTTCTCTACTGCCATCTTGATCAGTTGACCAACACCATTCTGGTCAAGAACCTGGAACGGATCGACTTTCAGGATCTTCTTCTCGAGGTAAGCCGGCAAGAAGGAAGCGATGTCGTCACGGCTGTAACCGAAGGTCATCTGGGTCAAGTCGTTGGTACCAAAGCTGAAGTACTGAGCTTCCGTAGCAATGCGGTCTGCGGTCAGAGCGGCACGCGGGATCTCGATCATTGTACCGATCTCGAACTCTACCTCTACGCCATACTCAGCGAATACTTCTTTAGCGACTTTTTGGATAATCTCTTTCTGCTGTTTGAGCTCATAGAGAATACCGATCAGCGGAACCATGATCTCCGGCATCGGGTTCTTGCCCTCTTTCTTGAGTTCGCAAGCGGCGGAGAGGATAGCGCGTGTCTGCATAGCGGTGATCTCCGGGAAGGTGATACCCAGACGGCAACCACGGTGACCGAGCATCGGGTTGTTCTCTGCCAACTGAGCTACACGGGTCTGGATCTCCTCTACGGAAACGCCCATCTCTTTCGCCATCTGCTCTTGTCCCTTCAGATCATGCGGAACGAACTCGTGCAAAGGCGGGTCGAGCAGACGGATGTTCACAGGCAGGCCGTCCATAGCGTCCAAGATACCTTTGAAGTCAGCCTTTTGGTACGGCAGCAGTTTAGCCAATGCTTTCTCACGTCCTGCGCTGTCCTTAGCGAGGATCATCTCACGCATAGCGAGAATCTTCTGGTCGTCGAAGAACATATGCTCGGTACGGGTCAGACCGATACCCTTAGCACCGAAAGCGCGAGCTACAGCTGCGTCGTGCGGAGTGTCGGCGTTGGTACGTACCTGGAGGTGAGTATATTTGTCGCAAAGATCCATGAGTGCCTTGAAGTCACCGCTGAGCTCAGCAGCCTTGGTCGGGATCTCACCTGCGTACACCTGTCCGGTAGTACCGTTGAGAGAGATGTAGTCGCCCTCTTTGTAGGTAACGTCTTCGATCTTCACGGTCTTAGCCTTGTAGTCCACGAGGATAGCACCTGCTCCGGATACGCAGCATTTACCCATACCACGAGCCACTACGGCAGCGTGCGAGGTCATACCACCACGAGCGGTGAGGATACCTTCTGCAGCAGACATACCTGCGAGGTCCTCCGGCGAGGTCTCAATACGAACCATAACCACTTTGTGACCGTTTGCGTGCCACTCCTGTGCGTCGTCAGCGTGGAAGACGATCTGACCGCAAGCAGCTCCCGGAGAAGCAGGCAGACCTTGGGTGATCACTTTTGCTTTCTTCAAAGCGTCCTTATCGAAGACAGGGTGGAGCAGTTCGTCGAGTTTCTGCGGCTCGCAACGCATGATCGCCTCTTTCTCGGTGATCTTGCCCTCACGAACCATATCCATGGCGATCTTCACCATAGCTGTACCGGTACGTTTACCATTACGGGTCTGGAGGAACCAGAGCTTGCCTTCCTGTACGGTGAACTCCATGTCCTGCATGTCGCGGTAGTGATCCTCGAGTTTCTGCTGAATAGCGTTCAGCTCAGCGTACATCTCCGGCATAGCCTCTTCCATAGACGGATATTTAGCCAGACGCTCTTCCTCGCTGATACCGGCACGCTCAGCCCAACGCTGCGAACCGATCTTGGTGATCTGTTGCGGGGTGCGAATACCTGCAACCACGTCCTCACCTTGTGCATTCACAAGGTACTCACCGTTGAAGAGGTTCTCACCGTTACCGGCGTCACGGCTGAAGCAAACACCCGTTGCGGAGGTCTCGCCCATGTTACCGAATACCATTGCCATAACCGAAACAGCGGTACCCCATTCGTCAGGAATTCCTTCCATCTTACGATAAAGGATAGCGCGCTCGTTCATCCAAGAGCGGAATACAGCGCAGATAGCGCCCCAGAGTTGCTCCATAGGATCATCCGGGAAGTCTTTTCCGGTCTGTGCCTTGATAGCAGCTTTGAAACGTTTTACGAGCTCTTTGAGTTCCTCTACGTTGAGGTCCTTGTCGAGCTTCACGCCACGGATCTCTTTTACCTCGTCGATGATCTTCTCGAACGGATCGATATCGGTTTTGTTCACCGGCTTCATTCCGAGCACTACGTCACCATACATCTGTACGAAACGGCGATAGGAGTCGTAAACGAAGTGCGGATTGTTGGTCTTAGCCACCATACCCTCTGCTACTACGTCGTTCAGACCAAGGTTGAGGATGGTATCCATCATACCCGGCATGGATGCACGCGCACCCGAACGTACAGAAACAAGGAGAGGATTCTTCGGATCGCCGAACTTGCAGTTCATCAGACCCTCTACATGAGCGACAGCTGCGTTTACCTCTTCGGTCAACTCAGCTACGATCTTCTCCTGACCAACCTGGTAGTACTCGTTGCAGACTTCGGTGGTAATGGTGAATCCCGGAGGAACGGGCACACCGACCAAGTTCATCTCAGCACAGTTAGCGCCCTTACCGCCCAGCAGTTCGCGCATTTGTGCGTTACCTTCAGCCTTACCGTTACCGAAGGTGTAAACTCTTTTTTTCTTTTCCATTTGTGTAAATTATTTATTGTTTTAATATATTAGACATTTTTATGGTATTATTCTAAAATCACGGGATATATATTATATAATATATATAGGGTGGTGCAAGATACGTTAAAACCTCGTGTTACTCTCGTTGCGCTCCCGTTGCGCTCCCGTTGCGCTCTCGTTGCGGTCTTGATGCGATAGAGAGCAGATTGCGTTGCAAAGTAGCGGTACTTGCACAATTCGGCTGCAAAGATACAAATAATTTTTGATATATGCAAGAGATTTTATATTTTTATATAAAAAATGTGAATCTTTATGAATTTTGTTCTAATTTGAATTTTTCGGATTTGAGTGCTGCTTTTCTGGCTTTATGCATCGGGGCATTCACCGCTCCGGAGACTTTGATGGCGGAAGTGCTTTTTAACGAAATCCTGCTGCCGTTTAGTGTACGACCTGTTAATGACCATTTGCGGTCTTTATCAACGGTCAGTGTACCGTTCACAATCAGCCACTGGCAAACGGGGTTTACATAACCTTCCACGAGGTAAGAATAGCTAACAAAATAGAATACGCTTCCGCCCATTTCTATTTTTTCATTATCTCGGTATCCCGCATAGGCTGTGCCGGGTTGCTCGGAGAGGTTGAGAGGATAATCCCCTGCGGGTATAGAGTCCACACCTATATCCGTGATCACATAGAGATCCGCAAAAGGCGCACATGGGGTTTTGTCGATGGTAGCTACTATGGTTGCGCTGTACGTCTGTAACTGCCAAAAACGGGCGTTTTGCTCCGGAAAGTCTTTGTAGAAGGCATTGGTAACTGCCAGACTTTCTGTCTCATTGCCGGAGAAGGTGCCCGGTCCGCTGGTGGCGTCCACCTCGGGGTAGTAATCCGGCACTTCTGCCGCTTTGATGCCGCCATGGGTAATGTCTGCGCCACCGGCAGAACCGGCTACAACGGGTTGTTGCTCCGCTTGGATGACCGGCTTGAATGCCTCGCTCAGGAAAGCTACTACCATGCAGTTCTCGGGAACCCATTGGTCGTTGAGGGTAGCGGTATAGGTAGCGGTATAATGACGCGTGGAATCCACGGAAATAGCGTCTCCTTTGGCGTTGGACAGATAGAGACGAACGGCATTCGTATGGCGGAACTGCTCCCATCCGCCGAAGGTATAATAATAATCCTCTTGGGTGTCAATCATGCCGGACTCCTTGACCAGAACGGTCAGTTGGAGAGCAGGGTAGTCCTCTTTGCACAACGCGCCGGAAACGGTCACGTTCAGTTGCCGTGTGGCGGGATCGTACGTGTTGTCAATGACCACAGAGGCATAGGTCTCTGTCGCAAACTGCGACTTGCTCGTCTGAGGCAGATAGCCCGGATGGAAAAGGATGTCGTTTCCTTTGCCGTAATTCGTGCTTGCACGGTTGATACATATTTTCGGTGCTCCATTCTCGCTTAATGCCTTCTGAATGATTTGACTGCCGGCAACGGAGAAATTATCCGTTCCGTAGCCGTAGTGGTGGAGAATAAGTACCCAGTTGGACTCGCCTTTGGTGAAATCGCTGATACTATTCATGCCCTCCGGACAATAACCGCATGTCTGTCCGGTGAACTCCTCGATGAGGTGTTTCTTGGGGAACGAAGCCGGAATGGTGTCCGGCGGAGTGGGTTGCGTAGTGTCCGCGGGATTTACTTGCGGTGTGGGTTCTTGCTTGGGATCGTTTTTCTTACAAGCGGTGAACGCAAGGCTCAGAACGAGACCTGCTAAAGTCCAAATAATAAAGTTCTTTTTCATATTGGTGTGTTATTTATTGATTTCTTTTCCTTGTACATCGTACATCTGTCCTTTGTGCATCAAATAGAGTTGCCCGTCCCGCAGCACTTTTGTCCATTGTCCATTGTCCTTTGTCCATTGTCCATCGTCCATTCCCTCAGCGGTGTATTGAAAATGCACGGTGAGTGTACGGCTCTCAGAGGCGTCGGTGAAGACATAGGTCATGGTCTCGTCGGAATCAGCGACCGGCGAATAATGCACAAACCAAGAGGCAATGCCTTCCGGCGAATAGTTCAGTGTTTGAGCGGTCTCTCCGTTGCCGGAAAGGCAGTTACCAGCGCAGCAGAACTCGTCCTCAAGTCCCGTTGCTGAGCGGGTGATCTGTACGGTCAGAGGAGCGGTGCAGAGCAGCGAGCCTTGCAGTTTCATTTGCATCTTACCGCTGAGGATGTCCAGTTCCGCATCGGTCACGGTGATCTCCATTCCGCCTTCGGGAATGTCTCCATGACCATCGATATTCACAATGAGCGCGTTAGCGTTCACGAAGAGCAGCAACAGGGCTGCTACCATCCAGTTTCGTTTCATATGTCTGTAATACCTTATAGTTATCTCTATCCAAAAGGAGCACGACCGCATGGCAATGATGGATGTTCCATTGGTCGGGCAGGGTATAATCGGCGGTGAACCACTGCGTGGTGAAGCTGATCTCCACGTCCCAGCCGAAAGGCTTTCCTTGGACAGCTCCGCGGAGCATATGACGGTGGTAATAAGCGGTCTCCACCGACCCATCCGGCATCGCTTGCGCACCCATGACGCTGTCTTCCGTCAGCCAGATAGCGAGCCGTGCTTCCGTATGATCGAAGGCTACGGCGGAGATGGTGAAATGCACTTTCCGCGTGATCGTGTCCACCGTCGCTTGGACTTTGAGCGACGGAGAAAACAGGTCGTCATCGTTCTGCAGCAAACATGTAGCCCATTCGATGGGATCGAAGAACCACTCTCCGTCGCCTTGCGCAAGGTCGATGTTGCCTGTCGGGAAAGGAGTAGAGGCGTTGCCGCCCATGTGCTTATAGCAGATATCAGCTTCCGGACAGGTGTAGTCGAATGCTCCTTGCGTAAACGGATTGCTCGCCGGATGCATGGCTACCACCACCAGTTTGTCGCCGTACAACTGTTGCAGGTCCTGAGCCGTTTGAGCGGCTGTGGGGCAGTTCACGCAACGGAAACCCGTGTACTCAACCAACAGATGGGTCTTACTACCATCACCGACCGGAACAGGGATAAGCCTGTCCTTCTCCTTGATCACCTCGCAGCCTGTCAGCAGGAGGGTCGTTAGTACTATGGATATAATCTGTTTTACCACGTGAAGTTATACGTTATATGCACGCCTTCCTGCTTAGGCACGTATCGGCACACGCCTCCGGAGCAGTTGAAGCCATCAATGGTCTTGGTGTAGCCTGCCATGATCCGGTGTGCGTTGCGCGAATAGGTGACCGAGGCGGAGTAGTAATGTTCATGATCCGCTTTCGCCGTTCCGCCGATGTTGTACATCCATTGTCCGCTGATCATAAGGCGTTTGAAGAGACTGATCTCGCACAAAGCGAAGCACCATTGTCCCTTGTCGTCGGGCGTGTAGAGGTATTGCAACTCACCGCGTACGGAGAGCTCTTTGGTAGCCTGCACACGTGCGTCCACCACCGCTATGCCCGAACGGATCATGCCTCCTTCACCTTCGACTACGGCTTGGTTGAAACGCTGGTACATCAACATGGCATTGAGCCACCACCGTTTGCTGATACGTTTGTTAAGCTCAAGGTTGACGTCCGTGTAGTACTCGCCTTCTTTGTGAACACCGCGGATATGTGCGCCGTTCAGCTTGAGCGTAGTACCGTATTTACCGCCCATGCGTGTCTTGCGTGCCCACGTGTAATAGACCTGCCCTTGGAACGCCCATTCGCCGAGGGTGTATTGGGTGGCATAGGAATAATGGGTAGCAAGGGAATAGGTGTGTTGCTGTGCGAAGGGCGGCATGTAGTTCAGCCGTCCGGCTATGCCCATACGCTCACGTTGCGAACGGAAAGACATGTTCTCCGACCGTTTGACCTGCGCCAAGACTGCCAAGCCTTTGCGGGAATAGCCAGCCGACAACAGCCATGCGTCTCCATCGCGGTAACTGAACCCGTTCTCAAAAGTCGGGTCATTGGCTTTGCGGGCATATTCGGCAAGCACGTGCCAACCTTTCATCTGCCATTCGGCACGTATGTCTCCGGCTCCCACCCATCGGGGCAAACGGTATAGGTACAACTCGTTATTGACGATGGTGAGGATGGTGTCCGGTGCTTCGTATCGCGAGACATAACTGCCGCCGAAAAGGAGGTGCATCTCCAAGTCCTTCATCCGTTTGGACCATGCGCCGACATCGATCTCCACGTCTCCGCCGATGGCTGCATCTTGGCGGTAGTTCCAACCCCATGCACCATCGTCGTAACACTCCCAGTTACGTCTTTGTTTGCCGCCTATGGCTACCATGTGCAGACCCTCGATAGGCGTCAAGTCGATTTTTGCACCGCGTAGGGGGTTGTCCACACCGAGCAAACGATCCTCATAGAGGTTCAAGATCAGTCCTGAGCCGAACTGGTCATACACATCGCCGATGGCAACTGAACCCCAGTCGAACGAGGCTTCGGCGCTCAGATGGCTGATGCCGTGACCTCCGAAATCGTATTCAAAACCGGGTAACGGCCATTCGGTCAGCTCAGCACGCGTGGAGACCCTTAGTTCGCGGAAATGCGCCTTGTTGGAGTCGTTGACATAGTGCAGCGACAAGTCCAGATACGAATTGCTCAGATGGTCTATCTTCGCCCATTGGGGACGCGGTTTGGAACGCAGAGTAGCGGCATCTCGCGTCGGGAACAAGCCCTCGTGCTCTATACCTCCGCTCACATAGACCGTGTCCCGAGCCCATGCACGAGTAGAAAAAAGGAAACTGAAAATAGAAAGGACCAAAAGCCCTAACACTCTT
>ONWR01000059.1 GCA_900321605.1 uncultured Bacteroidales bacterium | reverse complement strand
CTTGTCTTCCTCGTTGCGGAAGAGTGTTCCTTTACGGCTGTCCAACACTTGCAAGTCTCCTTGCTTCATCAGCGTGACTAAGTCCACGCACAAATTAATGTTTTTTTTCATAACTGTTAAAAATTTTTACGCTGTGGCAACGTGCCGCAGTCACTGGAACAGTTACAAAAAACGGGACTTAAAATTTTATTATAAAAACAAAAAAATGTGCAAAAAATTGTTAAAAACGAAGTTAAAAAGTACGGCAGAAGTGCTGCCAAACTGTCGCTGACAAGTTGGCAGACGGGCACAAAAAAAGAGAGCCGAAGCTCTCCTTAGCTACTATCCGAACGGCGTTTTTATCCGAACGGAGTTAGTTTGGCTTTCTTGCAACTCTGCTCATATAGGACATAAGTTACTTTAGCAATATGCAAGAACTTATTAAAGAACTTATTATTGTATGAACTTGGACAAATCCAATTCGGAAAAGTCGTGTCCTCACTGATTGCAGACTGATGGAGTTGGAAATTCTGTATCTTGGTGGGTTTACACTTCCAATCATCGCCTTTCATCAGTTGTAAGAAATCATCGAAGTTTGCTATTAGTCCTATCTCTTTGGCTAAACGGTAAATGGCATACCACTCGTAGGCGCGTTTTATATTCGATTCAAGCGGTTTATCACAATACGTTTCACGTTGCATCTTCTTCATAGCAGCCACAAACAACTTAATATGTCTGTTCTTGTCGGTGTCCGTTTGAACTTCTTCGGTCGGTTGTGTCGGTGCTTGGTCATCGCCTTTGTTAACGAACGGAAGATAGTCATACGGTTCCACTTCTCCACCATAAATCGTTTCATACCGATCATTCGTTTCTTTGACTAACGGAATCAGTTGCTCCATCAACGGATTAGAACGCAATTGCTCAACCAGCGCGATACAATATTTCTTGTAGGGATGATTCTCCCAATCGGTTTGATAGCGAGTAAGCTGATAGAGGATAACGAATTGTACAAGGAAGACTATGCGCTTCGTATCTTCCTGAGTTCGTTGGCACGGTTCTTTCGCGCCTTCATTCATATAGGTAGAAAGCAGGAAGAAAAGATTATGCGGTAGCGCATCTATCTCGAATAGGTCATTTTCTGTCTGCACAATCTCTCTGACATGCTGATTGGCTAACTCCCAAATCTCTTCCGGCGTGATGTCATTTACCTGTCGGCATATAGCACTCAACGCACTATAGAGATTTTGGAAGAGTCGGTCTGCTCCAAACTCTTTGTGCCAATCTTTTATTTGTTTTGAAGTGGGTCTATTGTACATACTATTCGTAGTATTGTTTGAACTTATTCAGGAACTCACCTGCCTTTTGGTATGCCGTGAATACTATCTCATCTTCTACCGGCGTATCTGCGGTTGGTCGGAGCACCTTTTGCAGCGCGCCATCGGATATTTCCTGTTCTATCGGGTTCATTTCTTTGACAACATGTATAACGCGATGGTTACGCGGCTTGATAAGCACATCTACACCTGTGCCAGAACATGTATTGACTAGTTTCTCGTTATCTTCATTTTTCTCGAAATACAGCTTCTCGTCTTTGGCGGCTTCCAAACCGAGGCGGGTAGCGCCATTACGTGCTTTACCAAATTGCATCAAACCTTCGATATTCTCGCTAATCCAATCTTTGTTCGGGAACGGGAAGTTGAATTGCAGACGTTCGATACCATGCACCTTATTGAATTTATCGTAAATGTCCCAGAAGACTTTCGACTGGTACTGCGTTTTCACAGACACCTCCAAACCGCACTTCGGTTTGAGCCATTCTGAGAAGTTTTCCTCTAAGATTTTGGCGACGGTATATGGCTTGAATACGGTAGAATTCTTACGAACGGCGATAAACTGCTGTTGTGCGCGGTTGTCTATGATGATGTCAAGCCAACGATTGTCTGGAATCTTGTTGTTCTGGAAATCGATGGACTGATTGTACCAACCTTGTTTCTCCATCTGGAAAACTATAATGCCATTGTATTTCCATAGCAATTGTACGCGATAGTGGCGTCCGCTATAGACAAACAATTCAGGGAAGTTCTCTTGGTTGAAGAACTCATCAAAATAATCTTGCTTGTGAGCAAAGATTTCTTCTTTCTCCTTATAAGTTCGCGTGGGAAACAGCGAATTATCATACGGATCTTGCACCGTTCTAAATTCATACGATAAAATTGTAAATCGAGCCATATAGTATCATGATTTAATTGTTATTCCTATCATTCTGCGCCAAAAATTGGCGCAAAGGTACAAAAAAATTCTGATATATACAAATATTTGGGCGAGAATCTGCAAAAAGTACTTTCACACTTTCACAGATTCACTCATAAATGTGGGTTGGATTTAGGAGCATAATTAATATAATATAAATATTATTATAATTATGGGGATTTTTTCGAGGTACACGAATGCGTGAAAGTGTGAAAGTGTGAAACTTCCACACGTCACGCTGGAGAAAAATGCAAAAAATGAAAAAAAATTGCAAAAAAATTTGGAGAAGGTGGAATGTTTGACGTACCTTTGCATCGTCGTTCGGGAAAGAGGGCAAGATAAGGCAGAAAGATGACGTCTAACCTCTGCTTAACCTCTGCTCAACCGCCCCTACGTTATAATTAACATTATAAACCTTTAAAACCAAACCTAAACAACTATGGCAAAGTATGTTCCTATTGAGATGGTCAAGTCGTATAGCGGCAAGATCTGCGAACACTCCGATGTGTATTTTGCGAAGAAAGGTAATACCCTGTACACGGGTAAGATCTGTAATCCTCGCACCAAACCGTTTAGCGAGCAAGAACTGGCTCGTCAGACGAAGTTCCGTCAGGCCATTGCAGCTGTCAATGCGTTGACGGCAGAGCAAAAGACTGCCTACGCTGCTTCGTTCAAGAACCAGAGCAAGTACGGCACGCTGCGCGGATATATGTTCGCACAGGAGTATGCAAAGTTGGGTGCTTAAACCCAGCTTTGCAACCCAAAACTAACTGATTGTTAAACCTTAAAAACCTTAACGAAAATGGCAAAAGTAGTATGGATGGCCGGAATTGAGTATGTTTCCGGCGCATTGTGTAAGTGCGGCAAGAAAGGTCAGCACACGCACGACAAAATGTTGCTTGCGACCCACCGTCGCGCAGCCACCACCAACCCCGATTGTAACCGATTGTATGTGCGTTCGCAGGTTACACGCAAGACCGCTCCGACCGAGGATGAACTGTTTGCACGCATCCGCTTCTCGACGGTAGCACAGATGGTTCGCACCCGTAGTCGCGACCTGTCGAAGATTACGGCAGACCAGCGTGCGTTCATCGCGCAGAAGGACTTGGCAGGCGGTAAGAAAACCATGAAAGCGTGGTACTGGATGGTCTGCGGCGATGAGTATGACGCTCAGCATCCGCGCGGCTAAGGAAGGAGGTAGGCGATGAAAGCAAGTATTCAGCTCATCACAGCGGCTGTGCTTTCTATCGGCGGATTAGTGCTCTTGTTCTGCGGGGCGTTTATCGCTCCGCAGGGCGAGATTCACGAGAGCCTATTGGTCGGCTTCGGCGAGGTAGCGACATTTGCAGGGGCACTATTCGGGATTGACTACACTTACAAATGGAAGAGTAAGCATGGCAACCATCCACCTGAAGAGAGTTAGCCGAGAGGGCAAGGCAGTACGCGGAATTATGCGCGTTAATGGACGAGACATCGCAACGCTCGAAAATGCGGACTACATCATACCGGTAGGAACTTATCCGATCTCGGTCACATTCTCACCGCGCTTCAAACGTATGCTGCCGATTATCGGAAACGTGCCCGGACGCAGCGGCATCCGCTTTCATCGGGGTACGAAGCCGGAGCACAGCAAAGGGTGCATATTGGTAAGTGCAGCCAACGAGCAACAAATCACCGCGAAATGGCTTGCGTTGCAAGCAAGTAATGAACCAATTAAAATCATCATCGAATATGAAAACTGAAAGCGAAGAAAAAGACTGGGTGAAAGTTCTGTACGAAGTCATCCTTAAGATCCTCACGCTGGGTTTCTATCATGTAGAGAAACACCGGAAGAGTTGACGAAAGCGGCAGCAATGCCGCTTTCTTTGTAGATGCCGATTGCCAATCGGCGCAATACGAAGAAGAACCGGTATCGCTGAATAGCGGAATACCGGAATCCCGACTTTCACACTTTCTTAGCCGCGAGGGCACGATTAGGTGAAAGTTCCACTTTCACATTTTCACACTTTCACGCAACATTGTATGTTGATGGATGATGCAAACGAAATGAAACGTCATGTGCGCGCAACGCGCAAAGGATAAGGAATCACCGAAATG
>ONWR01000033.1 GCA_900321605.1 uncultured Bacteroidales bacterium | reverse complement strand
AAAGGTTTTAAAATATGGCAAAAAAGAAAAATTTACCAATAATTGAGCACGTGGAGATCACCGGCGTAGCTGCCGAGGGCAAAGCTCTCGTGAAGATACAAGCCCCCTCCGAAGCACAAACAAAGGGAGAGGGAATCGTGTGTTTTGTACCGAACTGCGTACCCGGGGATATAGTGGATCTACAGGTGACGAAAAAGAAACACTCGTTCATGGAAGCGAGGGTGATTCGGATCGTGCAGCCGAGTGCCGTGCGTTGCGAGGCTCGGTGTAAGCATTTCGGGGTGTGCGGAGGATGCAAATGGCAGATTCTGCCCTACTCCGAGCAACTGAAATACAAGCAGCAACAGATCGTCGATAATCTCACCCGAATCGGAAAGATCGAGTTGCCGGAGATCAGTCCTATACTCGGCAGCCAACACATCTACGAGTACCGCAATAAGTTAGAGTTCACTTGTTCGGACAGAAAATGGCTCACTCCCAACGAGTTGGAAGAATTAAAAAATAAACATGAAGAATTAAAAATTAAACCCGGAATAGGGTTTCATATACCCGGGGCATTTGATAAAGTATTAGACATAGAGGAGTGTCACCTGATGCCGGAGATCAACAACCGGATTCGTAACTTCGTACGCGAGTACGCACGTACACACGGGCTCACGTTCTATAATGAACATACGCACGAAGGTTTGCTGCGTACGCTTATCCTGCGTAACAACCACAAAGGCGAGTTGATGCTGATCGTCTGTTTTGGAGAGAAGATTTCAGAATTCAGATTTCAGATTTCAGATTTCTTGGAGGCGCTGCACAAGGAGTTTCCGGAGATTATCTCGCTGTTGTACGTGGAGAACACGAAGTTCAACGACACCATCGGCGACCTGGAGGTACAGACCTATTTCGGACAAGATCACATCATCGAAGAGATGGAGGGTCTGCGGTTCAAAGTAGGACCGAAATCGTTCTACCAGACCAATACCGAACAGGCATACGAGCTCTACAAAGTAGCGCGAAGGTTCGCGTTTGAGAATTCAGAATTCAGCCATCAGACGTCAGACATTAAACCTCTCGTTTATGATCTCTATACCGGAACGGGAACGATTGCCAACTTCGTAGCTCGTCAGGCTCGGCAGGTCATCGGTATCGAATACGTGCCGGAAGCGATAGAGGACGCGAAAGTGAACTCGGCTATCAATGAGATCGACAACACCCTGTTCTTTGCCGGGGATATGAAGGATATCCTCAATGACGATTTCGTAGCCAAATACGGTCGTCCGGATATCATCATTACCGACCCTCCGCGTGCCGGAATGCACGAGGACGTGGTGAACGTCATCCTCAATGCGGCTCCCAAACGGATCGTTTATGTGAGTTGCAACCCTGCTACGCAGGCACGTGACTTGGCGCTGCTGGACGCCAAATACAAGGTGACGAAAGTGCAACCCGTAGATATGTTCCCGCATACGCAACACGTGGAGAACGTGGTTCAACTGGAATTAAAAATTAAAAATTAAAAATTAAAAATGTATTTTCTCTTAATACTGCTAAATGCTTATTTTGTGAGTTTTACGGATAAGCCGACAAAAACGGCTCCGCAACTGTCTCCGCGCGCGGTGGAACAACGTGCCAAATGGAATATTGCGACGGACGAGATGGATTATCCCGTTTGCGGCATGTATATAGACAGCCTGCAACGGATAGGTGCAACCATTTATCACAAGAGCCGTTGGTTCAACGGCGTAACCGTGGAGATGGATGCTACGCAAGCTGCGAAAGTGGCGAAATGGGGGGTTGTGCGTTCGGTAGAGATGACCCGCGACGACACGACCCCGTCGTACGCTCCTTTGAAACGAATGAAACGGCAACAAGAGGAAACCCAAAATGACCAGATGGCACAAGACCTGACGGTCAATTATACCGATGCTCAGTTGGCGACGTATAACCTGACCCCGCTGCATAACTTAGGTTACGAGGGTCAAGGCATCCTCATGGCTGTCTGCGACGGTGCTTTCCACAATGCGAACACGCTGTCCTGTTTCCGGCAAAGCCAAGAACTCGGGCATTTCGATTTTACGGACGACAGCAAGTACGGCTATACGTTCTATGGTTCGAAAGGCACGCACGGCACGGAGTGTCTAAGTACGATTTCGGGTATCATGGAGGGCTATTACGGGGCTGCTACACAGGCTCAGTACTACCTCATGAAATCGGAAGAGGACGATACGGAGAGCCCTAAAGAGATGGATAATATGGTAGTAGCCTTGGAGACCGCTGATTCGTTGGGCGTGAATATCTTCTCCGTTTCGTTGGGTTATACGGAATTTGACAACTCCTCGTGGACGCTTCCCAAAACGGCTCTGAACGGTAAGAGTACGCGTGCAAGCCTTGCTGCCACTATCGCTGCCCGCAAAGGAATGTTGGTCTTTGTAGCAGCAGGAAACGACGGAACGAGTTCATGGCACACCATCTGTTCTCCTGCTGACGCAGACAGTATTATTACCGTTGGGGCTGTGAGGACGGATAGCGTTCCGGGTAACTTCTCCAGTTATGGTCCTTCGGCAGACGGACGGGTCAAACCCGAAGTGTGCGCAGTGGGTGTTCGTACGACACTCATTCATCCGAACGGCACGATAGTGACCAGCAACGGAACGAGTTTTGCAACGCCTCTGATGGCAGGTCTTGCTGCGTCCCTTTGGTCGGCTCTGCCGGATGAGAACGCGATGCAGATACGTGACCGTATCATCCGTTCCGCACATCTATACCCCAATAACGATCCCCTCCATCAAATGGGTTACGGTATTCCAGACGCTTGGCAGGCTTACCAGATGGATGTGCCGACAGGAATAGAAGATGTCAGAAGTCAGAAATCAGAATTCAGATGTCAAAAAGTGCTTCGTGAGGGAAAACTCTATTTGATGTACAAAGGACAGATGTACGATGTACAAGGGAAAATCGTGCATTGATGCACGATGCAGGAGGGGGAATAAAAAAAGAGCAAGCTTACTACATCGCACCGCTACAACCTCCTACCCTTGCTCCGGTCAAGGCCTGGGGGAGTTCAGAGGGAGCTGGTCGTATAGGACTTGCTCTAAATCGGCTGCAAAGGTACTGCTTTTTTTTCATATACGCAAGTTTTTTGCAAAAAAAATGCTAACAGACTTCATTATTTCACGAATTAAGGCAGAATTGCCCTTTGAACCGAACGCAGAAAAGGACGGTCTTTTTCAGGCGTTGGGTGCATTTATCGTGTCCCGTGAAGAGCGCAAAGCATTTATTCTTCGCGGGTATGCAGGAACGGGTAAGACCAGCGTCATGAGTGCCTTAGTTCGCGCGTTGGCAGGTCTCAAGCAGCCTTGCGTACTACTCGCTCCTACCGGCAGGGCAGCCAAAGTGCTGAGCCGGTATTCGGGTCAACAGGCCTATACGATCCATAAGAAGATCTATCGTCAGCAACAATTAGGCATGGAGGCTTTCTCGCTGAGCGATAACCTGCATCGGAACACGCTCTTCATCGTGGACGAGGCATCGATGCTGTCGGGCAATAGGGACAATGGACTTTTCGGCAGCGGATGTGTGTTGGATGACTTGGTAAGGTACGTCTATAACGGCGGAGGATGCTCCCTGTTATTGGTCGGCGACGATGCGCAGTTACCGCCTGTGGGCAGTCTCAACAGCCCTGCGTTAAACGCTGATTTTATGACAAATAGCTATCAGCTATCAGTGGTCAGTTATCAGTTAACAGAGGTAGCCCGTCAGGCGCTGGACAGCGGCATTTTGAGCGAAGCAACACGAATTAGGACCGTCCTGCGGACTGACAGAAGACAGACTGATTATGAGGACAAAGAAATTTCTATTGAGCCCAACGGATCTGATATTATCCAGCTCAAGGGCGAGGAAGTATTAGAGAGTTTAGAGAGCAGTTGGCGGGAAGTAGGCGCCGAAGAGACGCTGATTATCACCCGTAGTAACAAACTGACGAACCTCTATAACCAAGGCGTGCGGGCACGGATATTATGGAAAGAGGAGGACCTCTCCAACGGAGACCGGATCATGGTGACCAAGAACAACTATTTCTGGGCAACGGAATACGAAGACTTGGAGTTCCTTGCCAACGGAGATATGTTCGAGGTGGAGAGGTTGAGTAACATACATGAGCTGTACGGTTTCCATTTCGGCAAAGCTTCCCTTCGTTCGGTGGATTATAACTGGGAGATCGAAGCCCTCGTTTGGTTAGACACGCTGACGACCGACAGCCCGGAAGCCAATTACGGAATGCAGAAAGAGCTCTTTGCCCGCATAGCAGAGGACTACCCCGAGATTCGGAACAAGAAAGAACTGGTCAAAAAGATCTATGACTCGCCGTACTACAACGCCCTGCAGATACGGTACGCGTATGCGGTGACCTGCCATAAGGCGCAAGGCGGACAGTGGCGACACGTGTATATAGACAGCGGATTAGGGGACGAATGGATTAGCGGATTAGAGGAAACAGAGAAGCGGGAATACCTTCGTTGGCTCTATACTGCCCTCACCCGCTCCACCGAACAAGTGTACCTTTTACGATAAAAGTAGGCATTCTGCAAAAATAATTGTCCATATATTTGCATATATGGATTTTTTTTTGTAATTTTGCACGCTGAAATAAAAACGCAAACAAACAAACACAATATTTACTCATGACGAAGACTTTTTTCAAGCGAGCCCTTCCATCGTTATTGGTGGTATTAACAGGGTTTCTCATGTCAAGTTGTCGTTCCAAGATTGACATGGACAACATCGACTCCAAGGCGGAGTTAGATTTAGGTGTAGCTCTTCCTGTTGGTTATTTTCACCTCACGATGGGTGACCTCATTGGTGATGTAGAGAAGCTGTACATCGATTCAAACGGCGTCATTGCTTGGCGTGACACTTTCTTTGACGGACGTAGTTATCACCCGGTAGATTTAGCAGACCGTATTACTACAAAGGATTTCCCTTTGGATGTTTATGATCAGTTGTCCCAATATGCTACCGGCGGCACGGTTCCCGGAACGGGAATGCCTATTACTCTGTCGTTCGATATGCCTCTGAAGCTCAACAAGATCAACGACGTCTTGGGTGACGAGCGTCTGGACAGTGCGCAGATCCTGACAGCCAGCTTCTATACCACACTATCCACCTCGAATTTCAATATCCAATGGGATTGGATTGAGAAGGTGACCTTGGATTTAGGCGACCAGATTGAGCGTAAAAACGGTAAGCTCATGACGGTCTATGACAAAAATGCCGGAGACACCGGTGGTTTCAATCAGAAGATAGAGACGGCGGTAGATGATTTCACGCTCATTCTGATGAAGAACCGCCATCTGAATCCGAAAACCGACTACGAAAAATACGCAGGAAACGTAATCAATGAGACGAACTTCAAAGTCTATTTGACGTTAAACATCCCTGTGGGAGAAAGCGTGACTATCTCTCAGGCCTCCAAATTGAGCTACGACCTTTCTGTTAATTTCATTACCTACAAGGCGCTGTGGGGATTCTTCAAGCCTTCGTCGGATATGTTCACCGAGGAGGTGCGTAACTTAGCGGACAGTTGGGGCAGCACGGGATTTCTCAAGGACGGTCATCTGCCGTTCTCTAATCCGGAGATCAAAGTGAATATCACTACCCAATTGGCAGGGGTTCTCAGAATCAGCAACTGTTACTTGTTCGCAGCAGATAATGTCGGTAACCGCAAATACGCTACGTTCAATGGTTCAAAGATTTTGTATAGTGTTCCTTTGTTCGGACACCCCCTCGATCCCTACACCAGTATTATCGGTGATTCAACCACCTTCTGGACTCTGTTCAACAAAGACGCGGACAAAGGTAAAATTGATCAGTTGTTCGGAGCAATGCCTGATTCACTGGGCTATAAGTTCGAGGTAGATTTCGATATGCAGCGTTCACCGCAGGTACGTCTGACGCCGGATGACTCCATCGAGATTAACGCTATATGCAACCTGCCGATGATTTTCCATGACTCGGTATTCTTCCAATACAGAGACACCACGAACGATGTGAACCTGTCGCAATACACCATCGATTCGCTGTTGGCAGACGTCAAAGAGGTAGACACGGTAAAGACCAGCGATGTGCGTCTTGTGCTGCAAGGTATCAATAATATGCCGGTTTGTCTGGCGCTCACCGTTCGTTGTCTGGACGAGAACGGACAAGTGGTCATGGACGCAGAGGATCCGTCGAAACCGTTCCAGCTCTTTGATAAGGACACTGTTCGTATCGAAGCCGGTAAATATAACATCACTCCGGAGGGAGGCTGGGTTTTGACTGCTCCTACGACCACCACCTTCATCGGCAATATGACGAAGAAGAAGATCAACCAGTTCCCGACCATCAAGTCCATCGTTTACTATGCTACGATCGATGATAAAGCGATGAAAGAGGCGCATAGCAAAGGTTACAACAACCTCAATCTTCGCGCAGAACGCGGTGTGGATATCAAGATGGGTCTGACGACTAGAATTGACGCAATACTTAAATTTTAACAAGGAGGGCTGAATCATGAAATCAATGAAACGAATAATGATGCTTGCCCTCGTGGCAATCAGTACGATAGCGGTAAGCGCGCAGCAGGTGAACACGCTCTATTTCTTGGAGAACGCCCCGATGCGTCACACCATCAACCCTGCT
This sequence comes from uncultured Bacteroidales bacterium, assembly GCA_900321605.1. Classification (GTDB taxonomy): domain Bacteria; phylum Bacteroidota; class Bacteroidia; order Bacteroidales; family Paludibacteraceae; genus Colicola. Next base: position 22,499 of record ONWR01000033.1, on the reverse strand, counting down.
TTTCAACCCGTTAGTCAAGGGTACGTCAATTTCTCCCCACTGGGTTGGATGACCGGTGAAATAGGAAATAACTCTCTGACGCTGAGCGATGTACTCAAATACGACGCCTCGTTAGGCAAGACGATCACTCCGCTTCACCCGAACGCAGACAGACAAGCGGCACTCAAGGCGTTTAAGAAAGTGACGCTCCTCAACGGCGATCTCACTATCGGTCTCGTCAATTTCGGATTCCGTCTCAAGGAAAAAGGCTACCTCACCATCGGCCTTAACGAACGTGTGGAAATGGGCGTCACTATTCCTAAGTCCCTGCCCCGCTTCCTCTTGGACGGTGGTATGAAAGATCTGACGGGCGGTAATAACAACATCAGCCTCTCGAACTTAGGATTCCGCGGAACGGCATACATGGAAATTGCAGCCGGTTATAGTCATCAGCTCAATGACCAATGGACAATCGGTGGTAAGTTGAAATTCCTCTTGGGTAATTTCTACGCAGACTACGACAGTAAGAACCTCAAGATTGATGCTACCTCTTCCCAGTGGCACATCGCAGGTGATATGGGCTTGGATGTAGCCGGTCCGATGGATATGGATTATCTCTCGCGCTACGTAGATGGCAAGAATATGCAGCAGGTCATTGACGGATTCAAAGACAAGTCCTTCAGTAGCGACAGTCTGATGAACAACAATAATATCGCCAGCATGCTCAAACCTGTGGGTTACGGTGCTGCTATCGACTTCGGTTTCACGTACAAGCCTATTGAGAACCTGCAGATCAGCGCAGCTATCGTGGATCTCGGATTCATCTATTGGACCAAAGCCAGCAAATACAACTGCGCTATTGACACCATCTATGACGGAGCCGGTAGAATCGACTACGGAGATCCGAAATACAAAGACGAGGACGGTAAGTTCTCCACCGACATCCTCGGAGACACCATCGTTAGCAACCTCAAGAACCTGCTCAACGGCATCCATTTCGCCGGAAAAGGCAAGAAAGGTATGGCACGTATGGTTTCCGCTCGTTTGAACGTCGGTATTGACGCTAATTTCTGGGATAACCGCGTTGGTTTTGGTATCGTTTCGGCTACCCGTCTGTACGATGCCCGTCTGTACGAAGAGCTGACCTTCGGTGTCGCTTTCCGTCCGGTGAACTGGTTTAACATCGCTGCCAGCTACTCGCTCATCAATAACGGTAAGTACAGTAACATCGGTGCCGGTCTGAGTTTTATGCCGTACGACGGTGTGAACATGACCCTGACGATGGATTATCTGCCGACGAGTTACGCCAAAGCGCCGAACTCTAATCAGTATCTGATCCCGGATAAGATGAAGAGTTTCAATGTGGCTCTGGGCTTCTCTATCTGCTGGGGTTCGAACCGCAAGGATAAAGATAAAGACGGTGTATGGGACAAGATCGATATGTGTCCCGAGACTCCGCGCGGCGTAGTAGTGGACAGTGTGGGTTGTCCGTTGGATGAGGATCATGACGGTGTGCCCGACTACCTCGATCACTGCTTAGGCACTCCTGCGGCGGCTATCGGATTTGTTGACTCCATTGGCTGCGAGTTAGACACCGATGGTGACGGTGTAGAGGATTACAAAGATAAATGTCCGAACACGCCGGAGGCAGCGTGGGGTAAAGTGGACAGCTTAGGTTGCCCGTTGGATAGCGACGGTGACAGCGTGCCGGACTACCTCGACGAGTGTCCGGAGACCCCGAAAGAGGCTTACGGCAAGGTTGATGAGAAGGGTTGTCCGCTCGACACCGATGGTGACGGCGTAGCCGACTATATGGACGAGTGCCCGGACACTCCGGAAGCTGCTTACGGTCTCGTGGACGAGAAGGGTTGTCCGCTGGATAGCGATAAGGACAGCGTGCCTGACTACCTCGACGAATGTCCGAACACACCGGAAGAGGCGATCGGTCATGTGGACACCTTGGGATGCGAGTTAGATACAGATAAAGACGGTGTACCCGATTATCAGGATCTGTGTCCGACCGTTCCGGGTCTGAAAGCGAACAAGGGTTGTCCGGAGATGAAACGTGAGGTTCGTCAGTTGCTCCAAAAAGCAATGCAAGGTATCGAGTTCGAAAGCGGCAAGGCGAAGATCAAGAAGAAATCGTACGCCCTGTTGGACAAGATCGCCGCTATCTTCATTGAGAACACAAACTACATCATTGAGGTACAAGGTCACACCGACAACACCGGTAAGGCAGAGGTGAACCAGAAGATCTCTGACCAGCGTGCAAAAGCTGTGATGAAATACCTCGTGGACAAGGGTGTTCCGGCAGAGCGAATGTCGGCTGTGGGTTACGGTCAGGATCAACCGATTGCGGATAACAAGACGGCTGCCGGTCGTCAGAAGAACCGCCGCGTTGAGTTCAAGATCAGCTTCGAGGAAGTACACATTGAGACAGTACTCGAGCACGCAGATTCTGCACCGGAAGAGAATACGGTAGCTCCCTCCCCTGCTGAATAAGCATTTTGGACGGTAGCTTTGACCGGCTGCCGTCTAACCAATAAAAATAATTAATAACAATAAAATATCATTTAATATGGGACGCGCATTTGAATATCGCAAAGCGACAAAACTGAAAAGATGGGGACATATGTCCCGCACATTTACCAAATTAGGAAAAGAAATCACCATAGCAGCCCGCGAGGGAGGACCGGATCCGGACTCTAACCCACGTCTGCGTACATTGATCCAACAGTGCAAACGCGAGAATATGCCGAAGGATAACATCGACCGCGCTATCAAGAAAGCGACCGATAAATCGTCTGAGGGCTATAAGGAGATCAACTACGAAGGCTACGGACCGCATGGCATCGCTATCTTCGTAGAGACCGCCACGGACAACCACATGCGTACCGTAGCGAACATCCGCTCGTATTTCACCAAGTTCGGCGGCACACTCGGCACACAAGGTAGCCTCCAGTTCCTCTTCGACCGCAAGGCTTGCTTCACCGTCACGATGAAAGACGGTATTGACCTTGACGAACTCGAACTCGAGCTCATCGATTTCGGTGTAGAGGAACTCGGTGTGGACGAGGAGGAGAACACCATCGTCATCTACTCCGACTTCAACGAGGCAATCAACATGCAGAAATACCTCGAGGACAATGGCTTTGAGATTCAATCCATGGAGTTCGTTCGCATCCCGAATGACACCAAGGAGTTGAGTGACGAACAACGTGAGTCCGTACAGAAACTCATCGACAAGATCGAGGAGGACGAGGATGTACAGAACGTCTTCACCAATATGGCGTAAAAATTAACAATTAATAATTAACAATTAACAAAGCGTTCTATAGGGTTTTGTACAAGCCTAAAAGTCCGTACGTATCTTAATAGCCTGTACCAAACTTCGTGAGTCCTTTGTAAATTGTGTATTGTACATTGTAAATTGATGATTATCTCCGATTATTTTAAATTAACAGAACGTCAGGCTGAGCAGTTCGCTCAGCTTGACGCGCTTTACCGCGAATGGAACAGCAAGATCAATGTAATCTCGCGTAAGGACATTGATAACTTATACGAGCATCATGTGCTTCACTCGCTCTCCATCGCCAAACTGCTGCCGTTTCAGCCCGGTACAACGATCTTGGACGTAGGCACAGGAGGCGGTTTTCCGGGTATTCCGTTGGCGATCCTCTTTCCGGAGTGTCAGTTCATGCTGATTGACTCTATCGGCAAGAAGATCAAGGTAGCTACCGAAGTAGCGCATGCTCTTGGGCTGACGAACGTCGTCTGCAAGCAGGAACGCGCGGAAGAGGAGAAGCAGAAATTCGATTTCGTGGTGAGCCGTGCTGTGATGCCCCTACCCGATTTGGTCAAACTGATTCGCAAAAACATCTCCAACAAGCACCGCAATGCCGTTCCGAACGGTTTGGTAGTACTCAAGGGAGGCGACCTCAAGGCGGAGATAGCACCCTTCGCCAAGACCGCAGAGGTAACACCCTGCACCCAATGGTTTAAGGGAGAATGGTTTGAAACTAAATATATAATCTACTTACCTTTATAAAAAAAAGCGCGTGTGCGCTTTTTTTTTATGCATAGGCTTTGTAGAACTCAGTCACGGCGATGATGCCTTTCTCCCAAACCTCCAAATCCATGGACTCATTGGGCGAGTGAATTGCATTCTGCTCCAGACCAAAGCCCATCAGGATCGTCTTGCTGCCGAGGATCTGCTCAAAAGCTGCGATGATAGGAATCGATCCTCCGCGGCGAGCAGCCAAAGGACGTTTACCGAAAGCCACCTCAAAACCATGCTCGGCAGCCTTATAGGCAGGAATGTCAATCGGGCACACGTAGCCCTGTCCGCCGTGCATCGGAGTGATAGTCACGCGCACACCCTTCGGGGCAATGGACTGCATATACTCCACAAACGCTTTGGAGATCTTCTCGTGATCCTGATTTGCCACCAAACGGCAGCTCACTTTCGCGAACGCCTTGGACGGCAGAACGGTCTTACTACCCTCTCCGGTGTAACCGCCCCAAATACCGCACACATCGAAAGACGGACGGCAAGAATTACGTTCGAGCGTACTGTAACCCGCTTCGCCAAAGACATCATCGACGTCAATCGCCTTGTTATAGGCTTCCTGCGAGAACGGAATCCGGGCAATCATCGCACGCTCCGCTTCGGGTATAGGCAGCACATCGTCGTAGAATCCCGGAATCGTAATACGTCCGTCCTGATCCACAACCTTGGCAATCATCTCACAAAGGGCATTCACGGGGTTCTTCACCGCGCCGCCGAAATGCCCGGAGTGCAGGTCTCTGTTCGGACCGTCCACCTCTATCTGCCAATACGCCAAACCGCGCAGACCGGTGGTGAGCGAAGGCGTGTCTTTGCCGATCATCGAGGTGTCGGAAACCAAGATAATATCCGCTTTCAACATCTCCTTATGATCCTCCAAGAACGCCTCCAAGGACGGCGAACCGATTTCCTCTTCGCCCTCGAAGATGAACTTGACGTTACAACGCAACTGACCCGTCTGAACCATATATTCAAAGGCTTTCGCCTGAATCATCGTCTGCCCTTTGTCATCATCCGCTCCGCGCGCATAGAGTCGTCCGTCCCGGATAGAAGGCTCCCAAGGATCGGATTTCCACTGCTCCAAGGGCTCCACGGGCATCACATCGTAATGGGCATAGACCAAGACGGTGGGAATAACCCCACCCTCGCCCTCCCCACAAGGGAGGGAACATTGGTATTCACCATACACAAACGGATTCGCAGCCCCCTTCCCTTGTGGGGAAGGCAGGGAAGGGGTTATCACTTCGGCGTTCTGACATCCTGCTGCCAAAAGCAACTCTTTCCAACGCTCGGCACAACGCAGCATATCGGCTTTGTGCTCCGGTTGACAACTCACACTCGGAATACGAATGAGGCTACCCCATTCTTCCATGAACCGCTCACGATGAGCGCAAATATACGATTGAATATCCATATATTAAAAATTTTGCGCAAAATTACACTTTTTTTTGCATATATGCAAATTTTTTTGTATCTTTGCACCGCAAAACGTAATTACCATGAGAAAAATTCTATTTTTAGTTTCCATTATTGCCAGTTTGGCGGCGTGCCAAAAGAGTATTTCTGTATCAGAGCGGATTGCAAACGACGCTCCCATTATGCCTATTCGCATGACGAGTGACACCACGCACATCGTTCTGACGGACTATCTGCCTGCTCTGTACGGTGACACAAATCTTTGGAAAGGTCTGCAGTGGACTACCGGAGACGGCATTGAGTGTCTGAACCTCGTCGGCTCGGCGCAACTCGTTTACGAAATGGACATCGTGAACCATAACCGCTCTATTCACGCCATCAGTTTTCAGGACAAAAAGGGCAGTTTTGCTATTCCTGTACTGCCCAACAAACCCGTTCGTCAGGCGCTTATCTCTTTAGGCTACGAGAACGACGTGCTGCGCTTCGGATTCTATGACGAGGTTGCCAACCCGAGCATTGAGGCGTATATCCAGAACCGCCTCATCGACCATACACTTCTGCACGCAGAGGAGGACGGTACATGGACGCTGGAATTGAGTAAATTACGAATGACGAATGACGAATTAAAGGGGCGTAGTTATCTGCGTATCTTTGCGGAAGACGAGAACTATCTGTTCAACGACATTTTGCTGCCCTTACAGGACGGTAAGATCGTGACCGATGCTTCTCAGTTAGATCGTCATGATCCCCAGACGCAGATTCTGTACTCGGTGCTCATTGACCGATTCTATAACGGCAACCCCTCGAACGACTGGAAAATGAACAGCCCCGAGGTGCTGGACATCGTGGATTACCAAGGCGGTGACCTTGCCGGCATCACTCAGAAAATCAGTGAGGGTTATTTCGAGCAATTAGGCGTCAACACCCTCTGGATCAGTCCTATTACCCAGAACCCGTGGGACGCATGGGGTTGCTATCCCTTCAAGAACGGCAATAAATACGACCCGTCGAAGACCTATACCAAGTTCAGCGGCTATCATGGCTACTGGCCTATCTATGCAACGCAGTTGGAGCAGCGCTTCGGTACGCCGGACGAGCTGCGCACCTTATTAGATAGCGCGCACGCGCACGGGATAAACGTCGTACTCGACTATGTGGCGAACCACATGCACATCAATTCTCCGACCTTGCAGCAACACCCGGATTGGCACACCGACTCTATCCTGCCCGACGGAAGACGTAACTTCGAGTTGTGGGACGAGGCACGTCTGACCACGTGGTTCGACAAACACATCCCGACGCTGGATTTGGAGCGTACGGAGGTCTGCGAGCAGATGACGGACAGCGCACTCTATTGGTTAGAGAACTACGACTTTGACGGATTCCGTCACGATGCCTGCAAGCATATACCGGAAGGATATTGGCGTATGCTGGGACAGAAGATAGCTACCCGTTGGCCGGGACGTCCTATTTGGATGATCGGCGAGACGTACGGCAGTCCGGAGCTCATCGGAAGCTACGTCAAAACCGGAATGCTCAATGCCCAATTTGATTTCAACGTCTATTTCACGACCCGTGAGGCGCTCTGCGGTCTGACCGGCATGGATCAGATCCTGAGCAACGAACTGACCTCGCTGCACACCTATGGTGCGCACCATACGATGGGTAATATATCCGGCAACCACGACCAGATCCGTTTTGCTTCCATCGCCGGAGGAGCTATTGACATCCATAGTTCGGGTAAAGAGGAAGGATGGACTCAAGAGGTCGGCATCGGCGATGCAGAGAAAGCATACAAACGTGCGTTGCTGTTAGAGGTGATTAACATGACCCTACCGGGTGTGCCTTGTATCTATCAGGGTGACGAGTACGGCGAGGTCGGCGGCAATGACCCCGACAACCGGCATATGATGCGTTTCGACAAACTCAATGCCGACGAGCAGTACATGCGGGCGAAAGTGTCAGAGTTAGCACATCTCCGTCGTCATTCGATGCCGCTACTCTACGGCGATTTCATTCCGCTCATTGACAGGCCGGATGAGATCATCTACCAGCGTATATACTTAGGTCAGAAAGTGACCGTCATCATCAACCGCAAGACGCTGTCGTACGAAATCATTGAAGATTAAAAATTAAACTATATTTACGAAGTATGAAAAAGACCCTATTCTTTGTGCTTGCTACCTTTGCATTGGTCAGCTGCGCACAGCAGGAGATGCGTCACCCGAAATGGGCATATGACGCTACTATCTATGAGTTGAACACCCGTCAAGCAACGCCGGAAGGCACGTTCAAAGCCGCAGAAACATTGCTGCCCGAACTGAAGAAAAACGGCATCGACATCATCTGGGTGATGCCCTGTCAACCGATCGGTAAGATCACCCGTAAGGGAACACTCGGCAGTTACTACTCCATCATCGACTACTGTCAGATCAACCCGGAGTTCGGCACACGTGCAGACTTTGAGCATTTCCTGAAAGTGGCTCATAAGATGGGCTTCAAAGTGATACTGGATTGGGTTGCAAACCACACGGCGCCGGATAGCGAATGGACTAAAAATGAAGGTTGGCATTACCGTGACAGTCTCGGAAACCTGATGGTTCAATATGATTGGACTGACATCAGCAAGCTCAACTACGAGAGCCAAGAGATGCGCAACGAGATGCTCAAAGCGATGCATTGGTGGATGGATTCTATCGGTATAGACGGTTTCCGCTGCGACGTAGCAGGCGAAGTGCCGACGGATTTCTGGAACTGGGCAATGGGCGACCTGCGTCTTACGCATCCGGATATGTTCACCCTTGCTGAGGACGAGGACAAAGCGGACGAGTTGACCGAGACGGCTTTTGATATGTACTACGGTTGGACCCTGCATCATATTATGAACGAGGTAGCGCAGGGTAAGAAAGGCGTAGAAGATCTCTGGGCGTACTTTGCGAAAGCAGACAGCACTATTCGTCCCGAAGCTATTCGCATGAATTTCATCACGAACCATGACGAGAACAGTTGGAACGGCACGGAGTTCGAACGTATGGGTGATGCAGTGCCTTTGTTCGCAGCGTTCTGCTACGTAGTCCCCGGAATGCCGATGATGTACACGGGTCAGATTAGCGGCAACCACCACCGTCTGGAGTTCTTTGAGAAAGACCTCATTGACACTGACGCGGACTACTCTTTGGCGGCGCTCTATGAGCAGCTCAATGGAATGCGTGCCCGCAACAAAGCCCTCTTCTCGCCGGAAGCCGGCGCTCCGATGGAGCGTATCGCTTGCGACAACGAGGCTATTTTTGCTTGCAAACGACATAAAGAAGGCCGCTGGCATAGTAATACCGTCATCGCTGTGATGAACATGAGTGACCAAGAGCAAAACGTCACGCTGGAGACCGGCGAGACCTTTAGCCTCAAACCTTGGGGATACGAGATTGTAGAAAAGTAAAAAAACAATCCCGCATGGAAGTGCGGGATTGTTTTTTTAGGACATCGCTCCGTTGACTTGGATGACTTGTCCGGAGACATAGGAACTGAGGTCGGATGCTAAGAAGAGCGCGACTTTGGCTACTTCTTCGGGTTCGCCTCCACGCTTCATCGGGATCATCGTCACGAACTGCTTGAGCGTCTCTTCGCTGAGCGCTTTGGTCATGTCGGTCAAAATAAAGCCCGGAGCTATAGCGTTGGCACGAATACCACGACCACCTAACTCTTTGGCAACGGACTTGGTGAGTGCGATGATACCGGCTTTGGAAGCTGCGTAGTTGGCTTGTCCGGCGTTTCCGTTAATACCCACGATCGAACTGAGCGAGATGATCGACCCGCCGCGCTGACGCATCATAACGGGAGTGACAGCGTGTATGAAATTGAAGGCGGATTTGAGGTTCACCTGCAACACCAGATCCCACTGCTGCTCGGTCATTCGCATCAGAAGCGTGTCACGGGTAATACCGGCGTTATTGACGAGGATGTCAAGATGACCGAAGTCAGCGACTACCTGCTCTACGACCTGATGCGCAGCCTCAAAATCAGCTGCGTTGGAAGCATAGAACTGCACTTTGACGCCTAACGCAGCTATCTCGTCGCGAGTAGCCTGCGCTGCTTCATTCAGTTCCAAATCGGTGAAGGCGATGTTACATCCTTCTTTGGCGAAAGAGAGGGCTATCTGTTTGCCTATTCCACGAGCTGCACCCGTGATCAAGGCTACTTTATTTTCTAATAACATAAACGTTAAATTGTTAAAACATTATTCTTTGACGGGGAAGACGCCGGTGGGGTGAAGGATCGTGTATTTGGTCATTTGTTCGTTAGAGACGAACCCTACTCCCTCGATGATGCTCTTCTCACGCGTGATATGAATACTGGAGTCGGAATAGACGCGGTGGGCGCGTTGATCCCATTTCAGTTCCTGCGTATCAAACTGCTCTCCCTGCCAATTGAGCGCATGCACATTGCCGCGCAAAGTCCACAACTCCAAGTTCTCGTTATAGTGCGCATAATCGGCTTTGAGAGAGGCTTCCACATTCAACTGCTCGTCAAACTGCTCCAAATAGATTCCTTTCGGGAACTCCTGATAAGGCGTGTCAGTCTTGTCAAAAAAGAGCCATCTGGGCGACTCGATGCGGTACCGAGTGATACCGGAATCCGAAATAAGCGTCGTCACGGAATCAGTTGCCAAGACCGGTAACTGCTCCCGTGGCGTGAGAATCTCCATCTGCCCCACTTTCTTGGGTCGCGAATGACAAGCACTCAACACAATAATAGCGAGCAACAGAATGCTGCCCGCTATCATGTATTTATCGGATAGACGTTGACTCACCAATCCAGCCTCCTACGTAATACGTGGAACCCGAGAACTCGTTCGGAAGGTCGAAACGCTCCTCTTTGGTCGGATAATACTTGCTATACGACGAGATAAACTCAGAAGCCTGTGCTTCTACAGAAGGATCAATCTGTTTAGCCTTCACGAATTTATCAACAGCAGCCCAATAAACGGTCTTGTTGAGAATACGACCCTTGGCATCCTGCGGGTACAACTGCGTCGAAGCGTAGCACATACCGATGATGATGTAGCAACGTCCCTGACCTTTGTTCATATTGAGTCCCTGCAGCGTAGCGATGGAAGCCAAAGCGTACTTACGAGCCTCCGGGTATTTCTTGAGGTTGTTGTAGTAGTAGAAAGCTACGTTATACTGATAGTCAGCTACGTCCTCAAAAGCTTCCTCGCCCAGCGCGTAGTTAATAGCCTGATCGTAGTAATCCACTGCCTGCTCGTAGTCACCTTTCTTAGCTGCCATGGAAGCGCAACCAGCTGCGGACTCCTGAGTCGGATGCAGTTTATGAGCTGCCTCACATGCTGCGAAATAGACATCGCTCTCGGTACAATGAATACGTTTGTAGAGCTTAGCGAGTTTCTGCAGTACATCGAGGTTCTGCAAGTTGCTCTGTACTACCGAAGCATAGATCTCATCCATCTTAGCGCAATCAGCGGCACCGGAGGAAGCGAACAACTCATCTACGTAGTCGCGTTTCTGAGCAGCATAGGATGCGTTTTTATTGTTCTCGTCATTAGCCTGAGCGGTCAGATAAGTCGAAGCCAACTCGTAGTCAGAGATGAACTGCTCAGCATTCTTCTCGGGATCTTGTTTGTACAGTTTACGAGACACTTCTGCCAAGGTCTCCAGCACCTCCATCTTGCTTTTCACACCCATAGCCTCTACCGATTTACGGAGACTCTCACGTGCCTCAGCGATACGGGCATCTCCAAAGAAGCTGACGTATGCCAAACCCTTCTCACCCATGATATACTCTTTCGGGTACTTGGGATCATCTCCGAAGAAACGCATACGTTTGTCCTGCATCTCCAATGCGAGATTAGCCAGACGCTCTTTCTCAGCGGGATCAGTAGCTTTGTCATAGAGGCTGTTGATCATCTTCGTACCTTGGCTGTAGAGCACTTTGTTGGCATTCGGGCAGACCGAATACACTTTGTACCAGTGCTCATAGGCGGACTCGTACAACTTCGTACGCATGTCGTCGGTGAAGAGGTTGAGTTCCACCAGACACTCGTCCGTGATCGCGGGCTCTTGTTCTTCTACTGCAGCAGGTACCTGAACCGGCGCCTCTTCTGCTACTTTTTTCGGTTTCTTTGCACAAGCCAACACCGGTAACGATGCTGCCAATGCTACGACAAGAATAGATTTGAATTTCATAATGTTGTATATTTTGTGGTTAATAGTTATCAGATTTCTTATCTCGCTTCGCTCGAACGATTATTCGCAGAGCGAATTTTCAGACTTCAGATATCAGACAGCAAACTCCGTGCCAAACTACAATTTGCGTTTGAAGAACCATGTTTCGGCAATGCCGACACCGAGCGTAAAACGCAAGCAGTGCTCCTCCAAACCGGCTTTCTTTCCGCGGTGGGAATACTCGATAGTGGTATTGATGGTCGTGCCGATCGAATAAAGGGGGAAACCGATACCGATGCTCGCCGTATAGCGTTTGGCACCAATGGAGGAGAGGTACTCATCTTGTATATTCACTCCCGCGCGCCACATCATGCGTTCAGCGTACTTACGGCTCGTCGGGTTGTGACGGTACTCGAGACCAAAAGCGATGCGGTTCTTATCCCTCAAACCGCTGTACTTACCCGGCAGACCGTTGAACAGCGCTTTGGACATATGCTGACGCTCGAAATCAAAAGCCACCGTCAGTCGCTTGTCCCACACATAGCTGGCACCAACGCCCCAGACTACCGGCAGTTCCCATCCGTCCTCGTAAATAGGAATCGAGTCCTCGGATTGTGTCTCGATGAGCACATATTCGCTCTTGAGCTTCATCTTGCTCTCAAACATTCCGCCCACAACGACCGAGTGCTTGTCCCACGTATGGAAGAACTGCGCACCGTAACGCAGCCGCACATCGCTGACGCTCATGATCTCGTACTGGATAGTCGGATTGAGTCCTGTCTCGGAGAAGGTAAGGGTACGCGCACGATTGAGGTCACCCCACATATAGTAGAAATTGGCACCGAGGGCAACCCAGTTACAGATATTAAAACTGAGACCGCCATATACCTCGCTGATGTTTCCGCTTCCTTCGTACTGGGTCTGGTAGTGGTAGCCGTTATTGGCGGTAGTGCCGTCCAGGGTGATGGCATAGCCGACCGAGCTATAGGGCAGCACACCCACCGAGGCAGCAATCCATTTCTTCCAAATAGGCACTTGGATCGTCACGTATTCGAGGTTACCGTTGGCTTTATTGCGATGACCCGATGCATCTTGATAGCGACTCCAGTTGACACTGGCTGCTACGTCCATCATGAACGTGAGTGTGTCGCAAGAGGTATAGGACGCAGGTTGCGCAGGGTTGATGGCACGGTTGTTACGCATACCAAAACCTACTCCGCCCATACCACGGAAAGCTGTCGGGACGTTCTCATTGAGGTCACCATAAGCGTACCGTGAATAAGGCGAACTGGATAAGTTCTGCGCTTCGACGCCTGTACTGAGCAGCAAGGCTATTCCAAAAATGATGTTTCTAAATATCTTCTTCATTCTGTTGTATTATCCTTTGTCTTTAAGCGGAGTGTTTTTATTCCAAATCAGTATTTCATTGAGTCCTATGAGTACCAAGTTTTTCTCATATTGTAATTCTCTTTTCTCGGTGCGCGAGGTACGCACGTTATTCATTATATAAGGTGCGTTACCTCCGGTGAGGAAGGTGCGGAAATGGGGCATTTTCTCCTGCAAAGTCCGCATATAGCCTTTCACCTCATAGGCAACTCCTCTGATCACTCCGGCAGCTATCGCGTCTCGGGTGTTCTTACCAAAGAGCGGAATGAGCTCGTTCTCATCAACATCGACCAACGGCAGTTTCTTAGTCATGCGTTGCAGTATCGTGAAGCGCATCTTGAGCCCCGGGGCTATATTTCCGCCCACATATTCGCCTTCTGCCGTCACAAAATCATAGGTGATAGCCGATCCGGCATCGATGATGAGCAGGTTCTCGTTGGGGCACAAGCTTTTGGCTCCCACAGCCGCAGCCAAACGGTCTTGTCCAAGGGTATCAGGGGTGTCGTATTTATTGACGATGGGCACCGGTGTCATATGGTCAAAGAGCACAAAATGCTGCGAGCGACGATTCAGCGTATTCACCACGGCTGCCTCTATATTCACCACCGAACTGATGATCGAGTCGGTGATGTCATAGAGGTCAAAGAGGCGTTCCACATCTGTGGACGAGAACTGCTTGTAGATAAAATGGTTGATCATCTTACCTTCATCCGTCATCAGCGCCACTTTCGTTCGGCTATTTCCTTGGTCAATACAGAGGTTCATAATTTTGGATTAAGGACCGTTCGCTACGCTCACTTAAGGAATAAGGAATAGGAATAAGGAATAAAGACTAAAATGCTTTTATATAGTCGAAGCCGTCCCATCTTTATTCTTTCAGCGAAGCGGTCTTTACTCTTTCAGCGAAGCGGTCTATTATACCATCGAGGTGTACAGGAACCGCTTAATCGATTTCTTCGGGGTTTTCTCAAACTCATGCGGATAGAGCTTGACGAGAGCGATCTGCTCATAGGCAGCCAATTCGGAGTTCACCTGTTTGCGGGAATCCTCGATCACCTCTTCGAGCTGCTCTTTGGTCATGCCGCTGGCATCCACCTCGTTGTAGTCCGGACAGATGAGCGCTACCAGACGGTTGTCCTCCTGCTGCAATACCAAAGACTCCAAGACGTACGGCATATTATTGATCTTCGCCTCAATCTCCTCGGGGTAGATGTTCTGTCCCGAAGGCCCGAGCAACATCGTTTTGCAACGACCTTTGATATACAGGAATCCGTCTTCGTCCAACATACCTAAGTCACCTGTACGTAACCATCCGTCCTTAGTGAACGAGTCTTTGGTAGCCTCGGGGTTCTTGTAATAACCGAGCATCGTGTTCTCACCACGAACGACTACCTCGCCGATGCCTTCGCTATTGGGGTTCAAGATCTTCACTTCCATGATACCTTCAAGCGGACGTCCGCAGGAGTACATACGCGGTCCCTCGGTGATAGGCGTATAGCAGATGAGCGGTGCGCACTCGGTCATACCGTACCCTACGGAAACCGGGAACTTGATGCGATGCAGGAACGCTTCTACCTCGGGGTTGAGCGGAGCACCGCCGATGATCATCTGGCTGAACTCGCCGCCGAAAGCCTGCACGAGCTGTTCGCGGATTCGCGAGCAGACCATCTCGTCGAGGAACGGCACCTTCAATACCCAGCTTACGGGCGGTTTCTGGATCTGCGGAACGATCATCTTCTTGTATATCTTCTCCAAGATCAGCGGCACAGACAGGATAACGGTCGGCTTGATCTCCGCGAACGCCTTGAGCAGGATTTTCGGACTCGGGGTACGGCCGATGAGCCATGTGTGTCCGCCTGCTGCCAAACAGGAAAGGAAGTCAAACGCACAACCGTAGGCATGAGCCAGCGGCAGGAAGGTCACGAACCTCGAACCCGAGCAAGCTAAACCGCTCTCCAAACCATAACGGACGTTACCCGCCAAGGCATTGAGCGGAGTGATGACCCCCTTGCTGAAACCGGTCGTGCCGCTCGTATAGTTGATAGAAGCGATCTCCTCGTTGCTACGCTCGTCGTAATGAACGTCTTTTGCCCAATAGCCATCGGGGTACTTTTTCTTGAAGAGCGCATTGATGGCATCATAGTTGATCTTCTTGGGGTTCAGCTTGAGGGTGATCGGATGCCAATCGTTCAGGCTGATGGTAGCCAACACATGCGGAATCTGATCAAGCTCAATACCCTCCCAGTTGATGTCGCTGATGAAGAGCAGTTTGGACTCCGAGTGATTGATAATATGGATCGCATCGTTCGCACGGAAATCCTGCAGGATCGGAACGATGATTGCTCCATAGGTCACCGTAGCGAGATAGACCGCTACCCAATTGGTGTTATTCTTACCCATCACGGCGATCTTGTCATTTTTCTTGATGCCGCATTCCTCAAAGAGAATATGCAGTTTGGCAATAGTGATCGCCAACTCGCCATAGGTGAGCGTTTTGTCGGTTCCATAATCGGTCACAGCTTCCTGATCCCAGTGTTCACGGAACGAACGCTCGTAAAACTTAACAAAGTTGTATTTTTCTTCCGTCATCATGATGTTAGACGATTTTTATGATTATAGACTTACGGTTAAAGGTCATTCCCCATTTTCTGAAGACCATCGGATGCATCGGGTTTGCGCTCTGCCGGCTGCTTCGCGATATAGACGTCATCCACGATAAACTGGCTCTTACCTCTCCAAGGCAAGGTACCGAGATAGCGTTTCCAATGCAGCTTCACGCCGGTATTCATTCCTTCGTTGAGCTTGCGAGCCACGCCCTCATCCACTACCGAGAAATGAAACTCATTGGACTGAATAGAGCCCTGCACCTTCGAGTTCTTCAAACCCGACTGAATCATCTTTCCCTCATAGGTCTTGAACACAAAACCCTCTTTCTGGAAATAGTTGATGTCCCCTTCGTTCACACCCTCGGCATACACAAAAAAGAACTTGATAAAGATAAACAGAGCGATTACCACAACGGAGATAATCGACACCCATGTTAGAATTTTAGCAGAAGTACTCATATGTTGTTATTTTAAGTTTTCGTTCGTTCTTTCCCTATTTATGGAAAATCGGGCACAAAGGTACAAAAAATATTTCATATACACAAGCGCGTACGCGAATTTTTTTCATATAAGTGATTTTTTTGCTTTTTTTCTCCTTTCTTTTGGCGGTTTGAAGAAAAAGTATTATTTTTGCGCCCCGAATGCAAAAATATAGTTTTATGAAGAAAATTTTCGCTATTTTATGTTCTGTTTTTACGCTGACGAGTGCCTATGCCTTCAAGCGTGACACATTCCCGGATATCAATCCCGGAGAACATTCTACGGTTGAGTTTCACACCGAGTATGGTTTCAACGATGTGTGGAGTCATCATGGCAATTTTGATCTGAGCGCTTCGGTGCCTATTCACAAGCATTTTGACATGAAAGCGGGCATCCAGTTGTCCACCGCGAATGTCTATACCCTGAATGTGGAGCTGAACACCAAGTTCCTCTTGACCAAGAAACATCAGCGTGAGTTGTATTTCAAGGCTCGTTTCCTGCCGCGTTTCATCGTGCGTGCTCGGGCTTGCGAGTTCAACCTCGCTTTCGGACTTGGTTACCGTCAGGACTACGTGGATATCTTAATCGGTACGAACATCCGTATGATGGATGAGCTCAGGCGTAAGGAGGATTACCACATGAATGAGATGATTGCCGAGACGTTCTACCCCGCGTATTCCTTGGAGGTGTTCGCTCGTCCTATTGCCTGCAACTGGAACATCTCTGCGCGTATCACGAACTTGGGAGAATGGCAGATCGAGCGTATGTGGAACCCTATCTTCTCGCTCGGCGGAAGGTACGATCCGGCGGAGCACTGGAGAGTGATGCTGCGCGTCGATTGCAAACCTGCCGGAATGTTTAACATGACCGCCGCTTTCTTCGCTATCAATGGTATAGCCGGTGTTGCTTATACGTTTTAATGAAAAAATATGACGACTATGAACAATCATAAATTTTTGAGTTTGCTGCTGGTCTGCCTTGTTACCTGCAGCGCATGTAACCGTTTGGATATCGGAGGTATTTTCGGAGGATGCAAACCCCACCATGATGCGCGTTTCAAGCACTCTATGGTGTGGAACGATGTATACTGCCTTTCGAATAATTTAGAGGACGACTGTCTGGCGCATATTCATGCCAAAGACAGTGCCTATTATACCATCTATTGGGCTACCGACCTGCATATACAGG
Source organism: uncultured Bacteroidales bacterium (assembly GCA_900321605.1). GTDB lineage: Bacteria > Bacteroidota > Bacteroidia > Bacteroidales > Paludibacteraceae > Colicola. The sequence goes on along the minus strand of ONWR01000033.1, from coordinate 5,199 downwards.
GAGAAGGAATGACCGTCATGCTGGATACGTTTGTGAGCATGTCGATGGGTAACTATACCATTCAGGGCAAGACCTTCAACGTAGGCGATACCGCCACTGCTGTGATCTTCTGCGGCGACATCATCGATGCCAAGAACAACTATCCGGTTTTCTACAGACATATTCAGCCGCTGTACGACAACCATGTGCCGGTCTTCTGTACGCCGGGTAACCACGACCTGTGTTTTGGTCAATGGACCGAGTACGAAGCGCATTTCCACACGAGCACCTATTGGTTTGACATCACTACGCCGGAGGGCCAGAAAGACCTCTACATCAGTGTCGATTCGGGTGATGCTACCCTTGGTAGTGAACAGTTCAAATGGCTCAAGAACCTCTTGGAGCAGAAATCCAAAGAGGGATACCGCCACATCATCGTCTTCACCCACACGCATATGTTCAAACGCGACTCTAACAATGCCCACGGAGCGAACTACGCGGTGGAGGAGATCTACGAGCTGACGTACCTGTTCTCCAAATACAGAGTAGAATACTACATCTGCGGTCACGACCATTCGCACGAAGAGACCACGTATAAGAACGTGAAGTACTACACCATCGGAGCCATGAAGGACAGCTATCTGGGTAAGGCGGCATATATGACCATGACGGTCTTTAACACTACCGGTCAAGACGCTGCTCCGGTTTATCTGGAGCTCCACCGCATGAGCGGTGAGAACTATTTCTCGTGGGACGATGTGAATAATTAATAATTAAGAATTAAGAATTCCCACGTGATCTTTGAAATAGACAAAAACATAAAAAACACCTTTGTATGCTTTAGCGCTTTGCGCTTTGCGTTCTTAGCTGCTAAAACCCACTTGTGTGCAAGCACCCAGATGGCTTTTATCATCTAAGCCCCCAACTCTTCGAGTAAAAGCATCCAAAGGAAATAAACACAAAAAACATTATTTTAGTAGGTCAAAAATTATCAAAAATGATCCCAAAATTATTTGTTTTATTAGTCAACAATTAAAGACAATTATCCACAATTTTCCTTAATTTTTGATAATTTTAGACGAACTAAAAAAAGAAATTGTCTTCAATTGTTGATAATTGTTGACCTATAAAAATCAGAGGAAATGAAAATTGTTTTTTAGGTTTATTGCCGAAGGCGTTTGTACTCCGCAAGGAGTGTAGATTTGGGCGATGGAGCGGCATGGGAGCTTGCTCACAAGGACGATCAAGCGAACAAAGATACAAGAACCCAAAGGGCTACAAACGACAAGGGGTTTTATAGGTTTTTGTCTAAAATCAACTACTGGGAAACTTAAATTAAAAATTACGAATTCAGATGGACGAACGCTATTTGAAACTGCTGAGCGAGAAATTTCCGAACGCGCAAGCGGTGATTACTGAGTTGATTAATCTGCGTGCTATCCTTTCGTTGCCGAAAGGAACGGAGCACTTCGTGTCGGATCTGCACGGCGCCTCGATGGCGTTCATCCATATGATCAAGAATGCGTCCGGAGTCGTTAGGCGCAAGGTCGATGAGGTATATGGCACCTCTATCTCCGAGGAGGAGAAAAGAGCCATATGCGCGCTCATCTATTATCCCGACGAGCGACTCGAACTCATCAAACGCTTCTACGCCGGAGAGGAAGTGGACGGTATTCTGAATACCAATTCACAGATCTCTAATCTCACATCTTTAGAGGAATGGTACCGCGTACGGCTGCATCAGATAGTGAATATCGCCCGTGCGGTGACCATCAAATACAGCCGTTCCAAAGTGCGGAGACTCATGCCGAAGGACTATGCCTATATCATTGGCGAGTTGCTGCATGAGTCGAACTTGGAGCAGGACGAACGGCAGACCTATTACAACGCCATCATCGATGCCATCATTGAGACCGGCAGTGCCGACCAACTCATCATCGTCATCTCCTATCTCATCCATTCGCTCACCATTGACACCCTGCATATAGTGGGCGACATCTTCGACCGCGGTTCGGGAGCATCGAAGATCATGGATGTGCTCTCTACCGTGCGCGATTATGACATCCAATGGGGCAACCACGATATCGAATGGATGGGAGCCATGGCGGGTAACTTGGCGCTTTTAGCTACCGTGCTGCGCGTCTCGATCCGGTATGCCAACATCGAGACCCTCGAAGAGGGCTACGGCATCAACCTCCTGCCCCTCGCTAACTTCGCTATGACCATCTACGGCGATGACCCCTGCTCTATCTGGCAGACACGTGATTTTGAGAATAATCCGCGTCTCACGCGTTCCGCACAACTGATGGCGAAGATGCACAAAGCGATCTCGATCATTCAGTTCAAATTAGAGGGTCAGACCGTTCTTCGTCACCCCGAATGGAAGATGGATCATCGTGCCCTGCTACATCACATAGACTTCCAAAACGGCACTATTACCCTCCCTTGTGGGGAGGGAAAGGGAGAGGTTTTCCAATTGCTCGACACTCATCTGCCGACCATCAATCCCGACGATCCGTACGCTCTGAGTCAAGAGGAGAAAGACCTCATGGATCAGCTTTGGCGCTCGTTCCGTAAGTCGGAGAAGATGCAGAAACATCTGAGGATGCTCTATGAGCATGGCTCGTTATACTTGGTGCGTAACGGTTTTCTGCTCTACCATGCGGCTATCCCTCTCAATGCCGACGGTTCATTCACCGAAGCGGAGGTCTGCGGACAGCGTGTGGCAGGCAAAGCACTCATGGATCGTACCGACGCAATCATTCGACAGGCGTACTACGGCGAAGGACAAGACAAACAGAACGCACTCGACTATATGCTCTATCTCTGGCAAGGCGAGTTCTCGCCGCTTTACAACAAGGATAAGATGACCACTTTCGAGCGCTATTTCATTGCCGACAAGTCCTCTCACGAAGAGAAAAAAGGCGCTTATTTCGTTCTCTCCGACGATGAGAAAGTGTGCGAGAAGATCCTTCAGGAGTTCGGTCTCAATCCGGCTACAGGGCGGATTATCAACGGACACGTGCCTGTTCGTACCATCAAAGGCGAGACACCTATTCGGGCAAACGGCAAGCGGTTTGTCATCGACGGCGGTTTCTCCAAACCCTACCAAGAGAAGACCGGCATTGCGGGGTACACCCTTATCTATAACAGCCACGGCATCCAGCTCGTGGAGCATGATTCGTTCGAGAGCCGTGAGCAAGCGATCCTCTCCGGCTCGGATATCCACAGCCGCACACTCTTGCAGGATTTCTCGGGCAAACGCATGAGGATCTGCGACACCGATAAAGGCAAGGAGCTGCTCGAACAGATTGCCTCTCTCGAACAACTCCTTCACGCCTACCGTTCCGGTACCATGAGGGAAAGATAAATAAAATGTACGAAGGAAGAATGTAAGATGTACAATTTATGTAAGAAGGAAGAATGTAAGATGTACAATTTATGTACGAAGGAAGACAAAGCGCATCCTCACGGGTGCGCTTTGTCTTGAATGGACGATTGTCCGCCGCGTAAATCGGAAATCCCGCGAAGCGGTAAATCGTACATCCTTCGTACATCGTACATTTGTTCTTCGTACATCTACATCGGCTTTTAGCCGTTGTGTTCCGCATCGTACTCATCGCCGCAGACTTTCCAGAGGTACGCGTTCATCGTGGTCTTGCCGTTCGGGAGGTCACGCTGCGCTGCGAATGCCGCTTGGTCGGCGGAGATCTTCATCAGATCCTTTGCGCGGGCTGCCACGGCTGTACGAATGGCTGCAAAACGGTTACGTTTTGCTACCTCATTAGCACTTGCCGGTGTACTGCGTTTGTAGCGGTCGGAGTCGAACGTGTACAGACGCTGGCAATCTGGGTTCTGGGTCGGAGCACTGCGGTGGGTCGCCACCAGATAATTACCGTGATTGTGACCGTTCAGCTTTTTCGGTCGTTTCAATGCGCCTTGGATATACTCAATACCTGCGGCGCCTACTTTTGCTTTTGCCATTTCATGCTGACCATCTTTCACCTCCGGTCAGCGTAGAGGGGTTTAGGTTTAACATTTTTCATTTCGCGCTCATATTTGAGTGCGCTTTTTCTCTCCACCATCATGGGGGGCTTTGGGCTTTACTTCCGCTTCCCTTGATACTCCTCCACGGTTTTGGTGGAGATAGTGGTGGTCGTCTTGGTGCTGTCGTTCTGCTGAACGTAGCTTGACGTCGTCGAGATCGTACGCCATGCTTTGCAGCTTGTCATGCCAAGCGCTACTGCGCAACACGTCAACAATGCCAGAACGATCGTCTCGATGATTTTGTAGATTTGTTGATTGCTCATAATGGTTTAGGTTTTGTTTTAAGCGCGCTGCTTTCGGAATGTCCCTTTCTGAGCCGTCCGGACTGAGGACTGACGATAGACGCCCGAACCGCTCATTATCCTATCTTTCCGAAAGCGACGACAAAATTACAACAAATATTTGACACCACCAAATTTTCCCGTTCGCAAATCACTTTCGAACGTGTTTTACACCATCATGCAGCCGCAATACTCTGCAAAATCCCGTGCCAGCTCCAAACTCAACCACCCTCTCCGTTTCACGTCGCTGAGCCAGTTTAGGTTGTGTTTCTTTTTCTTGCACCACCCATAGAGCAGCACCTCCATCGCAAAATCCGGATACTGGTAGTGTTGCCATCTCTGCAACTTCTCCCGCAGCACTTCCAATTTGATTTTCTTTTCTGGTTCCATAGTTCTTCGTTCTCGATTTTATCTCTATTTTCTATTTCATCTCTCTTTTATCTCTATTTCTTTCTTTTTCATAGCAGTGCCAACCATCCTTTCCTTGCTTTCTTGCTCAGATAGCACACGTATTCCCCCTTACTATTCCGTCTTCTGGTCAATACGATTCCCATCTGTTCCGCCTGCCGCCTCGCCATCATCCAATTCTCTTTCGTTTGAGATTCTGTCTTTCGTTCTGTCTTTCGTTCTGTCTTTCGTTCTGTCTTTCGTTTTGTTGTTTCCATATTCCTTTCATTTTTAGTGTTTTACACTCCCCTTTCCGTGAGCATCTCGAGATCACTTCCTATGCATCTCGTGATCATCCCGTGATCATCCCGTATCCATCGCCTATCCATTTCCTTTCACATAGACGACCTTCTGTCCCGTCGGGTTCACCATCTGCCAGCCGTCACGGGGTTCCGTCGTCCCGTATTTGGCGTAGTAGTCGGCGTATGAGAGCATTTGCGGTGCT
>ONWR01000016.1 GCA_900321605.1 uncultured Bacteroidales bacterium | reverse complement strand
TCATCTGTTTGGGGTCGCGTCCGAGGGAGCGGAGGATGCGCAGGAGTTTGGCACGTTTGCGGTTCTCGGCAGGAGTGACCTCTTCGAGGTTGTCGAGCGTCCAATCCATCTTGTTGCCGTTAATATGGTCGATTTCGAGCCCTTTGGTGCGCTGTCCGACGAAAGTCTCGTAGATAAGATGATGACAGAGGCGGTTAGCAAAGTGGGTCATCTGGGGGTAAGCCGAATGCATATTCGGGCGACTTTTCTGCCAAGAGGGGCTATTAGTGTGGGGTTTGAGTTCGCGACCTTTGGCATTGTAGAACTTGCCATCTGTGCCTGCGAAGAGGATTTTGCCGCCCACCGATTCCGGCGGGACTTGTTTGATAATAGGTATAGTCATATACATCGGATCTTTACGTGCGGCGACGTTGCCACAACTGAAATCCGGTGCAAAGGTAGGGGTTTTAAGAAAAATGAAGGAGGACATTGTGAGTTATACCCACAAAGTCCTCCACATGTGTAGTTATTTGTATTTATTGTGAGTTATCAATATCGTACTTTTCGCACAAATAACGTACTGCAACAGGCGGAAGAAGTTGCTGTCTGGGGGTTATTCCCATTGCATCCATAGCCTGTTTGTCGGACTTGAGCCAAGCCCGAAAAGTAGCAAGACTGACACCTGCTGCACGAGCCAGTTCGTTTTTATACATTGCTTTATATGTTGTCATTGATTTACTTGTTTTAGGGGTCGATTGTTCGACCGTGATTAGACATAGAATGATTCATCTGCCTGCCTCTCAAAAAGGCAGAATAAGTCCAAGACAAACAAGTAATAAGGGAGGGGCGCGGGGCATAAAAAAAAGCAAACTCACGCAACGCATGAGCTTGCCGAGAGGTTTTAATCAGTAATCAGTTATCTATTTATGCCTTGATTGTTTCACATTCGCGCATTTATGGGCTGCAAAGGTACTGCTTTTTCCGCACATGTGCAAGAAATCAATTAAAAATTAAGAATTTGGTCGATGTTTTCTCACAGCTTGTTATTTGCTCTAAACTCACCTGTTTTCCGTTCATAATCGTCATTTTTTGTTAATTTTGGTTAAATTTTACATTTTTTATGCATTTTCTGCTTCAAATATTTGCACATGTCAGAAAAAAGCAGTACTTTTGCACCAACAAACTTACCCCGCTTCCCGCAAGATCAGCGCGCTTAGGGTAAGTCTTTTTTGTAAATATGGCTAATTATACCGACAAACCACTATCGTTTCAGCAGCAGATAGCGCTGCTCAAAAGCAATGGACTTTCGTTCGCGGATGAGTCCAAAGCGTTGCATACCTTGCAACAGATTAGTTATTTCCGATTGAAGAGTTACCTAATGCCGTTGATGAGCGACAAAGTGCTGCATACGTTTAAGAACGGCGCGACCTTTGAGCAAGCTTATACGTTGTATAAGTTTGATAGCCGCTTACGCAAGTTGATAGCAGGAGAACTGGAGAAGATAGAGGTCTCTATCCGTACACAAATGGCTTATACGCTTTCGGATGAGGTGGATATCTATTGGTTTGCTGATGCTGCCAATTTTGTCAGTACGACCAAGCACGCGGGACTCGTTGCCAGTCTGCAATCAGAGTTAGACAGAACGGACGACGACCAAATCTTGCTTTTCAAACGCAAGTATGATGATGCATTTCCTCCGGCATGGATGACGATGGAAATCACTTCTTTTGGCACGCTTTCAATGCTTTACAAATTGCTCAAACCGAGTCTCACGAAACGGAGGATTGCAAATTACTATGGAGTGAGCGATAGTGTGTTTGAGTCATGGCTGCATAGTATTGTGTACGTGCGAAATATCTGTGCGCACCATAGCCGTCTTTGGAATAAAACACTCCGTATTCGTCCATTATTTCCGCGTAAAGTCAATGGGAATTTCATATCTACTCCAGTACGTGGAGACCGATTGTACTATGTCTTGTGCATCATCCAATATCTGCTGTTAAAGGTTAATCCGAACACCACTTTCCCTGATCGACTGAAAGCACTCTTGGCAGAGTTCCCCGACGCAGATATAAGTGCTATGGGCTTTCCTAAAGATTGGAACAAAGAAACCCTTTGGCAATAATACTATCCCAAAAAGGTTCTCTCCTGACATCCAACGACAAAATTACTACAAAAAAAAGGAACGGTTTCTCTACCGTTCCTCTTTTTTTGTGTGGCTCAGTCGTTAGTCGTTAGTCCGCTAAGGGCGGTTACTGACGCGGGTCGGAGACTTTCTGACCAAGGGCATTATACCATTCGTCGTTGCAGATGATGTACATCTGGTCGTGGTAAATGACTTTATGCGTCTCGCCCTTACCCTCGAAGAGGTTCTCCAACGCTTCCTCCCAACGGATGATGAGCACATGGATGAGTACATCGGTACACTCGGATCCTACGACAAGGACGGTATCCACATACGTACCCTGCGGCGTGCCCTCCGGATAAGAGATCGGCTGCTGGCCATACGCATACGGATGCGCCGGATCAAGATAAGTGAACGGCAGCTCATCCGGATGGATGATGGACTGAGCAAAGATCGTATCCGCCTTCGAGGTGTTATTGGTGAGGATCAGCGTCAGGACGCTATCACAACCGATAGACGAGAGGATCGTATCGCGGTAGATACCGGCACGGTTATACTCTTTGCCTCTCCACTCGTACGGCTCACCCGGGCAGATAGATGCTTCTACGTCATCGCCGTAACGACGCTCTTTGACGTAGAGGTCGAGGGTGACGATACTATCACATCCATGCTCAAGGGTTTGCAGTTTGCGGCGATAGGTACCGGTCTTATCCTTAGGCAGGAACTCATGAGCGGTATAGGTATCACCCTCGCAGATGGTATCTACGAAGAAGGTCTCCATAGCCGGATAGATCTCGATCTCGAGCTGCTGAACGCTATCTTTCTTACCTGCTTTAGCTTCCGCATCGGAGACATAGTAGCAAGTCGGATAAGCATGGATACCCGGCGTGGTCTGGTCACCCGGCAGGATGATGTCGCCTACTTGGATATCCTCGTACTGGCAACCCGAAGCATAGTCCACAGACTTCTTGAAGTACGCCAGACGGATATTATCCACGTGGATAGCGATACCGGTCGAAGAGGTGCTGCGTGCCTCGCGATAGAGACCGATGCGGATGTTCTTGCCGGCATAGGAAGCCAAGCTATAACGGACGGTCATACCATTGGACGGGATGTCACGGAGCTGCGAGCCTTCCGGATTCGTATTCTGCCATTTAGCGAGGATGTTATTGCCGGTCCATGTCTGACCACCGTCCTCGGAGATGATGATCATGAAGTAGTAGTCATCCATCATATCGTTCTCGGTAACGGCATTGCCGGTCACCAAGTGTGCGGAGTTACAAGCGGTCAGCGCCAGATCCATAGAGAAGTGCACGCTGTCGTCCTCGGGCAGGTAGAAGGAAGGAGTGATCATCCAGTGGTGGTCGGTGGAGTGACCCGGCGCTACGTAGTGCGCGCCCTCCAAGCCATAGCCGACGACGGTACGAGCGAAGCTGCTATTATCGGTACCGCGGACAATCACGCTACCCGGTACATCGACGATATTTTCGGCATGCGACTTACTGAACGTCCACTCGGTGGAGCTGACGGTAGCTGCAAACGGCTCGTAGAAATACGGGCTGCGCGAGGTCTTGAAGGTAGCTTTCTGCGAGAAGCTGCTCTCACCCCAACGCTCACCACAGAGCGCTTGAACACGCCATACATAGGTGGTCTGCGGCGTCAAACCCTTCACAGTGCAGGTGTTCGAAGATACCTCGCCGTTGAAGATCATTTCGTCCTCTTTGGAGAAGAACGGATCGGTCGAAACCTGAACGAGGAAGCTACCGGCGGAATCTACTCCATTCCACGTGAGCACAGCGTGCGTCGAACCTAACTGCAGGACGGTCAAGTCCACCGGATCCTTACACTCTTGCTTATGCTCAAAGGAGATATTATCAATCCAAACGTAGTCACCGGTCTTCTCGGCAGAACCGCCTTTCTCCTTGGAGGAGGTCATGAGGGCTACGTACGGACCGGTAGCGCCTACGAGTTCCACTTTCATCTGCTGGAAGAGCCAGTTATTCGCCTCCGTAGCCTGATCCGACACGGAGAGGGTACCGTCATAGGTCACGGTATCGAGCGGCATGAAGGTAGCTGCATCGGTCGGATCGGTCATCGTACCGACCACGATGGACTTCGAGTAGCTCGAACCGGTGAAGGTAGTCACAACAGAGTCGTTCTTAGCAGAGATATACGCCGGACGCATCCAGAACATCACTTGCAGGGTATCGTATGCCGTCACATCCATAGCCGGTAAAGCGATATACGGCTGGTAGGAGGAAGCGGCACGCGAGCTGAAGGAAGCGTGCATAGCTACCGCATGGTTGCCCTCGAAGCTATACGCATAGTTCGCGTTATTGGACTGGTTGAACGGATCGAAGGACGGATTCTTCCACTCGCCTTGGATAGCATCGCTATAGGTCCAGCAGAGGGTCTGCTGATATGCTTTCTGACCGGCGATAGGCATCATACCCTCCTCCGGCTCAAAGCCGCAGGTATAAGCCGGTGAGTTCACGATGCAGTCGGTAGCAAAACCAAGCGGTTTGGTCGGCTGCGAGTCATCCGTACCGTTGGTCTGGTAAACATACCACCGGTACATCATCGAGGACTGCAGGTCGGTCAGGCTGTACTGCGAACCGGTGACGGTATCACGGAGGATCTCCTCACCCGCTGCATCCAGTACCACTACGACGGTAGCGAGATCGATATGCCAAGTCTTCCAGCTGAGTGTAGCCGAAGTAGCGGAGACATCGGAGGTCTTGGTCTGCGTCGGCTTGAAGATCGTATTATCTGCCGGTTTGACAACGAGGTTATCGAGGTAGAACAGACCCGGAGCAGGCTGGAAGAGGACGATATACTTGCCCTGCATACCTGCCAACGGCAGCTGCATCAGATCCCAGTAATGGAGACCCTTCGGATCGCTGTTCACATTATCGTTGATGGTCAGATCGGTGTACGTATAAGTCAGCGTATCTACCACTTGGAGGGTACTCAGATCCTTTGGATCAGAGAGCGTACCGACTACGATAGACTGGCTGTACGCGGCACCGAGATAGGTGTCATCGACGATCTTACCGCGGTTAGCAACCGTACCGAAAGACTGATCGTAGTTGACGAAGCAACGTCCGTAGAACTCAATCATCATCGTCTCAAGGTTCGTATTCAGCTCCGGCAGGACGATATAGGAATTAAAGTTCGCGTCCGTGGTATGTACGCGCAAGGAGTGCGTGTCGCCCATACCTGCCTCGTAGTGACGGCTGGACTGATAACCGGTCATCGGACCGTAGTACTCGTATCCCTTACGCTGGATGAGCCACTGATAGCCATTCTGCGGTTTATCATAAGTGATACCGGTCTGGAAGCAGATAGGCTTGAGGTAGAGCGAGTCATATACATCGCCTCCCAAGACATCGTTGGCTTCGTAGTCATACGCCTCATCGAAACTCCATTCGAAAGCGCCATCACCCTTCGGATCGAGCGGCTGACAGAGGGTACGGAACGCTAACTTATCGGTCGTCACGTATTTCTTGGACTCGGTAGTAGCTGCTCCGGCTCTCTCCAAACGGGCGATATAATCGGTCTGCGGCTCGAGGTTATTGACTTCCTGTGCGGTGACACCGTTGAGGTTCATGAACTGCTGCACGATCGTTCCGTCCGGCGTCTCGATATAGAGGTTCCACGGACCGCCGATGTTCTGCCATTCTACCAAAGCACTCTCACCATCGGCAACGATCTTCTTGAGCGCTACCAAGCTAAAGCCCTTGGTGGCACCGAGGGTCACGTCATCGAAGAGCAGGAACGCGCTGTCAGACGGCTGTTTCGGCATATGGAGCACGATCTGTTTGTCCGCGATGAGCGCCGAATCCAGATCCAAGGTATAAGAGCTATAGAGGTAGTTGTTCTTATTCGCCGGTTTGGTCGTCGTACTCGGTTTGGCGATACGAACGGATGCGAGCGACTGATAGGTATCGAAGGTACGACCTTTGTCCACCACGCCGATCTCAATCAGACCCTCCGTAGCATAAGCGATACGGTCGATCGTCTTGTCATGATAACCCGGACGAACCTTGAACTCGAACGAACGGTCAGAAGCCTCGCCCAGACTCGGGAAGACGATATATCCACCGTAGAAACCATCCTTGGCGTGCATCAACAGGGCACCGTTCTCGGTACGGCTGTAACCGATGGAATCGGCGATATTCTGACGGCTATGCGGGTAGTAGAGGAACGACTGTGTCTCGGCTCCCATACCGTCTCTGCCGGTAGCCAAAGCAGGATGGATATAGTAGTTGTCGGACTCGGAGTTGACACTACGTGTCCACGCTTCCGGTGCCTTGCCGGTATTATTCTCAAAGCCGAAGAAGTACGAGTCATGATAGTAATACAAGGTGTTCATCTTGAGCGGATTACGCGTCCAAGCACTGATATCATCGTCCTCGCAAAGGGTGCGGGCATAGATATAATACGAGGTAGCAGGCAGCAGGTTATCGAACTCGACATGCGTCGATTCTACGATGATACCTGCGGCAGTATCCAGATAAGCGGTGATATTACTGATGAGCGCTGCTTCCGTCTCCGGCAGGATTACTAACTGCCAACGGTGATCCTCTCTCTTCGAAGGCTTGATGTCCATCGATACAGAATAGAAGGACGAACCGGAAGCAGTGAGTCTCGGAGGATTGCAGGTAGCCAGATACTCCAAGCTGACATTATCAATCCAATCATCATATTTTGAAGGAGTTACATTTTCTATACCCGCAGTGAGCACCAGATTATCGAACGGCAATTCATAATTGCTCAGATCCATCTGGCAATGGGTAAACTCAGAAGAAGCAGCCAGATCAAAGGTCTCCAAGAGTTGGAAGGTCGTTAGGTCGTTGACATCAGCCATGACACCCACGTAGAACTTAGCAACCCTATCCGTATAATACGCGCGAGCATCGAACGAGAGTCTGAGGTTAGCCAAGTCACCATTCACTCTCGGCACTACCATATAGCCGGAACTCCACAGGTTGATACCCTTGGAGCCATTCGATTCAATCGATCCTACTTGAAGGCCGCTATATCCTAAAAGTTGCCAGCAACCCGGCTGCTTCTCTCCCTTCTCATAGCTCTCGAAATCATCGTAGAACGGCAGACCGGCACCACCCTCGGTAGGACAAGAGGTACGGAAGGTAGCATAGGTCATCGAGATAGCGGTACTGTCTCCGTTATCGCAGAAGCCCTGTGCATAGACGTAATAGGAAGAAGCAGGCTCCAAGTGGCTGATTACCAAACCGTTCGAGTGATCCACCACGGTATCCAAGAGATAATGGAACTTCGGCTTCTCCTCGTCGGTCAGTTCGCGGTTAGAGAGGAGCATACGGTAGCTGTCCTGATAACCCTTCCAGCTAACGATAGCCATGTTCTCACCTACGGTGTCCACCGTGAACGAAGAGATAGGACGACAGAGCGGAATGAGATCCACAGAGATCTCGGAGATATAGGCATAGTTGGTAGCACCAAAGTCACTGAGGAACATGATGTTCGTACCAAAATCACCCATATAGTCACCTTCGTAGTTCTCAAAACCTACGCTGAACGGATCCCATGTGTTCTTACTGAGATTGAGGGTATCCAAGGCTACAAACGTACTCAGGTCGGTCGGATCGGTGATGATACCGACGATGAGCTGACTGTTATACGAGGTCGAGTTGTAACTGCGAGCCCAGAAATTGACTTGGTACTTCGTGATATCATCCACATTCAACTCCGGCATGATAGCGTACGCACCGATGTACGAAGTAGAGGTGGAAGAATACGAGTCGTAGAGCTTGAGGTAGTTCCTGCCATTATGCATAGTCGAAGAGCTTGCCTCTACGTAGGGGATATAAGTCGAAGTAGCTCCGTCGGTCTTGCTACCTACTGTCCAGCAGGGCATCTCACCGCCTTGACCTACGGTATATCCCTCATCTTCCGAGAAAGTGATGGTACCCAAGGCTTTGGGAGTCATAGCCTCACAAGGCGTAGTGAACGACATCGTTCTCCACGGCGAGGTAACAGTGTCACCACAAAGGGTAGCTGCTGCTACATAGTACTTGGTCTGACCGCTAAGTCCGTTCACCTTGATGGAGTTTTTATCCGTGGTGTCACGGGTGATGATCCACGCCTCCGGCACCACATAGCTGTCGTTCGACAGATCCTCATCGCTTACAAAATGATCGGTCACAAGCAGAATCCAGTCATCGCTGGTACGCAGACCACCGCTGACCCGAACGCTGGAGGTCGTCAGATCCGAGATACTCGGTTTCGGCATCGGGCACGAAGTAGAAACGATGGACACATCATCCAAATAGACATAATCGCTTGTTTTCATACGTCCTCTCCAAGCGAAATAACGGGCATTAGCAGGTATGAGCGCTGCATATTCGCTCAGATCGTACGAAACCGTTCTGAGATCCGCCGAAGAACCCTCACCCTTGATCGAATCCAAGGGCACGAACGTATTCAGATCCGTCGGATCGGTCATCACACCGAAGACGCTGTACTCGGTACTCAACGAAGCACCCGTAGAGAAAGTAACCATCGTGGATGCCAAGGAGTTACACTGTATCTCCGGCGTAGCTGCCCATGAGGTACAAGAGCTCTGCTTGAGATACAGGACCTTCGATCCGCGATGAGAATAGATATACGGAATGGTAGAGAGTGACGATGAGGTACTACCTACCGTCCAGCAGTCCGGATGACTACCTTCGCCGGTCTCGTACGACTCAAAGGTCTCCTTATTCGACTTGAGAGGATCCAGCAGCTCGCAAGTGGTATAGGCACTGAAAGCAGCCCAAGAGTTCTCGTCGCAGGTAGCACGTACGTACACGTAATATTTGGATTGCGAAGCCAACTCGTCCAAGTAGAACGACTTGCCGGTCACAATCGTATCGGGCACGATATCATAGGCATGATTGTACGTATTATTCTTGATATCCGCTATCGAAACGGATTTGCTAAGCACCTTCACCTCCCATGTATCATTATCCGAGATACCGCTCCAAGACAGATCGATGGAGTGCGGAGCCGGATGATGAAGGATAAAGTCATACGGCTCGATACAAGACGGATCTTTCAACTCGATGTTATCAATCAAGATATCACTACTCATGAGGAGGTTGGTTCCCAGACCCGAGGTGATAGCCAGTTGATCATGCTCCAAGTCATAGTTCGAGAGGATGAAACGTGCCTTCTGGAACGACGAGCCACCTACACGGAGCGTATCAAAAGGCACGAAGGTGTTCTGATCGGTGATATCGCTCATCGTACCGACGATCACCACTCCCTCCGCAGAAGACGAAGTGGAAGCGGTACGTACATCGAAGGTGAACAACATATTCGTCAGCGAACCCTCCACAACCGGCAGGATAGCTACCGAACGGTGGGTAGTACCCGACGAATAGAGTTCGAGCGTCTTATTGTTATTCATGGACGTACCAGCCTGATAGATACGCGGATAATCCACGCCCATATAGTCCGCTAACTGCCAGCAGCCTACGGACTGACTACCTACGTTGAAGTCCTCGAAGGTCTCCTTGTAGGGATACTCCTCATCGCGGCAAGGCGTGCTGAACGCCACCTCACTCCACCAATCCAAGTCACAAGTTGAGCGGACATAGATATAGTAGTTCGAGTGCGGAATGAGTTCATCGAACGTGAACGTCGGCTTCGCCTGCGGATTAGTCCACGACAGGGTTTCCGCCAATACGTTACCGCCCATAGCAGCGATCTCTTCTTTCGTTTTATGAACGCGCTGGCTCTCCGAGATAGGCGTACGGAAGAGGAAGAACTCCCATTGATCCGAGAGAGCAGATGCCTCCCAAGATACCGTAACAGCATCCGGATCTACCTGCAATTCGATATTGGTAGGCGGCACACATTCCGACAACTCCTCCACAAGGATCTCGTCGATATAGTTGATGGTGTTTGCCGTCATATTACGTACATCATCCCAGACGATGGCTATCACGCCTTCCGGACCGGAGTAGTTCTCGAAATTAGCATAGCAACGCGTATATCCGGTACTGTTCAGCGTAAAGCTGGATACCGGTACGAAGGTATTGATATCCATCGGATTAGACATGATACCGATCGTAGCATGAGCCTGAGCGATATCGTTCGAACCGCTGCTGAGGTAGAACTTCACCTGCACGCTATCGAGGTTCTCCACCATCGGCAGCGTGAGCCATGCGTCCGTACCGCCTCGTTTACTCAAGAAGAGACTTTTCGAACCGCTGTAAGTGGTACCGTCATTCACAGCAGGGTACGTTCCGGCATTGCCGAAGACACCCATACCGACAGCACATAGCTGGTTTCCGATCTTGCGAGTAGGAGTAGTACGCGCCTCAAAATCAAACGCATACGGTATCTCACGCTTGGAAGCCAAGGTCACGAACGGATAGCGGTATGACCAGTCCTGACCGACTGCCTGCACATACACATAGTATGGAGCATTCCAGCTATGATCCGCCTCCAGCGCCTCGCATAGATAGCTATTACCGGTCACGGAAGCCTGATCAACCACCAAGTCTGCACTCGGGTTGCTCGGATTAACCGGAGCACTGGTAATGAGCACGTTATACGAAGAAGCATTGCCTTCCCACGAGATCGTAGCATAGGTATCACGGGGATTAACGGTGATCTTCGTCACCTTGTTCACCGCCTTGCGATACTCCACAGTCACGTTATCAAGGAAGAAGAGGTTCTCACGGTCAAAATCACTGACAAACGCCAGATACACACCATTTCCATCGTACGAACTGAGGTCCACAATGTTCTCTTGGAAAGTCTTATTACCCCAGACGCTCACCGTATCGACCGGACGGAAGGTAGTGATATCCTCCGGATCCTCCATCACACCGACCATGATACTACGGCCGTACTGACGACCGGTATAGGTATAGACGGTTGACCAGAAATGCACTTGGCACTGGTTGATATGGAAATCGTCATTCAGCGTATCCGACAGAGCCGGAGTTGCCAAATAGACATACCGATCCGCCGGAATGAAAGTGGAGGTCTTATTCAAAGCACCGGAGAAAATCACCGCTGCCGTGGTATCCGGCGAGAAGTTAGCACGGGCATTACCCGTAGCCGCCGAGTTGACATACGGCGTGATGACATTAGAGAGGTTGTTGCCCCAAGACCAGTCTTCGTCTCTATTCTTAGAGGACGGATAATTGAATTTCTCCGTAAACGGAATCTGCTTCGCTACGCGGACATAGAAACCGAAGGGTCCGTCCTTCGACGCCTCGCTGCTCCATGCGCTGTTCTCATCCTCGCAGATAGAACGCACGTATGCCAAGTAGAACTCACCCGACTCCAAGAGCAAGTCATGATTCGTCACCTCGCCGCTGACCAGATCGTGGTACACGATCAGCTCCGGATGCTGCACCTCGATCTCATTGATCAACTCCGGATCAATCGTATCACGGGAGATGATGATCTCGAAGTTATCAGCATCAAAGCTGGCACTCCAGAAGAGATTCACCTTACCTGCACCCTTATTGAGCACCGACAAGTCGTAGGGGACAGTACACTCCGGAGCAGACTGGAGCTTGATGTCATCCAGCACGATACCGTGGCCCAAGTTATCCGTTCCCTCGAAGGCAATCTGATAATTCTGACCTACCTCCGGCAACGCAATCTTCACACGCTGCCACGTAGAAGCCGAACGAGTATACTCGCCTAACTGCTTCCATGGCGCACGCGAACCGGTGCGGTACAACACGCGGAGCGTATCGCAGTCGGCACCCCACTTGGTGTTAGCGTACCAGAACACCAACTCCGGCATATATACCTTCGTCGGACGAAGATCCATCACCTTACTGATGAGGCGGGTCTTATAACCCAAGGTCTCCGTTGTGTTGTTACGCAGATAGGCACGATACGAACCGTCATGTACATTGGACGGATGAGACAAACCCTCTGCCTCCGACTCCACAGCCCAAGGCATCTGTCCTGCCACAAACTCCTGCGTCCAGACATCCTCTGAGATACCATTCTCAAAGCCCTCGTCAATTAACACAACACGAGCGTTGAGAGTCGTGGTCATAGCCAAAATAGCTACCAAAAAAAGGATAAACTTTTTCATAATATAAAAGTATTAACAATTATTCTATCTCCAAAGAGAGCATATTAGGGCGCAAAATTACACAAAAATATCCATTTTTGCAACAATTTGCACAAAAAAGTTCAAAATAATTGCATTTTGTAAACTTGGCTTTACACTTTTTACACAGAATGATAGAACACAAAATGTTGTATTTTTACCCAAAAAGGAGGCTAAAATATAGGTCTATAAGTAAAAAAAGGAGCACCCGAAAGGGCACTCCTTATAAATTAGCGCGCACGCGCTTCACGCACACGTGAGATTAGAGCGACGCCTGATAAGCGGCAGCATCCATCAGCGAATCCAACTCCGCTGCATCCTTCACAGCAATACGGATGATCCATCCCTTGCCGTACGGGTCGTTATTCACGAGCTCCGGCGCAGCATCCAACTCTTCGTTGATCTCCAATACCTCACCCGTTACCGGCATATTGAGGTCACTAACAGTCTTCACTGCCTCAACAGAACCGAATACTTCACCCTGACCTACCGTCTCACCGACCGTAGGAACATCGATAAACACGATTTCACCTAACTCGGACTGCGCATAGTCCGTGATGCCTACATATGCCTCATCACCCTCCACGCGGATCCATTCATGTTCGCTCGTATAGCGAATATCACTTGGAAAATTCATAACATTTAACGTTTTAACAATTTAACAATTTAACGTGCCATCGGCTCACTCGGGATCTGGTCACCCAGCGTGGACATTGCGCAACGGAAACCGATCTTGGAGGACGCCTTGTCCTGATCCATGTAACGACGGGTAGAGGGGTTGAGCCAGTAGATACGATCAGCCCACGAACCACCTTTATACACACGTGTCTTCGACGATACACGCGGAGCAAGCACATCAGTCGGGTCATGCTTAATCTCAGACAGGTTCTGTACACCAACAGTATCCAAAGGATAATCGGTCTCCAACAAGCTGGCGAAATCACCATCAAGCACGTCACGTTTATCATCCTCTTTACCCCAAGTGATCTTCACGCAACCTACAGAGTCCATCTCGAACTTACCATTCTCATCCAATACCGGACGGCTGAAGATATTACCACGGAAGGAGTTGTACTCCGTTACATCTTGGAACGTAGTCTCACGATATACATCCATTACCCATTCGTTCACGTTTCCGGCCATGTTATACAGACCGAAATCGTTGGGATAGAACGCATCTACCGGGTTGGTGATCACATGACGATCGTTGAGAGCGCCGCTGACACCCATCATATCGCCTCGTCCACGAACGAAGTTAGCCTGCATCATACCGAGGTTCTTTTTCGTCATGTCACGCGGGTGGTATCCCGACCAAGGATAGATCTTACCCTCTATCGTCAGGCCATCCTCACCCGCCACCGGTGCATACGCTGCGAACTCCCATTCCGACTCAGTCGGCAGACGGTAACCCGTCACGAAGATACCATCGGCGATATTCACCTTACGCTCAGCTCCATAGCTATCCGTTTTCGGTTTACGACCGTACTCCGGAACATAGGTATCATCCATGAGGTATTTCTCGGTATTGAAGACGAACTTATCACGGATCCACTCGTAACTCGGACGATACATCGTTACCGTCTGCTCCGGATCCTCGGGACTAACCTCCTCATAGGAGAACATCTCGTAACCGGTCTGCTGCTCCCATTCGTCCTTATACGCCTCGTCATCCGTCGGCTGCAGATCAGCGAACGGAGGAATAACGATGGCTCCGGCATTGATGAGTGCCATCTCGTTCACACGGTCGGTACGCCACTGGCAATAAGCCATAGCTTGCTCCCATGTAACACCTACTACGGGATAGAAGGAGAAAGCAGGGTGCTCGAAATAGTTGTCCTCATACGGATCGTTGTACGCCAAATCCTCACGCCAAACCTTGTGGTCAGGACGGGCTTGATCCACCAACTCGGGAGCAACTGCACCAAACACGAAATCGAGCCAATGAAGATACTCATTCCAGTTCAGGTTCGTCACCTCGTACTTGTCCATGTAGAAAGAGCTAACAGTCAAACTACGCGTCTCATTGTTACGCGGAGCAGTAAGAAACTCATCTTTCTCACCAACGGTAAAGGTACCACCCTGAATAGGCACCATACCCACAGGGTTGACATTACCTACTCCTTCGTTTGCCTCAAAATTGGTCGTCTTCTGGTCGAAATAATTCCAACCGGTTGTGTTACTAACGCGAGTATTCAACTCACGTTTGTTACACGACATTGCGGCCATTACCACCGCTACAATCAAGAGATACTTGCTTACGTTTTTCATATTAATTTGTAATAATTTGATAGTATTCAAATGCTCTAATAATTACGCGCATACTCACACGTACACATTAGTACACACGTTTCAGCCTGCAAAGATACAACTTTTTTCTCAAACTTACGAACGTTTTTGATAAAAAATGAAAAAAAAGTGCATTTTTCCTCTAAAAACGTCAATTTTTTGCAAAAAAAGCACTAACTTTGCAGCGTGAAAGCGCAAATTATGGCAATAGGCAATGTGACGCCGGACAGTTTTTATGCCGCATCGAGAGTGACCGACATTCGCTCTTGGGCGGAGAAAGTGCTGTCTCAAGGAGCGGACATTTTAGATATCGGAGGGTGCTCCACCCGACCGGGTAGTACGCCCGTGGAACAAGAGGAAGAATGGCGAAGATTAGAGCCTGCGCTCAAAACCTTACGCGCTGCGTTTCCCAATGCGTCCCTCTCCTTGGATACTTTTCGTCCCGAGATAGCCCGTCGCGCATTGGAACAGTTCGGACCGATGATCATCAATGACATCTCCGGAGGATGCGAAATGATGTACGATCTCGTGCGCGCGTCGCGCGTACCATATATATGGACGTTACGCGGAGATCTGACTCTCCCTGCCCGACAACCGGAAATGAGGGATATCGATCTGATTCTTGATCCCGGATTCGGGTTCATCGGCAGCACAGAAGCGGACTACGCCTGCATGCGGCAAATGGATAGTCTGGAGCAGTATGACCGTCCTATCCTCGTCGGTGTGAGCCGCAAATCCATGGTGTGGAGACCGCTCGGCTTGACGCCGGAGACCTGTCTTGCTGCCACACAGGCACTGCAGATGTACGCCTTAGAGCACGGCGCTACCATCCTTCGCACGCACGATGTCCAAGAGACAGCGAGGACGATTAAGATATTTGAAAATTTGAAAATTTGAAAATTTGAGATTTGAAGATTTGATACATTATGAATATATTGGCTTTTTCCTTTGGATTCAAAGATTTGATTGATATTCTGCTGGTAGCAGGTATCTTATACGAGACATACCGTCTGCTGCGCAAGACGGGTGCAGCGAACCTCTTCTGGGGTATTTTGGCGTTTATCATCGTGTGGTTCATGGTCAGTTTTGTCTTCCAGCTGGACCTCACCGGCGCACTCTTCGATCGTATCATCTCCGTCGGAGCCATCGCTTTGATTGTGATCTTTCAGGACGAGATACGTCTTTTCTTCTACCGCATCGGTGCCCGTTTTTCCTCTTGGCAACTATTCAGTAAACGCGATCCGGAGGACGAAGCCGCTTCGCGTCAGCAGGTATTGGAGATTATTCAAGCCTGCCGTCATATGGCTTCCACAAAAACCGGTGCACTGATTGTTTTAGCCGGAGAGGACAATCTCAAAGAGGTGATTGACACCGGAGAAAGGCTGGATGCACAAGTATCGGCTCGTCTGATTGAGAATATCTTCTTTAAGAACACCCCGCTGCATGACGGTGCATTAGTCATCCATGAAGGCCGTATGATTGCTGCCGCTTGTATCCTACCGGTAAGCAAAAACCAAACGATCCCACAGTATTACGGATTGCGTCACCGCGCAGCATTAGGTATCACCGAAAAAACCGACACCACATGTATTGTAGTGTCGGAAGAGACCGGTCATATATCTGTGACCAAAGAAGGGGAAATCCGGGAAGTGACAGCGGACGAGTTATTCCTCGTACTTCACGCCACCGCTTCTACCGCGAACTGATGATACATAGGCGTCACGGCAAAGGACACACTGCTTAGCCTCCGGCAACTGGAAGAGGACTGTAAATTTCACACCCACCACCAGATTCTTTACCGCACTGGCAAATCCATTAGTGGACATGATATCGTTCATCTCCATACCGTCAATCATCGAGCGCGATTTATAGACGTAGTTCGGTGAAAGGGGATCTATCTCATATCGCGGCGGCAATTTCAGGGCAGGTTTGGTACCCTTGGAGTGTACATCCAGCAAGCCATAATCGAAGAAAACTCCCAGACGGTACTCCATCTTACGTTTCGGCACATCGTAACCCACCGAATAATTGATCATACCCAAACGGGCACCAATCTCCACGCTGGCATCCAAATCCAAGTTCAGCGTTGTTTTCACATCGCTTTTCACTTTCTCATCGGTAAAGAACTGGTACTCAGGCATATCTCGCAAATCGTGCGCGCCAGTTTCACCAATAATAGTCTTATCCACGCCATACGTAGTGAGCGTGGCTGAAGAATGCGACTGCGTATAGATATTGGCATACACCTTAATACCCGCCAAAGCATAGAAACGGCGGTATTGGATACCCACCATAAGGGGTACATGTACGGCGTAGTTGGTATATTTATCCTTTCGATCCTTGATCTCATAAACATAGTCGAAAGGCTGGTGATTCAGACCAGTCTGGTCGAACAGGGTCTCCGTCCGATTACTGCTCTGGATATACGCGGTCAACCCTCCGGTAGCCCCAACACCTACATCCAATAGGAATCGAGCCGGGCTATACGTCTTACCGGCTTGTAACTCATACTGAAAACCTAATCCTCCCGCAACTCCCAAGCTGCCGGAATAATCACTCTTTGACGGAATCAACGACCATTCACCAATTTGGGCAAATCCACCAACGTAATGGTTCACCTTCGCACTCGCGGCACCGCAAAGCAGCAACGCGAGCAAAATAATTCCATATGTTTTATGTTTTTTCACGGAATAATTTGTATTTTTCAATTTTTTGTTGTACCTTTGCACCCGATTTCGATTTCGAAGAAAGGTACAAGTGGTCTTTTGCGGCTGCAAAAGTAATGAAAATTTTTGACATACGCAAGAAAATAAACGTTTTTTTTGCAAATTAGTATAAAAATTACACAAAATATGGCATTTAATCGCACTTTAATCACTGCAGCACTGCCCTATGCGAACGGTCCGGTGCATATCGGCCACCTCGCAGGCGTGTATGTTCCCGCGGACATCTATGCCCGCTATCTTCGTCTCAAGGGTCAGGAAGTACTCTTTGTTTGCGGTTCGGATGAACATGGTGTTCCCGTCACCATTCGTGCCCGTAAAGAGGGTATCACCACCCAACAAGTGGTAGATCGCTACCATACGCTCATCAAGCGTTCGTTTGCCGATTTCGGTGTGTCGTTTGACATCTATTCGCGTACGACATCCGACATCCATCATCAGTTTGCAGCGGACTATTTCCGCAAGATGTACGATGCCGGTCAGTTTGTTGAGGAGACCAGCGAACAATTCTACGATCCGGAGACAGGTCATTTCCTGACCGATCGTAATATCCGAGGGGAGTGTCCTCGCTGTCACTCGCTCGGTGCGTATGGCGACCAATGTGAGAAATGCGGCGCTACCCTTTCGCCGGATGAGCTCATCAATCCCTATAACGCCGAGACCGGTAACGCCCTCACCAAGAAAGCCACCAAGCATTGGTATCTCCCGCTGGATCAGTATCAGGCATGGTTGGAGGACTGGATCCTCAATAAGCATAAGGAATGGCGACCGAACGTCTATGGGCAATGTAAGTCATGGTTAGACGGCGGTCTCAAGCCGCGTGCTGTGACACGTGACTTAGACTGGGGTATCCCGGTACCCGTAGAAGGTGCAGAAGGTAAGGTGCTCTACGTATGGTTCGATGCGCCTATCGGCTATATATCCAATACAATTGAGCTGTGTCAGGCGCAGCCTGAGAAATACGGCGATTGGCAGAAATGGTGGAAGAAGGACGATACCCGTATGATCCATTTCATCGGAAAAGACAACATCGTCTTCCACTGCATCGTCTTCCCTGCTATGCTCAAGGCGCAGGGCTATAACCTGCCTGATAACGTGCCGTCCAACGAGTTCCTTAACCTCGAAGGCGACAAGATATCCACATCCCGCAACTGGGCGGTTTGGCTCAATGAGTATCTCGATGATTTCCCCGGAAAGCAGGACGTCCTCCGTTATGTGCTCACCGCTAATGCGCCGGAGACCAAGGATAATGACTTCACTTGGGCGGATTTCCAAGCGCGTAACAACAATGAGCTGGTAGCTATCTATGGTAACTTCGTCAACCGCGCACTCGTGCTCACTACTAAATATTTTAACGGGCGCGTGCCTGCGTGCGGGGAACTGACCGAGTATGACAAACAGACTATTGAGGAGTTCAAGAACGTCAAAGCTACGCTCGAAGACCTGCTCAATGATTTCCGTTTCCGCGATGCACAGAAAGAGGCAATGAACCTCGCTCGCATCGGTAATAAATACCT
Organism: uncultured Bacteroidales bacterium; assembly: GCA_900321605.1. Classification (GTDB taxonomy): domain Bacteria; phylum Bacteroidota; class Bacteroidia; order Bacteroidales; family Paludibacteraceae; genus Colicola. The sequence goes on along the minus strand of ONWR01000016.1, from coordinate 20,196 downwards.
CGCGGATACCGAGCCTTGGAAACTCGCCAAGACCGACATGAACCGTACCGCTACCGTGCTGCACGTAGCACTCCAGATAGCAGCGAACCTATCGCTTGCTTTCGAGCCGTTCCTGCCGTTCAGCTCCGAGAAACTGAAAAAGATGTTACAATTGGATGACTCCTTCGGATGGAATGATTTAGGTCGTATTGACATGCTCAAAGAAGGTCAACCATTAGGCGAAGTATCACTGCTCTTTGAGAAAATAGAAGACTCCGCTATTCAGAGGCAACTTGATCGTCTGGAGCGTATCAAGAAAGAGAACGAAGAAGCCGCTAAAGCCGAAGCTCTCAAGAACTGGCGTCCGACTGAGATCAAAGCGCCCACCACAATCGATGAGTTCGACAAGGCGGACATCCGCGTAGCTACCGTCTTGGAGTGCTCAAACGTGAAGAAGTCTGACCGTCTGCTGCAGTTCCGTCTGGACGACGGTATGGGCGGACGTACGATCCTCTCCGGTATCGCACAGAGTTACCCCGATCCGTCCGTGCTGGTAGGCAAACAGGTATTGTTCATCGCCAACTTCCCGCCACGTAAGATGATGGGTATCGAGTCGCAAGGTATGATCCTCTCGGCAGTCGATGCAGATGGCAAACTCGTTGTCACCACCGTCTCCGCTCCCGTCAAGAACGGATGCCAAGTGGGATAAGGGGGATTGAGATTTGAGATTTGAAATTTGAAATTTGAAAGAGAGTGTGTCAATCGAAATGACACACTCTCTTTTGGATTCATTATCAAATACAAAACCACCGTGCGGTGGTTTTGTAGCGGGACCCAGGATTGAACTGGGGACCTCATGATTATGAATCATGCGCTCTAACCAGCTGAGCTATCCCGCCATGCGTTTCTTAGAAATCAAATTTTCGGGGTTCAAAACACCCTCCTATTCTGATTTTTTCAGAAAGCGGGTGCAAAAGTACTGCTTTTTTCTGACATACACAAATTTTTTGGCATTTTTTTTGCATTTTTATGTAAAAAAGTGCAAAATTAGGCCACATTGAACTGACTTCCGCCTATAAATTCGCGTAAAATAGATGTTCTGGGGATAAAAGACGCCTCTAATCCTTCGAAGAAACTGAGGTAGTACAACAACTGCTCTGCGACCTTATATTCATCCGCCGATGCGGGTACGGTTTGCAACGCCGCCTCAACGGCATAACGGATAGCCGGCACCTCATAGAGCATCGAAGTATCAAACTCCGCATCTGCTTCATTGCGGAAAGGTTCAATCCATTTGATCTCGCCCTCACGCACATCCTGCCACCCGGCTATCGTCTGCTGCGGTGTCTTACCGCGCGTACGGAAATCACGGCTCATGCGGCGTAAGAGACGATGCTGGGCAGTCGGAATCCACGTCTCACCGTCCAACGACACGGGGCTCATCGGAGAAGCGAAGATCTTATATTTCTCCGCATCGCTGAGATGACGAGTCAGAATAGGGTTAAGGGCATGAATACCCTCCATCACCAAGACTGCCTCTTTCTCCAGCGCCAACGTCTCACCGGGATATTCGCGTCGCTCTTCGGCAAAATTGAAAGTCGGCAGGGCTATCTCCTTACCGGCAACAAGTGCTTTGAGATCCTCTTCCAGTTGTTGGAGGTCGATCGCATAGACAGACTCATAGTCTTTCGTTCCGTCCACTTTGAGAGGGGTGAGGGTGCCGTTGAGGTACCAGTTATCCAAAGAAAGCGCTACCGGTTGTTTGCCGTGCGAGAGCAGTTCCAGACACAGTTTATGGCTGGTACTGGTCTTTCCGCTCGAACTCGGACCGGCTATCAGCACTACTCGCGCTCCGCGCGCACAAATCTCATCGGCTATACGTGCCAACTGCTGCGCATGATAGGCTTCGCCTTCGGCTACCAGTTCTGCCGCATGACCGCTTTCGATCATCTCATTGATATACGCTACTCTGCGTTTCGATTCTTCTATCATATATAGTAATCAGATTTCAGACTTCAGATTTCAGATTTTAGATTTTAGATTATTGCGGATCGATATCCACAATGACTTTCACATTTTTATTCGTTGAAACCGAGGAAATATGATCTATTGCCTCTCTCAATCGGCGTTTAGCTTCTCCCATATTAGCACCGCTCTCGATGCGCAGCGTCAACTCGCGTAATGTGTACGCCTGTACGCGCTCTACAAAAGGAACGATGACCGCAGACACGCGAGGACCGAAAATCTGCTTCAGATAAGTTTGGAGCTGCGTAGCATACGCTTGTACGCGTACTCCGCTATGATCCCGCATCTGAAGACGGATGACGCGGTAGAACGGCGGATAATTAAACAATTTTCGCTCGCCTATCTGCTGACGATAGAGCGCTTCGTAATCATGATGACGGGCAAAGTCCAAGACTTTGTTGGCGGTATCAAAAGTCTGAATCCACACTTCCCCTTTCGCACCTTTGCGTCCGGCTCGTCCTGCCACTTGCTCCAACATCTGGTATGCCCGCTCATAGGCACGAAAATCCGGCTGATTAAAGAGCGGATCAGCATTCAGCACCGCCACCAGACGGACGTCATCAAAATGGAGCCCTTTGGTGATCATCTGCGTGCCGACCAATATATCGCACTCATGGTTGGCAAACGCATTGATGATATCCTGATAGGCGGATTTATTACGGGTAGAATCCAGATCCATTCTCAGCACACGAGCCTGCGGGAAAAGGGTCTGTATCTCATCTTCGATGCGCTCGGTACCGAATCCTATCATCTTCATCTCTCCCCCACAATGGGGACAAGCAGGAGGAACGGGTGTATGGTAGCCGCAGTAATGGCAACGTAACTCGTTCTCCCTTTTATGCAGCGTCATCGGCACATCGCATTGCACGCATCGGGGCGGTTGACCGCAAGACGTACACTGTATCTGCGGTGCATATCCACGGCGGTTCTGAAACAGAATGACCTGCTTATGATCCGCCAGAGTCTGCCTAATACGTTCTACCAAAGGATCGCTGAAATGACCGTACATCTCCTTGCGCGTATACTGGCGCTGGAGGTCAATGAGGTGAATATCCGGCAACTCGGCACCTCCGAACCGCTCCGTCAAAGAAACCAGCCCATACACCCCTTTGAGTGCCAAAAAGTACGATTCCACCGAGGGTGTAGCCGTACCTAAGAGCACCTTGGCGTCATACGACTGTGCTAACATGATAGCCGCAGCGCGAGCATGATAACGAGGCGCAGGTTCCGCTTGTTTATAACTCGGTTCATGCTCCTCATCCACGATGATAAGACCTATATTGGGCACCGGAAGGAAGACAGCGCTGCGCGCTCCGAGCACTACATGCGGCTCGCTCTTAGCTGCTGCATGATACAACTGTTCACGTTCGGCATCCGTGAAACGGCTGTGATACACCATCAACCTGTCTCCAAAGATCGCCTGCAGACGGGTGGTCAATTGGGTTGTCAGCGCGATCTCCGGCACAAGATAGAGCACATTCCTACCCTGCTGAAGCTGCTCCTCTATGAGATGGATATAGATATCCGTTTTCCCGCTGGAGGTCACGCCATGAAGCAGGACAATCCGCTTACGGGAATGCCAGAAACATTCGATTTCATCGGCACATTTTGCCTGTGCAGACGAGAGTTCGTGCATAGGTTCAATGGGACCGGTATAAGGTTTGAGAGTCATGCGGCGGCGTTGTGGCGGATTCACAAGTCGGTTATCCAATCCTTTAGGCAGAGCAGCTGACATCACTTCACCCAGCGTACACATATAATACCCGCTCATCCATTGCCACAAATCCAACTGCTCTTTGGACACCGTCGGAGCCGATTCCACTACCGATGAAATCGGGCGAATCTTATCCTCAAAGGACTTGTCTATCGGTTCCGTATGTTCGCGTAAGACAACCCCCCTCACCTCTTTTTTCATCAGTGGCACGATGACTCGTGTACCAGGTGCAGGTACATCCATTCCATCCGGCACGCTATACGTATAGCAATCCCGGATAGCAAGGGGCAATATGATATCAATGTAGGTGATAAATCAAAATTAAAAATTAAAAATTAATATCCCATATTCCTTTCATCCTCTCATCCTCTCATCCTCTCATCCTCTAACCCCTAATCCACTAACCTTTCGCCATTAACCTTCCAAAGCCACGGCTTTGTTATAGCACTCACGGCAGAGGGGTTCATAGCTGTCCGTTTCGCCAAGCAGCACACGTTTGTCGGAAGCTACGAGACGATGGCTCACCCAAGCTAAGTCTCCGCAATTGACGCAGATAGCATGTGTCTTATATACATCATCAGCAATCGCCATCAGGGCTGGCATCGGACCGAAAGGTACGCCCTTGAAGTCCATATCCAGACCGGCACAGATCACGCGGATACCACGATCCGCCAACTGCCGGCATACATCCACAATACCCATATCGAAGAACTGCGCCTCGTCAATACCCACGACATCGATATCATCGACCATCAGCAGGATATTCTGGCTGCTGTCCACCGGTGTAGATTGAATCACATTGCGGTCATGGCTGACTACATCCTCCTCGCTATAACGCACATCGATAGCGGGTTTGTAAATCTCTACACGTAGTTTGGCAAACTTAGCGCGTTTCATGCGGCGGATGAGTTCTTCCGTCTTGCCGGAGAACATCGAACCGCACACTACTTCAATGGATCCGCGTCGGAGCGACGGGCCTTTTCTGTCTCGTTCTGAATACATATGTGTTTAGTTATTATTGATGCGGGTGCAAAGATACAACAAAAATTGCATATATGCAAATTTTTTGTACTCATTCTATCTTTTTAGTCAATTTATCGCGCTTTGCAGAGGGCGAAGACGGAGAACTTAGCATCCCTAAAACGTTTCATGGCACGGAGGCACGATTTGGCGGTTTCACCGGTAGTCATCAAATCATCAACCAACAGAATATGCTTATGGTACATCTGCTCCGGATGATTGACAGCAAAAGCTCCTTCTACATTGTCTTTACGGTCGCGGCCTCGCTGCTTAGCCTGTTGAGGCGTATTCTTGATGCGGGTCACATGGGTGGTATCTACCGGTATGCCGGTAACCTCACTGATACCTCGGGCAATATATTCCGATTGATTATACCCTCTCTCATCCATACGTCTCGGATGGAGCGGCATAGGTACAATTACGTCGATTTCATCGAAGAAATCCGCGTACTGCATCTCCATCGCTGCCTGCCGTCCGAGTTGGTAACCAATCTCCGGACGATCCTTATATTTCATAATATGAACGACGTCCCGAATAGGATTCTCTTTGTCAAAGAAAAGAAAAGCAGCCGCGCGCACCAAATGCATCGCTTTCTTGACCCTCACCATCTGTTGTCCCGGATCACGAACGATAAGAGAATTGGTACGTGTAAGCGCCATCTCTGTCAGGTTCTCCCGTATTTCCGCTTGTTCTGTACGCGGCAGTTCCGCTAAACACTGAGGGCACAAACTACCATTCGGGATCTCCTTTCCCGCCTCACACTCACCTATATATTCTTCGCACATCGGGCACGTGCGCGGGTAAAAAAGGCTCAATAGGAATGATCTTAGACGCATAGGTATATCTCTAAATGGTTTGTTTGGATGATGTTTGTAAAGCGAGTGCAAAGTTACTGTTTTTTAGAGAAATATGCAAGAGAGAAGCTTCATTTTCAAAAAAAAATGTACCATAGATAAAAAAATTGACTATTTGTTTGCATGTGTGAGATATTTTTTGTAATTTTACGGCGGATTTAAATCTATATACCTATGTTAATCATGATGGCGCATTGCTGCTCATCATCAATTTTGCTATCTTCCCGAATCTGCTGCCTGACTACGATACAATCAAAGCTATCAAGGGCGCAGAGCCGGTAGAACTGGTCGATGGCGTGATGATCTCAGCCCAGCAGCTCGCTGACGCCGGTATTCAGATAGATAAGGTAACGGAGAAGGCGAGTGGCATACCTATTAGCACAGTTGATCTTCTAATAGTAGTGAGTACTAATACGAAAAAATCGCCCCGATAAGGAGCGATTTTTTTCGCTGGTACAAACTCTGTTTAGAGCGTTACACCATTCTTAAAGATGGAGATCTCGTGATAACCGTTCTTCTCGTTATTAGTCTTGGCACCATTAGCCACCTCGATGACGTAGTCCGCAAAGCGTTTAGCTACCTGCTCCATCGGTTCGCCTTCGGCGATAACACCGGCGTTGAAATCAATCCAGTTCGGTTTGTTGTTATAGAGCGCCGAGTTGGTAGAGATCTTCATGGTCGGTACATAGGTGCCGAACGGCGTACCGCGACCGGTGGTAAAGAGCACCATGTGACATCCGCAGGAAGCCAAAGCGGTCGAAGCAACGAGGTCGTTACCCGGAGCAGAAAGCAGGTTCAGACCTTTCACTTGGAGACGCTCTCCGTAAGCCATCACACCACGAACGAGGGACTTACCACATTTCTGGGTGCAACCAAGGGCTTTATCCTCCAAGGTCGAGATACCACCGGCTTTGTTACCCGGAGAGGGGTTCTCACCGACCGGCTCACCGTGTGAGAGGAAATAGTCCTTGAAATCATTGATGAGGTGTACCGTCTGGTCGAAGAGATGGCGGTTAGCGCAACGATCCATCAAGATCGTCTCTGCGCCAAACATCTCCGGCACTTCGGTCAGAACCGTCGTTCCACCTTGGGCTACGAGCCAATCGCTCAGTACGCCGAGGAGCGGGTTAGCGGTGATGCCGCTGAAGCCGTCCGAACCGCCACACTTGAGACCTACGCGCAGCTCGCTTAGAGGCACTTCCACACGTTTGTCATGCAGAGTCTTGGTGTATAACTCACGCAGGATAGGCATGCAGTACTCTACCTCATCGCCCTGTATCTTCTGAGTTGTGACGAACTTAATACGATCTTCGTCAATCTCGCCGCAGAACTCCTTGAAGACATCCGGCTGGTTGTTCTCACAACCGAGCGAGACAACGAGGATAGCACCTGCATTGGGGTGATGGATCATGTCGCGCAGGATCTTTTTCGTATTCTCGTGGTCGTCACCAAGCTGCGAGCAGCCGTAGTTATGCTTGAATGCGAAGATATTGTCCGCACCGGTCTCCTGACGGAGGCGCTCGGCACATTTCTCGATGATGCCGTTCACGCAACCTACGGTCGGGATGATCCACACCTCGTTACGGATACCTACCTGACCGTCTTTGCGGCGATAACCCATGAACGTACGTCCCTCGTCGGGGATGTTCAAAACAACCTCTTTGGGGTGATACTCGTATTCCAAGAGCCCCGCAAGGTTGGTCTTGATGTTTTTCTCGTTCATCCACGAACCGGCTTTCTTAGCCTCTTTGGCATGCCCGATCGGGAAACCGTACTTGATCACGTTCTCGCCCTCTGCGAGATCCTTGATGGCTATCTTGTGGCCGGCGGGCACGTCCTCCAGAACGGTGATCTGCTTGCCGTCCACCTCAATAACCGCACCGGCGGATTGCGGTTGTATTGCTACCACCACATTATCCGCCGGATTGATTTTAAGAATATTGGTCATAATTCTTTCGGGATTACGTCATTACGTAATTTCGTAATTACGAAGGATTATAAAATTGTTTTAACGGTTTCGAGCATGCCTTTTGCTGCGATTTCATCGAGGAATTTAACCACCATGTCGGTCAGACCCGGGATCTTGTTGAGGTCCTCTTTACTCTCTTTCCAGATGATGTCGGTAGCGCCCAGTACACCTTCTGCCACCTTGCGGGTATCGCCGGTAGCCCAAAGGTCTTTCAAGAGATCCATGATCTCCTGTGCATCGTTCGGCTGGATCGGAGCGCCGTCCTCGCGAACACCGCCCTTGTAGTACTCGATGATAGCAGCCAGACCGAGCACGAGACCCTTCGGCAGCTCGCCCTTGCGCTCTAAGTACACCTTCAAGCCCGGCAGGTCGCGGGTCTCGAATTTCGGGAAGGAGTTCAGCATGATAGAGGTCACTTGGTGATCTACGTACGGGTTGTTGAAACGCTCGAGTACGGATTCGCCGTAAGCCTTCAGTTCGTCCTTCGGCAGGTTGAGCGTCTCGAGGAGCTCATCGAACATCACTTTGTGGATGTACTTACCGAGGATCTCGTGGTTGCAAGCATCGCGAACGATGTTCACACCGGAGAGGTAGGTAACCGGTGAAAGAACGGTATGCGGGCCGTTGAGGAGGGTCACCTTACGCTCGTGGTACGGTTTTTCGCTCTCAGCGATGAGGACATTCAAACCGGCTTTGTTAGCCGGGAACTCAGCCTCGAGCTCAGCAATCGACATATTCTCCGGTTTCTCGATTACCCAGAGGTGGAAGATCTCAGCCTGTACAACGAGATTGTCGTTGTAACCTACTTTCTCCTGAATCTCAGCGATGTCCTTGCGCGGGAATCCCGGTACGATACGATCCACGAGGGTAGCGCAAACGTAGTTGTATTTCTCGAACCACTCTTTGAATCCAGCGTAGTCAGCTCCGAAGTCATTTTTCCACAACTCGATGTACTTACGGATACAATCCTTGAGGTGGTGACCGTTGAGGAAGATCAACTCACACGGCATGAAGATCAGACCCTTGGTCGGATCGCCGTTGAAGGTCTTATAACGGCGGAAGAGGAGCTGTACGAGCTTACCCGGATAGGAAGAAGCGGGAGCGTCGGTGAACTTACAGCTGTCATCAAAAGTGATACCAGCCTCGGTGGTGTTAGAGATGACGAAACGGATTTCCGGCTGCTCAGCGAGCGCCATGAATGCCCAGTTTTGGGTGTATGGGTTGAGGGCGCGGCTGATGACGTCGATACGCTCCAAGGAGTTCACAGCCTCACCTTTCAAACGACCCTGCAGATTCACATGATACAAGCAGTCCTGTCCATTGAGCCACTCTACCATACCTTTTTCAATAGGCTGTACAACAGCTACCGAACCGTTGAAGTTGGTTTTTGCGTTCATGTTCCATACAATCCAGTCCACGAAAGCGCGGAGGAAGTTACCTTCACCAAACTGAATGATTTTCTCGGGAGCGACGCTCTTCGGCGCGGTCCACTTGTTCAAAGCCTTTTTTGCCATAGTTTTAAGTATTAAATGATTAAAAATTAACGTGCGTATGTTTTGCGGTGCAAAGTTACTAAAAAAAAACGATGTACGCAAGTGCGCGCGTCACTTTGCGTCATTTCCGTCAATTTTTCCACATTTTCGTACACCTACGCAAGCACGCGAACTTTATGCGTATTTATCAAAATACGTGTCAAAAACGATTTATTTTGGTCAAATACTTGCATATTTGAAAATTTTGTTGTACCTTTGCACCCGATTTTGAAAACTGAATATAATTATGTTAAGAGAAATTCTTGCTATTACCGGTAAACCGGGTTTGTATAAATTGGTAAGTCGCGGCAACAACATGCTGATTGTAGAGAGTCTGGTGGACGGTAAACGTATGCCGACCTATGCGCGTGATAAGATCGTAGCGCTGAGCGATGTGTCGATGTTCACGGACGCAGATGATATCTCGTTAAGCGAAGTGCTGACCAATGCAGGCAAGAAAGAGGGTTTGAAGCCGGTAGCCATGGATCCGAAGAAAGCAAGCAATGCAGAGTTGCAGGCTTGGTTTGACGAGGTGCTGCCTAACTGGGATCGAGACCGCGTTTATCCTTCTGACATCCGTAAACTGATTCAATGGTACAACATCCTTGTAAAAGCAGGTATTACCGATTTCAGCATCCAAGAAGAAGCTGAAGAAAAAGAATAAGTGCTCCTCAGGGAGATTATCCATAGCATAGAATCTGTAGCGCCACGGAGTGCCCAAGAGAAATGGGATAACTCGGGAATGCAGGTAGGTGACACAGGACGTGACATAGAGTCCGTTCTCTTGACCACAGACATCACGGAGGATGTGGTCAATGAGGCTATTATATGTGGTTGTCAACTGATCATCAGTCACCATCCCCTTCTTTTTCATGGTCTTAAACAACTCTGCGGTCAGACGCCGCAGGCGCGTGTGGTGGAGATAGCGATCAAGCATAATATCGCTATCTATAGCGCCCATACCAGTTTGGATAGCGTCATCGGCGGCATCAATACTCGTCTGGCAGATAAATTGGGAATACAAGACTACAGGATATTGGTGCTGGGAGAAAGTCCTGAGACCGGTTTGGGCGTCATTGGACGGTTGCCTAAGGCGATGGAGTATGATGCTTTTATCACGCATGTACACGATACACTAAATTGTACGTACGTGCGATACACGCGTGCGGCGAAAAGTTCCGTTGAAACCGTAGCTTTATGCGGTGGTTCGGGGGCTGAATTTATCGATGAAGCTATCCGACAGGGCGCCGATGTGTATATCACTGCCGATTGCAAATACCATGAGTTCCAAGACGCAGAAGGACGGATCGGACTGCTTGACATCGACCATTGGTACTCCGAGAGGCATGCACGGGAGATATTCCGGGATATATTGGAGCCAATAGGACTGAGATGTATCATCAGCGAGCAAGACAGAACGGCGATTCAAGTAAGAATTCAGAATTAAGATTTCAGAATTAAGATTTCAGAATTAAGAATTAAAAATTAAACAACTATATTATGGCAAGAGTAAAAGAACTAACCGTAGAGGACAAGCTCAAAGCGCTCTACGACTTGCAGCAAGTGGATACAAAGATCGACGAGTTGCGAATTCTGGCAGGCGAATTGCCCCAAGAAGTGAAAGATATGTCGGACGAAGTGGAAGGTCTGAAGACCCGTCTGACCAATATCGAGAATGAGATCAAAGAGTGTGAGACCCAAATCTCCGATCACCGCGTACGTACCGAGAACGCGAATGCGTCTATCTCGCGCTACAAAGAGCAGCAGAACTCCGTTCGTAACAACCGCGAGTTCGACAACCTGAACAAAGAGATCGAGTATCAGGAGCTGGAGATCGAGGCTTCGCAGCGTAAGATCAAACACTTCACGCAGGAGTTAGAGGCTCGTATCGCAGACAAAACCAGCACCACCAAAATGATTGAAGAGCGTACGGTGGACTTGAACCAGAAACGTTCGGAGTTGGATCAGATCTTAGCAGAGACCAAAGCTGAGATGGAGTCGTTGATGCTCAAAGCAGCTGATCTGTCGAAAAAGATTGACGAGCGTCTGCTGGCAGCCTTCAACCGTATTCGTAAGAACGCACGTAATGGTTTGGCAGTAGTAAAGGTGGAGCGTGACTCCTGCGGTGGTTGCCACGCTAAGATCCCTGCACAGCGTCAGTTGGATATCCGCACGCGCAAGAAAATCCTCGTGTGCGAGTTCTGCGGTAGAATCTTAGTAGACCCAGACATGTAATAAGGAGGCTGAGAACGCCTATCCACCATGTATCGCCGGCACCGATCGTGTCGGCGATATTTTTTGTCTCCGGCACGGACTGACCGGCATCGGACTGTCCCCAAAAATAATAGAAGAGCACCGCAAGACTGTTGTTGACAAAATGCATCACCATCGGTATCCAGAGACTGCCGGTCCAGACGAACATATAACCGAACATCGCTCCCATCAGCATCCTCGGGATGAATCCGTAGAACTGCATATGTATTGCCGAGAAGATGAAAGCGGTCACCCAGATGGCGGTAGTGGGTTTCTGACCGTCTGCAAGAGTCTGTTGGAGCGTACCACGGAACGTGAGTTCCTCTGAAAGAGCAGGCAGAAGCGCCATCAGACCGATGTTTATGAACAGTCCGCCGATGGTATCCGTCTGCAAGAATCGCTCCGTCAGCACGGCAGCGGACGCCTCCATGGCACGCAGTTTTTCTTCGATGAAATCGAGAGAATCCGGCAATTCGATACGGTTGTTGAGGTCGGCTAAGAGATTGATAGCCGGAATAGCACACACCATGATGCCTATCGCTAAAACGAAAGATCCTCCGTCAGCTCTTTTGTTGAGTTTCAACCACTCGAAAGGACGATGGTTATCACTCCAGAACCATGCGCAGATGATAGGTGGCAGCAGGAAGGTACCTACGGTCTGAAAGAACTGCAACCATTTGAGTCCTTCCGTCGTTTGCGAGTTGCCGTTGACCGCTATCCATGCGCCCATGGCGAGCATGGTGAGTACCGCCATGACGCCTAACCAAATTATGATTCGCTTAAATATCCTCATTATTAATTAACTTCTCCACGAGTTCGGGAACGCCTTCTGTGGCTTTTTTCTTAATATGGGTGATATGATCCGCCCAAACGCCGAACTCAGGTTGTCCCGGATCAACGAAATAGACAGGGATACCGGGTTTGGTATAGTGCAGCAGCGAGGCAGCGGGATAGACATTCAGACTCGTGCCTACAACGATCATGATGTCCGCAGTAGAAGCGATGCGGCATGCCTCGTCAAAATACGGTACACCTTCGCCAAAGAACACGATATACGGTCTCAATAACGAGCCATCGGGGTGTTTATCGCCGTAGTGCTGCTCCCAGCCCTCCAGAGGAACGGTAGCGGTCTCATTGATAGAGGAGCGCAGTTTGGTGATCTCGCCATGGAGATGCACCACGTTCTTCGCCCCTGCCCGCTCGTGCAGGTCATCAATGTTCTGAGTGATGATCTGCGTATCAGGAAAGACCTGTTGGAGCTTAGCGATCGCTATATGGGCAGCATTCGGCTGCGCTGCAAGGGCATCACGACGACGGTCGTTATAGAACTTGACGCATAACTGCGGGTTTCTCAACCATGCTTCATGCGTACACACATCTTCTACACGGTACTGTTCCCACAGTCCATCACTGTCTCGGAAGGTACCAAGTCCGCTTTCGGCGCTCACTCCTGCACCGGTAAAAACAACGATCTTTTTCATATGACGTAGATTTAATTACGGGCACAAAGGTACTGCTTTTTTTGCATATGTGCAAGAAAAGAATTAAAAATTATAAATTAAAAATTAAAAATTCGTTAAATTCGCGCAAATATGCGCGAAAGATGCAAAATGATTCTTGGGTTCGCGCAAGGATGCGCGAAAGATGAATATAATGATCATTCAACCGAAAAGCGCCCTTGTAGTAAGGACGCTTTTCGGTACCAAATGATGGGATTGATCGTGCATCAATGCACGATACAAATCCATTTAGAAGACAGGTGTGCGGTGCATAGGGGCACCCGGGTGTGGCGGTACCGGAGTAGGACTAGGCGTAACAGGGCTCCCGTCCAACAAACACTTACTCAAATTGATTTGCTCCACCTCTATAAGGGGAGTGATATATATTTTCTTTTCCATAATGCTGTTTCGTTTAAATGGCGAATATCGGTATTGCGATATTACGGTATTTCGACATTTATTTAACTAATTGACCATCGATGCTATAGACGTTATTGCCACGGATGATAAAGACCTTGTTATCAATAAGCACTTTTTGGGTTTCACCTTGTGCATCTACCACTGCTTCGTCCATACCCGTAGCCACTTGCGGTGCTTTCGCGCTGACGCGCAGACCGTACTCGTCTGTTGTACCTTGCTCCAGAGTCATCACATAGTCGCTCTCCGAGAGATTCCAGATAGCTTCTCCGTTGCGAGTCAGATAGAGATCACACTCTTTTGACATTTTCGATTTGACTTTAGAGATTGTGTACTCACCAGCTCTCGAAGCAAAAATGCTAAGCGGGAACTCAGCTACATTATTGAACGGAACTACTGTATTCATACACAATTTCGCATCATAGCGGTTCACCCACATCTGTGCCACCGAATTGCTTATACCGAATTTCAGGACATCCTGACCGAGCGTATAGGTATCGGCTTCTTTATTATCATTGGTACGGATGAAGAGACGATCCTGCATTCTGCCATAGGAAGCTATCTCCACTTGGAATTCTGCTTTCAGAGTCTCATCTACTACATTGCGCCGAACAGGAGCCGGTGCCGGAGGAGTGGTAACAGCCGAAGCCTTTCCGCTGTTAGTAGCCTGCACGAAGATCGGTTTTGCCACTATCAGTTTGTTGCTCAAAGCGACCGGTTCGTAGCTCTGCGAAGCAGCATTGAATACCTGTCCAACAGAAGCACCGGTATTATTAAGGTACGCGTAGAAGATAGCCGGGTTAGCTATACCATTCCAGTTAGCATTCGTCGGTTCAGCCGATCCATACGTTGAGACGTTGGTTTCTGATGTAAGAATCGGTGCTCCTGATGTCTTCGGGAATCGGAGTACGGATGCATCGTTCTGCAGATAGAGCATGTAGAGACGACCCGGAACGAGTACATTACTATTCGACAAGTACTTCCAACAAGCATCTACCTTGCCCTGTGTTGCACGAACAGAGCCATCGTAGTATGCGAGATAATCGCCACTCATCAGCGAGAGTGCATTGCCATTAGCGCGGATGTCGCTTGCCGTTACTTGCCAAGGTACAGCTACTGCATACCAATTGCCAGCCTTGAATGTTCCGGTCAGGTCGTAATAGCAAACACCCGTGACATTAAGAAGATCATTAAGGTTACCTGTCAACTGGCCGGAAACCGTTCCGTTGGAGTTCAGAATCAGCTGGTTCACGGTAGTTTCCTCAGCAATATTCTGCGCCTGACCCAAACCAACCTCCATGATGACTTCCGTAGCAGCAAAATGCGCATAATAAGTTGCATTGGCAGTAGCTTTCGGCGTCATGTTGTTCTTATAGAACGTACCGGCACCGTTGGGCGCGGTCGTCCAACCGTCGAAAGTATATGTGTACTGGGCAGTAGCGGTTTTGGTCGGTATAGCGCCGGTATAGATAGTAGCAGCATTTACTTTCGGCTCGCTGGTACCAAGAGTAGCGCTACCATCCTCGCTCTTCCATGTGATAGTTACTTTATCATTACCTTTATAACGGAAGTTAGCAACGATGGTAATATCCTCTGTAAGAGTGAAGGCCGCATGTGTAGATGCGATTTTTGCATCTCCCGTCAAATCGCTCCATCCTTGGAACTCATATTGATCTCCATCGTACGATACAGCGACATTATTTACGGTCGTACCATAATCAAATGTGCCTGCGCCTGTGAACGTACATGCGCCGGAAGGATTTGCCTTAAGGCTAACAGTGTACTTATTCGTTGTTGCGTCAAATACAGCTGTATAATTAGCATCTTCCATTACGGTCTGGATCTGCGGTGTCCATCGTAGCGTATAGGTATATTGCGCTGTAGCATCCTTAGTCGGAATATTCGCGCATATCGGCGTCTCGCCGTATTGGTATTGATGGCTCTCGATGACATCCTCAGGAACGGCCGGATCACCGTTTTCTTTTACGAACTTGATTGTATAGGTCTTTGCTACCTCTGCATACACCGCTGTGTACGACTTGATGCTCGTAGCCGATACCTCTTCCAAAGCCGGAGACCAATGATCGAAGACATAGGTGAACTCTTTGTTATTTTGTTTTTCAGCCCACGTTGCCTTGCCTGTCGGAGTAGGTCCAGTATATTCCGGCATAGCGCCTACTGCTACATCACTTTGCTGAAGCGGAGTTTTACCATCGTAATCGAAGAACGTAACTTCATAGTCCGTAGGCGGTACCTCCGACCATGTAGCCACATAGGTTGTATCCTTGGTAACAGCAGCGATTGCCGGGTTCCAAACAAGGGTATGACCTACTTTCGTAGGAACATTCTCGCAAACAGGAACCTCGTTATGAGTAAGGAACTGACGCTCAATCTCAACACCACCTTCGTTTTGGAAGATGATGGTGTACATACGCGGTTTCTGAGTAAAGGTCGCCGTATAAGTCACATCGCTGGTAACAGGACCGAGCGCAGGAGTCCAACCGGTGAAATCATAGGTATAGTCAATCGTTTTCTCACGCGTCGGGTTCTTTCCAAAGAACTCTGCCATCGTACCATAGGTAACAGAATAACTACCACTCATCCTTTCGTCTTGGTCCTTAGTCAGGATAACTGTACCATCCCAGTTTTTCCACGTGATAGTATAGCGTTTCTCATCCCAGTATTGCATAATAGACTCATTAATTGTACCTTTATTCAGGGTATCTACTCTCAAATAGTAATAGGTATCATTATTGGGATGGATACAGTGGTAGAGGTTATCCTTTTTCTCTACTTCCCACCATTGGCAATCGTCCATGAGAATGAAAAGTCGTCCTGCTCCGTCTGCATCGGAATAGGTATTATCAGCATTCGGTGTCATTCCGTTTGCCAAAGCCACATATTCCTGCGGTTTTGCATAATAGATATCTATACCGCCTCTGTTCTCTTTCATGAAACAGCCATCCTGAATCATCGTGGACCATCTGTCATTTTGATAACAGTATGCCAAGTCGGCAACCGCTTCGTCCGTATCCTCGTACTCACCATTACCATGTTTCAGACGAGCCGGATAGAACGTCCGACTCTCGTATGTTTTAACGCCCTTCACATTATAAACAGTCCGCGTACCGGCATTGACCGCATCATCGTTAAAAATAAAGGTACCAGCGTCTTCGTTATTAGAGAAGATATTTGCTCCGCTTTCGGAAGTATATACAAATCCTGTAGCCGTCATGAACGTACCATGTACATTGATTGCTGCATCTGCAGGCTTCGTTTGTTCATTTCGTTTGGTAGGACGACCTTTCCATGACGGAGCATAACGCACCGTCTTGGTATAAGCTTTTCCGGAAACCATCTGCGATCCATTCCACTCATTGCAGTATGCATATTTATCCCATTCTTCGGCATCATAAACATAGAGCGCACCTGTATAAGACACGGGAGCATCCCCTGCTTTTCCTCCATCAATCCATGCCTCATAAGCTGACTTTTCAGTTTGATCCATTGCCACCGTAACCGTAGCCTCTTTATCTACTTCGACTTCAGCACCGGGCAATAGGGATGTATTCTGCAGGAAGTCCATCGTTCCGGAAAGGAGGTGTATCTTAAAGTTACAAGTAAGCGGCAAATCAAATTTCGCAGAGTTCAAGCGAATAGGCACAGTACCAAATTGCAGCAAATTAATATCACCCATATCCAATACCATCGAACCGATATGTGCGGCACTATTGACATCATATACCTGGATAT
Source organism: uncultured Bacteroidales bacterium (assembly GCA_900321605.1). Taxonomy (GTDB): domain Bacteria; phylum Bacteroidota; class Bacteroidia; order Bacteroidales; family Paludibacteraceae; genus Colicola. The sequence continues at coordinate 3,181 of ONWR01000016.1, read as the reverse complement.
CGTTTTCGGAATCATACCATTTGCGTACCCATGTATTGTCTGCATCGGCTTTCTCATCCATTAAGAAGATAGCCACATCGCAATCCGTATTCGATCTGCTTACACCAATGATACCAATATCCGTTGCAGCCATGGAGACACTCATGCCCATAAGGCCTTCTGAAACAGCAGCAGAAGTGGAGAGTAACGAACCTGGGTGATATTTAACCGGAGATTCGATATTCTGGATGAAGTATTGGGTGACAGGGAAGATTTTCTTGTCACTGTAATCGCAATTATCTACATTACCCTGACTTTTAACAATACCACAAAGAACTTCATTATCTGACGTAACCAAACCGGTAATAGCTACTGAAGTCATCGCACCTTTCCAGTCTCCCAATTGGAACATCTCACGTACTGTTGCACCACGGCGGGCATCCATCTCACCTTTACCAGTCACAAAACCCCAAGCACGTACTTCCGAGCCAGACTGCAAGGTAAGATGACAGCCTTCCTCCATCACAAGGTGACCATAAGGACCTACCGGTTGACTGGTATAAGCCTCGTTGCTGGCGTATTGCGAACAGGTCAATTCAATATCTCCAAACACATCCATGTTCACACCCTTGGCAAAGGTCAGACGGCGGAACTCGCTCGGCTGGATATCCACATACGGAGTTTCGGTACGTTGGTCATTGAATACTACACGCGGAGCAGTCATGTTCACTTCTTTTGCCTGCGTATCGCTCATCGGCACTACGATGGTCGCATTAGCAGGAAGTGTATAATAACCGGCAGGCAAGGTGTAGTTGTTGGTCATGAAGATGACGATATTCTCTACATTCGGATTATTGTTCGCGAATGCGATAGCATCCTCCAATTTAGCGTAAGACACATTACCTATACGGCAGACACCTACTCCGTTAGAAACAGCCGTTTCAGCAGTTCCCAAGAAATAGCGATAACCCTCGTTATATTCCACACCATTTGTGAGTTGCATCCACTCTTTGCCAGCGCTCAAGCCTACCGTATCGTTTGCATTTTTGAAATAACCGGAAGTGAACGTAGTAACCGCGCTGAGTGCGCCTTCAAACTTACCGCACTCTATATTGACCGTTCCACCATCTGCAAGTACGGAATTCGTTCCGCCCTTGATAGCGGCCAGTTTCTTGACAATCGCAGTGCCATCAGTTACTTTGAGACCATAGTTTGTACCTTCTATCGTACCGCGATTGATAGCCGCCGTACCACCGGAAACGGTTACAGCTGTTTCGCCCTTGAACGTACCGCCATTAAGCACAAGCGTTTTGCTCGATGTCAAACCATCGTTGAAAGCTCCTTCTGTAGTGGTCAGCGAACCGGCATTGGTTGCTGCACCGGTTATGGTAGCACCATTCTGCTCTACTGTACCATTTGCTCCGATAGTTAGCGAACCAAACGTACCGCCGTTGAGGATTGCTTTACCTCCATTCACGGTGAGCCAAGTAGCTGAACCACCAAACTTACTATATGCAATAGTTACGTTACCGCTTGAAATGGTGATTGCCTGCGCGACATTACCATTCAAATCCAATGTGAAGTCTTTGCCGACGAAAGTGAGGGCAGTATTAACCGGTTTATTCAGCTTCAGAATAGGATTGGTATAAGCGCTAATCTCCATTGCAAGGATTTCTGCCAAAGTTCCACTTTCCGGATTCTCATCATCTTTACCTTCTAACAAGAAAGCCTCAGGGCGATTCGGATCCAAAGCATCAACAGATAGATTGACATTCAGTACAGAAGGCTCATCGCCCGCCATGCGGATTGTCATCGTTGTATTCTTTAGACCATATCCTCCATTCTTGTAGGTATAAGTAACCGGAATAGTGATTCTTGTCTTTTGCGCCGAAACTGGTTCTCTGGACGCCCAAGCCGCAGCTAAATCGTAAGACCATTCGCCGTTCCCGTTATTACTGAAAACAAATGTACCAAAGTCTGCCTCATCTAAGGAAGCAGTATCTCCGTTTACTTCAACGGTAACCGTCAAATGTGCTTGTTCATTTTCTACAGCCTCTATATTTGCACTGGTTGCTACCGGGTTAGAAAGCAAATATTTCTTAAACACTGCATATATGTTATTCGGGGTATCAGCTACCTCTTTCGCTTTTGCAAATGCGGCAGCCATGGCTGCAGCATTATTCGGGTTATATAAAGAGCTATTGATTTTATCAGGGAGAACTTTAAAACAAGGGCTTAATTTCGGAGTAGTCTTTCCAGTTGATTGCCCCAAGAGACCTCCTTTCACATCGCCTCCCATAGCTGTGTCAATTCTCGAGATAGCCGGATCAGTAAATGTCCACTCAGAAAGGTATGAACCATTTTCAGGCATTGTCTCCGCATGAAAATACACAAATGATGTCATGTAAACCTGTGAACCATTATTTCCGATTTCCGCATACTGCTCCATACCATCAATGGCAATTAGTGTTCCGCCTAACAATTGAGCAGTCTCCGCTTCTCCATCATATGTCCTCGCGCCTGCAATAGAATCCCAATTGTTCACTTTTGACATAAAATTGAGCCCTTGAAAAGCGCTCATCTGATTCTTCCAATCGTATGTCTCTTGATTCACTGCCCAATTGATTTGCTTAGCCAGATCCACCGTCATAGGTCTTCCGCAAATATCCAGCCATGTAAGTTTGACCAAACCATCGCCAGTAGAAGCTGGAGATTTCTGAGCCTTTAAAGAAGCAAAATAGATTTTAACTTCTTCTTCTGCCCACGCTGCGTTCACGCTCATCGCGAGCAGGAACAACATCATTGAAAATTTAATAAATAATTTTTTCATAATATTATGTTTTTTATATTTTTAATTCTAAGAATTAGTACACAAGCACAAAGCGCCGCGTTTTGCGGCGCAAAGTTACTGCTTTTTTTTGAGATAAACAAATAATATCCTAAATAAATGCTAAAAATGTTCATTTTGTCAACTCTAAATGACAATTAGGTGATGAGGGCACCGGTGATCGTTTCGATGCCGTTACTGATAGTGAATTTTCCCATAGTAGTATCGTTAATAAATAAGGAATAAATAAGGAATAGGTAAAGAATAACTAAAGATTCGCATTCGGCAACAAGGTCGCAAAGGTCAATACCGCTCCGCTAAATTGACGGGCGACTTGTGCCTCTGCTCTCCCCAAAAATTAAAATTTTCGGGGGC
>ONWR01000047.1 GCA_900321605.1 uncultured Bacteroidales bacterium | reverse complement strand
AAGAAGTAAACACATTCTTCTTCGGATTGCCGAAGATCGCCTCAATGCGTTGTTTCTCGCTGCCTGCCGGAAGTTCTAATAGGATCTCGTCGTTATGAACGAACGTGAAACTGACTTTCGGATAAACCAGCACAATGTGGTAAAACTCCGTCAACAGGTTACGCAACTCCGTCTGATCCGTTTTCAGAAACTTCCTTCTTACCGGCACGTTGAAGAACAAGTTGCTCACTTTGATGTTCGTGCCTACGGGACACACGCAAGGCTCTTCACGCACTACGTCCGAACCGTGTATCTCAATCAGCGTACCCGTCTCGTCTTCCTTGCGCCGTGTGGTCATCTCCACTTGAGCGACAGCGCATATACTTGCCAACGCCTCGCCTCGGAAACCCATTGTACGAAGGGAGAACAGATCCTGCGCCTCGCGTATCTTACTTGTCGCATGACGCTCAAAAGCTAAACGGGCATCCGTCTCGCTCATTCCGATACCATCATCGATCACCTGTAGCAGCGTACGACCGGCATCGCGAACGATCACCTGTATGCGCGTGGCTTGCGCATCAAGGCTATTCTCCACCAGCTCTTTCAGACACGATGCAGGACGTTGGATCACTTCTCCTGCCGCTATCTGATTAGCTACGCTGTCCGGTAATAGATGAATGATATCCATGTTCTCTCGCGCGTGAGTGCGCGTATTACAATATAATATAAAAGGCGAAAAGAAGCATTCCGAGCAATGCAAGCCAGAAAACTAACTTCGATTGTTTCTTCTTCCGCAGCTCGGTCATGTTCTTCTCGTGCTCCTCTCGGAATGAACCCCGACGAAGACGCGCAAGTTTTTTATCCTTGCGCGCCTCTTTATCCTCGTCGTAATAAATGGGGCGATAGTCCCACTCGCGGGGTTTCTGTACTTTGGGAAAAAGTACGGACATATTTCTTACTTAACGATTGCTTGGAACTCGGGATCCTCAGCGAACTTAGCGAACTCGATATCCTGAGCAGCACGCTCTTTGAAAGCAGCGTCCTGAGCAATAGCCGACTTGATGTTGCTGTAAACAGCAGCTTTGTCGTTCGTACGAGCGCCAACGATAGCTTTCAGATAAGCGGTAGTTGCGTTCGGCTCCTTCACGTTGTTCAGAGTCTGGCTTGCTGCTGCGTAGTCCTCGTCAATGATCTGCTGAACAGCTGCGTTGTTGCTTGCGGTGTTGCCGTAAGCTTTCTTAGCTGCTGCGTAGTCACCCTTCTTCGTGTACAGCGTACCGAGAGCTGCGCCTAAGTTAGCCTTCGTACCTGCTGCCTTGCCCAGATACTCCTCAGCTTTTGCGAGGTCGTTATCTGCCATAGCTGCGATACCTGCGTTGTAGTTCACGTCCGGATCATTCGGCTGAATACCCAGTGCGTTACCGTAGCAACGACGAGCCTCTGCGATGTTACCCTCATCGAAGTACAACTGACCGAGGCCGTTCCATGCGCGGTAGTCATTGTAGATATTTACTGCCTTAGAATAGATATCTTTCTTCTCTGCTTTGTCGTTGGTCAGAGTAGCAGCATAGAGCAACTCCTCAACGCTCAGTTTGGTCGGATCGTTCTTTGCCAGAGCTGCGATCTCATCATCGCTCTTACCGATCAGGTCGGTCGTCAAGATCAGACGGCTGCGACGGAGTGCCGGAAGGATCTCCTCTGCCAAAGTCTTGTAAACTGCGCTCAGGTTCTTGATCTGTGCCTCACGCTCCTCAGGATCGGTGTACATCTTCAGCACGCGGAGAACCAAATCCTTGTCCTGCATGTTGCTGCTCTCTACCAATGCCTTGAAACCATCCCAGTCCTCTGCGGTGATGTTCTCTGCGATCTCAGCATTTACTTTGTCTTTCTTCATGCCCTTCTTGAGGAAGTCCTGAGCTACTTTCTGACGGTTCTTTGCCAGTTTCTCGTTCAGATCCATACCACCATCAGGAGAAGCGTAACCGCTAACCTCCAGTTTGTTGATAGCTTTCTTCTCGTCTGCGTTAGCATCCTTGATAGCTGCCTGCAGCGCTTTTACATCATCCGAACGGGTCTCCGAAGAACGCAGGTTTGCGCTCTGGATAAGGAACATGAGGTCTGCCTCAGTGTTCTCCTGAATAATACGCTGGAATTTGTCCGGGGTAGCTGCCAACTCATTGTCACCTGCCTCAGCCAACTCGTCGGTTACAACCACACCATCAGCCACTTTGATCTCAGGAATCTCAATGGTCTTGTTGCCCACACGTGCCTCAAAACGAAGCCACAACTCCGATTTAGCCATCTCCGGCTCAAAGGTGAACGAGCAGTGCTGGGTGTATTTGCCACCTGCTTTGTAATTTACGGTCTTACCGTTCTCTTTTGCCTTCTCACCCACATAGGTAACGGCCTCGCCAACTGCCTCTTTGCCCGCATATTTGAGCACGGGGGTAACAACGAGTACACCCTTCTTCGCGAATTTCTTCTCAGGGAATGTACCGGTGATGTCCGCATCTACCTTGTCGCCTACTTTAACCAGCGGATTCGGGTTAACGGAAAGTTGCTCCGGATTAGGCAACGATTTGTTACACGATGCCAACAATGCTACTGCAGCAATGAGGCTAAGAAATAAACCTTTTTTCATACGTAAAAAAATTGTTAATTATGTTGTTTTGTATGTTTCGTCGTGTCGATTTCAAGGTGTCTGTACACGAATCGGCTGCAAAATTAGTAATAATTTTTGATATATGCAAGCATTTATCGTTTTTTTTCGCAAATAATATGCAATTTTTGCCTCACTATCTATTTTTTCCTTGCTAAAAGCAATTATTTGCGAAAAAAAATGCCTCCATATTTGCATATGTGCAATTTTTGTTGTAACTTTGCAGCCGATTATGAAAAAATATGTATTTTTCATATTTCTTACCGCTCTGCTGACGGGGTGCAACAAGCCCTCTAAGGTGGAGCAATTCCGCGCGGAGAAACATCTGCGCGATTCATCGGCGTTGGTCGAGCAGCAGCGCAGCCTCGCCTTTTACGAAGAGCAGATGGAGACACTTACCCATCAGGCAGATTCTTTGCTGCCGCTCTTCAGCTATGAGAAGAACGAGAAATATCAGGACAACGGCTACTATGTTGTCAAGATTGAGCGTCTGAATCAGAAAGTGTACGACCTGCGCGTGATGGTCAGAGACGATGGAGCCGAGATGCTCGTTTATCGTAGCGGCAAACGGCTGTCCTCCGATGAGGCCAATGCCATAAAGAACGCGCACGAGGCGCTCGAACGCGCGCAGCATTTACAAATAGTTATGCACGACCTCAAAGAGTTACAAAACAGAATAACCAAAACATCCCTTGAAATACAGAAATACCAGAAACGATTATGAGTGAAAGTAAATACGAGAGCAAAATAACCTCTGCGCCTTGCTCTGCGCAGCAGATCTATCGCGTACTGAGTAACTTACAGAACTTGGAACGCGTCAAAGATCTCATCCCGAAGGATAAAGTTCAGGAAATGGACATCGAGCCGGATCGCGTTCGCTTTAAAGTGGACGGCTTGGCGCAGAAAATAACCATCGCTATCGTCGATCGCATTGAGAACGACACCATCAAGTTCGGAGCCGAAGGCATCCCTATGGACGCCAACTTCTGGATCCAGATGAAGGAAGTCTCTCCGACCGACACCCGTCTCAAACTGACCGTCAAAGCGGATATTCCGTTTATGTTCAAGTTCATGGTGGAGAAAAAGCTCCAAACGGGTCTTGATCAGGCAGCAGAAATGCTCGCCCAATTCCCGTACGCCATGTGGCAATAAAAATAGACGAATGTTAGCTATCAATCGTAAATAAAACTCAATCGTCAATAAATCGTAAATCGTAAATCTGTAAATCGTCAATAAAATAAAATATGAAAACACCAAGGATTCACCGAGAGGGCCGCGGACTGATCACCGGCACTGTACTGCTGCTTTTTATCATCAATGTGCCGATCTATCTGTACGTGCAGCCGCATTGGGTTTTTGCTATCACGCTCATCCTCACGGCTATGCTGCTGGTTTTTGTGACCTATTTCTTCCGCAGCCCTGTACGTGTGTTGGAGATCGATGACCCCAATTTCATCATCGCACCGGCGGACGGACGCGTAGTGGTGGTCGAGCCCACCGAGGAAACCGAGTATTTCCATGAGAAGAAACTGCAGGTTTCCATCTTCATGTCGCCCTTCAATGTGCATGCCAACTGGTATCCGATCGAAGGAAACATCATCGTTTCCGAGCATCAGAAAGGTCGTCATATGGGTGCATGGTTGCCGAAATCGAGTACCGAGAACGAACGTTCGCTCGTAGTCATTGAGACGCCTTCCAAAGTGCAGATCGCTATTCGTCAGATCGCCGGAGCTATGGCTCGTCGTATTGTCACATACGCGAAAGCCGGACATATGGCGCATCGTAATACCCACCTCGGTTTCATCAAACTCGGCTCGCGTGTGGATATGTATCTCCCGCTTAATACCGAGATGTTCGTCGAGGTCGGCGAAGCCGTTACAGGTAATGAGACGATTATCGGCCGACTCACGGAGAATACTCCAACGACCAACAACTAACGACAGCCCTTGCATGGACTAACGACTAACGACAGCCCTTGCATGGACTAACGACTAACGACAGCCCTTGCATGGACTAACGACCAACGACTAACGACCAACGACTAAAAACAAATATATCATGAACAAGTTTGAAGAATTATTTGCGCAGTATCCCTGCCCTTTTACCGATGAGCAAGTAAAAGCTCAAGTAGCTGACATCGAAGCAAACCATTTTGCCGAGAATAATAACGTGGAGGTGTGGAAACAATGTCTCCATCAGATCGACTATACCACCCTTTCTGCCGATGACACCATCGCGAAAGTGGAGTATATGGCGAACGCTGTGAACACTTTCGAACAGAAATTCCCGGGTATCCCCAACGTAGCCGCTATCTGCGTCTATCCCGCTATGGCGGAGCATGTACGTCGTGCGCTCAACGATCCGAAATTCCGTATTGCTTGCGTCAGCGGAGGCTTCCCTGCTTCGCAGACGTTCCTCGAGGTCAAAATAGCAGAGACCGCTTTGGCAATCAAAGCCGGAGCTACCGAGATTGACATCGTTCTCTCTGTCGGCAAATTCCTCGAAGGCAACTACCAAGAGTGCTTCGATGAGATCTCCGAACTCAAAGCTGTTTGTGGTGACAAGCACCTCAAAGTGATCCTCGAAACAGGTATGCTCAAAACGGCTGAGAACATCTGGAAAGCTTCTATCCTCTCCATGGCTGCCGGTTGCGATTTCATCAAGACCTCGACCGGTAAGATCTCTGTCAACGCTACACCCGAAGCTACCTTCGTTATGTGCCACGCTATCAAGGCTTGGAAAGAGAAAACCGACATCAAGATGGGTTACAAACCTGCCGGTGGTGTCTCTACAACCGAAGAAGCGGTACAGCACTATACCCTCGTTAAGGAGATCCTTGGCGAAGAATGGCTCAACAACGAGTCCTTCCGTTTCGGTGCTTCCCGCCTCGCTAACAATCTGTTATCTTCTATCGTCGGAAAAGAAACCAAGCATTTTTGATAATTGACGATTGAACGATTGACGCTGTACGATTGATTGACGAATGAAAGAATTGGACGATTGTCATCCTCATAAATTGAAAATCCCGCGAAGCGGCGAATCGTCAATAAATCGTAAATCGTAAATCTGTAAATCGTAAATATATTTTATGAATAAGATCATTTCTAAAAAATTCTTTTCGCCTAATGTAGCGGAGCTCATCGTAGAAGCTCCGCTCATTGCGCGTAGCCGCAGAGCCGGACATTTTGTCATCATCCGTGTGGACGCTAACTCAGAGCGCGTCCCTCTGACCATCGCCGGAGCGGATATCGAAAAAGGAACCATCACGCTGGTCGTTCAGCAGGTCGGCGCTTCTACCCATAAGCTCTTGGCCATGAACCCGGGCGACTGTCTGCACGACATCGTCGGACCGCTCGGACGTGCTACCCGTATTGAGAACTACGGAACGGTCGTTTGTGCCTGCGGTGGTGTCGGAGCTGCGCCTATGTTGCCTATTGCTGAGGCGCTCAAGAAAGCCGGAAACAAAGTCATCACCGTCCTTGCTGCCCGTAACAAAGACCTCATCATCCTAAAGGATGAGCTCGCGCAATGGTCGGACGAACTGATCGTCATGACCGACGATGGCTCTATGGGCAAACAAGGTGTCGTGACTGTCGGCGTAGAAGAAGTGATCAACCGCGAGACCGTCAATAAATGTATCACCATCGGTCCGGCTATCATGATGAAATTCGTGGCGCTTACTACCGCCAAATACAATATCCCGACCGAGGCTTCTCTCAACACCATCATGGTCGATGGAACGGGTATGTGCGGTGCCTGCCGCGTGACCGTAGGAGGAAAAACGAAGTTCGTCTGCGTCGATGGACCGGAGTTTGATGCCCACGAGGTGGACTGGACTGAGATGCTCTCCCGCATGAAGTCCTACAAAGCCGAAGAAGCCGCAGCACTGGAAGCCTACAAGGCAGGAAAAAATCTAACAGGCGAAGCCGGTCTAACAGCGAAGCGGTCTAACAGCGATAGCGGTCTAACAGCCGAAGGCGGTCACCCTTCGGTTCTTCCCTTCGAGGGCAAACCGAAGGATAGAGTAGCTATACCGCGTGTTAAGATGCCGGAACTTCGTCCCGAAGTGCGCGTCAAGTCCCTGCACGAGGAAGTCAACCAAGGTCTGACCTTTGACCAAGCGATCACGGAGTCCCATCGCTGTCTCAACTGTAAGAACCCGACCTGCGTACAGGGTTGTCCGGTGAACATCAACATCCCGGGCTTCATCAAGACTCTCGAAACGGGTGACGTCCTCGGAGCTGCAGCGATCATCAAAGAGTCGTCCTCTCTGCCTGCTGTCTGCGGTCGTGTATGTCCGCAGGAGAAACAGTGTGAGTCGCAGTGTATCCATCTCAAGATGGGTCATCCCGCTGTCGCTATCGGTTACCTCGAGCGTTTCTGTGCCGACTATGCGAATGCGCATGTCTCAAATGAAGAACGACCAACGACAGGCTCTGTCCCGCAACGACCAACGACTAACGACCAACGACCAACGACTAAAATAGCAGTCGTTGGTTCCGGTCCTGCCGGACTCACTTTCGCCGGAGATGCCGCTAAATACGGCTACGAAGTACACGTCTTCGAAGCCCTCCACGAGATCGGCGGTGTACTCAAATATGGTATTCCGGAGTTCCGTTTACCGAACCGCATTGTAGATATTGAGATTGACGGTCTCCGCGCCCTTGGCGTGCAGTTCCATACAGACACCATCATCGGCAAGACCATCTCTGTCAAAGAACTGGAGGAGCAAGGCTTCAAAGGTATCTTCGTCGGCTCAGGAGCCGGTCTGCCGCGTTTCATGAACATCCCGGGTGAGAACCTCAACGGTGTGCTCTCCTGCAATGAATACCTGACGCGTGTCAACCTCATGGACGCTTCCAATCCGGCTACTGACACACCGCTTCTCTATGGTAAGAACGTAGCCGTCATCGGTGGTGGTAATACCGCCATGGATGCTGTCCGTACCGCAAAACGTCTGGGTGCCGAGCGTGCGATGATCATCTACCGCCGTTCCGAAGAAGAGATGCCTGCACGTGTGGAGGAAGTACACCACGCGAAACAGGAAGGTATCGAGTTCCTCACGCTCCACAATCCTATTAAATATAACGCGGACGCGGACGGGCGCGTATGCGAGGCAGAACTGCAAGTCATGGAATTAGGCGAACCCGACGAGAGCGGACGTCGTAGTCCGGTGCCGGTAGAAGGAAAGACCATCACCATCCCTGTGGATCTCGTGATCGTAGCGGTCGGTGTTTCTCCGAATCCGCTGATCCCCTCCTCCGTAGAAGGCTTGGAGATCAGCCGCAAGGGAACGATCGTCGTTAATGACGATATGCAATCGGCTATCCCGACGATCTTCGCCGGTGGTGACATCGTCCGTGGTGGTGCAACGGTCATCCTCGCTATGTCCGATGGCCGCAAAGCCGCCAAAGCCATGCATGAGTATCTGGAGAAAGTTTAGAGTTTAGTGTTTAGAGTTTAGAGAAGTCGTATAGTTGAGAGTTGAAAGTGGACTAACGACCATCGACCAACGACCATCGACCAATATTAATTTTGAGTATCTTATCCTCCATATTACTCTCCATCAATCTCCTGTTGACTCATCCGATTACGGGACAGGCGAATATGTCCGTCTTGGTGCAGAATCTCACAACAGGAGAGGTCATTGACTCGTACCGCGAGGACAAGGTGGTACCTCCTGCCTCTGTGATGAAACTGCTCACCACAGCTGCCTGCTTGGAGACCATGGGACCCGGTTTCCGCTTTCCCACTATCTTGGAGTACACCGGTACGATCGATGGAGGCGTCTTGCATGGCGATCTCTATATACGCGGCGGATGCGATCCCTCCTTGGGTTGGAAAGGACGTACGGCTTTTCTCAACCAGTGGGTCAAAGCAGTCCAAGCAGCAGGTATCTCCCGTATTGACGGAGCCGTTATAGCCGACATGACGATGTTGGACGGAGAGGCGCAAAACCCCGCGTGGCTCTGCGAGGACGCAGGAAACTACTATGCGCCGGGTATCTTTGCACTCAATTATTATGGCAACACGATGAATATCGTCCTCAAGAGCGGCGAACCCGGTTCGGTGGCTACGGTCGTCGGAACGGAGCCGCAAGTAGAGGACATCGTGTTCATCAACCGCGTTCGGTGTGATAAGATCCAATACGACGGCGCTTTTGTCAGCGGTATACCTTATAGCCGAGAGCGCTACCTGACAGGAGCAGTGCCTTCTAACCTCGGTACGTTTGGGGTCAAAGGCGACCTGCCGAATCCGGGACTTTTGTTAGCACGGCATTTCACCTCACGCCTTCGCGAAGCCGGAGTAGCGGTCAAACGCGATGCGAACTATCTGCCTGATTATAACCCGCTTACGCCGCCTCGCCACGAACTCTATATCCATTACTCGGAGCCGCTGTCGGAGATCATCAAGGAGACGAATGTCAACTCTAACAACCTCTATGCGGAAGCGCTTTTCCGCTATTTAGGTACGCGTTACACGCTCCCGGGCACGATCCATAACAGCCAAGACCTGCTACGCGATTATTGGCGTCGCAGAGGAGTAGCTGTCCAGAATGCCATCATCAAAGATGGTTGCGGTCTTGCGCCGCAGGATGCTGTCAGCGCCAAAGCCTTCGTGCAACTGCTCACCGTCATGCGCAACAGTCCCAATGCCGATTACTGGATGGCTTCCCTGCCTGTTAGCGGCAAAACCGGTACCCTCACCTCCCTCTGTCCGGGTACACCTTTAGAGGGTCGCATCCATGCCAAGAGCGGTACTATTGCCGGAACAAAGAATTTTGCGGGATATATCGACATGCCAAACGGCGATACATGGGTCTTTGCTATCCTTATCAATTCGGCTCCCGGAAAGGCGAGAAATATACAACATGTGATTCAACAATACTTATTGGATGTATATAAAAACCACCCATAGTACGAACTCCCTGATGAAGGAGATGTTGGCGAAAGGCGAATGGTCCGAAGGCGAACGATTCCTTTATACCGGCTATCAGACTGCCGGACGCGGACAGACAGGTAATAGTTGGGAGAGCGAAGCGGACAAGAACCTGCTCTGCTCAATCCTCCTGCCGCCGCGTCAGAACTTGTTTGAGTTGAATGTAGCAGTCAGTGTGGCGGTACATAGAATGATTAATTGTCAATTGTCAATTGTCAATTCTCAATTAACCATCAAGTGGCCCAACGATATATACTGGCAGAACAAGAAAGTTGCAGGGATACTCGTCGAGAACGCCATCATCGGCAGCGAAGTGAAATACTCCATCGCCGGTATCGGGCTGAATGTCAACCAGACGGAGTTTGTGTCCGATGCACCGAACCCTGTTTCTTTGAAACAGATCACCGGCAAGGACTACGACATTGATGCGTTAATGGTGCAGCTGAACGAAGAAGTGCAGAAAACCTTGCAGGAAGACGTATGGACGTACTACCGCGAGCACCTGTACCGGCGCGAAGGAGAGTGGTTGTTCGCGGAACGGGAAGTAAGTGTTGCACCCAGCAAAATACTGACCGAAAAGCCCAGAGAGGCTTTTAAAGCATCGATTGCCGGCATCACGGAGCAAGGCGAGTTAGTGCTCCGAACGGCTCAAGGAGAAAAGAAATATCATTTTAAAGAGATACAATTTGTAGTATGAAATCGATCATCATCACCGGCGGAGCCGGATTTATCGGAAGTCATGTGGTACGTCTCTTCGTGAACAAGTACCCCGAGTACCGCATCATCAATGTGGATAAGCTGACCTACGCGGGCAATCTCGCGAACCTCAAAGATATTGAGGATAAACCCAACTACCGCTTTGTGCGTGCCGACATCTGCGATTTTGATACCATCTATGCCCTCATGCAGGAGGAGCATGTCACCGGTGTCATCCATCTCGCTGCCGAGAGCCATGTGGACCGTTCCATCAAAGACCCCTTCACTTTTGCCCGTACCAACGTCATGGGAACGCTCTCGATGTTACAGGCTGCCAAACTCTATTGGGAGTCCCTGCCCGAGAAATTCGAAGGCAAACGTTTCTATCACATCTCCACCGATGAGGTCTATGGAGCACTCCAACTGACGCATCCCGAAGGTATCAAACCGCCGTTCACCACCAAGGCTTCCTCCGGTGAGCATCATCTGGCGTACGGTGAGGATTTCTTCTACGAGACCACCAAGTATAACCCGCATTCACCTTACTCGGCTTCGAAAGCTTCGTCTGACCATTTCGTGCGCGCTTTCCATGATACGTACGGCATGCCGACCATCGTCACCAACTGCTCCAATAACTACGGTCCGTATCAGTTCCCCGAGAAACTGATCCCGCTCTTTATCAATAACATCCGTCATCGCAAACCCCTGCCTGTCTATGGTAAGGGAGAGAACGTGCGCGATTGGCTCTATGTGGTTGATCATGCGCGCGCTATTGACCTTATTTTCCATAAAGGAAAGATAGCTGAGACCTATAATATCGGTGGCTTCAACGAATGGAAGAATATCGACATCATCAAGACCATCATCGCTACAGTCGATCGTCTGCTCGGTCGTCCCGAAGGAGCTGATTTAGACCTCATTACGTACGTTACCGACCGTGCCGGACACGATATGCGCTATGCGATCGACTCCACCAAACTCCAACGCGAACTCGGCTGGGAACCCTCTCTCCAGTTCGAAGAAGGCATCGAGAAAACCGTCCGTTGGTACCTCGATAACCAAGAGTGGCTTGATAACATCACCTCCGGTGACTACGAGAAGTACTACGACGATATGTACAAAAACCGCTAATCTCGGAATCATTTTCCGAACCCTCTTCTTCGTTCAGTTCTCGGGACTTTAGTTCCGAGTCCTCCTCTCTCTTCTTCCGGAAGAATAGGGACATTATAAAAAATTGGCATGACACACTTGGCATAGTTGGCACACTTCTGTACAAACTGTGCCAAGTGTGTCAACTGTGTCACAGCAAAAAATACTTTGTTCCTTGCGTCGGAATTGTATTCCGACACCCCTCATTGTGCATTTCTGTTGCATCTTTGCAACAGCCAACATCCAATGGGGCCCCCGAAAATTTTAATTTTTGGGGAGAGCAGAGGCACAAGTCGCCCGTCAATTTAGCGGAGCGGTATTGACCTTTGCGACCTTGTTGCCG
>ONWR01000048.1 GCA_900321605.1 uncultured Bacteroidales bacterium | reverse complement strand
ATTTAGGTTTGGAAGGCAAGACCGAAGCGGTAGCTACCGACTTGCTCCACGGCGGTCCTAAGCAGACAGTCAACTTCACGCCCGACTCCGTGATCGAGATTCCGTTGCAGGCGTGGAAAGGAGTCATTCTGAAAATCCGGTAACACGGATTTTCAGAAATTAAAAATTAAAAATTAAAAATTAAAATTTTTGGAAACATTTAAAGACATAATGCGTTTGGTGAGGTGGAGCAATCTGCTCTTCCTCGCCGCGCTGGTTTGGCTGATGGAGAAATGGGTAGCTACGCCGATCTTGGACGCTGCGGCGTTCGGAGAGCAGTTACCTTGGTATCAACTGCTGTTGGTGATGTTGGCAACGGTGCTGATCGCTGCCGGTGGCTATGTCATCAATGATTATTTCGATGTGAAGATCGACCGCATCAACCGCCCGGACGAGGTGGTGGTCACGCGTAGCGTGAGCAAACCGGATGCCATGCGTCTGAGCCTTTGGCTGAGCGGAGCAGGTCTGGTCTGTGGATTGGTGGAAGCGTGGTTGCTGCGTAGCATGACTATCGGAATCATCTTCATCATCGTACCCGGACTGTTGTGGTTCTACTCCAGCAGTTACAAACGTCTTTTCATGATCGGCAATCTGACGATCGCTCTGTTAGCTGCCTTGACACCGCTGTTGGTAGCGATGGTGAACGTAGCATTGCTGCAACTGCGCTACGCCGCTATCCTGCCTTATACCTCCCTGACCCACGATCTCTATGCTTGGTTAGGCGGGTTCGCACTCTTCGCTTTTCTGCTTACGTGGATTAGGGAGATCATCAAAGATATACAGGACCAGATGGGAGATCGGGAATTGGAATGTCACTCCTTGCCGGTGGTGTGGGGTGAGTTATGGACGAAGATCTTCGTGACGGTGCTGATGATCTTTACTTTGGCAGTGATCGGTCATCTTTGGTATCACGTGCTGCCGTTCCCGACCACATGGAGCACTCTCAGCACGCGGTATATCGTCTTTGGTATCGTGATTCCGATGCTTTGTTCGCTGGCTTTGCTTTGGTCGGCGAAGATCCCCTCCGATTATAAAACGTGCCAGCAGTTAGTGAAATTCACTATGCTGCTGGGCGTTCTATTCAGTTTCTGTATCGTCAGAGGACTCTAAATAATTGACGATTTAAAGATGTACGATGTACGATTTATGTACGATTTATTTTTTTATGTACGATTTACGTGGCGGACAATCGTCAATTCCTTTCAATCGTCAATCAATCGTACCTAGTCAATCGTCCAATCGTCAATTTACTTGAGTGCAATAACCTGTGCTTCCTGATTATTCATGTTCGGCATCGTTCGTCCGACTCCTGCGTTGATATAGGTAGGGTCGCAAACGATGTACTTGCGGTTCTTATAGGTCAGGTAATCGCCTTTCTCGTCATTGCTGAATCCTACCGCCGCTGCGAGGTGCCCCGGGTAATAGAGCAGCACTACGTCCAATCCCACTAAGTCTCTTACCAGACGCGAGAAGAGTATAGCGCGGTCTTCGCAGTCGCAATACGGATAATACAGCGTCTCTTGGGCAAAGAAAGCACGATCCTGTCCCCATACATTATCATCCAAACGATATTCAAAAGCGGTCTGTACCCAGTTCAGCAGGATCTCTACTGCCTGCCGTTCGTTCATTCCCTCGATGGTCTTTTTCAAAGGCGGATAGAGTGCGTTCTGGACGGACTTATCCAGCGGCGTGTTGGCATAGGCTGCCCAACGGGTAGTCGCATCGCCTTTGTAGCAAGCCTGCGGGTAGGTATCGAAGAAATCAATGAGGTTCTTGTTCACGCTCACGGAAGCCGTCACACCTTTCTTGGAACTAAGCGTACGTTTGGGCGTCGGTTCTCCGGCTAACTTCGGCAGTTTGGCAATCTGCATGGACAGAGAGTGCTCTTTCTCGTATTTCGATTCGCAGATGTGCATCTTGCTGTTCTTGTCGCCGCTGACGACGTAGAACTTCGTGCCGTCTAACTTATAGAACCGGTATCCGTAGATGTCGTAGAGACTGGCTACTAACATCTGCAACTTACCTTCGCTGACGCCCAGACGAATGCGGTAACCGGATTGTACCATCAGGAACGCCTGTACGAGCGTAGCTTCGTTGGATTTGCCATACTGTTTCTCGCACACTTTGCCTAACATATTCATGTACGCCCAGTCGCATAAGGTGTTGCCTTTGCGGGCATCCAGCGCGGTCTTGACGGTGATGTCGTATTTGGAGTCGGAGAGCGTCTGCCAAGCATCGGCGATGGAGTTCTCATCCGTTCCTTTGAGTTGGAGATGGTCGTCTTTCGGAAAACCGAGGGTCACTAATGCGCCGTAGTACGATATGGACACGCGTTTGAAATCCTCCTCTTTGGGCTTCACCGGAGCAATAGGCTCGGGTTCGGGTGCCGGTTGCGGAATGACGATGACGGTCGGTTTGACGGCAATAGGCACCGGAGCCGGTTCAAGGCTCTGTTGCGGTACGGGCAGCGGAGCAACGGGTTGGGGCTTTTGGGGTTGTGGAGCCGGAGCCGGTTCTTCATAGATCACCGGTTCGATGGATTTCTCCTCTTTCGGCACTTCCGCCTCATGCGCAGGAAACTCCTTCCATGCGCGACGCATGAACTCTGCGTACTCCTCGTTAACGCGTTTGCGGAAGGCGTTGTATTCCTCCTCTTGGTTTTGCTTGAACTGATTGAATTCTTTCGCCTGCTGCTGTTTGAAGGCTTCGAAACTATCCATCTGTGCTGCGATCGGCAACGCAAGGATAAGCGAAAGGAAAAGCGCCGTTTTTCTCATGATCGTTTAGTCTTTGGTAAAATGATAGGTAGATCGTCTGTTGGTCTCCTTGAGACTTATATTACAACTGTCCACGACAGTGACAATGAACGTGTGAGCGATAGGTACATCCCGAAAATCCATGGTAGCGTACTCGCGGAGGGTATCTTTGTTCTTCTCCCATCGGAACCATCCGTTACCGTGATAACTGAGATCCTCCTCCATCACATCTTCGTTAATGTCCCATTCTTTGCCCCAATAGTGTCCCTCGCCGTCATCGTCGTCATAATAGACCTTATACCAGCCGGGTTTCTCTACACTAAGCCATTTGCCGACCATCGTAGGGTCAGCAGGTGGTACTTCGTCTTCAAAATAAATAACACTATTGGTGGAATGTTCGTCGAGAGTCATCTCCCCTTCCTCGGGCTCAGCCTCTTGCAGGGTCGTAGCACGATAGTGCAACCAGATTGCCGCACTCACTACTGCGCCGATCACCAGCGCACAAACGATGAATATGAGCGGTTTCTTTGTCATCAGACAAACCTCGTCAAAATCTTGCGG
Source organism: uncultured Bacteroidales bacterium (assembly GCA_900321605.1). GTDB lineage: Bacteria > Bacteroidota > Bacteroidia > Bacteroidales > Paludibacteraceae > Colicola. Next base: position 8,056 of record ONWR01000048.1, on the reverse strand, counting down.
AAAGAGAGGGATTCGAACCCCCGGTACCTTTCAGTACTTCGGTTTTCAAGACCGACGCAATAGACCACTCTGCCATCTTTCCTTTTTCAAATCGGGCACAAAGGTACTGCTTTTTTGCGATATATGCAAATATTTTTGTGTTTTTTTTTGCGTATATCAGAAAAAAGCAGTAATTTTGCACCATGAAATGCTATTCTATGCTTGCCAAGACCTTCAAAGGCTTGGAACAAGTGCTCGCTCAGGAGCTCATTGAGTTGGGTGCTAATGATGTACAAATAGAGCGTCGGGCAGTGTCGTTTAAGGGAGACAAAGCGCTGCTCTATCGTGCTAATCTCTGTCTGAGGACAGCGAGCCGTGTGTTGGTGCCCGTTGCCCAAGGGCAGCTGAAACTCAAGAACGGTACCTCCAAACTCAAACCCGAGGATTGGTTGTACGAATTGGTTAAGGCGGTCAACTGGTCGCTGTACATGACGGAGAACACCACTTTCGCTATCGATGCTACGGTCTATAGCGAGACCTTCCGTAACAGCCGTTTTGTTACCTATCGCGTCAAGGATGCGGTCGCTGATTATTGGCAGGAACGTGCAGGCAAACGTCCGAACGTCAAAGTCACCGATCCGGAGCTCTATATCAACGTTCATATAGGCGCAGAGCGCGTGACGGTCAGTCTGGACAGCAGCGGTGAGAGTCTCCATAAACGCGGCTACCGTGTAGCCAACACCGAAGCGCCTATCAACGAAGCTTTGGCAGCAGGCATGTTGCTGTTGGCGGGTTGGAAAGGTCAGTCCGATTTCTACGACCCCATGTGCGGCTCGGGTACTATACCTATCGAAGCTGCGCTTATTGCTCGCAATATCGCACCGGGTGTCTTCCGGCAGTCTTTTGCTTTTGAGAAATGGCTTGATTTTGATGCCGAGCTGTGGAGTGAGATCTACAATGACGATAGTCATGAGCGTGAGTTCCACCATAAGATCTATGGGTCGGACGCCTCTTTCTATGCCATCCGGCAGGCTACCAAGAACGTCAAGTCCGCCGGTGTCCAGCGCGATGTCGAACTCAAACAAATCCGCTTGGAGGAAATCAAATCTCCTTATTCCCTCCCTTGTGGGGAGGGTAAGGGTGAGGTTTCACCCTTGGTGATGCTCAACCCTCCTTACGGTGAGCGTCTGGCGTCCTACAAAGACATGGAGTTGCTTTACGGTAAGATCGGTACGGCGCTCAAGCATCAGTTTGCAGGTTCTACCGCGTGGATCATCTCCTCCAACGATGCAGCCATGAAATGTATTGGTCTCAAACCCTCCAAGAAACTGCACCTCCTCAACGGCGAATTGGATTGTCAGTTTAACCGCTACGACCTCTTCGCCGGCAAACGGAATGAGCAACATGCTCATTCGTTAAAACGTTAAATAGTTAAAAAGGACCAACGACTAACGACTAACGACTAACGACTAACGACTAACGACTAACGACTAACGACCAATGACTAACGACCAACGACCTCTCTACATCGCCGATTTTAACTATCCCTTGCCGGATGAGCGGATAGCCAAGTACCCCCTGCCCGAACGTGACCACAGCAAACTGTTGGTCTATCGCGACGGTAAGGTCAGTGAAGACCGGTTCTATAACGTAGGCGACTATATCGCGCCTCATTCTCTCCTTGTTTATAATAACACGCGCGTGATACAGGCGCGCTTGGAGTTCCATAAACCCACCGGAGCCCGCATTGAGGTCTTCTGTCTCGAACCCCTTGAGCCGCATGACTACCAACTCTCGCTCGGCTCTACCACCGGTTGTACATGGAAATGTATGGTGGGCAATGCCAAGAAATGGAAGGAGGAAAACCTCTCCCTAACCCTCTCCTCAAAAGAGGGAACGGAGTTGCAGTTGAGAGCCTATTTGGCAGGACATACGGGCAACACCTATGCCGTACGTTTTGAGTGGGATGGAGAAGGGGTCTCCTTTGCCGAGATACTCGACGCTGTAGGTGAACTGCCTATCCCTCCGTACTTGAACCGCAAGACGGAGAAGAGCGATCTCAAGACCTATCAGACGGTCTATTCGCGCATCAAAGGTTCGGTGGCTGCACCTACCGCAGGCCTGCATTTTACGGACGCTGTGCTGGATAACTTACGCTCCCGTGGTATAGAGACCGATGAGGTGACGCTCCATGTAGGCGCAGGTACGTTCCTGCCCGTCAAGACCGCCGATGCCAACGAGCACACCATGCACACCGAGATCATCGCTGTCCCAAAAGCAACTATCGAACATATAATCAACAAATTAGGAAAGATAGTTGCCGTAGGTACCACCAGTATGCGGACATTGGAGTCGCTGTATTTTATGGGATGCAAAAAAGCCGCAGAGGTCGGTCAGTTTGATCCGTACACGCAGGAATATACGCTGAGTACCCGTGAGGCTTTGCAGTCGCTACTCGACTGGATGGACGCTACGGGACAGGAGACGCTTCACGGCGAAACACAGATCATGATCAAGCCGGGTTACGAGTTCCACGTGGTGGATCAGCTGATCACCAATTTCCACCAACCGCAATCGACCCTCCTGCTGCTGGTCAGCGCTTTCGTTGGCGGCGATTGGCGCACGATCTATGACTACGCCCTCTCCCATGACTTCCGTTTCCTCTCCTACGGCGACAGCTCCATCTTGACCCGAAGATAAAGACTAACGACTAACGACTAACGACTAACGACCAATATGTTCGATACTCATTGCCACATAGATGAAGAGGCGTTTGTCGCCGATCGTGAAGAGGTCATTGCTCGTCAGCGTGCAGCTGGCGTGGAAGCGATGATCGTACCCGGAGTGAATGTAGCGTCCATTGACACCGTCTTGGAGGTCTGCCGGCAGCACCCGGGGTATTGTTTTCCGGCTTTGGGACTCCATCCCGAAGATGTCAAAGCCGATTGGCAAACTGCCCTGCAGACCGTCGAGAAGGCGATCCGTGCCCATCGGTCCGAACTGGTGGCAATTGGGGAGATCGGGCTCGATTATTATTGGGATAAGACCTATAAAACGGAGCAGCAAGAGGTGCTTCGGCGACAACTCCTTCTTGCCCGCGAACTGGACTTGCCGGTCATCCTCCACAACCGCGAAGCCACCGAAGATATCATTCGTATCGTCAAAGAAATTTCCAATCTCCGGTATCCATCGTCCATTGTCCATTGTCCATTGTCCATTGTCCCGTTACGTGGCGTGTTCCACTGCTTTAATGGAAGCAAGGAGACCGCGCAGCAGATTCTCGAAATGGGTTTCTACCTCGGTATAGGTGGTGTCCTGACCTTCAAGAACTGCAAGTTAGCCGATACCCTATCGGACTTGAATAATACTCCCTCCCTTGAGGGGAGGGTCGGGGAGAGGTTATTGCTCGAAACCGATGCTCCTTATATGGCGCCTGTGCCTCATCGAGGCGAACGCAACGAGAGCCGTTTCATCCGGCACGTAGCCGAACGTCTCGCCTCCGTCTTTTCCACCACTCCCGATGCCATCATCGCCCAAACCACCACCAACGCCAAACGCCTTTTCGGTCTCTAAACACCCCCAAAAACAAAAAAACGTTCTATTTTTCTTATGCCATTCAGGATGTGTCAATTTTTACACCTATGTGGAAAATTTGACGTTTTTGGGTCAAAATAGGCTGAAAGTGTAACAATACGTAAATTTTTGGTAACAATACGTAAAAATTTTAGGGGTTTTCTTGCATATATGGATATTTTTTCGTACCTTTGCGCCATAATTTTATTACCATGCAGGTAAAAATGTTGATGTTCGATTTTACCCCCCCCATACGAATGGCGATTTAGAGGGATTGAGACATTGTTCGCAACGCAATAAGCGGTGCTCACTTTTCGTGAGTGCTGCTTTTTAGGTATATACGGCTAAACGTCCCACGTGATCTTTGATATAGACAAAAACATAAAAAAACACTTTTGAATAGTTGGTGCGCTAAATAGCGCCCATGAGTATGTGTTGGCTAAGCCGTCTCGATGAGCAAGCTCCCCAGCCGTCTTATCCCCCCACATCCTCACCGCAGAGCGGTTCCAACTATCCAAAAGCAATAAACATACAAAACATTTTTTCTCTTTTAGTCAAAAATTATCAAAAATTAAGAAAAATTAGTTTTTGGAACATTTTGGGTAATTTTTGACGAACATAAAAAATTAGTTAAATTAGTTCAATTCGCCGTTATTAATTAAAAACGGCTAATTATGCGAATTAAACGAATTTGTTTTTTAGGTTTTTGTCTAAAAATCAACTATTGAGAAACTTAAATATATAATTATAAGGATAGAATCCATTTAATTAACATTATTGTTTAACTTAAAAATTTAAATGTATGAGAAAAAAATTATTTACATTTCTTCTCGCCCTCGTGACAAGCGTGGGGTTGAGTTATGCCGCTGTGGATGGTAAACTGCCGGGTGCGTTTACTGTGGACGGAAGTGGCAACCAAGTGTATTTCTCGCAAGGAAACTTGCAGGCTACTACTGCTGATAATGGTAGTACTTGGACTTGGGGCTTTGCGGAGCATCAGTATGACTTCATCGGTGATGCCGTAGCTAACAACGCCATCAATGGTGGAGGTACTGTTTCTTCCAACGGCGCTGTGGATTTGTTTGGTTGGAGTTCTGACGACAATAACTACTTTGGAATTGATAACAGCACGAATTTAACAGACTATGATGGTAATTTCCAAGATTGGGGCACAAAGATGGGTTCCGATTGGCGTACATTGACCTATGACGAGTGGAACTATCTGTTAAATACTCGTGTGCCGGGTTCCTTAGCAGGTGGTACATCCAATCCCCGTTTTGCACGAGCTCAGATCTTTACGGATGGTACAGCTCCTTCTAAAGACATCTATGGTTTAATCCTCTTCCCGAATGATTTCAATGATGGTGGCTACATTGATGGTGTAACATGGAATGGTATCAATTCTTATGATGAAAATGTTTCCCCCACTTATTGTACGACAGCAGGTTGGGCAACTCTGGAGAGTATGGGTTGTGTGTTCCTGCCTGCTTCGGGTTATCGTAGTGATGGTGCAGTGACTAATGTGGGTGCATTCGGTATCTATTGGGCATCAACAAAGAGTACAGAGACAGATGAAGATGCAAGCTGCATGTATTTCTTTAGCAATAATGTCGCTGTGTTCCGTTCCTATTTTAAAACCGGTGCTTCCGTTCGTCTTGTTTCGGAAACTGCTCCGGGTGGTTCGACTCCTGCGACAGGACTCCAAGTGGTAGAAGTTACATCGGATATATACGATGGATGGAACTCGAATGGTAATACGTTCTCAGTAAACGCTCTGCCGGGCTTCCAGGCTGTTACATTTGATGAGGCGAAGGAATGGACCGGAGTGCCGACTTCCGGCACTGCTGTTCTCGTTTATCGCACGAACGGAGACTACGCAAGAGTAATACATTTCTTTGACGGAACCATTTCGGGTGATTATGATTTAGAAACAGATTTCAACCAAATTTATGAGAATATAACACTCTTTGGTAATCGTATCTTCTATACGGCTGGCGGTTCAACTCCGACTCCGACTACTTCGGGTTCTTGCGGTGCCAACGTTACTTGGGAGTTTAATCCTTCCACCGGCGCATTGACCATTACCGGTACCGGTGCAATGGACGACTATTTAAATAATGCTAGTACACCTTGGAATAGTTACATTACTGACATTACCTCCGTTACGATTACCGACGGTGTAACAAACGTTGGTAATCACTCTTTCGAGCAATGCACAAGTCTTACAACAGTTACTATTGGTGATGATGTAGAAACGATTGGAGTTTTTGCATTTAGTGAATGCGGTGAACAATTCACAACGCTTACCTTAGGTAATAGTATTAGAACCATTGGAAATCAGGCTTTCGCATCGAATTATGGAATTACCGGATTTACACTACCGAGCACCCTTGAAACCATTGGTAATTTTGCTTTTATCCACAATAAAGCAATAACCACCCTCACTATCCCAAGCAATGTTACCAGCATTGATAAGGATGCTTTCTACGGTTGCACTGCTGTGACAGATGTGTATTGCTATCCAAATGCGGCTGACTTAACATGGAATGAAGTGGACTGTGATGATTTTAAAAGTGGTAAAGCCACTATCTGTCATGTCAACTCAGATCAGTTAGATGCTTATCAAACGAAATTTAATGATGTCGTCCGTGTGACCTTTGTTGGCGACTTAGATGCTCCGACTCCCGCTTCTCCGGTGACGGCGGCACGTTTTCTTTACAACTATGACTGCCAGCGCAATCCGCCTTATCCTCAGGCAGGAAGTCCTTGCAACCTTTCCGGATTCAAAGATCCATACGAAGGATATAAAGGATCAAGAAATGGAAATATTGCCCTTGGTCCTTGGAAATTAGAGTTCGTAGCATACTATACTCCTTCCAATAACTATGATTGCGCTTCACAGGTCAATAGTGCAGTCAATGAGTACTACATGGGTATGAGTAGCGAAGAAAAGGAAGCGAAAAAATTGGAAGTACCTATTTTCCGTCTCTTACAATATAATTTGACAGCAAGAGAGTTCCAGCACGCTACGTATGGTATCGTTTGTGCATACGCAGGAGAAGCCAATGCACAGGATCATGCTGCTTTGTTTATCTCTTCCAATGATTACGGTTGCTTCCTTTCGGGACATCAACACACGACCAGTTTCGCCCTTACTTGCGAAAATGACCTGACTACAGGTTTGGCAGCCTTGGTTGATGCTGCTTCTGCTCCTAGCGATCCGTATTATGATGTTGTATGGCCGGTTATCGTATCCATTGATGCTATCGGACCTGTAGAACTGTCTGAGCATTGCAAATATTATATTGAAGGTTCGCGCGCTGCGTATGATGCTTTGACCGATGAGCAGAAAACGCAAGTCACCAATTATAGTACGCTGACCGATGCTGAAACACAATGGACAGCTTTGGCCGCTGCTGCACAGCCTTATGCTGACGCTGTGATTGCTTTGATCAACGCGATCCCGAATCCGGTTGTTTACACACAGGATTGCAAGGATAAGATTGATGCGGCACAAGCTGCGTATGATGCATTGACGGACGGTCAGAAAATATTGGTGTCCAATTATGAGACGCTGAAGAATGCTCCGTCCGATCTTATCAACGCCGCTCCGTATGTGCATATTCTCTTTAAAGCAAATAACCAAGAAAGGAAGGTTGAGAATGTTACACTCCCGAAGGAGTTCACAGACGCAGAGATGAAAGCAATGCTTAAAGAACTATACGGTGTTGAAGGAGATTACGATATGTATGCTTATGATAATTCTAATGCCGATGCTGTGAATATTTCCTACGAAGAGTGGACAATTTCTCCTTTTATGGGAAAGGTTAATGTTCATGGTAATTTGGAGAAGTGGGACCCAGATTACGAATGGTTTGAATTCAGCCTCGAAATCTCTTTAGAGCTTCCGCCATTTGCTCCGACTCCGACTCCGACGGAAGAGCAAGTACCGACGAATGCAGACCCGGAGAACCCGACTTACCACTACTCGACCTTCTTCCACAGCACGCAGAACTACAAGCTCTTCAACGATGGTACGCAAGCATTCATCGCTGACCTGAGCAATAACGAACTCGTGTTGACGGAGATTGCACACGGCGAACAAGTCATTCCGGCTAACACCGCTGTCATCCTCCGTAAGACCGGTTCGGCTGATCCCGTTGTCCTCGTCCCGACAGCAGAGAACGGCGTAAGTGTTAATCCGGATGACAACAGCCTCGAAGGTGTGGATGTCGCTACTCCGATAGCAGACAAAGGTATGACACAAGATAACTGCTACGTACTGAGCGGTACCAACGAACACGGCGTAGGTTTCTATAAGATCAATGGTAACACCCTCAAGGCGCACAAGGCGTATGTGAAGTACGCTGGTAGTTCGAGCAACGCACCGAAAAAGATGCGCTTCGTCTATGGTCAGGCTACAGGCATTGAGGATGTACAAGGAAACAATGTACAAAGTACAAAGGTCATCGAGAATGGCGTTCTCTATATCATCCGTGATGGT
>ONWR01000051.1 GCA_900321605.1 uncultured Bacteroidales bacterium | reverse complement strand
TATAGAGCGCATCGGAGCAAGCCAAGATCGCGTAAGGATGCTCATAAGCAGAGAGATTCATCGGAGAAGAGACAGGGGTATAATCGATCGTCGAGATCCGATGAACCGCCTTGTTCTCCCCATCCAGCACATAGGCGGTGTTGCCGTAAAGGGATATATTCGAGCAGGAAACGGCAATACGTTTCAAGACTCGGTCATGCTCCAAGACCACTATCTGCGGTGCTCTGCTGGAATAATTACCTTGACAACAGACCCATATATGTTTCTGCTCGTCAGCACGCACCCTTGTGGGATTCAAACCCACCGGTATCTGCTCTATCTCCGTAAAGCTATTCAGATCTATGACAGACAGCGTGGAGTCGTAGCGGTTCGTGAGATACCCACCGGAATTAGCCACATAAAGCCGGTCGTCTATGATGCAGAGTTCATCGGGTTGATGCCCCACTTTCACCTCCCGCGTGATTTGCAGCGTAGCGGTATCTACCTCATAGACAGAACCTAACATATCCGGGTCAGCTATACTGCCCACATAGGCACTCACGTACATCTTACTGCCGTGAAACGCCAAATACCGACAATTCGGAATATCCACCTGTGCTATATGTCGTGCCTTCGGATCCATCACCTCTACCTTATGCGAACAGTTGATGACCGCATAGAGTTTGCCTCCATACTGCTGAATATCATTGCCCACATCGCCTAACTCCTTCATCTGCTTTGGATTCTGCGCTCCATACCAATTGGAGTAATACTCACCCGAATGCAGATTGATATAATCCAAACGCGCTTTGTTGGAGCCCATATTTCCCTCACAAAGGATATACAATCCGCCCTCACGCACCTCGTCCGTGACGTGCGTGCCTATCGTCGGATAGATCACATCGTCGCCTCGACAAGAGAATAAGGAGTAAGGAATAAGGACTAAGGACAAGAATGCCCTGAATAGTCGAAGCATTCCGGTCTTTATTCCTTCAGCGAAGCGGTCTTTATTCTTTATTCCTAATATCTTATAGATAGCGTGCATCGTATATTCTGTTTAGGCATCGGATAGTTCTGGATCACTTCATAATCCTGTCCGAGCAAGTTATTGATTTCCAAGTTTGCTTTCAGCCAGATTTGGTCGTTGCGGGACAGAGCCTGTCGTTGGTCGATGGATATCTTCCACTCTCCGTAGATGGAGAGGTCATGGGTGTACCACGGCTGTACATAGTTATAGACAGTGTTCTCCTGCTGACCATAACGTTCACCGACATAGATGAACGAATAGTTCAGACCATAATGATCTCCGCGTTTACTGGACCACTCCAGTCCGAGCACCGCACTACCGCTATGCCAAGGGATATAAGGTATCTGGTCGCGGTAATAGGTGTCAGCAGGGTTCGTTACATCAATCGCGGTCTGATAGGTATAACCGAGTCTCGAACGGAGCACAAATCGCAAAGGCAGATAGAGCGAGACATCCGCTTTCGCATCAACACCATTGATCTTCACGGTGCCAAGATTAAGCATCGTCCAACGGAACTGCTGTCCTTTCGGATAGGCGATGATCTTGTCCGTCACGCGGTTGTAGTAATAAGAGAGACTTGCGCTTAAGGCATAGCCAATGTCGTTGGTCGTTGGTCGTTGGTCTTTGGACAAGCGATACGCTAACTCAACCGAGTGTTGGCGGGCTAACTCCGGACGGAGGTTCGCATTGCCGAGATCCGTATAATAGAGGTCATTGAAGGTCGGATACCGATAACTCTGCTTATAGAATGCATTGAGACTCAGGTCAATCTTCGGATACGGACGGAAAGAGAAGAAGACACCCGGTGTGAATCGACATTTGTCATTGGAGATCTGAGATTTGTCATTTTGAACCGCAGTCATGAGCACCGACGCCTGAAGACGCAAATACTCCTTGAAATTAAACGCTGTAGCCGCACTCAGCCAATGACTATGACGGTAGAAATGCTCGGATCCGGCTTTCAGCAACAGGTTCTCACGAGAAAGCATATTGTATTGATAATCATACGCAACCGACACGTCCCACCATCGGAACAACTGTATCTTGTTGGCAAAAGATAGATAAACTTCCTGCTGCGTATAGGTATTGTCGGAAGGCAGAAGTTTGATGTCATAGTTCTTGTAATGCGTATAGTCGTTGGCATATTTAGCCAAGAGCCTTGTGCTCCATCGGTTGAACCATTCGTCCTTCCATTCTGCCTGAACAAAGGTATTTCTATCCCATAATCGCTCTCCGTTTCGCCACACATTATTGACAATCGCTCCCGGCACACCGCGTTCCGACCAATAGTTATAAGCATGAACGCGCCAGAAACCCGTTGTGCGGTAATAATGATGCAAGCCTAACTCCGTTCTAACGGCATTCACATCGCCGTTCTGCCGCACAGCTGTCGTGTCATACGCTGTCTCGCCGTTAGGGAGCACACGTTTGTAACGGAAAGGATACTTGCCGTTCGAATAGACATACTCGGCATCCAAGGTGAGCGAAAGAGCGTCTGTGAGTTTAACATCCACACCCACATTGGGGTTCGCCAACGCAAACGAGCCAAAACGCATCTGGGCACGCACATGTACGCGCTCGTTCTCTTTGAAATACGGCTTACGGGTCGTCAGATAGACGTTTCCTGCGGCTCCAAACTCTCGGGCAGACTGAAAGATATCGGATTTCTGACCATTGAAGAGCTGAATCTGCTCCATGTTATCGAGCGAGAAACGCCCCAAGTCCACTTGTCCGTTCTGCGCGTTGCCTAATTGGACACCATTATAATACACAGCCGTATGCTGGCTACCCATTGAGCGGATATTAATCGTCTTAATTCCCCCCACTCCGCCATAGTCCTTGAGCTGCACGCCTGAGAAATACCGCAACGCATCCGCTACACTCAAGGCATTGAGACGTTGCAACTCCTCGCCTTTAAGGGTCTGCGGCACAATGATATCTTTGTTCAACGCACGAGCAGTGACCTCCACTTCCTCTATCTGGAAGTGGTTATACAACGAGTCAACCTCTGTCTCGTCCAAAGCGAAAACAGAGTGCGCACAGAGTGCTAAACAAAGTATGAAAAATATCTTTTTTACCATTGGTTCGTCCTGTTACAGGAGGACTGCTCAATTAGCGCAAATGGTAAGCGATCTGACTTATGCCGCAAGGCAATCACAGTAGCCTGTCTGTCCGGGATTCTCACCCGAGTTCTCTTACTTCTTTGCAGGATCCGTTGTTAAATCTATTCCTAATTTCTTAAATGTTCTCCAATCCACCTCTTTGAGCATCACCGTGGAGTGCGCCTGACAACCCTTCAGTAAGGGAAGTGTCTCCAAGGCTTTACGGCAGTTCTCATCTTGCAACGAGAGCACCGAAAGCGCCACCAACACCTCGTCCGTATGCAGTCTCGGGTTTTGACCGTGAAGATAATTGATCTTCGTTTTTTGGATAGGTTCGATGATCTGCTGGGGAATCAGTCGCAGCGAATGATCAATACCCGCCAATTCCTTCATGGCATTGAGCAGCAGCGCAGCCGAAGAACCCAATAATTGTCCGGCTTCCGCAGTGATGATCCGCCCGTCCGGCAACTCGATAGCTGCTGCGTGCGAGAACGTACCATCGTGCAAAGCACCCGTCAGCGCTCTGCGTTCACGAGCTGCTACCGTTGTACGGCGATAAGCGGTATTGATACCCACTTGCTGTTGGAGCAAGGCTAATTTCTTGATTTCCGCATCGTTGCATTTACCGTTAGCCAAATGGCACAAAGCCTGAAAATAACGGCGGATGATCTCCTGCTTGCTCGCCTCACGAACAGCATCGTCATCGCTGATACAGAAGCCCACCATGTTCACTCCCATATCGGTCGGTGACTTATAAGGACTCTTACCGTAGATAGAGGTAAAGAGCGCCTCCAACACCGGATAGATCTCCACGTCACGGTTATAGTTCACAGCCGTCTTGCCGTACGCCTCCAGATGGAAGGGGTCAATCATATTTACGTCCTGCAGATCCGCCGTAGCGGCTTCATAGGCTACGTTGAGCGGATGTTTGAGAGGCAGATTCCAGACAGGGAAAGTCTCGAACTTCGCATATCCGGCTTCGTGTCCGCGAACATGCTCGTTGTACAACTGCGAGAGACACACCGCCATCTTGCCGCTTCCGGGTCCGGGGGCTGTGACAACCACCAGAGGCTGCGTCGTCTCAATATACTCATTGCGACCAAAACCTTCTTCGCTCGCAATCAGATCCACATTATGCGGATAGCCATCAATGATATAATGGTAATAGACGCGGATACCTTTACGCTCCAAACGCTGACGGTATTGGTCCGCCGAACGTTGTCCTGCGTAGTGGGTAATAACCACCGAAGACACCACAAACCCACGGCTCATAAACTCTTCGCGCAAACGAAGCACATCCTCATCATACGTAATACCCAAATCCTGACGCACCTTATTGCGCTCAATATCATCGGCAGAAATGACGATAATAATCTCCAATGAATCGCGCAACTGGGTCAACATACGCAATTTGCTGTCGGGCATAAAACCCGGCAACACACGACTTGCATGCATATCGTCGAACAACTTGCCCCCTAACTCAAGGTACAATTTGTTGCCAAACTGCGCTATTCGCTCACGAATATGCTCCGATTGAATCGTGATATATTTGTCGTTATCAAATGCTGTTACCATAATCGGGTGCAAAATTACTACTTTTTTTGCAATTATGCAAGATTTTTTGATTATTTTTGCAAAAAATATCGTTTGGGCTTGTTTGGAACGAAGATTTTTTGTAATTTTGCAGCAAATTTAGGATTATGGACATCCAGACAGCAGCGACAGAGATAATAAACAAGGTACACGCGTACATGTGCGAGCACCCCGAGAGCGAGTTACACCGACAGGGCAAAATGTTCGGTGTGCTGATGGTGGATAGTTCAGATATCAGAACTCAGCATTCAGACGATTACCTCGCTGCTTTCTCTGCCAAACTGGACGGTAGTTATCACCATGAGGGGTTTGTGCCGCCGGTTTATGAGATGACTACTCCACCCGTGGGTACGAGCAAAGAGGAATCCAAACGACTGCAACGTCTGCTGTTTGCGCAATACAACTTCATCAACGGCAAAGGAGAAAGCAAGAACCTGTTGGATATTTTTGCCGACGAGAAACCTATTCTCTCTCCGGAAGAATGGTTTGATACAGGAGAAAGGTCAAAGGTGAAAGGAGAAAGGACGCCTCCTTCGGGTGCCGGTGAGTGCTGTGCGCCCAAACTGCTGCAATACGCTCTCACCCACGGACTCAAACCGATCGCTTTGGCAGAATTCTGGGTCGGTGCCCCTTCCCGAACAGAGCTTCGGAAAGAAGGTTGTTTCTATGCGCCTTGTTCCGGCAAATGTGTGCCTATCTTGCGGCATATGCTCCAAGGACTCGAGGTAGAGGTGAAAGGTGAAAGGTCAAAGGCGAAAAGCGAAAAGATACAGGTGATTTATGAAGACGACTATCTGATGGTGGTTAATAAACCGGCAGGACTGCTTTCCGTTCCGGGCAAAAGCGATGAGCCTTCGGTAGAGTCGTACCTGCAAGCCAAAGCGGTACATAGGCTTGATCAAGATACCAGCGGACTGTTGGTGCTTGCTAAAACGCCGGAGGTGTACAAGACGCTGCAGGCCTATTTCCAACGCCGCGATATACAAAAGCGGTACGAAGCATTGGTAAAAGGCGAAAGGCGAAAGGTGATAGGTGAAGGGGTGATTGAACTACCGCTTCTGCCGGATCCGTATGACCGACCAAGGCAGATGGTGAACATAGAGCACGGCAAAGTAGCGATTACCCGTTATGTCGTTCGGGAGCAACGGGCGGACGACACCTGTCTGGTGGATTTCTATCCCCTTACGGGCAGAACGCACCAGTTACGTGTTCACGCAGCGCATCCCGATGGTTTGAATGCGCCTATTGTGGGCGACCGTCTGTATGGGTCTCCGGCTGAGCGGTTGATGCTCCATGCGGCTGAGATCACCTTCCTGCATCCTATTACGCAAGAAGAGATGCATTTCTGCATCCCTTCTCAGTTCTAAGAGTTGAAGGTTAACCCTTCTTCTCGGTATTCTGCGCTTCTTCATCGTCTTCGTCATGGTGGTAGTAATAGTACGAGCGGTACGCTTTATCATCCTTGACGAACTTGCCGTATAACTTACCGTACAACTTACCATAACGTTTGGCATTGCTGTTGCTGCTACCATAACCGTAACCGTAGCCACCATAACCACCATAACCGAGGTGACCATAACCGTAGCCGCCGTAACCACCATAACCGTAACCATAACCGGATCCGTAGGAGTGACGACCTTCGGTCGGAATGTCGGAGAGAACGATCTGCACTTTCTCCATATTCTCCACCACTTCACGCATCTGCTCAAGAGTCTGTTTGCAGAAGGATTTATTGGTCTGCATGCATCGGATCACGAACAGACACATGTCGCTATGCTCAATGACCGCATAGGCATCCGGCACCAGTCCGATAGGCGATGTATCGATGACAATATAATCGTATTTCTCGCGCAGCTCCTTAATCGTATTTGCCAATTTATCCGAGTGAACCAACTCTCCCGGGTTAGGCGGGATCGTACCGGCACGTACGAAATCGAAGCCGAACGGAGTATCCGTCTCCATCGCTGCACTCAGTTCGCAGTCACCGATGAGGAAGTTAGACACTCCATCGCCGTTCTCCAAACCAAGTTTCGTGTGGATATTCGGTTTACGAAGGTCAAGGTCGATCAGCAAGGTCTTCTTACCGGTCATCGCATACAGCGAAGCCAAGTTGGTAGAAAGGAAGGTCTTACCATCACCGGACTCGGTGGAGGTCACACAGATGACCATTTTCTCCTTGCGCTTGAGTACAAACTCGATACGCGTACGGATAGCACGCATCATCTCGGCATAACTCGATCGAGGCGAAGCACGAACCAGCGTCGGGTTTTGGTTACGAGCGTGACGCAACGTACCGATGAGGCGGAAGAGTTTGAGTTTGACAACATCCTTCGGCGAACGGATCTTGTTGTTGAGCAACTCGCTCAGGACGATGAGTACCAGCGGAATGAGGAAGCCGACAATCAGATAGGTCGAAGTCGTCTTCGATTTCGCTTTGGCGTTCATAATAGCCTGCACACGGGCTTTATCCATGATCGAGTTATCCGGCGTATTGGATGCTTTCTGAATCTCGGCTTCAGCACGTTTCTGCAAGAAGAAAGTGTAGTAGTTGTCATCGATGCGGTAGTTACGCTCGATAGCCACCATCTGCAACTCTTTCTCCGGCAGTTTCTTGATAGAAGCTTCTACCTCTTCGTAACGACGTTTGAGGTCGGCTTTCTCGATCTCGAGGGACGCACGCATAGAAGTCACTACCTCTTCAATCGCCGTCTTGACATTCTCTATATCCTTGGTATATTTAGCGTAGTACACGTTTTTCTCCGTCACTTCGCCTCGTTGAATACGCAGGTCATTGAGTTGCTGTACTAAACCGATTAAGACCGGCTCATTCACGCCCATGGTCGTCGGGGCGATGACGGCTCCGCTCTCGATATTGGTATTGATATATTTGATGAGGTAGTCGAAATAGGTCTCTTTCAGACGCAACTCCATAGACTGCTGGTCATAACCGGCAACCAAGCCCATCAGCTGACCGGCATAGGAGTTCACATCCACGAACTTGTTCTCCTGACGGAAATCGGTCATAGCACCTTCGCTGACCTGCAAAGAGGACTGTAAGGTCACCAACTGCTCGTTGATGAACTTGATCGAGTTCTCGGCTACTTCGTTTTTCTGCTCGAGGTTTTGCAGCAGGTATATATGCGCCAACTTATCGAGGTACTCGCAGTCACGTTGCGGCGTCTCGCTCACGAGGGAGATAGCCAATACGGTAGATCCCTCGGTCACAAACGACAGTTGCAGACGGCTCATGAACTCATCTACCAAGGACTCGTGCGTACGGAAACGGAAGTATATCTTACCGCTGCTCACCATCAGCTCGGTCGGCCAAATAGTAATGTCAAACAACGGACACGAGACCGGTTCGCCGTAACGCGCTTCGATATCCATCGGTACATCCTCGTTGGTACAAGTGATATGCATCGTACCGTCCTTGAGGAAATTGACCTGATAGAGATTGTCATAAGCACGCGGATCCAAACGGGTAGATTCCACCAAGATAGGCGTCTGACGATAGAGCTGACGGGTCTTGAATCGTCCTTGGGTGATATACTCTACGTTCAAGAACGGCAGCGAGTCCACTACGCGGCTGGTCAGGTCATAGGACTGAAGCATGATCATCTGGTTGTTGACGTTCTTGTAACCTGCGTCCACACCAAAACCTTGCATCAATGCCAAACTGGAACCACCATAACCGTTGTTCTCCTTAATGACGATCGTACCTTGCGACAGATAAGAAGGCAGCCACCTTCTGTTCTTCAGCATCGCGAGACCCATTGCAATCGCAACACCTATCACGAACAGATACCAGTAGTGCAGGAAGGTAAATAACCACTCTACCGGATTAAAGCTCAGCGAACTGTCCTCGTCGTCTTTGTCTTGGAGAGGATCTTGCTGATAGTACTGCTGATTTCCTCCCTGCTGATAGTACGCGTTACCATACGCATTTCCATAAGCGTTGCCGCCTTGGTAGTACGTATTGTTGCCGCCGGGCTGATAATAGGCGTTATTGCCGCCCGGGTTGTAATATTGATTATTGTCACTCATAGTCTTTTAAATATCAAATGTCAAATCACAAATCTCAAATCACAAATCTCAAA
>ONWR01000052.1 GCA_900321605.1 uncultured Bacteroidales bacterium | reverse complement strand
CTGCCGCAAGCATGGCAAACTTCTTTAATAAGGCAACAGATCTTGGCTTCCAGTTAAATGAAGAAGAGCTTCTGCTTAAAAGAATACTTATTCATAACAAACTGCTCGAAAGTGATGGTGTTGCCTTTCAGATCCTTGCGGACGATGTCGTTGCGTCGGGTCTGGTAACCTCCGGCTTCGAGTGCCATACGTCCAATCAGACCGTCCACGTACGTCTGCGAGAAGCGGTTTTTGACGGTCACAGGGCTCATGATCGGTTCTGCACGTTGCAGGTCTTCCAGACATTTCTCATAGATCCAATCGCGTCCGACTAATCCGTTAGCTACTTCGCCTATCTGCGTGTTATAGGGCACGTCTCCGAAGTTCTTGAGCAGCTCTCGGTAGGCGGTAGCTCTCATCGCTACGGCTTCGCCGTACAGCTGTCCGAGTTCCGAAGGTTTGCCGGAGATCATCGACTCGTAGTCCGAACGGGACTCAAACGCCTCGATGATGGCATTGGAGATGGCGATGATCTTATAGAGGCTTGCGAAGATATCGTTCTCCTTCAGATAGGAAAGCAGCCCGTATTGCGAGGCATAGTTACCGTTCTGGTAGAGACATTCAGGCCAGTGTCTGCCGGGCTGGTTAGCGAACGCTTCGGGGTGCCGAGTGATGTCCGAACCCGGTACATCGGCTCCGTACCACATACCGTCTCCGAACACTTTGCCTTGCGCACAGTCACGCCAAGTCTCGTACAGACCGCTCATGGCAAGACGGATATTGGCTTCCGAGGAGGTGATGAAATCGCCGTCCATGGTAGAAGCCGAGCGTGGCTCCAAGAAATCATGACACGAGGGACAGATACCCACCGCCATGATGATCAATGCTATATAGATATTTTTTTTCATAGGATTTAGAAGAATGAGAGATTAAGACCGAAAGTAAACGTGCGAGCCTTGGGGTAGGACAGGTAGTCGTATGCAGGAGTTGGGAATCCTCCGGTGGTAGGCGTAGTGCTAACATCGGGATCGAGTCCCTTGTATCCGGCGATGCAGAACAAGTTACCGCCTGTGAAATACACGCGGAGTTTGCTGATTTTGGCTTTCTTCATCCATTTGTCGGGGAAGGTATAACCCAAGGTGAGAGTGTTGAGCCTCAGATAGGAGGCGTTCTCCACGAAGTCGGAAGAGACGATACCATACTCACAATACGGCAGTCCGTACTTAGCATTGGCGTTGAGTGCTCTCAATCCGTCGGGATCGGTTACGGCTACGAGGTCTCCTGCGGAGTTGACGTCGTACATCTTCCATGCATCGGCGATGAAGGAAAGGCGGTTCGCTCCGAGCGAGAGGTCTTTGTTGCCCATCATCGAATACATTGCATTGGCGTTATACACATGTCCGCCTATCTGATAGATGAATCCGGCTGCAAAATCCAGCCCTTTGTATGTCAGATAGAGGTTGAAACCGCCCGTATGCTCGGGGATCGTATGCCCGATGATGGTAGCGTCGTTGCCGTTCACTACGCCGTCTCCGTTCGTGTCTCTGAACTTCATCATACCCGGGAAGGCATTCTGCGCTTTGTTCTTGAAATGTCCTCCGGTGGAGTAGTTTGTTACGTCCACCAAGTCGGGCACTCCGTCCCGAAGTTTCCATTGTCCGGTAGCGTTATAGACGTTCATATCGAAATCATCCACGGTGTAGAAACCGTCGCTCTTGAAACCGAAGATAGAGCCCACCGGATGTCCGCTACGGATGACATAGTCGTAATACGGCTTACGGGTCGTGGAACCCCAGTTGGTGTGGGTATCGGCAATGACGTCTGGCGAGAGTTTGTCGATATTGTTCTTGTTATAGTTATAGGTGATGTTAATACCTACTTTGAGGTCTTTGGACCGGTATAGATCGGCGTGCAGCGAGATCTCCACACCTTTGTTAGAGGTCTGTCCGATATTCTGGTATTGGTAACTGTAACCGGTGGTGACATCTACAGGAACGCGCATGAGAATATCCTTGGTCGTGTTCCAGTAGCCTTCTACCGATCCTCTCAGTCTGCCGTTCCAGAAGCCGAAGTCGAGACCGATGTTACGGCTGGTTGTTTTCTCCCATTTGAGGTTCTCGTTACCCATCAGTTCGGCAGGTTTGTAGATATTGGTGGGCGTACCGTCTATGGTGACTACCGCTGTGGTCCATAAGCCGTTCTGCCATAAGGAAGGGTCGATATTATCCGAGCCGGACATACCCCAAGACAGGCGCAGTTTGAGGTTGTCTAACCAATCCGCAGCCCCTTTCATGAACGACTCTTCGGAGATTCGCCAAGCTACGGCTGCGGCAGGGAAATATCCCCAGTGATGCTTCGGAGCGAATTTCGAACTACCGTCTGCGCGGAAGGTGACGGTAAAGAGGTAGCGGTCGAACAGGTCGTAGTTGATTCGTCCGAACCATGAGAGGGTACGTGTCGGAACGCCGATCACGTTTCCGAACTCATCTTTACCGATGGTCGGGTCGGTCAGAGACAGACGCGCCATGGATAGGTCGAGGTCGTATTGTTTGGGGTATCCTGCTCCGTAAATATGGCTCGTGGAGGATTTGGCGGAGAGCAGTTCATTTCCGGCGAGGAAGGACAGACGATGGTCGTTGCCTAAACCTTGTACCTCATAACTGAGTGTAGTCGTCCAGCGGATATTCGAGCCTTTGGCTTGCGTGAGTTGGGCTACGGTGTAACCGGTGAAATGTCCGCCGTCCCAGTAATTGGTCTCGTTCCAATACCGTCCGAGGGAGACCTCTGTCTTGGCGGTCAGACCTTTAACGGGTACATAGGTCAGTCCGATCGTACCTGCCAGACGGATACGTTTGACCTCATTCTGGTAGTTCTTGATGACGGAGGTAGGGCTGTTGGACAGCTCCATATAGGTGTCTCCGTTACCGAAATAGCTGGGGTTATCTTCTCCGAGGGGAGTATCGATCGGTCGGAACCAATAGGCGGAAGTAGCCAGTTGGTACATATCTTTCACACCTTTGTATTTTCTCTCGGTATAGCGGATGTCTGCGTCCACGTGCAGGTTATCCAAGATCTTCTGGCTGACCTTGATGTTTCCGTTCCAGCGGGTGAATCCTGTGTGACGGAGCAGACCTCCATCGGTGGAGTAGTTGAAAGCAGCGTAGTATTTCGTCCACGAGGTACCTCCGCTGATCGTCACATCATGATTCCAACTGCTGGCATTTCCGATGATCTCATCCACGTAGTTATGTACCTTGACATCGCGGTATTCCTCCAAGTGATTACCATAGGCGCTACCCAAGCCGAAATACTTGGCTACATTATCCCCGTAGGAGTCTCCGTATGCCTGCGCATACGCCCACGTGTACTTTACATAATCGTACGCGTTAAGGGTCTTGAGTTTGCGGGCATTGGTCTTGAGCTGGTAATACATGTTGTAGGTCACCTTCACTTTCTTCTGTCCGTCGGAGCTTTTGGTGGTGATGAGCACGATACCGTTAGCGCCTCTGGCACCGTAGATAGCCGTAGAAGCGGCATCTTTGAGTACGTCGATGCTCTCGATGTTATCGGCAGGAATATCGCTGATGTCGCTCACCACGATACCGTCCACTACGAACAGAGGATCGTTGGACTGCGTGATGGATCCTCCTCCACGAATACGGATGGAGGCGTTCGCTCCCGGGCGTCCGTCTTGGGTAGTGATGCTCACACCTGCCAACTGACCTTGTATAGCTTGTGTCACATCCGCTACCGGCACGGCTGTCAGCTCTTCCCCATGAAGGGACGAGACGGAGCCTGTGAGATCTTTGCGGCTCGTCGTACCATAACCGATCACTACGACATCTTCCAGCGTGGTGACATCCTCTTCCATGGTCACAGACATATTCTCGCCTGCTACGGAAGAGACTGTTCTGTAACCCATGTAGGAGAAGGTCACTTTGGTGCCTTGTGGTACATCGGCCTGAAAAAGACCGTCCACGTCGGTACTCGTGCCTTGCCCTTCGCCCCATGTGATGCTTACGCCAATGAGGGGTTCGCCACTGATGTCTTTTACGATGCCCGAGAAGCTCTGGGCATAACATATCAGTCCTATTGTACAAAACAACAGGACTGATACGATTTTAGGTAAATAGATGGAATTTGTATTTTTCATTATTTATAAGTCTCCACCCTACAGATTAACTAGTTGTGCTTGCGCAGGAACTACAGGAGTGTAGCGGGATCGAGGTTGTTGCGCTCGATATCCTTGAAGTAGTTGAAAGTACCCACTTTGAGTTCCTCGCAGGCAGCCTCGTCGCAGACGATGATACCGTGTTGGTGCATCTGGAGCATGGAGACGGTCCACATATGGCTGATAGGCTCTTCGATAGCGTGCTGGAGGGCACGGGCTTTGTTATGACCATTGACCATGATGAGCACCTCTTTGGCGTCCATGACGGTTCCTACACCTACGGTCAGCGCGGTCTTGGGCACTTTGTTGACATCATTGTCGAAGAAACGGCTGTTGGCGATGATGGTATCGGTGGTCAGCTCTTTCTTACGGGTGCGGCTGGTGAGTGACGAACCCGGCTCGTTGAACGCAATATGTCCGTCGGGACCGATACCGCCGAGGAAGAGATGAATACCGCCGATATTCTTGATCTTCTCCTCATAACGCGCACACTCAGCTGCGAGGTCGTCTGCGTTACCGTTGAGGATATTCACATTCTCTTTGCGGATATCAATGTGGCTGAAGAAGTTATTCCACATGAAGCTGTGATAACTCTCGGGGTGATCTTCCGGCAGGTTGACGTACTCATCCATGTTGAAAGTAACGACGTTACGGAAGGACACTTTGCCCTCTTGGTTAAGTTTGATGAGAGCTTTGTACATACCCAGCGGTGAACTGCCGGTCGGCAGACCTAATACGAAAGGTTTGCTCTCTTTGGGATCAAACTCATTGATTTTTTTTGCTACATAATTCGCAGCCCACTGGCTGAGCAGGTCATACGAAGGTTCAATAATTACACGCATTGTTTTAAAATATAAAATGTAAAATGATTAGTATTTATTCCTTTCTTGCCGGTAACTACTGCCTAACGGACAAGAGAGAGGTTTATTATTTGAAAAGTATCTCTTGGATCTGCGGTTCTTCGAGGTTGACGCCGATGATCTTGCCCTCTTTGTCGATGAGCACGGTGTGGGGGATATACTGCACGTTGTACTTATCGGAGCACATATGATCCTCATCCTCGCGTATCTGCGGCCAAGGCATCTGTTCTTCGTTGAGCGCTACCTGCCAAGCCA
Organism: uncultured Bacteroidales bacterium; assembly: GCA_900321605.1. Classification (GTDB taxonomy): domain Bacteria; phylum Bacteroidota; class Bacteroidia; order Bacteroidales; family Paludibacteraceae; genus Colicola. Next base: position 2,889 of record ONWR01000052.1, on the reverse strand, counting down.
TGATGTCTTGATCCACCGAGCAGCTGAGGATCTCGAAATGTCCGTCTTCCTGACCGGCGTACAGCTCCTTGAGTACGGGTATAAAACGACGGCAAGGACCGCACCAACTTGCCCAGAAATCCACGAGCACGTAGTCCGTTTCGCCTACCAAGTCGCTCAGCGAGAGTTCTGTTCCTTCCGGCGTGAGACCCTTGATATCCACGAAGAGTGTGGAGTCCACGGTCACTACGGGTGCTTCCTCTTGGGGCTTCTCTGCCTGTTTGGCAGGTTTCTTACCACAGGAAGCCAGCAGCAACGCTGAGGCGGAGAGGAAAATGAATAATGAATAATGAATATGAAATATCTTTTTCATTGTTTTTGATTTTTTCGTGATGAATTGTTAACATTTTTTGAGGACTACAGCGCTACGGGCAGGGAGGTACATCTTGAGCCAACCTTTGCCGTCCTTGGCGTAGAGCTCGTCATGCTCGGTGAAATGCTCCACAGAGTCGTCTGCGAGACCGAATCCGGCAAACTCCTTGGCGTCGGTGTTGAGCACCACTTGGTATTTGCCTTCCGGAACCAACATACCGTAGTCGGAGAACGATTTCTGGCCGTTCCAGTTGAAGATGAACAGCAAATCTCCACGCGAGTAAGCTACCACTTGGTCGCCCTCGTTGTCCCACCATTTCATCACCCACGGCAGATGTTTGGAGATGTTGTATTTCTTCTCCTCGGCGGTCGGGTTTTGGATGAGTACGTTCTCTTTGAGCAGATGAATCATCGCAGCGTCAAAGCGGTTGAGGTCGGCGAAGAAATAGTTGGGGTTATCCACCAGACTCCATTGACGACGCGCGTACTTATAGCTCCATCCGTTGCCCTCACGCGGGAAATCAATCCACTCCGGATGACCGAACTCATTGCCCATGAAGTTCAGATATCCACCGTTGATGGTGGATGCGGTCACGAGCCGGATCATCTTATGCAACGCTATACCACGGTCTGCCATATAGGTCGAGTGACCGTGCTCGAAATGCCAATACATATCGGAGTCCACGAGGCGGAAGATGATGGTCTTGTCACCTACCAACGCCTGATCATGGCTCTCGGCATACGAGATAGTCTTCTCGTCCTCACGGCGGTTGGTCATCTCAAAGAGAATATGTCCGGCTTTCCAATCCTCGTCCTTGACCTCTTTGATATACTTGATCCAGAAATCAGGAATACCCATTGCCAGACGGTAATCGAAGCCCACGCCCCCATCTTCAATTGCCGCGGCTAATCCGGGCATTCCCGACATCTCTTCCGCGATGGTGATAGCATAGGGCTTCACCTCATGGATGACCTTGTTGGCAAGAGTCAGGTACATGATTGCATCGCCGTCTTCGTTGCCGTTGAAATAGGAGGGATAACCATTGAAGTCTTCGCCCAAACCGTGGCTGCGATAGATCATTGAGGTCACGCCGTCGAAACGGAATCCGTCGAAGTCATATTCATCGATCCAGAACTTACAGTTAGAAAGCAGGAAATGCAGCACTTCGTTTTTGCCGTAGTTGAAGCAGAGCGAGTCCCAAGCCGGATGTTCGCGACGTGCACCGTCATGGAAATACTGATACGGGGTACCATCGAAATTACCAAGACCCTCCAACTCGTTCTTCACAGCGTGCGAGTGAACGAGATCCATGATGACCTTGATGCCTCTTCCGTGCGCATCGTCGATGAGTGCTTTGAGTTCGTTAGGCGTACCGAAACGGCTGGAAGCTGCGAAGAAATTCGATACATGGTATCCGAACGAACCGTAATAGGGGTGCTCTTGAATAGCCATGATCTGGATGCAGTTATAGCCTAAGGCAGCAATACGGGGCAGCACATCGCGGCGGAACTCCTCGTATGAGTTCACTTTCTCCTGCTCGGACGACATACCGATGTGGCACTCGTAAATGTAGAGGGCTTCGCTGTTTGCGCGGCTTTGCTGCTTGTTTGAAGGTTTGGAAGTTTGACGGTTCTTCCACTGATATTCGGGCTCGTCCCACACCTGTGCGGAGAATATCTTTGTCTGCTCGTCTTGCACTACGCGGCGGACATAACTCGGGATACGCTCTCCGTATCCGCCTTGCCATTCCACCAGCAACTTATAGAGCTGCTCATGTTTGATCGCCTCTTCCGGCATTTGGGCTTCCCACACGCCGTTACCGATGGGTTGGAGACGGTACGCCTCGTCTTTCTGCCAGCCGTTCATATCACCTTTGATATAGATAGCAGTAGCATTTGGAGCCCATTCCCGCAAGATCCATTTTTTGTTCTTGCGGTCGTGGTGAAGACCGAAATAGAGGTATCCGGTAGCCCATTCCGACAGGGGTTTATCTCCGGCTAACTCTTTCATTTTGTATGCCGCATAATCCGCGCGTCCTTGGAGAGCGTTCTCATAGGGCTGCAAATACGGATCCCGTGCTACTATAGGGAGATGTTTTTCGTCTTTAGGCTGACTTGCAGATTTCTTCGTTGCCATAATCGTGGTGTTTTAAATGGTAAATGTCAAATAACAATTTAATTGTTGACTCTCGCCTTGACAATAAGTTTCCGGTACTCTTTGCCCGGAGCGATACCCGGTTGATGGGCGTCAGAGGGGAAGAAGACTGCGAAATGTCCGGCAGGCACAGTGAACTTAGCGGTAGCTTTGTCGCCGTAGAACTCTACATCCTTACCTTCATCATACTCTTGGGTTACTTCCTGACAATCCACTTGTGCTTTCCAACCCATTACCTCATCGTCTCCGAGAGGAATCTGGATGTCGAGATAATCCTTGTGTGCCTCCATACGGCATTTGGACTCCTCTTTGCCTTTGAAATCCAAGATGTTCACAAAGAGGTCTTTGCCATCAAGGAAGATCTTGCACGCAGGCATTTCTTC
>ONWR01000053.1 GCA_900321605.1 uncultured Bacteroidales bacterium | reverse complement strand
GGATCTCGACGATCGATTATACCCCTGTCTCTTCTCCGATGAATCTCTCTGCTTATGAGCATCCTTACGCGATCTTGGCTTGCTCCGATGCGCTCTATATCACGGACGCCAAGAACTATGTCTCATCCGGTGTGCTGCATTGCTATGACTATGACGGACGTGAGCATTGGACAGCCAAGACGGGCGATATACCGGGACATCTCTGCCGTGTGGTGGGAGCCTATGATCTCTATCCGGATCCTTCGGGCGGGGACACTACTCGTCATTCGCCTTATATCGCTAAGGTCTATGAATACCTGCCTGCTATGGGGCAGTTTGTCAATGAGTTACCGAAATACGAGGAGGGCGATGATGCCGCTTCTATGTGTCGCAAATGTGAGCAGTCGATTGCCAATAATGCCGGTGGAATGGTATCATTAGGAGGCTTTGGTGGCTATATCACTTTTGGTTTTGATCATCCGGTGGAGAACAAAGACGGATATGACCTGCAGATTCTTGGCAATGCTTTCTATATGTCCGGTAGTACCGAGTATGGCAGTTCCGAACCCGGCATTGTGTTGGTCAGCCGAGACGAGAACGGTAATGGTTTGCCGGACGACAAGTGGTTTGAACTGAAAGGCAGTCTCTATGATGATCCTAAGACACAACATGCCGTGGTTCGTACTTATACTCGGGAGAGCGACACGCTGCAAAATCCGTTCCATAAACATCCGTATTATCCGCAGTGGATTAAGGAGAATGAATATACCGTTACCGGTGCGCTTCTTCCGCCGCAGACCAAGGTTATAAGCGGGCAGAACGTGCAACAGATCTTGGATTTCGGCTATGTGGATAACAAACCCAATACAGATAAAGAGGGTACCTCTTTTGATCTCTCTTGGGCGGTAGATGCAGCAGGACAAGCGGTGAACCTGCCTTCCGTAGATTTCATCCGTGTGTATAATGCGGTAGATGAAGTCCTGCCCCAAACGGGCGAACTGAGCACCGAAGTGTCCGGTGCGATTGATTTACATGTAGAATAGTGCTAATAACACTTTTTATAATCAACATTTATAACAATTAAAAACAAAAACATTATGAAAAAGATTTTCTTTTTAGCAGCAGCTGCAATGATGAGCACCGCTATGTTTGCAGATCTGCAAGTCGCAGATTTTGAAAACATTAACCTTGCTCCGGAGAGTGAGTTTGCTTTTAAAGTTGACACTGCTGTATTCCTTGAGAGCGGTAGTTTTGAAGTTCAGCAGACGGTTGCTTATGGTGGTACATATGTTTCCGGAGCTGTTGTCTCAAGCCACACGGACATTGTGTTTGAGGGTTTTCAGGATGCCAACAAGTCGATTGTCGGTGGAGCTTATGCCGGTCAAAACTATGTAGTATGGTACGCAGATGGTTGGACTCCGAATGTGATTAAACTGAAAGAGGCAGCAGTAGTACCGGGCATGTTCGTTACCAACAACGTATATGCTTATAATTCCATGAAGAACGGTGATGATATAGCCGGTGATCCGTTTGCTGCAGGTGATTGGTTCAAACTGACAATCAGCGGTTCGCTTAATGGAACCCCTGTGAATACGAAGGTGGATTTCATGCTTGCACAGGGTACAGCTATTCTTACCCAATGGGCTTATGTGGATTTAAGTACGTTAGGTGAAGTAGATGAACTGTCGTTCTCGATGTCCGGTAGCCGTAATGGTGATTATGGTCTGAATACGCCTTCTTATTTCTGTATCGATAACTTGGGTGCAGAGGCTCCGGCAGAGGCTATTGAGAATACCAACGCTGCAGTGAAAGCCGTTAAGGTGATTCGTGACGGTAAAGTAGTTATTCTCCGTGGTGAGAAGGCATTCAATATCCTTGGCTCTGAACTCTAATGAGAACTATCTCGTACACCGTACTTTGTACTCTCATGCTGCTATGCTTTGCGGGCTGTGGAAAACAGCCTGCAGAGCAGGGTAGTGTGCCTGCCGGAAATAAGTATGCCGAGGGCTTTCAGATCACTCAGACGGATACCGGAGTAGTGGTAGAGGTGTTTCAGCCTTACCAGCGTCTCTGTGTCCGTGAGCCTTTGCGACGCTTAGGGACGATGAGTACCGTGCAGGTCGGTTTTCTCTATGCGCTGGATGCGATGGACTGTCTGGTGGCGGTTTGCAATCCGGAGTTGATCTACACGCCTGTTAAGGGCGATGAGATAGATCTTGGGGACTCTATGAAACCTTCTGCCGAGCGTACCTTGCAGGCAGGTCTGGATGCGTTGTTGGCAGTGAACTACGGTCAGTATGATAACTTAGAGGCAACGCGTTTGGAGAAATTAGGCGTGTTCACTATTTATATCAACGAATGGCAAGAACACTCTCCTTTAGCGCGAGCTGAATGGATCCGCGTGCTCGGAGCCCTTACCGGCAAACTGCACGAAGCGGACTCTATCTTTAATGAAGTAGAGAAGAAGTATCTTAGTCTATCAGGCGAAGCCGGTCTGTCAGCAAAGCGGTCTGTCAGCAAGGCGGTCTCTATCATGTCCGGCAATAATTTTAGAGGCACATGGTACGTACCGAGCGGTAAGAACTATTTAGCGTACCTTTTCAAGGATGCCGGAGCGGATTATCCCTTCTACAATGATGAGCGCGAGACATCCATCCCCTTGACGGTGGAGGAGACGATCCATTATTTCCACGATGCCGATGTGTGGGTTGGAGCAGGAGGAAACAGTCTGTCGGAATTGGCTCAGATGGACGAGAAGCATACGTGGTTTAAGGCGTATAAAGACGGACGCGTCTATAATTGGCGCAAACAACGTCTTCCGTCCGGCGCGAATAATTTCTGGGAGCGTGGGGTAGTACACCCTGAAGAAATGCTTGAGGACGTTATTCATATTCTGAATAACGCCCCCGATTCTACGCTCCATTTCGCGGAGAGGTTGTACTGATTTCGTATTGACGTAATTACGTAATAACGTTATTACGAAAAATTATTCACCTCCTCCAGACATTTTCTACACAAACAATCTCTGTAATGTGTGCGTAGGTAAACGCGCGCATTTTCTGTAAGGAGAATACCTGCACATTGACAGATAGCCGGATTCTCGTGGTGACAAACAAAAGGTGCCCCGCAACGAGGGCACTTTTTGTTTATTCCTTGGTTCTTGAACTCGTTCATCGGCGGATCTTTTTCTTCTGAACGGGTTTGTTCTGGAGCTTAACAACCAGTGTGCTCAGTGCATCTACTTTCTGCTCCTGAGACAGGTCTATCGTCTCGCCTGTAAGCGGATTGATGCCCACCGGATTATACTGACCTAAGATCTCTGCATAATTCTTAACAGGTACCAAACGCGGCTCCTCGGCTGCGTTAGCGAAGACAAAGACTGCCTCTGTGTCATTGTAGCGGAAGAAAGCATAGGTGTTGTCCCGAGAAAGGAAATGCATGGTCTTACCCCAATGGAGCACCGGTTCGTTCTTACGCCACTGGAAGAGGGCGGATTGAAAATCAAACATATCCTGCATATCTGCGGTTACAGCCGTGCCTTGGGGCAGAGGAGCGCGCAGATAGGAGTGGTTATTCGGATCTTCGCTCTTGGAGGTCATTGCATATTCGTCTCCGTAGAGAACCTGCGGAATACCGCGCATGGTAGCCAAGAGCACATATGCCAGTTTCACGCGACGCGGGTCTTTGTCCTTCACTACGTCCGTAATACGACCCATATCGTGGTTGCCAAGGAAGGTGAACAGTTTGTTCACATCGGCGTACATGTAGTCCATCGTCATTGCGTCATACACGCGTGTCAGACCGTTACCCCATCCGTGACCGTCGTTCTCCAATGCCTGACGGATAGCTTCCTCTACGGGGAAGTCCATGACGGTCGGGAGGTTGCTGTCAAAACCGTCGAAATTCTTTACACCGCTCTGCCAATAGGCTACTGCGGGAGCGGGACGGGTCCAGCACTCACCTACGATATTGATGTTCGGGTATTCCTCGCGGATTGCTTTGAGCCAAAGGCTTCCCGGGATCTTCTCTACATACGGATAAGTGTCCACACGCAAACCGTCCAAGTCTGCATATTCGATCCACCATATAGCCCATTGCTGGAAGTATTTGAGCAGGTCGGGGTTCTCTAAGTTCATGTCCGGCATCGGAGAATCAAACCAACCGCGGTTAGAGAGCTGACGGTCGTATTCCGAAGCATTGATGTCATAGTTAGCGGTGAAGCAGTTATTGGTATTGGTGAACTGAGGGAACTGGTTGATCCAATTCTGGTAAGGCAGGTCAGCCATCCACCAGTGTGCCGAACCGCAGTGGTTTGGTACCATATCCATGAGGATCTTCAGACCTTTCTCGTGTGCCTGTTGTACCATCTGCTTGTAGAGTTCGTTGCTTCCGTAACGCGGATCAATATGATAGTAGTCCGAGCAAGCATAGCCGTGATAACTCCAAGCTGCCTCATCGTCACCCAACATCGGAGTCGGCCAGATAGCGGTACAACCTAATTTGGCAATATGGTCAAAGGAGTTGATGATACCTTGTATGTCACCGCCCCAACGGCCATTCACGTTGTTCTTGTCGGCTTTCTCTTTGGTGTTCGGAGTGCTGTTATTGCTCTCGTCACCATCTACAAAACGGTCGGACATAATCAGGTACACTACATCCGAAGCGTCGAAACTCTTCCGCTCACGACTACCTGCCTTGCGTTCGTTGATGACGTAGTCGTGTGTCACTTTCTTTTTGCCCTTCTGGAGGGTGATTCGGTACGTACCGGGTTGATTGACTTGCATGTCCACGAACAGGTAGTTCGGGCTCTCGGCATTGTGTTGGGCGGTGGGCACAAGTCCCTGACAAGCTCCGCGCATCACTTTGCCTTTCATCAACTGCTGAACGCTCACTTGTGCGTCCTGCAGGTCTTCGCCGTGAAACATAAGCGTCAACGGAGTCTTCATGTCCGTCCACCAGCACAAGGGTTCAACTTGCGTGATCTTAGGTGCTGCAAAGGAGATCTGTCCTATGAGCAACACCGCTGCAATAAGAGAAAATCTGTTTTTCATATGTTGTTTTTTAATGGGTTAGTGGATTAGTGGGTTAGAGGGAACTAACGGGTACTTTGTTGAGTTCACGATGGTTCTGGAGCATCTCCAAATAGCTCTCCCAGAAAGTCTCCATTTCCTGAGATGGTTGTTGCAAGAAGAGCTCCGTTCCCTGACTTTCTATCCGCTCAATGACCATTCCCACGCTGATCTTATGGGTGTCCAAAGCAGGCTGATACGTGCGGTCTTCTTCGTCCTCTACATACACCTCCCGAAGCACTCCTGTCTCCACCAAACGGCTTAGCAGCTGATTAACTAACCGAATTGGCAAATGGTCGCGAATGGCAAGTTGGTGAGCTGTGAGAGGTGCTTCGTCTGCTTCAAAGCGCTTAATGATGATTGAAAGCAGGTAGAGTGTGATGAAGTCTTTGTACCGTCTGGACATCTGACTCAGGTCGTGCTCGTACTCAAACTCTTCGTTGTTTTGGATCGCGTAACTCATCTCTGCTCCGATGAGAATAAGCAGGCTCGTGTATTGCAGCAAGACCATGAGAATAGGAATAGTTGCAAAAGCACCATAGACGATGCTCGTTCGTCCCAACATCGCGATCAGATAGACCGATAACATCTGCAGCAACTGAAAAAGCGTACCCATTAGGATACCGGGTATCAGTGCACTCGTGAATCGTACTTTGGTGTTCGGGATAGCCATGTACATCCAGATATACAGAATCCAGCAAACGACAAACTGAAAGATCTGTACGCCGACCGAGTGAAAGGACTCGTAGAGCTTATCCAGAGGAAGCACATTCTCCACGGTCGAATGAATGAAGATCGTGATACCTGCGCTGCAAACAAGGAGCATAGGGATCAAGACCACTATCGCGATATACGTCGTAACCTGATGAAGAATAGAACGAGAGCGTTTGACATTCCAAATGCGGTTGAAAGCGTGCTCTACCGATTGAAAGAACGAATAAACCGCCCAAAGGAGAACGACCAAGCCGATACCGATGAAGAGTCCGCCTTGCGTAGTGTCCAAGTACCGTTGCACCATCGCCATGATGGTCGGCACCATGTTCGTCTCGCCTAAGAAAGAGTGGTTCAACTGCTGCTCGATGATGTCCAACACACCGAAACCCTTAGCTACTGCTACCACCATCGCTAAGATGGGGATTACCGCAAAAATAAGAGAGTAGGTGAGGGATTTAGCAGTGTCGTTGAGGTTCTTGCTTGTGAAACCCCGGATGACCAGCGCGATGGTACGAATGATTGCATATCCCAAACGCTGAAAGAATCCACTGTACTCAGTGGACGTACGCCGCCACATGTCGTAGCGCACAAAATCCTTTATTTGGGAGATCTTTTTCATGGCGATAAATTGGTGCTTCGCACGTTAAATGTTAAAATGGTGCTTCGCACGTTAGTGAGGAGAGGGAGCAAATCTATAAGCCGGGTTCTGTACCCTTTCGGGCGTCTATCATTAATCTCGGAGACCATGTTACCATGTCTCTCTCTCGCTTCCTACCCTCCGACTCACGCGAGCAGCGCTCAAACGTCGGTTTACTTGGAATTGCAGCCCACAGTGTGCTCGTTTCACATTACTCGTCTCTGTAGCAGGGACCAAACATTACTGCCTGACGGCCGTTAACCGCTGTGGTGCTCTGTGCTGCCCGGACTTTCCTCTGCGGATGAGATCAAGGAGCGTACCCCTTTCTTTCTCTCCCCAGCGATAGACCGATTTGCTTTCTCTTCACACTTTCAATGTTCCCTAAGTCGCGAGTCGTATTGAGCCGTAGCTCGCGCGATGAGCGGTGTACGGGAATCGAACCCGCCTCCTCGGCTTGGGAAGCCGATGCACTACCGATGTGCTAACACCGCAGCTTGCATTTATATGCACATTTTCTCAAATCGGCTGCAAAGGTACAACTTTTTTTGCATATATGCAAGCGTTCGGACATTTTTTTTGAATTTTATTATATTATGCATGGTGTAAATTATGGACTAATCACGGAATCAATATGGACTAAATACGGACCCAATACGGAGGTATCACGAGGGTATCCTAGACCATACCCGTACTCATCCTGTACTCTCCGTGTACTTTCATGCTTAGGTGATGCTAAGGATTCGGCAAGCACTTAGTAAGGTTAATGAATAAGGAATGAATAAATAATATATAAGGAATAACTAAGCTTTTCCGGTCTGAAAATGCCTGAGAGGTATAATAAAAAAATGACATGGCACTTTTGGCACTTTTGACACTTTCTGTCTTTTTGATAGTCGAGCTATGGTTTACAAGTATCAAAATGTAAGTAGTCGAACGGAAAATATAGGGTATTATTGACATTTTGCAAGAAAGTGCCAAAAGTGTCAAAAGTGTCAATGCAAATTTTTATAGTGACTTTTTGACTTTTCCTAAATTTACACTTTCTTTCACAAAAAATGACTAAACACTTGCACAATTCAAAAAAAAGTAGTACCTTTGCGCAGATTTTCGCTTAAATGTATAATTATTCAGTATAATGGCTACAAAAATTAAGCAAATATTAGATGTCCAAGGGACAGACACACTACTATTCGGTTCGTGGTTGTCAGCACAGGGAATCAATCGTGCAGAACAAGCTGCATATGTGCAAAGCGGATGGCTGAAGAAAGTGGCTCACGGCGTGTATAAAGTGGCAGGATCAACTGTGCCGCTCTTTAGTGCTATATCTGCTTATAATTCTCAGCTTGGCAAACAATGTATCATAGGAGCCGAGACAGCTTTGGATATACGAGGTTACTCCCATTATGTGCCTATGGGCAAACCTTTGGCTTTTCTCTTTACGGATTCGCATGCGAAACTGCCAAAATGGTTTTTGACAACCCAATGGGATCGAACAATTCGCTATCACACCATTTCTCTTTGGGCGGATAATAATCTCGGATTAGAGCAACGTGAGGAAGATGGCAGAATACTGCTTATCTCTTCTCCGGAACGAGCTATCATGGAATGTCTCAATCGTCCTTTTATAGCGCAGACACTCATGGATACGTATTATATAATGGAGATGCTAACTACGTTGCGTCCGAAACTCGTTCAGCAACTATTGGAGCAATGTTCGTCGGTTAAAGTAAAGCGGTTGTTCCTCTATCTGGCTGAAAAAGCCAACTATCCTTGGTATAAAGAGATAGATACAAGCCATGTGGATTTGGGAAGCGGACGCCGGATGATCAGCCCGACAGGTAAGTATGTCAGCAAGTATAACATAACCATCCCAACTGAAGTTTATAATTATGTATAGTCCTGTTTTTGCCCGTAAAGTGGAGTTGTTGCTAAAACTCATGCCTTTTGTTATGAATGAAGGCGTGTTTGCTGTGCATGGAGGAACAGCCATCAATCTTTTTGTCAAAGATATGCCGCGCTATTCAGTGGATATTGACTTGACTTATATGCCTTTAGCCGGTCGCGAGGAGAGTCTAAAAGATATAAATGCTCACTTGCAGTCTATTATTCAACATGCTTTGCCGCAACTGCCGGGACTTCATGTGGTGCCTAAATATGACACCTGCAAATTGCTATGCGAATATCATGGTTATCAAGTAAAAGTTGAGGTGAATCAAACCAAACGTGGTCTTATTGGTGGAGAAGCAAAAACTCTTCCGCTATGCGATAAAGCACAGGAAGAGTTCGGACTTTATAGCGAGGCTACTATCGTTCCGCAAACACTTCTTTATGGAGGAAAGATTGCTGCTGCTCTGTCGCGCCAACATCCACGAGACCTGTTTGATGTCAAGTATATGGACATGCCTCTTGCGGATATTCGCGAAGGACTTATTTTCTGCTTGTTAGGAAGTGACAGACCTATTCATGAGTCGTTTGCGCCTATGCTCTTAGACCAGCGTTTTGCGATAGTCAATCAGTTTGAGGGAATGACGGACATCTTGTTCACCTATGAGGATTTTGAGCAAACACGCG
>ONWR01000054.1 GCA_900321605.1 uncultured Bacteroidales bacterium | reverse complement strand
TCGAGCAGTCCCACCGAGTAACCCTGTTGAGCCAAAGCAACCGCTAAGTTCGCCGTCACCGTCGATTTGCCCACACCGCCTTTGCCGCTATGAATAGCGATGACGTGTTTCGCATGTATGGTTTGATTGTTTGCGCCTTCGGCGTTGTTTGACGGTTTGATGTTCTGTTTAACGAACTTAGTGTGAATATGAGCCGCTATATTCGGATCGATATAGGTCTTAAGCGCCGTCTCGGCAGCTTTCACTACCGATTTGAGGAAGGGGTCGTTATCCTTTGGAAAAATCAACGAAAAGGACACCTCAAAACCCGAGATACGAATATCGTCTTCCAGCATTCCGCTCTCTATCAAATCCTTGCCCGTTCCCGGGTACCGCACATGCCGCAAGGCATCTATTACTTGTTGTGGATACATAAAAAAATGTACGATTTAAATATTTACGATGTACGATTTATTTAGTCATTTGGTCAAATCCAAGCAAATCGGGTACAAAGGTACACAAAAAAAATGACACTCGCAAATAAAAGTGTCATTTTTTCTGTATTTCTACGTAACAGCAATCTGTTTTACCGAATATAGTTCTCCCATTTGGTGTTACGCATGTCGCCGGACTTCATGAACTCCTCGTGCATTGCGAACGCGCAGGAGAGGTTGTGTTGCGTCTGACCGTGCTTAGCGATCTTGAGGTAATCACGGAGCATCTCGCGATACTCGGGAGCTACGCAGTTATTGATGATCTCCTCGGCACGCTGACGCGGACTCTTGCCACGCAGATCGGCTACACCTTGCTCGGTCACGATCACTTTGACAGAGTGCTCGGAGTGATCAAGGTGCGTTACCATCGGCACAATCGACGAGATCGCACCGTTCTTGGCAGTCGAAGCCGTAGTGAATATACTAAGGTACGCGTTGCGCGCGAAGTCACCCGATCCGCCGATACCGTTCATCATCTTCGTGCCGCATACATGCGTCGAGTTGACATTGCCGTAGATATCTGCCTCAAGGGCGGTATTGATAGCAATGATACCGAGACGACGAGCGATCTCCGGGCTGTTGGAGGTCTCCTGCGGACGAAGTAACAACTTGTCGCGGTAGAAATCAAGGTCTGCAAGGACTTCCGCCATCTTGCTCTCCACGAGACGCAGCGAACAACCGGAAGCGAACTTACAGTGACCTGCTTTGATGAGGTCCACGACAGAATCCTGGATTACCTCGGAGTACATCTCAAACGGCGGGATGTGCGGGTTCTTACCGAGCTCACCGAGGACAGCGTTGGCTACGTTGCCCACACCCGATTGAATCGGCAGGAAGGAAGCAGGAATACGTCCGGCTTTCATCTCTGCCTCCAAGAAAGCAGCTACGTTAGCACCGATCTTGGCTGTTGTCTCATCCACCGGCGTGAAAGCAGCGATCTCGTTCGGACGGTTGGTCTTCACTACGGCAGCTATCTTAGCGGGATCGACCTTCAGATGGTCGGAGCCGCAACGGTCAGAGGGTTTGTAGATCGGTATCTCACGGCGGCAAGGAGGATCAAGCGGCTCATAGAGATCGTGCATACCGCGCATGGAAGCGGGGAACATCTCATTGAGTTCGACGATGATCTTATCCGCCATACGGCAGATGGTCGGCATGATTCCGACTCCTGCAGCAGGCACGATCGTACCATCTTCGCCGACATACGAAGCCTCGATGATCGCCCAATTGGGTTTGGGCAGGAAGCCGTAACGCAGGTCTTGCGCCATGTGGCTCAGGTGCATGTCGAAATAGTGCGTACCCTCGGCGTTGATCTCCTCACGCATGGATTTATTGGACTGATACGGCGTGCGGAACTCCACAGCGTGCGCGCGTGCCAAAGCACCGTCACAACTATCTCCCATCGACGCACCGGTCTCTAATCCCACACGGAAGGGGATGCCCTGTGCATGCAGTTTCTCTGCACGCTGTGCCAAGGCAAAGGGAACCGCCTTGGGCACTCCGGTAGCCGTGAAGCCACCCATGCCCAAGACGTCACCATGTTGAATCAATTCAGCGGCTTGCTCCGCTGTCATGAAAGGAAGCATAAATTTTAATTTATGAGTTTATGAGTTGATAAGTTTATACGTGGTTGAACAAGTTAACCTGTTTAACCCATAAAACCACATATAAACCTATAAACCGATCAACTAATCAACCATCAATTATTCTGCTTTGCCGTCGGAACCGAGGACGTTGATGATTTTGTGCTTGTAGAGCTCGGTCATCAGGTCGCGTGCAGGACCGCAGTACTTACGCGGATCGAACTCTGCCGGTTTCTCTGCGAACACTTTGCGGACAGCAGCGGTGAACGCCAGACGGCTATCGGAGTCGATGTTAATCTTGCAGACAGCAGACTTGGCAGCCTTGCGGAGTTGCTCCTCAGGAATACCTACTGCGTCAGGCAGTTTGCCTCCGTATTTGTTGATCATATCTACATACTCCTGCGGAACAGAAGACGAGCCGTGAAGTACGATCGGGAATCCCGGAAGCTGCTCCATTACAGCGTCGAGTACGTCAAATGCCAATGGAGGAGGAACAAGACGACCGGTCTTCGGGTCACGGGTACACTGCTCCGGAGTGAACTTGTATGCACCGTGGCTGGTACCAATAGAGATAGCCAAGCTGTCGCAGCCCGAACGAGTAGCGAAATCAACTACCTCTTCCGGTTTGGTATAGTGGCTGACAGCTGACGAAACCTCATCCTCAACACCTGCGAGTACACCAAGCTCGGCCTCAACGGTTACATCGTACTGGTGAGCGTAGTCCACTACTTTCTTGGTGAGGGCGATGTTCTCCTCGTAAGGCAGAGAAGAAGCGTCGATCATGACGCTGGAGAAACCGAAGTCCACGCAGGATTTGCAGAGTTCGAAGCTGTCTCCGTGGTCGAGGTGCAAGCAGATCTGCGGATGCTCCCAGCCGAGCTCTTTAGCGTACTCAACGGCACCTTGAGCCATGTAACGAAGCAGGGTCTGGTTAGCGTAGTTACGCGCACCTTTCGATACCTGAAGGATCACCGGCGATTTGGTCTCAGCCGAAGCTTTGATGATCGCTTGGAGTTGCTCCATGTTGTTGAAATTGAATGCAGGGATGGCATATCCTCCCTTGATTGCCTTAGCAAACATCTCACGGGTGTTCACAAGACCTAATTCTTTGTAAGAAACCATAATAGATAAAATTTAAATTTTATATTTAAAATTTTAGATTTTATATTTGACATTTTTTATTCACGCCAGAACTTCGCTGCGTGGTGACCTTTGATGAGGACATGGTGGTTTGCAATCGGGTCGGTCAGGAAGTACTGACTAACGATCGGCGTCGATTGAATCCAAACCTGCGTACGGCAGAGGTTCTTCTCGTATTGGCAACGCGTCAAGGTCACGTTAACCGCCAAGAGACGTTTCATATCACCGCTCAGTTTGACGAGGGTGTAATCGCCAGCAGGCAGTTCACCATGGATAGCCACACCGATACCGGACTCGAAATGGGTGGTGTACTCGTGGCTCTCGGTCATCTTCAGAGGGATGGTACAGTGCGCCAAGAGCATCTGTCCGTCCGGCTGAATACGTGCGGGGTTGATCATGAAGCAAGGTTCGCCTGTCAGGTTCTTGCAAGCCACCATGGTCAGCAGGACCGGTATATCGCTCTCACAGGCAGCAGGAATACCTTCGTCGTTGAGTTTCGAAAGCGCAATACAACCGGTGTTCTTTACCGTAGAGAGCAGGTCGAAGCAACGAAGGGTGATCGCATCCAGTTTATATTTAGCGATGATCTCTTTGAGTCGCTCATAAATAGCTTCGGCACCCGGCATACCGGGATCCACCACTCCTAAACTGCTTACTTCGGTTATAGGTATATCAATTAACTCCAAGTTCATTTTTTTCAGTACCTCTTTGTAGTCCGTAGCGGAAGCGATCAACCAGTTCGAAGGCGCTCCGACGACTCCCAGACGCTGTTTGGTAGCGTTCTTGAGCACTTTCTCCAGCGGAGCGCGGGTGAGGGAAGCGGTCTCGGTTACCTCCGGGAAGACAGTATCTTTGGGATGCTGCATGATTTTCGCAATACCGTTCCGCTGACGGATATAACTCAAAATCTCCAAAGCGGCAGCCAACGAGTTGCTATAACCGCTGACCATCAGATAGACAGGACGTTTCAAGTCAATCTCTTTGGCGCGAACAAGATCCACAAACTGTGCCTCTGTACCACCGGACAGGACGGCAACTACTTGGTTTTCCTCCAAGAACTGATCCGAAACCTTGAACGGTATTTCGGATGTTACTTCAGTGTGAAGCTTTGAGCATAATGTGTGTAACATGGTTGTATTGTATTAAAGTGTTATTGTTTATTGCCTATTTATGCAAGTTTTAAAATTCGCTGCAAAGTTACGAAAAAAAAATGACATACGCAAGTACGCACGTCATTTTTTTACGAAAGTAAAGTATTTTTGTCCCAAATAGCTGATAGCAACGGTAACTAAAGTGATGACCATCTTACTGGGTGTGGGGTACCAACCGAGTGCTTCGACGCATAGTTTGAGTCCGAAATAGTTGATGGCTAAGTTGATCATAACGATCACTATATACCGCCCGAGTTGCTGCGCACTATGGAGGTTCGAACTCGAAAAGGTAACATTCTTTTGGAGCCAAAATCCGGTCAGTAAGGTGATCGGGAAGACGATACAGAGCGAAGCGATGTGAGGAGTGATGGCTTGCGCGAATTGTAAATTGTAAATTGTAAATTGTAAATTGACTATTTCATGCCCGATGACAAAGTTATAGACGAGGAAATAGAGGATCCAATCGAGCACGAGGTTGCCTCCTCCGCAAGCTGCGTAACGGAAGAGCTGCTCCGACATGACCTTACGGAACGGCGGATAGAAAAAATCGATGATTTTAGTCAGTATGTGTGCCAGTTTATTCATAAACGGTGCAAAGGTACTACTTTTTTATGAAATATGCAAGAAAAAAGACAAATATATTAAAATTCATCACAAAAGAGGGGGTAAAATTTGCATATTTGCCAAAAAAGCAGTACCTTTGCAGCCGCAAAGGTTTTAATCACAGCTAAAAAAGAAATTAACTATATGTTGGAAATTTACAACTCGATTACTCGATTCAAGGAAACATTCAAGCCCCTTCATGAGGGACATGTCGGTATGTATGTATGCGGTCCTACGGTGTATGGCGATGCCCATTTGGGTCACGCCCGTCCGGCTATCACGTTCGATGTGCTGTACCGCTACCTTCAGTTTTTGGGCTACAAAGTGCGTTATGTTCGTAATATCACCGATGTGGGTCATTTGGAGCATGACGCCGATGAAGGCGAGGATAAGATAGCTAAGAAAGCGCGTTTGGAGCAACTGGAACCGATGGAGGTTGTTCAGTTCTATACCAACCGTTATCACCGCGATATGGCAGCCCTTAATGTCTTGCCGCCTTCTATTGAGCCTCATGCGAGCGGACATATCATTGAGCAGATTGCTTTTGTGCAGAAGATTCTGGACAAGGGCTATGCCTATGTGTCGAACGGCAGCGTGTATATGGATGTCGAGAAATACGCGAAGGATTATCCGTATGGTAAGTTGAGCGGCAGAAACCTCAACGATATTGTGACCGAGACCCGTGAGTTGGACGGTCAGGAGGAGAAAAAGCACAGTTACGACTTTGCCCTTTGGAAGAAAGCGAGTCCGGAACATATCATGCATTGGCCGAGTCCGTGGAGTGAAGGTTTCCCGGGATGGCATATGGAGTGCTCCACGATGGGGACGAAGTACCTCGGTGAGCAGTTTGATATCCACGGAGGTGGTCTGGATCTGATCTTCCCTCACCATGAGGCGGAGATTGCGCAGTCTTGTGCTGCTTTGGGTCATGAGACCGTACACTACTGGATGCATAATAACATGATCACGATTGCGGGTAAGAAAATGGGTAAGAGCTACAATAACTTCATTACCTTGGAGCAGTTCTTTAACGGTCAACATCCCTTGCTGAGCAAGCCTTTTGGTCCGATGGTGATCCGTTTCTTCATCTTGCAGGCTCATTACCGCTCTACCGTAGATTTCTCGTCTGAAGCCCTTGAAGCCGCAGAGAAAGGTCTGCAACGAATGCAGGAAGCTTATGCAAGACTGCTGAAAGTACAAGGGGACAATGTACATGGTACAAAGGGCATCGAGGTAGCAGGTCTTCGAGAGCGTTGCCAAACGGCGATGGACGATGATCTGAATACGCCGTTTGTGATCGCAGCGCTCTTCGATTCCGCAAAAGCCATCAATACCGTTTGGGACGGTAAGGGAACGATCAGCGAGGCTGACCTCAACGAACTGAAGGAGGTTTGGAAAACGTACGCGATTGATATTCTTGGACTGCGACTCGAAGAGCAAGGTGGAGGAGACGAGAAGATGAAGGCTTTTAACGGCGCGATTGATCTGTTATTGGGTATTCGCCTTCAGGCAAAGCAGAACAAAGATTGGACTACATCCGATAAGATCCGCAACGAACTGACCGCTCTCGGTTTCCAAATCAAAGACACCAAAGACGGATACGAATGGAGTATTTAAATAGTTGAGTGTTGAGAGTTGAGTGTTGATAGTAGTTTTAAGTTTAAAGTTTAGAGTTGAGAGTAGTTTTTAAGTTAATAGTTGTGAGTGTTATCAGCGTGACCTTGTTGGCAGGTTGCGCTGGTGGTCGTAATACGGACGGGGAACAGGGGACTATAGTGGAGGACAGCTTGGTTTGGTATCCGGGACGGACGTTTGATTACAAGCAGAAGTTCAACGATATGCAGAGTAAGCAGCATGAGGTAGCTTCCCGAATCGGTTTGGCACGTCCGCCTAAGGATAGAGACGATGCCGCCAGTATGCGAAAAAGTCTCGTTGAAATCAAGACAAATGAGAACTATATCGTGGATGAATTGACGCACTCGGTACCGTTTCTGATTCCTTCGGCTAAGAAGGAGTTGGACGCTATCGGGGCAGAATGGTCTGATATATTAAAGCGAAACGGATTGCCGCACTATCAGTTCTATGTCACTTCTGTTTTGCGGACACAGGAAGATGTGAAGTTCCTTCAGCGGAGCGGAAACATCAATTCGACGACGCAG
>ONWR01000060.1 GCA_900321605.1 uncultured Bacteroidales bacterium | reverse complement strand
CATTTCGGTGATTCCTTATCCTTTGCGCGTTGCGCGCACATGACGTTTCATTTCGTTTGCATCATCCATCAACATACAATGTTGCGTGAAAGTGTGAAAGTGTGAAAGGAAAAAGAAACGCGGCACTTGTGGTGTCGCGTTGGGAGAATAGAATATTTAGTTATTTAATACCGCATGTCATTAGGCCAAAAATATTCGACCCGATAGTTCTTGTGGATGAACTTAGAGGATAACGAATTTGGGGAATATATCAACGTCGTCCATAAAGGAAGCATATCCACATATGTGTTCTGGTGAGCTACGTAATACAAATAACCAGTAGAGTCCGGCAATTGCCATGCTCTTACTACGACAGAAGAACTATCTGTGGTGTG
This sequence comes from uncultured Bacteroidales bacterium, assembly GCA_900321605.1. Taxonomy (GTDB): domain Bacteria; phylum Bacteroidota; class Bacteroidia; order Bacteroidales; family Paludibacteraceae; genus Colicola. The sequence continues at coordinate 6,092 of ONWR01000060.1, read as the reverse complement.
CAACCTATCTTCGTCTCTATCCTCATCGTATTCGACTAATTCATCCTTTGGAAATTCCAAATATGGATATTGGCTATTCTTCACACGCGCTTTGTAATAGCTACCTTTACCAAATTTCTTTTGAAGGTAATCGCCTCCGCGATATTGCGGTACAAGAATTAGATCACTATCTCTTTCACAAAGATAGAACCCTTGTGGAGCATCTAACACACGGTGGGTGTTATATTCATAGAAATGACCTAATACAAATGTATCTTCAACAATATTAGCTACATCAGTTGTTTGTAGTAAAGACAATAACATATTCTCACGGTCAATAAATTCTACTTCGCAATAACTTATAGCACAACATCCATCCCATGTGAATTTTACCCATCCATTGTCAAACGTCCAATCTACATGTCCATGCCTATGTATTTTACGCAATGAAGGGTTAATAGAGTCACTACACACAAGAGAAAGAGTGTCTAACAGTTTGTATATTGCATCTACACCTTTTTGATCGTATCCATCAATTGCGATTGTTGGGCTTGTCAATGTGACCTTTGCAACCAAATCTGAGATAGTGTCTATCTGACAAGCAAAAGGAAGGCCACACACATTAATTACTTTTTGAGGCTTCATCGAGGATTTCCACCATTTACGTTGCGTTTCTATGGTGTCATGAAAGATGGTTGATAATTCCGAACTGAAATCATCTGCCATTAATCCCATAGACACTCCGAACACATTTAGATGTGTCTCTGGTAAAGCAATTGATGCAGCAGGAACTCCAGACACACCTTGTCCGGATCATAGGTCACATGCACGGTCTCGGCATAACCGGTCGTGTCCGTATAGACCTGTTCGTAGGTCGGATTGTCCGTCTGTCCGTTCGCAAAACCCACTTCCGTCTCAACGACTCCGGCTATCTGTTTGAAGAAATGCTCCGTTCCCAGAAACATCCTCCGGCTAAATATATATGTTTGTTCGTCATACTAACTCATTCAGTTCATTTTCTCGATAAGTGCCACGTGACCGCAGGATTGTTGCAGCATCACTTGACCGTTTTGAACGACGGTCGTTTCGCCACTATACGCATTTTTTACGCGGTCGCCGTCCGCAAAAGGAACCGGTATGGGCATCGCGGGGTGCGGATTCAAGGCGATGACGATTGTGTCTTTGCCCAATGCCCTCAGCACAGTAGTGGAATTCAGCATCGTTTGTTTTCCGGCGCCGACCGCAGGATGAGCTTTACGGAACGCGCATAACTTCCAGTAGTGCGCCATGAGCGTATCGTTAGGCACAGACCAATCGTAGTCGCTGCGGAAACCCTGTGCTGCATCCACATTCAGGATTGCGTCCGAAGTCTTACGACCTACCTCATCGCCATAGAAAATCTGCACGGCTCCGGGTGACAGCAGAAAACAGGTGGAGCACCGGTCCATATGCTCCATGTCCGCTTCGCGGAAATAGGCATTGTTCAGGTACGAGAACGGATACCATGCATAGCCCGCAGCCTGCCAAACCGCCATCGAATCGCTATACGCCTGCCATGTCTGCGCGATAGTGGTCAGGTCACCATCTTTCGGGAACATCATATTCACCATGCTGTTAAAGCCATTCGCTTCATACTCAGGCAGATGAGTGATATAGGCATCGTCATAGTCACCGGTGAACATCACTTCGTCCGTCCACTTGGAAGCCGCCTGCTCGGGATGTTTGGCACGCCATCGGTTCAGCGCCTCGTTGCAGGCGTCATGCAGTTGTTTCCAACGCCACGGGTGCACATAACCTACGACATCGCAGCGGAAACCGTCTATACCGAATTCCTCCACCCATGCCGCGATATACCGTATCACATAATCATCCGGCGCCAGCGTGGTGTCCTTTCGCAAGGCTTTCATCGCAGGCCACGTCCACGCATCATTGTCGTTGCCTTCCCGTTGCCATTTGCGATGCAGGAAAGCCGGCAGGCGAACCGGCTCCGTCTTTTCGGTCAGATAATCCGGCAGGCCGTACAGGGTCATCTGATACGGGTCGTCCGTCTCAGCCGGTCGGCGCAACCATTCGGTGGTGTACCAATCGGGCTGGTCATACATTGCCTCCAACCACGCACCGTAGTTGATGTCACGACGATGCTCCACCGCTGCGGTTTCTGTATCAATACCCGGCACTGTAGCAAATCCTTGCTGCAACGCATCCAAGTACGTCGGATAACCGATATCGTTGATATTGGCTCCTTCCATCACGCGGATACCTTGCGCATGTAGTTCGTCTATCAGCGCGCGATACTCCTCAATCGTACCGAAGTTCTTGTCCATCTGGGTATAGTCCAGCGGGTAGTAACCATGGTAACCGTAGTGCGGGAAGTCATTGACCACCCAACCGCTGCCGGGCACCCAACCATGCACTTGTTCGTACGGATCGGTCAGCCAAACAACATCTACGCCCAAGTCGGTAAAGTAGCCCTCTTTGGCTTTCAGCAAGAGTCCGGCGTAGTCGCCTCCATGAAAGGTAGAAGCGTTCATGCGTTCGCTACCGTAGTCGGTGCAGTCGCTTTGTTCCAAGCGAAACCATCTTCTTCTGCCTTCTTTCCGCATGACGCGAACATCGTCGCAGCCAATGCCAGGATGATTAGTTTTTTCATAACACTTAATGTTTAGTTAATAATGTTATTGCTATGCTATATGCACATACAAACAAAAAGCGCAGACCTCGTTGTTGCTTATCGCAAATCGAGGCCTTCGCTAACCTATCAGACTATAAACAACAATGAAACCTACGCCGATATGACAACACGCCTGCCAAGATAGCAGGACGAGTATTTATCGTCATACCCGTAGGCGTTCAATTGCGTACTTTGTGAAGGTCTGAATTGATAAAAGTTTGCGAAGCTTTTGATTTGCCAACAACAAAGCGTCAATAAACGCCTTTTCAATATGTAATGAATCCCTCTAACCCTCTCCACGAAAGAGATCGGCGTAGATAGAATTCCAAGAAATGAGCACCTTATAGTACACGCGCGCTGCGTTATGCACCCATTTCGGGTGCAAAGGTAATAAAAAAAATTGGATTGTGCAAATTTATTTAAAAAAATCGTTCTAAAAAGTGAATTTTGTTACAATTTTGTGTGAAAGTGTGAAAGTGTGAAAGAGACGAGCATTGCTGCCCGCCTCTTCCGGAATCTCGTGTTTGACATCACGAGCACTGTACAAAATTAGAGTTTCTTCCACCTCGTATCGGAGAGTTTTTCGATCTTGCCATTACCACGCCAGCGGTTAAGAACCATGCTGATTGCAGAACCTTTGACGGACTGACCTTTGCGGGCACGAAGCTTGATGAGGTCGGCGTTGGAAAACTCTGCCGGGAGCAGTTCAAGTAACGAAGTAGCCGAACCACGTTCTCCGGAGAAGATGTCGAGTGCGCCGGTTAACTCTTGTTCGAGTTGATCGCCCCAGAGTTCCATCTGATTGCGGAACACATATTCGGCAACCCATTCCGCGAACTGACCTACAGTCTTGGTGAACTTGCGGTTTTCAAGGAGATAGCAGAGCATACCTGCGCGGAAACCGATGACACCTGCACGACGACGGAGCGTGTCCATAGCGTGCGAGTCTGCGTCAATGGCTTGCTGACGCTTGGCTTCGAGCCAGTTAGCGATGGTCTGACTGAGTTGCGGACAGACGATGGTTCCTTGCTCTGCGTCCAGTTGTCGCGCCCAACGGATAATCTCTGCGCGTTCTGCTTCCGTATATGGAGCAAAGACAGGAATTTCCGTGAAACTGGTGTCCGGAAGTTGGGCGAAACAAACACGGGTTGCAAGTCCGTTTTCGAGGTCTTTGAAGAACCGCTTCATAGAGTTGGGAGTTCCAGTCAGAAGCAGGTTATAATAGACCTTGATGTGCGCATTGAACGAGGCATCGGACATGTAGGCTTGACCATATTCCGCATTGTCGAAAGCGAGACGGTAGATATCACTCTTTTGGCTCCAAACACCGGCACGTTCAGACTTGACCAACGTGTCCATTTCCTCGCCGATACCGATGAGGTGTTTGCCTTCGGCGTATGTCAAGAGTTGGAGCAGTTTCGCAATCGAAATGGCTACGCCATTGTTACGCGGACAAGCGTGCGGATCTTCGGGTTGGTTCTTGCTGTTCTTCGAGGCACGGAGTTTGTCCTTGTACGCCTGTTCTTTCTCACGCTCAATTGCGTCTTGCTCGTTGATGGGAGTGAGGAGCAGATCGAGCGGTTTGCGGATGAAGGACTTACCGGATGCAGCCGGTGCCGTGATACAACTGAAGAACGAAAGCGACTGTTCCTGACGGTCGAGGTACTCGAAACGGATGCGTGTGGCGAGTGTGCCGAGGATAGGCAACGAGGCAATGACCATTGCCGGACGGTAATCTTCGGGAAGACGACGGCAGACGAGTTTGAGCAAACGCGGCAGTTCTGGTAATGCCAAGTCGGTTGATTTAGCCATTGGCGGAATACCGCCAAGAGCAGAACACTCTCTTTCACAAATAGCTATTGCGGACTGGAGCACAGTAGGCAGATAGCCTTTGCGTGGACGACCGATAGCGGAAGCGATGACTTGACGTCTTTCCGGTTCAGAGAGACCGAAAGTCGGGAGCACTTGCAGCAACAGATCGACGTTGAAATCACAGATGTAGCGCATGTAGTTAGCGAGTGTGAAATAAACGGTGTTGCGTTCGCCTTGCTCGGCTCCGTCTGCTGCTCCGATGGAGAGCATGAGTTGCTGCACGATGTCGGCATACGGAATGCCGCGATAAGAGAGACCGGCTGTGCCGGTGTCGGAATCCGATTCCGTCGCAATGGACGAAACTTCTTGATGAGGTGGAAGCGCAGGAAGTTCTCGGAGATCAGGACGGTCTTCTTCGGAGAAAAGTCCGGCTGCATATATCCAAAGGATATAATCACGCGGAACAACGTAACTGGCGCGTGCCAAATCTTTCGTCACGGCATCATACTCGGTGATGTTGAGCGCAGTAGCCATACGGAGTTGTGCGGCTTCGATGGACTCGCGTTCGAGACGTTCACCGATAATACGGATTCCGTGACCGGAAGCGGTGATGGCTACCAAGTAGATTTTGTTGTCAGAGAGCAACTGTTTGTCGATAGCTTCAAACCACTCACGCGGATTGTCCACATGGTCCACATCGAGCATTGCGAGACCGGACGGGATTGCATCTGCACTCACGCGTTTATTGTTAACGAACGCACGCGCATGAGGGATGATGATTGGCAGACGACGTTTGAGCGCTTGTTTGCGGTCGTTGAAGTCGGGTGCTGCCGGGTCGAGTGCTGCGATTTGGTCGCAAATGTTCTTTACTGCGGGACGATCAATGATTTCGTTCCAGATGTCTTCGGTACAAGGCAATGGAAAGCCTTGCGTTACAGATAATTGATAGGTTATCATAACTTTAATTTACGATTTAACGATTTACGATTTACGATTTTAGATTGGACTTTACTGAGTTCCACTTTCCTTTCTGGTGTTTCCAGTTGTAACCTACGGGATGGATTTCCTCGTGATCTTCCGGCCACGGTTTGCGTTCCTTCTTGGCGCGTTTATGGACAGCTGCTTGCATCGTTTTCCATTGCTCTTCCGTGACTTGGAGTTTCTCGATGTTGTGCGGATTCCACACGTCGCAATCGACGATGACATCCTGCATGGTGGCTCGGCAATGCGTTTTGAGCGGTACATCGTTCACTCCGCGCACCTGACCTTTCTCCTCGTAGTACGGGCAGGCGCTACTACACTTCGCGCCGCCCTTACGTAATGCGATTAGTTGAACTGACATACGTACTACTTTTTGAGGTTACGGATGGCTTCCACCACTTTCGCCATGTCCATCTCGCAGAGGTTTTCTCCCATCTGGTCAACCTGCGATGCCAGGATGTCGGCAAGATCGCGTCCATCGGCATAGTCGCCATGCGGGATGTACAACTCCAGTTTGATGTGATTGGCATTTGCCGACACTTTGCCGTAACGGCTCTTATCGAGCGTCTGCCAGTGGAGTTCGGGATGAACGGTCTGTTCCCGTGCTCCTCGTTCGGTGAAAGTGAACTTGTCTTCCTCGTTGCGGAAG
>ONWR01000056.1 GCA_900321605.1 uncultured Bacteroidales bacterium | reverse complement strand
CGTCGGTCCTCCCTATTTATAAAATATAAACAGGGTCCCACCGAAAATATGTTCGCTTCGCGTTCGGCAAGGAGGTTGCGACGGTCGATACCGATCCTCTAAATCGACAAAGCAACTCCTGCCTCCGCTCTCCCCAAAAATTAAAGATTTTCGGGGTCCCCATAAGGACATATACTAAGCATCGCGGACATTTTTTTGAAAAAGGGACTGAAGTCCCTGCTTATCAGGATATAGGACAACAATAGCAGTCCAATACCCTAATAAATGCGATAAATCGCTTTTTTTCAAAAAAAATGCCCGAATGTTTGCGTATGTGCAAAATTTGTAGTATCTTTGCAACGCAAAATGAATCGTGCCCATGTGGCTAAGAAAGTTTTGCAGTATTTAGCTCACGCCGAGGGTATATGTCTTTCGGGTGGGGGTAAATACGGACATATTGAAAAAGGCATTCTTAGACTTATATGAAAGACGAAATAGTATTATATCAACCTAACGACCAACTATCAATAGAGGTCAAATTGGAGAATGAAACTGTATGGCTCACACAGCAACAGATGGCCATGCTGTTCAATACTACTCGTAACAATATCACGCTGCATATTGGCAACATCTTCAAAGAAGGGGAACTGGACAAAGATTCAGTATGTAAGGAATCCTTACTAACTGCCGCAGACGGGAAGGTATATAAGACTAATTTCTATAATTTAGATGTCATTATTTCAGTTGGTTATCGTGTTAAATCAATCGTTGGTACTAAGTTCCGCCAATGGGCTAATAGAGTAATTAAAGACTATATGCTCAAAGGTTATGCAGTCAACCAGCGTTTACTATCTATGGAAGAACGGATAGACAAGAAGTTCCACACCATAGAAAACACATTAGCCGACCATCAAGAAAAGATAGATTTCTTTGTCCGTACAAATGTACCGCCGGTAGAGCAAGTCTTCTTTGAAGGAGAGTTCTTTGCCGCTCGGGTGCTTCTGGAGAAATTGATTAAGACAGCTAAGAAACGCGTGATAATAATAGATCGGTATGTGGATGCCGCTACGTTTGAGATGTTAGATGTGCGTGCGGAAGGAGTAACGGCTGATCTTTATTCGGATAGCGAGTATAAGTCTTTGCGCGACATGCACAATGCTACAAAAGGTTTGCGGCCTGTGAATACGCACAAGTGGTCAACACCCTCGCACGACCGATGGTTGATAATAGACGATAGTCTGTATCATTGTGGACATTCACTCAAAGATATGGGAAAGAAACTATCCGCTATCATGCTTATGGGTACGACTCCAGATGCTGTATTGAAAGAAGTAAAATAACTTATCGCAGACACCAACAGCGTAAAAAAGCTGTGAAAAATATATTAAGATAATAAGACATATAGGCGCAAGCGTGTACCTAAAAAAAGCGTAATAAGCCGAAAAGCTATAAAAATACAAAAAAATGGCACTTTTATTTGCAAGTGTCATTTTTTTTGTGAAACGTCGGTCCTCCCTATTTATAAAATATAAACAGGGTCCCACCGAAAATACGTTCGCATATTGCCGGACATATACTAAGCATCGCGGACATTTTTTAATACCCTAATAAATGCGATAAATCGCTTTTTTTCAAAAAAAATGCCCGAATGTTTGCGTATGTGCAAAATTTGTAGTATCTTTGCAGCGCAAAATGAAAAATATGACGACTTTATCACATAGCGAAAAGGAAAGTATTATGAAGGATATGAAATCCTTCGACGAGTCCATGCCTGCTGTAGGGATATTTTGGTATGATCCGGAAGAGCACGATTTTTTCGGTGTGTACAAGAAGGAACTAACGCCAAAAATGGTAGAAGATGCAGCAGAAAAAGGCTTGCCATTTATTAACTACCAAACCTTACATCGACAGGTATGGCAGAAACAATATTTCCGTGCGTTGGCAAAGCATGAACCGACTAAATTCAGCGGTGATTATACACAAGTGCCTCGTGGTCGAGTGGCTTGGAATATTGATAAGTTTATTGTTTTTGTCGGTCAATGGGCAAAGGACAAGGAGGAAGAATTGACCGAATTGATAGAGAAATATTTTGCTCTGCCGTATTTTGAATTCCGGTATGATGAACACTGGGACTTAGGTCACGGCTGGTCCGGAGATTTATAACCATCGTCACTCACTGACGTTAAACGGATCTCAGTCTGGCCTCACCGACAGCGTAAAAAAGCGGTGAAAAATATATTAAGATAAGACATATAGGCGCAAGCGTGCGTCTAAAAAAAGCGTAATAAGCCGAAAAGCTTGATTCTTCAGAACTTCGACACTTCTACAAGAATTTGACCGTAAGGTCACTATTAATCCAAGTACGGTTTATGCACGCTCACGTTGATAGCGTGAGTTTTCCGTGTATAAATTTGGATTAATAGGGTAGTCGAAGACCTTGAAGAATCAAATTGAAGCGAACGAAAGCCCGCGCTTTTTCGTATCCATATTAGAAAAAACTACTTACAAATCCATTATACTAATTAAAAAAAACTTACGCTTATGAAAAAGAAACTCTTCTTCGTATTAGGACTGCTGATGGCGGTCGTAGTACAGGGACAGACGTACTGGAATGGTACAAGTAACAAAGTGTTCAGCGGTTCAGGTACACAGACCGATCCGTATTTGATTGGTACGCCGGAACAGTTAGCCGGTCTTGCCGAACGCACGAACGTGGACAAGGAGAATTTCGCAGGTCAGTACATCAAACTGACGGCGGACATCTACCTGACCAACTTCAACAGCCCGGACACAGCAGGCTGGAAAGAGTGGATACCTATTGCCCGCACCAACAGGCAGCAACAAAGTGGTGGAGGTTCGACTACCGATTCCAGTTTCTTTTGCGGTCATTTTGACGGCGACGGTCACACGATCTACAACCTCTATTACAACGGAGGTGCCGGTTGGGGAGATGACTGGGATCCGGATGACCCACTCTTTGACCCGGCTGCTTTTATAGGTGCTTTGGACTTGAATGCATGGGACAATGCATTATTCACCAATGTAAAGGGCGGTACCATAGAGAACCTGAATATGGCGAACGGGCACATGTGCGGTATACAAGGTACCTCTTTTTTGGCGAATAACACCACGGACGGAGCTGTCATCCGTAACTGCCATGTGCAAGGGTATTTCCGTGGAACAACTGATATGCATCCCTCCGGTCTCGTTGCCTATAACTATGGTTTGATTGAAAACTGCTCCGCTAATGTCACGACACAAGGCTCTGGAGGTGCCGGTCTCGTTTACTCCAACGAGGAAGGCGGTATTGTACGCAACTGTACTGCAACGGGAACAATAACTCCGTTGGGGACCAGTGCTGCCGGTTTGGTTTATAATAATAGAGGTTTAGTAGAGAAATGCCAATCATCCGTTAATATTTCCGGTTCGAAGGGCAAAGCAGGCAACGGCAGAATTGGCGGTAGTCTGGTATGCGGTTTCTGCCAACTAAACGACCATTCCGGAGTTATCCGTGAGTGTGCTTCCACGGGAAGTATAAGTTCCTCTTATTTATCAGGCATTGGTATAGGTTCCTCCGCCGGTTTCTGTATTACCAATCTCGGACGGATTGAGTCCAGTTATTGCACCGGAGACTTGATTCATGTCTCCCCCTCTTCTTCCGGACCGTCCATAGCGATGTTTGTTGTGTTAAACGGAGAATATGGCAGTTATGGATACTATAGTGCCGGCACTATACTGAACTGCTATTCTGCCAGCCACCACATCTATAATGTGGCAGATTGCGAGGCATCGGCATTGGGCTTTATGCAGAAAAACTTATATTACAAGGAGATTACCAATTATTATGATCCTGAGCCTTTAATCAGCCGTCCTGCATTCTGTTGGTACAATGATGATGAATTAGATGCTACGTCGCAGGCTGATCTTCGTCCGTATTGCGAAGCGCGAAGCAGCGCGTACCTGCATAGCCAGGCGTTTGTGGATACATTGAACATGTGTGCATCCTTCCTCGGAACCAGCCAATGGGAGTTGCGCAACGGCTTACCCCAACCGACAGGTGTATATGTCAAAAACACCTCTGTCTTCTTTGCCGGAGGTGAAGGAACCAAAGAGAATCCGTACCTCATTTCCAACAAAGCGCAATTGAAGAACTTCCGTTGGATGATCAACCATGGTAGTTATGATTTCTGCGGCGAATATATCAAGCAGACGGCAGATATAGAATTGAACGCGCCGATGTCCCAATGGGAATACCAGATGCCGGAAGAGTGGGAACCGATTGGCGGGTTTGTACACTCCCACCCGCATTTCAAACGCTCAGGCAGTACCGAAACGGAATTCCGCGGTGTTTATGACGGTGATTTTCATGAGGTGAAGAACATGTATATCGACAACAACCTCCTTTATCAAGGCTTCTTCGGAACTATAGGTAGGAGTGGACTGAATGGCTCTACGAATCTGGTGGGTGTCCGCAATCTCGCTGTGACTGATGCCTATATAACGGCGAATGGAGCTGGAATCTTGGCGGGGTATGCTGATGATTATGTCGTGTTCTCACAATGCTACACTTCCGGACAGATGATAGGAGCCAATAACGGTTATGGTAGTATGGGCGCATTAATCGGAGGTAATGCCAATGAAAAGTGGTGGCTGAACTGCTCTTCATCTGCCCATATAACCGGTGCCAGCAGCGAGACATACGGTATCAAAGGTTCGATATATGGTGATTTGACGTGGTTGGCATTTCAAAATGATACCTTGATTAACTATTTATTCTTGGGCAATATCAATAATGGAACAAGTGGTAGATATCAGCATGGTTCCTATACGGAGAATGCGATTACAGATGGAACGGTAGCCAATATCACGTATGACGTTTCTAGCGAAATGACAAACGGTGTGCGCACGACTGCATACCTACAATCCAAAGAATTTGTCAACATCCTCAACTACTCCGTTTCGCGCTGGAACGCGAAGCACAACGAGGAACTGCAACTCAACTATTGGGAATGGCGCGAGAATGACTATCCGAAACTGACCAAAACGCTCAGTTACACACCGGCTGTCGTGACCTTTGAAAGCAATGGCGGTAGTGCAGTAGTGGCTAAGAGTGTTGTGCCGGGCGAGATGCCCGTTCGTCCCTTGAAGGACGGACAACTCTTTGTGGCTTGGTACAAGGATGCCGCGCTCACGCAGATCTTCGATTTCTATAAGGACAGCGTGCAAAGCGACATGACGCTCTATGCCCGTTGGCGTAACGATGAGCGGGAAGATATAGATATCACGCCGTTTGATAATAAGTTCACCAGCACTTATCATATCCAGACGGCTGCACAACTGCGCGGTTTTGCTGCCCTGCAGAACGGTCTCTACGACTGGAGTAGCGGCAGTGCAGTACAAACAGCTGCTCCGCGTGATTTCACAGGTAAGACTATCGTGCTCGACAACGATATTCTCCTTTGCGATACCACCGACTGGCAGTACTGGGGACGCGGCGCCTACGGTCTGCCATGGAGATCCATCGGCTCACAAATCGGATATACAGGAGAAAGTCAATACACCGTCAACTTCAACGGTACGTTTGACGGTCAGGGACATGTCATCTATGGTTTGTTTGCCGAGTTAGGAGGTACGCGAAGTACGGAATTGGGTGGTTTGTTCTATTGGACAGGCGATGATGCGGCTATCCAAAACGTAGGTATTGAGGCCTCAGTCCTTGACGCACAACAGCATAATACCATCGGACAGAAGGATGACCACTCCTGGTACTATAACAGCTGGCAAAATACAAGTTATTTTGCTATGTTGGCGGGCTATGCCGCCGGAGCAAAGATTAAACAATGCTATGCAGTTGGGCGTATTTACTCGGTATATAACGGAATAGAAGGCAATTTTGTCGCTTATTCCGGTGATTCTATTCTCAATTGCTATGCGCGTATTGACGTGTACAAGGATAACTATCTGAATCGTGATTCGTTGCCCCAAGCCGGTATGTTCGTATCAAGCAACAATTGCGGTAACAAGATGCAGAACTGCTACACGGCAGGTCGTACGAGAATAAACGGTCTAAGCGGTACAACGTCGTATTACAATAAAGAACTGGTAACGACCATAACCTCAACCGGTATCGGTAAAAACACCTACGAAATGCACACGATGAACGCCTATGCAGGTTGGGATTTTGAGAACGTATGGGCACGCAACGACGATTACAACGACGGCTATCCCGTGCTGCGTGTCTTCCATCCGGGGATTCAGAACACTCCTGATCCTGTCCTCGTTACAGGCATCACACTGCAAGAGACCAGCGTGGAAATCCTGACCGGTGACAGTACCCAACTGCACGCATCGGTTATTCCGGCCAACGCTGCCAACCAAAAGATTCATTGGACCAGTAATAATGTGAATTACGCCACCGTGGATGAAAACGGCTTTGTACGTGTCACTGCCAGCACAAACCAGACCGCAATCATTACTGCAACGACCGAAGACGGCGGCTTCGCCAAGAAATGTACGCTCAATATCAAAGCACCGACAGTCGTTGTGTATGGAACGATACACAATAAACGCCCGATCGGAAATACAGCATGGCAGTCTGTTACCATGACAGCTTCAACGGTGCTTGCTCTTGACAAGGACTGGGAGTATCTGGTGGGAGCGTATGTTTCGCCGGCAGCAGCGCAGACTCCGTTCACGTGGCAGAGCAGCGATGAAAATGTGCTGAAGGTTATTCCGTACGCAGAAGATTCCACGCTGAACAACTACCATGCCGCATACGCCGTCCTTCAGTGCGTAAGCGAAGGTACTGCCACAGTAACAGCTACCGGTACCAAATACGGCAAGTCCGGTTCACGAAACTACAAGGTGGTGGCACCGACCACTTACACCATCCGCTTCCTCAACTGGGACGGTTCCGTACTGCAAAGCAGTCAGGTAGCGCAAGGCAGCATGCCGTCTTATACCGGCGTCACACCGACCAAGCCGGAAGATGACAACTACACCTATACGTTCAGCGGTTGGAGTCCGACTGTTGTGGCGGCTACTGCCAACGCCGATTACACGGCGCAGTTCACCGCTCGTGGAAAGCAAACCGCCTGCGAGAACATCAGTGCTACATGGTTGCAGCCCGGTAGCGGAAGTCTGGGTGAGATGACAACGGATGATGCCACTATCTGGAAATATGATGCCCAGTATGGCTCCAAGGCGACCAAGCAGGGCGGCTATACCGGTCATCTTATGACGCCCGCTAAAGATTTGAGCGACATGGAGACGGTAACGCTCACTTTCCAGCATGCGCATAGATATGCAGGCACCCCGGCTAATGAACTCACACTCTGGGTAACGGCAAACTATCTAGGTAGTTATGCTGCCTCACAATGGCAACAACTGACCATCTCGCCCTATGGGTCAAATACTAACTGGACGTTTGTAGATGCGACTGTGGATGTGCCAGTGTCCATGGTGGGAGTTAATACCGTCTTTGCGTTCCAATACACCAGTACTTCATCGAATTACGCTACCTGGGAAATCAAGAACCTCACTCTTACCGCCGAATGTGGAGGTAGCACACCGCCGCAACCGAATCAATACACCATCCGTTTCCTCAATTACGACGGCACGGTGCTCCAGAGCAGTCAGGTAGCGCAAGGAACCATGCCGTCATACACGGGTTCCACACCGACCAAGCCGGAGGATGACGATTATACATACGCCTTTAATGGCTGGAGTCCGGCTGTTGTGGCGGCTACGGCGGATGCCGACTACACGGCGCAGTTCACCGCCACGCCGAAGACTCCGGTGGTCGGTGGCGACTGCGATCCGTACGTTTGTGACTTCACCAAGAAATCCGGTAGTCATACTGCTTATACGGATAGTTGGACATACGACAATGACTGGACTGTCTTCGGTGGCGCGAACAACGGAGCACAGTGGGATTACGTCAAGATGGGTGGTAAGAACACCAACTTGGCGAACGCTAACCCCGTTTATGTAGTTAACAAGACCGCATTCGATTGCGCCATCGCTTCCGTCAAAGTGACTTTCCCTGCCGGATCGTTCTCCAAGAGTGGCATGTCGTGTAACAACTGGGGCGTCAAGGTATATAGCGATCTCGCTTGCAACAATCTGCTATACACCGTCAACGGTGGAACCATCAGCAAGAATGCTGAGACACTAACCGTCACACCGGCAGCAGGGCAAACGTGGAGCGCAGGCTATGCGATCCAAGTGTATTGGGATCTCGCGAACACAAGTACCACCAACGGTATCGTGCTCGTCAGCAAGATCGAGTATATCCCTGCTCAGTCAACATTACCGACAGATATACAAAATGTATCTGACAGCGCGAACAATGTCGCACGCAAAGTGCTCATCAACGGACAGATCTTCATCCTCCGCGGTGAGAAGGTTTACAATGCGCAAGGCGCGTTAGTAAAGTGACCAAGTAACTAAGTACATATCTCACGGGCGGCTCAATGATTGAGTCGCCCGTGTGTTATACAATAGATAAGCATCACGTTGTTTGAGTAAATATTTTAGTAGATTTGAGTAAAAATTTCTATACTTTTGAGTAAAAATCGCAATAAAATTGAGTAAAAATTTGCACATATCAAAAAAAAGCAGTAACTTTGCGGCGTAAAACAAAAGAAGCTATGATTCAACGTCCTTATTATGAAAACATGCTCCGCGCAAGATTAGCGGAAGAGCGTCACTTTATTCAGGTGGTTTTAGGTCCGCGGCAAGTGGGTAAAACGACTCTCGTGCGACAAGTGTTGAGTACAATACAAATCCCGTACTCTTTCTATACAGCAGATACAGAACAAGATGGCACCTGGATTAACGAAATATGGCAAAAAGAGCGGCTGGAGATGCAGTTCACCGGGCAGAAAGAACGCCTTTTAGTCATTGACGAAGTGCAGAAGATACACAACTGGAGTGAGTTTGTCAAGAAACAATGGGACGAGGACACGTGGAACGATACGAATATAAAATTGCTGCTTTTGGGTTCTTCCCGTCTGATGATCATGCATGGCTTGACCGAGTCGCTTGCAGGACGGTTTGAACTTATCAGAATGACCCACTGGACATTTGCCGAAATGCACGAAGCCTTCAATTTCGACATGAGACAGTACATCTATTTCGGTGGTTATCCCGGAGCTGCAAGTCTCATTCAGGATGAGAATCGTTGGCGTAGATACGTGCGAGACTCCATTGCTGAACCCAGTGTTACCAAAGATGTGCTGGAAACCAGCAACGTCTATAAACCGGCTCTGTTGCGACAGATTTTTGAACTTGGGTGCTCCTATTCTACAGAATTGCTGTCGCTCACGAAATTGCAAGGACAACTCCAAGATGCCGGAAATGTAACCACGATTGCTGCATATTTACAACTGCACAAAGAGGCAAATCTGTTGGCAGGATTGTATAAATATGCGAATGATGATGCCCGCAAACATCAAAGCGTGCCTAAGTTTCAGGTATATAACAATGCGCTTTATAATGCTTATTCGCGTCATACATTCAGGCAAGTAGCCACAGACCCGAAGTTATGGGGACGTCAGGTAGAATCGGCTGTCGGAGCATACTTGCTTAGCCAAGCGGAGTTGAACGACATGAACGTGTGGTATTGGCGGCAGAAAGATGAAGAGGTGGATTTTGTTCTTGAATGGAACAATGAAATTGTTGGCATAGAAGTCAAAAGCAACCATGAGAAGATGACAAGCGGCTTAGTTACATTCCGAAATCTTTTTCATCCCAAATTAGCGTTGATTGTTGGGCATGAGGGAATCACAATAGAGCAGTTCCTGACACTTGATTTGGAAAAGCTATTATGTTAGAAGATTATATCATCAATGAGCAAATCCGATACGAGAACCACTATCTGAAGGTGGCTCAGACGGATATAGAGATAGGCGGTGTGACGGGAGCTGCGCTGCTGAGTGCGTTGATCGTGGACACCGAGGAAGGTGTCCGGCGAGGGATAGCGATAGACAGCGACGCGGAGCGGATGGCATGGATCGCGAAGTACGAACGCGAAGTGAGACGTGACGAATGGGGTCTGATCGGCGCAGAGGTCGAGTTGCTCAACAATGCGCATATCGAGATCGCCACTTCGGACGTGACTTGGGCGGACATCTGCCCCAATGTGCGGTTGTTGGATCTGGCGTTAGATTTAGTGACGATGTACATGCAGTACCTGACCCGAGAGACCTTCAAAGACCACATCTGGGAGTACTGCCCATGGGAAACACCTTTTAGCCAGTGGCTACTGAACGCTGCCTACGCAGAGACACGCCGTCAGCAGTTCTTACACACCAACTGGACGGAAGCGGCGCAGGTCAATGCCCTCTATGAGAGTTTGCAGAATGAGAAGACCGAACCCACCTTCCTCTTCGAAGGCGAGGACGCAGATGACATCTACAAGCGCTACCTCACGTGGGTCTGGAAGAGACACCAAGCGCAGATACGGGAAGTCCCGGGCGCACAACCACGTGCTGCCAAACATCGTAACTTCGTTGTG
>ONWR01000057.1 GCA_900321605.1 uncultured Bacteroidales bacterium | reverse complement strand
CCTTCTATCTGTCCGTCTTTTTAATTGGTCGCTTCGCTTCATAAGGCCGCGTCTGTTAGCCGCCTTTTTGTACCCGAACCCACCACCCCTCATCCCACCGTCCAGCGCATCCACGCCATAACCCTCGCTTTTTATCTCGCTTCGCGAAAAATGGGGGGAAAGAAAAAAATCGTTCGGTTGTTTCTAATCACTATCGGTCGAGCGTAAACTTTTCTTTCTTCGTCAATTACGTCCGAATTGAATTCGGACATACAGCGAAGGGGAGCCAGTGCTCCCCTTCCGTTTAGGCTGTTTAGTGGGTGTGTACCTGCGGTGCTATTTTTTTACACCCGTGTACTCTTCCACGGTCTTTGTGTTGATGGTCGTAGTGACCTTGGACGTGTCCGAGACCTGTGTGTAGGTCGCCGTGGTGGAAATCGTCCTCCACGCCTTGCAGGAAGTCATTCCCGCGCACACTGCAATGCTAATAAGCACTGCTGATATGAATAACAGTTTCTTCATTGTTCTGTTTGTTTTTGGTTAGATACTCAATGATTTTCTCTTTGTCCCGCGCGTTCACCAGCACGCAGCCTTGGCTGTGCTCCGGTCGCGAGCCTGTATGGATACGTATTCCACTCCGTTTAGGGACTTTGTCGATAAGCGGCAGGTTCTTCTGGAACTTCGGCGAGAACGTCACGGAGACTGGATAAGTGCCATCTGGAATGATGTAGTCCGCATTTTCAAGCGTGGTGATTTCTCCTACAATTCCGCCGAGGAACATCTTCCCCCATACCGCTTTAACTGCCTTGCTCGTCCTGATTAGGTGGATGACTGCCATTGCTCTTCTTAATTTTGTACGTGTAATCAATACCAAACAACGCGCCTGCAAACGTTGCGACTTCTCCGAAGCCTACCAAGAGGCTCTCGTGGATCTCGCCCTGCGGGGCAATGTACGCCCCACAGAACAAGAGCACTAATCCACCGACCGCCAACACTGATGCTGTAATCAATTGGATGTTCGGTTTCATTCTTTACCTCCTTTCGCTTACGCTACGGTGTTCAAGCGTTCCGGCATGTTCACTTCGTGCGTACTTTCGTTGTAGCACTTCCATGCCTTACCGAACAGCCATCCTTTGTAGGTCGTGTACTTGAAACTTGAACCTTTCGCCTTACGCTCGTTGATGAAGTCGATTTGGTCGTACGTCAAGTGCATGAGGTCCATAGAACGGTTTAGAGCCGCCAAACGAACAACCCGGAACTTCTGACGCTGTGCGAGTTCGTCAGTACTTGCCGGAGTGGTACGGTCGCCGTGTACGGATGTGTACTTGCGGTCACTCCACTTGCGATAATTGTAGCAAGTGCGATACTTCTTGCTGATACGACCCGAAATGTGATGCACAGGGTCGTCAAAAACTACTTTTCCCATAATTAAGATTTAGGTTAATGGTTTGTAACTTCGTTAATTCCGTAGCGAAAAGGGCGATTAGTCGCCCAATTTCGCATACTCTTGCGCAATCACGTACCCACGCAGGGACTTGTACTTGTTTTGACCGGCGAAAGCGGTCTCATAAGCCGCACGCTGGGTTGCGTCTGCAAGTGCAGTGTTCGCGTTGGTGATGGCGGTCTTGAACTTGTTCTGGCGAGCAAGCTCGGCCTCACTGAACGCTTTCGTGCGCGGGTTGCAGATCTGACTGGTGTACTGCGTCTGACCACGTTGAGCAAAGATGATTTTCGAGTGCTTACAAATCTTGCCTCGGAAAGACTGGAAAGGTGCTTCCAAATTGATTTTACTCATAGTTAATTTAGGTTTTAGTTAATAATGTGATTTTACGAGCGGCTTTCGAGAGAGATACGAGACGATAGCGAGTATCAAAAACACCGCCTCTCTCACGAAAGACGGTGCAAAGATAGTTCGTAATTAGCTTTAGTGTTCCTCAAGAAGTGAAAATTTTTCCAAAAAATCGTATTTTTTCCGTTTTTTCGCTTCTTTACAGAACCAAATGAGGATGACTTGTACTCGTCCCGATGTTATTTGATGTTTGTCTGCCACTTGCTTTCGTGCTTCACGAGCCGAAGCCCCTTTGTCACGAGCAACGAAGTAGTCATCCACGACGGCTTGGTTCCTCACTTCTATCTGATGCCGTTTTGCCGACATTCGGAAGTCGTTGGGCTCACGTACCAAATACGGAACATCGTATAAAGGATATGCGCTCATTGTTTGAAATTCAAAGGTTTCACATCTTCTAACTGGAATGCTTCGGCGGCTTGGGCGGTGTAGATGCCGTAGCGGTTGTAATACTTGGCACTGACCATCTTAAAATGCTTCATCATCGAATTTATGTGCTCCGTTCCGTTCCAGTTGAACGGCATAGGCACGCAGTCTTTGATGGCGTAATACGGATGATCTTTGATGGCTATTCCGCGCAACTTCTGTTCCCACAGCGTGACATAAATCTGCCGTTGCCGTTGTAGAGGAATAGCGTTCCATTGCTCTTGTGCCGGTTTTACCATGTGGGTGTGCTGTGGAGCGATGTACGGTGTCAGCAAGTCTAACATAACCGCCCAACTTCTACGCTTCCTTAAAATATCGTCTAAAGCTTCCATAATTTTGAAAATAGTGAGGGAGACTACAGAGAGAGTTAATACTATGCAGAGAGTCTCCCCACTACGAAGATTTTCTTTTACTTTTGCTTCTTTTCCTTTTCTTTTAATCCAAACACTTAACCGTCAGTTTGACCTCATCCGGTTCCCAATCGGGGTGCTGAGCAACAAAGGCTTCAACGATACCTTTCATCTCCTTGGTAAGCGCAGAGGAATACTTCTTGGATTGGTCTTGTGCTGCTTTCTTCTGCCGCCAACGCACCGCATCTTCGCCTTTGTAGCGGTTGTAATTGCTCATGTCAATCACTTCCGTCTTTTGTAGTTGGAAACGGTGACCTTCTGCGGTAAACTCGCCGCCGTCGGGTGCTAATGCAACCGCTTCTTCGGTGGCTTGGTTGGAAATCTGGTCAATGCGGGCTTCTGCCGCTTTGATGGTATTGCGCAACTCGCGCAGTTCTTGTAATGCTGTCATGATTAGTCGATGTTTTGAGGGTTTGTAAATTCGTATTTGTTGAAGATTTCAAGGAGCTCTTCACGGCTCATCTTGCGCGGATCACGACCGATGGAACGCAGCACACGCAGCAGTTTGGCGCGTTTGCAGTTCTCCGCAGGGGTGACCCACTGCAGATTATCCGCACTCCAGTCGAGCATGTCACCGTTGAGGTGGTCGCACTGATACCCTTCCGGGCGTGGTCCTATCCACGTGAGCGCAACGAGCATGTGACATGTGCGGTTGCCGAACTGGCGCATGAAAGGATAGCGCGTGTGGCACACTTTGGGATTCTTCGGAACCGCAAAACAAGGTTTGACCTCATTTAGTCCGAAACGTGAGAGAGAGAAGAAGTGACCGTCCCTTGTGCAGTACAAAGGTTTGATGGTCGGACATCGTTTAGCGGTGATCATTCCGCCTTTGGTGGTGTAGATACGCACGACCGTTTGGCTTTCATCGGTAAAGCCGTACGCATCTACACAAATGGGTTTGTAAATCATAAAACACTTGCTTTCGGGGTTACGGAGTCGATGTGTTTCGGAGTGCTCGGAAGCACCTCTCCGGTCGAAAAGCAGTGCAAAGGTATATACAAAAAAAGGCTTCCTCGCGAAAGGAAGCCCCTAAACAAATGAGAAACAAATGGAACAAATAAAAAACAAATAGAGCGGCTTTTTTACGGCTTATTTGTACAAATGAAACAAATGCAAAACAAATGATAAATGGTCAAAAATAATAGATAAAATTACTGTAACTATACCGTTTCATGGTCGGAAAACATGCTCGTAGTTCGGCAAAAATCTGCTTCTTGTCCATACCCTTGAAATCAAGCACACCCATTTGTCGGTACTTCTTGAGAAAGGCAGCTAAGGTCTTTGCGTCACTCTCGGCTGCTTCGCGAAACATTGTTTCAAATTGCTCTAATGAATATAATCCTAGTTCGGTCAGTTTGTCCGGCACGAGGAACGGACACGGAGCGTGCTCCACAATGGGCGTGACATTTTCCACAGTGGCGGTGCTTGCGGTTGGGGTGTTTGTTGGGGATTGCTGTCCTTGATAAATATTGACAGAATGATTGTCGTGAATGTCGAAGTTATCTCCGGCAATAAAAGCCCCATAAAAATGGAACTGGTTAATAACATATTGTTTCATGGAATAATTAAAGAATTTTGGAGAGCATAAAAAGCACGGGAATGCGGGGCACTATAAAACAAAGCGTCGACAAGCTCCTACAAAAATGCCCCGCAACCCATGCCATGACACGAGTAACAGGGACATATTCTTCTTTGTAGATAAAAAGCTGTCGACTTTTGTTTTATAAAGCAATATGCCTGTTGTTGCACTATGTGCTATACAATATGTCCTCCTGTTTAACGTCTAAGAGAACCGACGTCGCTTTCCTTACTGAAAGCGGCTGCAAAGTTACTACATTTTTTTGAATTATACAAGTTTTTTTATAATATTGTTTGCAAATAGTCCATTTTATGCAAAGATTTTCTGCAAAGATTAGCAGCGCGAGGCGCGGAGTGAGATGTCAGGAGCGGATGCGCGGGGAATCCATTCGGAATA
>ONWR01000058.1 GCA_900321605.1 uncultured Bacteroidales bacterium | reverse complement strand
CCGCATCATCTCTTTGACGGCTACCTCCACCTGTGGACGGAGACTTTCAAGGGTTGCTTCACTCTCGTTGGCAGCGATTTGTGCTGCGAAAAATTGGTCGATGACCTCAAAATTGATTTGACTCATATACATCGGATCTTTACGTGCGGCGACGTTGCCACAACCGAAATCCGGTGCAAAGGTACAAAAATACAACGGAACGGTTGTACTTTCCGTTCCGTTGCTTTCATTTGCTATCAAATAATGCACTTAAATGTAGTTTCGTATCAATTCTCAATGTCGATACAATACTTGTTGCAGAGATAGCTTACGGCGACAGGCGGTAGTAGTTTGGTGCGTTCACTCACTCCCATCTGCCTCAGTGCCTCTGTGTCCGAGCGCAGCCATGCGCGGAAGGTGCCGAGAGACACACCTGCTGCACGGGCTATTTCGTTTTTATACATAGATTTATATGCCATAGTTTTGCTTGTTTTTGTTGTTCTATGCTCGCGCTCTCAGTGCGCGAGGAAATTTTCGTTCATTTCCCGCAATCGTATTCGGGACCAAAACAAGCAAAAAAGGCGGTCCTCTCGCCGCCATATATACGCACAAAAAAAGAGACGGCTCACGATGTACGTGAACCGCCTCTTGCGATACAATTAGCCTAATGGCTATGATTTATTTAACCTCTGCACCGGTAGCGTTGTAGGTCTTGCCGTTCTTCTCGATGAGGAGCTGACCGTCCTTGATAAGTTTAGTGCTCTTTATATCACCCTGAATATCCTCAATTCCTGTTGCTTCTTCTAACGCAGCCAGAGCGTCTTCGGCAGCGGTCAGTTTAGCCAAGTCTTCGGGAGTAACCAGTGCTTTCTGCTCATCGGTTAGAGCGTCGTATGCAGCGCGTGCAGCTTCGATAGCGGCTTTGTCGTCCAGCGTAATATTCTCTACAGCAGGCAGGGCATCGAACAGAGCCACTACTGCATCTGCAGCCTCTTGGTCAGGGTCAGTAACCGTAATAGTGCAGGTAGCGGTTTTGTCATCGGCGGTGCCGTCGGTGCCGTTGGTGGCGGTGGCGGTGATGGTAGCGGTGCCGGCTGCTACGGCGGTTACCACGCCGTTAGCTACAGTTGCTACGGTTGGGTCGCTCGACGTCCATGTCACGGTCTTGTCCGTTGCGTCGTCGGGGGCGACGGTAGCGGTCAGCGTCAGCGTCTCGCCGCCCACGGTCATTGCGGCTTCGGTCTGCGAGAGGGTGATGCCCGTGACGTTGACGGTGGTGGGATTCTCATAGCCATACACCTCAATCTTTTTTATACCCTTACTTTGATAAATGCCACCATCAATGGGTGTGCCATTTATTCTCGGTGTCTTATCCTCTTCTGTGGTTTCTACAACAAATGGAGCTTCGCTATCAGTAGCAGTACGATTGGCATCGTCATAGAATATACATTTTGTGATGGTATATCCTTCTGCGGCGTTGACGGTTGCTATCCAGCCGTATCCCCACCAGCCCCAGTTAGCTAAGTATGCTGAGGCCCCATATGCAGTATAACTGAATGAAACGGTTGCTACGTTCGCCGTACTGTAGCTGGCTTGCTCTTTGGCTGTTGCTGTAATTGTGGTCAGCAGCGTTTCCGTCTGCGCCATTGTGCCCGTGGCTACTACTGCGAGAAGCACGAGCAATGAAAAGAATTTCTTTCTCATTTTGTTTTGAATTTAAAATTATTAATAACGTTAATATAGTTGTTTTTTCTCGTTTTGCTTGAAAGTTTATATCCGTGGATATTTTGTTGCTATATAAACGACAAAGCGGCAGGAGCACAACGCTCCAGCCGCCTATAAGTCGGTTTATCTGCCTGATTTACTACCTTATGTGAGCGCGTCGCGCGCCACATACATAATACATACATACATACATACATACATACATACATACATACATACATACATACATACATACATACATACATACATACATACATACATACATACGCCGCCGCGCTTGCTATGGGGTTATATGTCGGGATAGAGAGGGGCATTTAGAAAGGTGATTGTTGATAGGAGGAAAGAGGGGGGGTAAAATTGAACATTATATTATTTTCGCATTTATTCATTTACGCATTTTCGCATTTTCGGCTGCAAAGGTACTACTTTTTTTTGACATATGCAAATAAATTAATTAAAAATTAAAAATTTAGTCGTTGGTAGTTAGTCGTTAGTCCATTTTCGCATTTTCGGGTACAAAGGTACTGCCTTTTTTTGCATACATGCAAATTTATTTCTTTTTCTCTCGTTAATTTGGGTAGCCGGTGGCTACCTAATTTATTTTTCTTCTTTATCTTGCTCTTGGATAGCCATGCGTTCACGGGCATAAGCAATAGCTTTCTGCAATTTCTGCTCCAGCACTTTCTTATCCGGCAACATGGTCATGTATTCTGCCACACGGATATTACTTTCTTCCAAATGCATCAGCTCCACGTGCTCGTCATTCTTACCGGCGCAAAGAATTAAACCAATCGGTGCGTTTTCACCTTCTACGCGCTCGTATTTCTCCAGCCAACGCAAGTACAACTCCATCTGTCCTTTGTACGCGGCTTTGAAGGAATCTAGAGCGGCTCACGAATGGGAATGAGGAGCGTAAAATGTGACCACGGCAATTGTCGCATCAGTGTTGCGACAATTTCAAAGTCCTGATATTCAGTTGCAAACTGCATCATTCGGCGGACATTCTTCTCTTCAAATTCGCTGCAAAGGTACTTCTTTTTTTGCACATACGCAAATAAATCAATTAAAAATATTTGGTCGATGGTCGTTAGTCGATGGTCGATGGTCCAAAATTACCAAAAATTTTCCAAAAAAGACCTAAAAAAAAGCGCCCGAAAGCGCTTTTCTTGTTGTTTAGGACTGAGTCCCGTTTGACGGACAGAGTCCGTTGGTTTGAAAGTTTGAGCCCAAAGGGTTGAGTTTAAAAGTTTGAAGATGGTTTATACCAAGGCTTTTACAAGGGTTTCGGGGTCTCCCGCGAGGAGGTCGATGGGGGCGAGTTCTATCATCGTCTTGGCACCGTAGTCGCCGCGGGATTTGAGACGGATTGCGGCACGGGCGCAGGAGACCATGACCTGACCGGTGAGGGCAGGGTTATTGATTGTCATGTTGAACTCAAAACGCTGATTATGAGTCTCTCCCGACACACCGGAACGAACGAGGTTGACGCCGTGCGCTACGTTATTGAGGGCATCGACCGACTCCACGGCAATGACGTGGGTCTCGTCGTGTGCAAAATAATCATCGGCAAGGATAGCCGCCTCAACGGTCTTGAAATCGGCTCCTTCTTCGAGCTCAACATAGACCATACGGCGATGGATGCCTGTTCCCAAGGGAATAGTCATGGAGAGGGCGTTCTTGACGCCTTCGATCGCTTTGGCAGCTACGGTGTGCCCCATGGAACGACCGGGACCGAAATTGGTGTAGGTGATACCTTTGGGCGCCAATGCCATGAGCAGCGCACGGATCATCGAGTCCGAACCCGGATCCCAGCCTGCGGAGATGACCGAGACGCACTTATTAGCCTGACAAACAGCGTCTAAGGAACTGCGTAAGTTCCAGATCTGACCGTGGATATCGAAACTATCCACCGTGCATATACCGCGTGCGGCAAGGACAGTGGCGAACTTCTGCACTTCGCGTGTCGGCGTTGCCACGAGCACTACGTCTGCAGGGCATTCGCCATTTGACATTTGACATTGGACATTTGAAATTTTATCCAAACAATCATTGTGGTGAAAAATACCTGCCAACTCCATATCCGGAGCGGCTTTGATGGCTTCTTCGGCGGCACGGCCTATATTGCCGTAACCAAGGATCGCTACGCGAATTTTAGATTTTAAATTTGACATTTTTATTGACGATTTTTCGTTATTACGTAATTACGGTATTACGGTAGTTATTCTACTGTAACTGATTTAGCGAGGTTGCGGGGCTGATCGACGTCACAGCCTTTGACGACGGCGATGTGGTAGGCAAGGAGTTGGAGAGGGATGACGGTCAGAAGGGGCGTGAGGCACTCTTCGGTCTCGGGCACTTCGATGACGTAGTCCGCGATCTTGGAGACGAGTTCATCGCCTTCGGTCACCACGGCTATCACCCTACCCTTGCGGGCTTTGATCTCTTGGATATTCGATACCACTTTCTCGTAGGTGCCGCAACGCGGAGCTACGACCACCACCGGCATCTCCTGCGAGATAAGGGCTATCGGTCCGTGTTTCATCTCCGCAGCAGGATACCCCTCGGCATGAATATAAGAGATCTCTTTGAGTTTGAGTGCTCCTTCCATAGCGACCGGATAGTTATATCCGCGACCGAGATAGATGAAGTTCTGGGCATAGGTAAATGTCTTCGCAAAATCCGCAATGCGTTTGTTCTGACCGAGTACGCGTTCGATCTTATCGGGGATCTGTCCCAATTCTCGAACGATCTTCAGATAGTGCTCTTCATTCAGCGTGCCCTTCTCTTTGCCAATACAGAGAGCAAGCATGGTAAGGGCAACGACTTGTGCGGTGAAGGCTTTGGTGGAAGCGACGCCTATCTCGGGTCCCACATGCGTATAACAGCCGCTGTCCGACACACGCGGGATAGAAGCGCCGACGACATTACAGATAGAGAAGATAAACGCACCTTTGGATTTAGCGAGTTGGATAGCTGCGAGGGTGTCGGCTGTCTCACCGGATTGCGAGATAGCGATGACCACATCGTCTTTGTTGATGACCGGCTTGCGGTAACGGAACTCAGAGGAGTACTCCACTTCAACGGGTATCTGCGCGAACTCCTCGATGGCGTACATAGCGATGAGTCCGGCGTGCCACGAGGTGCCGCAAGCGGTGATGATGATTCGTTTGGCATTGAGGAACCGCTCTTTGTTGTCAATGAATCCCGAGAGGGCGATGTTATCCTGCCTAACGTTGACACGTCCTCGCATGGAGTCGGTCAGTGTACGGGGCTGCTCGAAGATCTCCTTGAGCATGAAATGCGGATAACCGCCTTTCTCCAACTGGCTGAGGGAGAGTTCGAGACGCTTGATCTCCGGCGTTTTCTGCACATTACCTATCGTCGTGATATCTATAGTTCTTTCGACTTTCGACTTTTGACTTTCGACTTTAAGACACACCACTTCCTCATCTTCGATATAGATAACTTGGTCGGTGTACTCCACAATCGGGGTGGCGTCGGAAGCCAAGAAATACTCCTCTTCGCCGACGCCGACGACGAGCGGTGAACCCTTGCGGGCTGCGATCAGCGTGTCCGGATGATCTTTGTCGAGCACCGCAATCGCGTACGCACCGATGACCTGCTGGAGAGCTAACTGCACAGCCGTCTT
This sequence comes from uncultured Bacteroidales bacterium, assembly GCA_900321605.1. Lineage (GTDB taxonomy): Bacteria > Bacteroidota > Bacteroidia > Bacteroidales > Paludibacteraceae > Colicola. Next base: position 3,289 of record ONWR01000058.1, on the reverse strand, counting down.
GAGATCCACATGGCGGTTCACCTGCGTATATTCGATGAGCTGCACCAACACCTCGGTATCCGTTTCGGACTTGAAGGTATAGCCTTGCTCCATGAGTCCGGCTTTGAGGACCGCGTAGTTCTCAATGATGCCGTTATGGATGATCGCGAGACGTTCGGACTCCGAGTAATGAGGATGCGCGTTGACGGTATTAGGCTCGCCGTGGGTAGCCCAACGCGTATGCGCGATACCTATTGTACCATTGGTATCCTTGTCCGCGCAGAAGGCTTCGAGTTCTGCCACTTTGCCTTTCGCTTTATAGACATTCAGTTGTCCTGCCTCGTTGATGAGTGCCACACCGGCTGAATCGTAGCCGCGGTATTCCAAACGATGCAAACCTTTTATAAGTATAGGATAAGCCTTCCGCTTTCCTATGTATCCAACAATTCCACACATAAAATTATTTACGATTTGACGATTTACGATGTACGATTTATTATTTTAGCGCACAAAATTACTATATTATTTTGAATTATGCAAGCGTTTTCATTCTTTTTAATGCTTTTTCGACATCTTTTCTGTCAGAGAAGGCGGAAAAACGCACGTATCCTTGTCCTAACTCTCCGAATCCCACTCCCTGAGTACAAACCACTTGACATTGCTCCAGCAGCATATCGAAGAACGACCGATAAGGGCATAGTCACATCTCCGATACCCAGATGCAAGATCATGGCATCAGGATGGAGCCGGGCATATGCGTGACTCTTATTCAAAACATCTACAAAGAAATAATTATTTCTTAGTTCCCGAAAATGCGTGTTGATATTCATAATCTTCCAGATTTATGGTTCCCCGGAATACTTCGGTGGCAGAGCCTGTCATGAAGACGAGTTGATTGCGCACAAGCACCTGTTCCGCAGGCCAAGGTCTCTCCTGAACCGCGTTCTATGACGCGCACATCGAGTTCTTTCTTATTGCGTACATGCACGAACTCAATATTCGTATTGGCAGGCAACTGCGGAATGGTGTCACGGAAGAAAACGGCATGGGGATTGCCCATATTCACCGACGTATAACCGATCGGATCCATACCGCTTTGGATAGAGTCCGGTTGTATCACCGGTTTACCCATATTCACCGTCACCTGATCTACTTTCTCGTTGTCCACATGCAGAGACAGTGCACGGATACCGGCAAGCGTTTCTATCTCCATATGTACGTCGCGACACAGATCACTCTCGAACAGGTATTTCGCCACGCAACGGATCGCGTTGCCGCACATCTCCGCTTCGCTTCCATCGGCATTGAAGATACGCATTCTCGCATCTGCCACCTTAGACGGCAAGATCAGCACCAGTCCGTCTGAACCTATCCCGAAATGGCGATCCGACACACAACGTGCCAAGTCGGCAAGATCAGACTTGGCGATAAGTTCCGCTGTTGTCTTCAGGAAACAGTCTATATAGACGTAGTCGTTTCCCAGACCATGCATCTTGATGAAGGGTATCGTTTTCATATACAGGCTGTTATAAAATCCAAAAATAACGGATGCGGATGCAAGACCGTCGAACTATATTCTGGGTGAAACTGCGTACCGATATACCACCTATGCATCGGTATCTCCATGATCTCTACTAAGTTGGTATCCGGATTTATTCCCACACATTTCATCCCCTGTTTCTCAAACGTATCTTTATAGGAGTTATTGAACTCATACCGATGACGATGTCTCTCCTTAATCAGCGTTTGTCCGTGATACGCTTTCGCCGTACGGCTGCCTGATGTTAATGCACATTCGTATGCTCCGAGTCGCATCGTCCCTCCCTTCTGCGTGATATTCTTCTGCTCCGCCATCATATCGATGACATTATGCGGTGTCGTCTCGTCCATCTCGCTGCTGTTGGCATCTTGATAGCCTAACACATTCCGGGCGAACTCAATCACCATCATCTGGAAGCCCAGACAGATTCCAAAAGTAGGTATCTCATGTGTGCGGGTGTATTCAGCAACGAGAATCTTACCTTCTATACCGCGTTGACCGAACCCCGGACAGATAACGATACCAGCCATGCCGGAGAGTTGTTCGGCAATGTTATCGCGGGTGAGAAACTCACTGTTAATGAAATGAATCTGCACCTTATATCCTCTATACGTGCCCGCATGCGTCAAGCTCTCACGAATACTCTTGTAGGCATCTTGCAGGTCATATTTACCGACCAAACCGATATGTAGTATTTCCTCCGCACGCTTGCGGCAATCTAAGAAGTCCATCCAGGATTTTAAATCAGGCGATGCAGACCGTTTGATTCCCATCTTATGCAGAATGACTTCGTCTAGTTTCTGCTCATACATATTGATTGGCACCTCATAGATACTCGGCAGGTCTTGACTCTGAATCACCGCCTCCGAGGCTACATTGCAGAAATGCGCTACTTTATTACGCAATTCATCGCTCAAATGATGCTCTGTACGCAAGATCAGCACCTCTGGCTGAATACCTAAACCCTGTAACTGCTTGACGCTCGTCTGTGTTGGCTTGGTCTTCAGTTCATCCGCAGCCGCCAGATACGGCACATAAGTTAGATGCACATTGAGCGCCCGTTGCGGTCCTAATTCCCATCGTAACTGGCGGATTGCTTCCAAAAAAGGCTGACTCTCTATATCCCCTATCGTACCGCCTATCTCAGTAATCACAAAATCCAATGGTTGTTTAGTTGCATTCAATTGAATACGCCTTTTGATCTCGTCCGTGATATGCGGTACAACTTGTATGGTCTTACCTAAATAATCTCCACGACGCTCTTTCTCTATCACACTCAAGTAGATACGACCTGTCGTCACACTGTTGTCACGCGTGGTTTCAATACCCGTAAAGCGCTCATAGTGCCCAAGATCAAGGTCTGTCTCCATCCCGTCTGCCGTCACATAACACTCGCCGTGTTCGTACGGATTGAGAGTCCCAGGGTCGATGTTGATATACGGATCGAACTTTTGAATCGTTATCCGATACCCACGCGCCTGGAGTAACTTACCCAAGGATGCTGAGATGATACCCTTCCCAAGAGAAGAAGCAACACCTCCGGTGATAAAGATATACTTCGTTTCCATTAATGAAATTTATACCAAGCCTTGCTCTACCATCGCATTGGCGACTTTCATGAAGCCGGCGATGTTGGCGCCTTTGACATAGTTGATGTAGCCGTCCTCTTCAGTTCCGTATTTGAGACAAGCAGCGTGGATATCCGCCATGATCGTACGCAAACGAGCATCTACCTCTTCGGCTGTCCATTTGAGACGCATGGAGTTCTGG
>ONWR01000061.1 GCA_900321605.1 uncultured Bacteroidales bacterium | reverse complement strand
GCCCATCGAGGGATATTTGCCGCCTTTTTCCTGCTGAATCCACGCATCGGTGATAGTGGCGCGACCAGAGCGGTTGATGACGTTAATAACCTGACTTTCCACGCTGTCACGCACATAATAGGTGTTCAAGTCGCCCATGATGATAATAGGACGATGATCCAGATGTGCCATGATATAGTCGCGTAGTTGGCGCCACTGGCTCATGCGTACTAAGCGGTCTTCCTCGTCGGTTCCTGCAAGTTCCTCCTCTGTATCACCTGCATCCATGTGCATGTTGTAAATGACAAGTTGATGTCCAAGGGGAGTTGTCACCTCATAGCGGCGGAATCCCTTTACTACGTTCTCGTCCAAAGCATGGGCAAAATAACCGCAGTTATGGTTCCAACGCACGCTGTCTGTACGTTCTACCTTTAGACCTTTTTTCCAGAATCCCTTGAGACCGTCGGTATTGAAACGGATTTTTTCGGGATTCTCTTCGTTCGGTTCATAGATTAACTTAACCCCGTTCATCATACCTCCTCCCCAACAGTCAAAGTCGTAACCTTCGGCAAAAGGACCAGATAGCTCTTGATCATAGTCAAAGTCTTCTTGCACGCCGATGAAATCGAAACCGCCTTGAGTCAACCACTGCCCGATGAATGGAGTGTATTCCGGACCAGGATTATCCAGACCCACCAGCCCGTCCACGTTCAGTGTACACACGCTAAATTGTTCTTCCTGCACTTTAGGCTCTGGATCGTTCTCGTCATCACAGGAAACCATGCACGCGCATACCAATGCGGCCATGATGGTGAAAAGTATGCTTAAAGTATTTTTCTGGTTCATCATATTGGTTATAATTGTTATTTTACGATGCAAAGATACAAAAAAGAAATAAAAAAGCGTTATCCTTATTTGCTTTTATATAAGGACTTTGATTGTTTATTATAAAATTTGACGGACATACGTTGATTTATAATTAACTCCATCAATGTCTTGTCGTCTCAAGAATTTGGTGTGCAATTACCGCACCTTACCCTCAAAGGATATCGGATCACAATTATCGCTAGTTATCTCTACAAGAGCTACTCCCTGTTTGTTGATGGATATATCAAAGTGGAAATAATATGCCAATTGCTGGACGGTAAAGTGATAGGTCTTATGTCCATAACGGTCGACAGAAGAGGAATATTTTCTCATTTTAGCGGTAAAGTCGAGCATATTCATTGTCACTTCCTTCTCGATGGATCTACCCCAAACATACGGCAGAAAGGAGATGACTTCGTTGCCATGTATCTCCAGACGATAGACCGGTTCGAGGTATTCCCATTGAGCGTTTAGCGGCTGCATGCTTTGCATGTCAATGACCATGTCCACATTTACATCGGCGGCAGTAACATTCTTTGATGACGAACATGCCACAGTTAACAGTAACAAAATTAGAAATGAAAAAACGTTTTGTTTCATGTTATAGAGTTTTTAATGAGTTAATGTCTATTTCTTAGTTAATACATATTTATAACAAACAGGTCAAAACCGTACCATATAAATTGTAGATACAAAGATAATTATTTTTTATTACAAAAACGATTTACTGAGATATATTTGTTTCAAAATTGTTATATGGGAAATTCGTATAAAAACAAAAAATCCGCAAGTTCCGTACGGGATTGCGGATTTTTCATGTTTTTTCTTTTTATTTCTTCAGCCAGCGGTCGAGCCAGTTGAAGAATGTGCGCTGCCAGAGAATGCCGTTCTGTGGTTTGAGCACCCAGTGGTTCTCGTCGGGGAAGATGAGCAGTTCGGCAGGAATGCCACGCAGACGGGCTGCATTGAAAGCGCCCATACCTTGGTTGGCATTGATGCGATAGTCGAGTTCGCCATGGATACAGAGAATAGGAGTGTCCCACTTATCCACAAAACGATGTGGAGAGTTCTCGTATGTACGCTTAGCGTTCGGCGTAAGGTCTTTGTTCCAGTAAGCATCGTCGTACTCCCAGTTAGAGAACCAAACTTCTTCGGTATCGGTGTACATCGACTCGAGGTTGAAAGCACCGTCGTGAGAGATGAATGCTTTGAATCGTTTGTCGTGGTGACCGGCAAGATAATAAACCGAGAATCCTCCGAACGAAGCACCTACGGCACCCATGCGGTCTTTGTCAACGTAGGGCAGGTTGGCTGCCGCATCGTCGATGGCTGCAAGATAGTCGCGCATACATTGTCCAGTCCAGTCGCCACTAATCTGTTCACACCACTTGCTGCCAAAACCATGAAGTCCGTGGCGGTTAGGCGCAATCACCACATAGCCGTGAGAAGCCATAATCATGAAGTTCCAACGGTAGCTCCAGAATTGGCTGACAGGACTTTGCGGACCGCCCTCGCAGAAGAGTAGGGTAGGATACTTCTTTGTTTCGTCAAAATTCGGCGGTAAGATAACCCAATAGTGCAGGTCTTCGCCCGTACTTGTTTTGGTCCATCGTGGTTGAACAGTACCTCTTTCCAACTGGTCGAAGATATGCTTATTCTCAAATGTAATCTGCTGACATGTAGTCTTCTGCGGTGACTTGAAGTTAGGCGTAACCACATACAAATCGGCAGGATTCATGTGGTCGTGGCGCTCGGCGAGTATCTGTTTGCCGTTGTTCAGCATCTGCAACGAACCGAAATCGGCTTGGAAATCGGTCAGTTTCTTCACTTCACCCTTCCAGTTGACGCCGTATATGTTCACACATCCGTGCCATACACCGATGAAATAGATGAGTGCATCCTTCGTGTCAGACCAGCAGAACTCATCGACATTCGAGTCGAAACTCTCGGTCAGATAGCGCTTTTCGCCTGTCTTGAGGTCGTACACGCAGAGGCGCTGGCGGTCAGCTTCATAACCGTCGCGTGCCATTGAGAGCCATGCAACGTACTTGCCGTCGGGAGAGAATTTCGGATTCTGGTCGTAGCCGGGATTGTTTTTCAAGTTCTCCGGCGCATTGACCGGCTGATTTTTCAGCGATTTCGTAGCGTCGAACTCAAAGTCTTTATAGTTGGCAGGCTTGCAGAGGTTCGTCGTTGTCTTGCTTGCCACATTATATAAAAATATGTCAGAGTCGGTCGAGATGGCATATTTCACGCCCTCTTTCTTACGACAAGTGTAGGCGATGTTTTCCGAATCGATGCTCCAATCGAGCTGTTCGATGCCTCCGAATGGTGCCATCGGACACTCGTAAGGTTCGCCCTCGATGATGTCAACGCCCTCGTTGACGCTTCCGTCGGCAGCCACATCAGCCACGAACGGGTGCAGAATAGACTCCACATAGTGGTCCCAGTGGCGGTAGTTCATGTCCGTAGCCAAGCGTCCGGTAGCCTTTGGGAGGTCGTCCGGGTTCTTCTTGATGGTGCCATGGTAGGGGAGTTCCTTGATAAGAATCACCTTCTTGCCGTTTGGCGAGAACTTAAAACCTTCAATGCCCTTAGCGTCTTTG
>ONWR01000062.1 GCA_900321605.1 uncultured Bacteroidales bacterium | reverse complement strand
GTTGGAGTTTACGTACGACACTTTAGCGCGTGATTATGTCCGTGCGCAGTACAACGTGGGGCAAGTGGGCAACGGCGAACCTGCGCCGGGTACAGCTGCTATCGTGAATATCACCCATCGTACCGCGCAGCAGAGTGCGGAGTTTTTCAAACATGTATCCGCCCGTCGTCACCTGCGTGGAGCAGGGAACATCGATGCAGCTTATACCTTCCGTGACAAAGAAGGCAACCCCTATCGTCAGCATCTCTATGCCGAATACGGTCAGCGGCTTATCACCCGTGAGAACCAGCAGGGATTGATTGACGATGATCCCTATTATACGGCGGGGTATTACAAAGTGCAGGCAGATGGTCTGCTGCCTATGAAACCGAACCGCTTCTTCAACCGGCTTGGTTACCGTCTCAATTTCTCGGGCAAGGAAGACGGCGGTAGTGAGTATCTCTATAACTACAACGAGGTGTTTGACCACAAGAACTACACCGCACAACTCTATGTCCAGCGGCAATATCTGACCACCGGTTTGACTTGGTCCACGAATACGATTCACCATTCCGACCAAGAGTTCAGCCGCAATATACTCGATATAGACGGCGAGAGTTTCTCCCCTTGGGTAGCGGACGGTAAGACGCACGAGTTGAGTTGGGCAGTAAACTACGAGCAACCGGTGTTGTCTTGGCTTTCCGTACATGTGAAATCGCTCAATTCGGTGGTGTTCTTCCGTCCGGAGAAGACCCATTTCCATAACGATATCTATTTTCAGTCTCCGATAGCGACCGTGGACACAGCGCTCTACCGCTACGAATGGACGAGCCGCGCGTTCACCGGCGGACTGTTGGAGAACACCTTCGGTCTCAATGCCGATTATACGATCTGCCGTCAGTTGGATATGCATGCCCATCTGGATTTCACGCTGGACGGTATATTGTTAGGAGGCGGTAAAAGCAAGGTATCGCCTAACTGGCAGGCAGGTATCAGTTTTGACCTGCATCCCTGCAAGTGGTTTGAGATGGGATTGAGTATTGCCCATGAGCGGCTACCGTATAACATGGATTATCTGCGTTATTTCTCGGATGATTACATGAATGCCGATATTTATTTAGCGAACAGCAATACGCTCTTTGCTACCACCGGCGGCAAGTATCACCATTACAAGAAGAACCTGCAGCAGACCTCGTATCTCGAACTGCATCTTCCGATTCGTTTCGTCTTCCGCGACAAGCAAGGAGGCAAACATGAGATCGTCCTGCAAAACGCGTACCGTAAGTTCTTCAATGTGTGGCATACCTATTACGAAGGAGGAGAAGCGGCAAATGGTTATTGGCAGGACTTCCACGGTTATCCGGTCTATATGACGAACCTCGGCGAGAAGCAGTACGAGGTGGGTACGACACCTGGGTTTGGCGGAAATATTCTCATGAACAGCCCGTATTATTTCTCGCAGTTGTCGCGTTATACCTATACGGGTAAGAAAGTGACGGTCGGACTCAGTTGGCAGTCGATGCAGGCTGCGGGATATACCGGTCTGGGTAACGGCGCCAACAGCAACACGATGGGTGTGCTCTCCGAGACGACTGCGAACCCGAATACCCTTCGTGCTGTCTGCAATCCCGAAGGACCTCACCAAGGTGTGGGACGAATGGATCTGGACAAAGGTTTTGTGGCACGCCTCTATTTGGGCTATAACATCTGCAAATGGGTGCAAGCCGGTCTGACGCTCAAGTGGACAGACGGTAAGCCTGTCAACTCCTATCGTTATTACTATGACGCGGCATCCAAACAGATGGCGTTGGTTCCTTGGACTTCGCGAGGCACGAATCCGACAGACGGTCATTTCGGTCGTCGGCACGGTGCGATCTATAATGTGGATCTGCATGTGCAGGGTAACTGGACCGTGAAAGGCGTGCCGATGCACCTCAATGTGGAGTGCTTTAACCTCTGGGATTTCTGTCATGACTTGGCAGAACTCTCCTTCGAACAAAATACCCCTCAAGCCGTTCGGTCGTCAATTATCATGACCGTGCCGACGGGATTGTTAATCACTTATGGCGTAGATTTATAATGAAGGCTTTTATCAAATATTACCTCTTTTGGATCGTTTTCTTCTTAGTCCAGAAACCGCTCTTTATGTTGTTTAACCTGCCTCTGATGACGGGTGTGACTTGGCAGGAGTGGTTGCTGGTTCCGGTACATTCTTTCCCACTTGATCTGAGTGTGGCTTCCTATGTGACGGCGGTTTTCGGACTGCTGACTGCGATCTATCCCTTATGGCCTTCGCGTGTCTTGGGACGCATAGCAGATGGTTTTACGGCGCTTATCCTGTTCATCGGATTAGTCGTTTTTATCGGTGACTGCGGCGTGTTCCCGTCTTGGGGTTTTCACTTGGATAAGTCGGTGCTCTTCTATCTCAGTTCACCCAAAGAGGTCTTGGCTTGTGCCGAATGGTGGGTCTGGTTGCTCGGTTTGGTGGCTTTGGTCATCAGTTGGACGGTCTGCTGGATCGCTTACCGCCGTTGGATGAGAAATTGGGAAAAGACTCCGGTGCCTCAGAAATGGTCACAGAGAGGCGCTTATGCCTTCGGTATGTTGCTCCTGACGGGTTTGCTGTTCCTGCCTATTCGTGGCAGTGTGACTACCTCTACGATGAATACCGGAAGGGTCTATTTCTCGGATAAACAGATCCTCAACCTCTCTGCTATCAATCCGGTGTTTAACATCGTGGAGTCACTTAGCGAGAATACCTTCGATGCCCGCCGATACACGTATATGTCTCCCGAGGAAGCACAGCGTTTGGTAGCGGATCTGTTACCT
>ONWR01000063.1 GCA_900321605.1 uncultured Bacteroidales bacterium | reverse complement strand
ATACCGCTTGTCGGCACGCTCTATCCGCACGGCAGATGATTTGATTTATTCACCCACTGAATCCGAAGTTATGATGAACGAGAACAACGATGTTTTTACAATGGAAGACGAGCCGATAGCCTCTGTTATGCAGAATATGCGCAAAGGCTCGAAATGGCTGTCCGCATTTCTGGAAAGTTACCGTCCTCCGTTGGACGGGGAGCGTTACCTGACGGACGGCGAGGTGTCGGAACTGCTCCGTGTGAGCCGACGCACCTTGCAAGAATACCGCAACAACCGCGTGTTGCCCTTTATCCTTTTGGGAGGGAAGGTGCTTTACCCGGAAACGGTGCTGCGCGAGGTGCTGGAAGCGAACTACCGCAAGCCGTTATGATGTTGATTTTGTAGTTAGAAATAAAAAGATTACTTTTGCAATCTGTTTACGCTTAGTCGTAATCACTTGCTCAATCTCATGTGCGCTTGGGTTTCCAATGCCATCGTACTTCCAGCTCGTTCTGGGAGCAGTTTCATTCTTTAATACGTTGGGAAAGGGGGGCTTTAAGTATGACAAAAACTATAATGAAGGCGGTAGGGGCTGTAGCGGCAGGCCGAAACAGGAAAGTTCATATGAGGATAGCAAGTGTAACCATATATTGCGATGAAGGCTCCAAGGGTTCGAATCCCGCCCTGCCGCAAAAAAAGCTACCTCTAAGGTAGCTTTTACTTTTAGAATGGGGCTTTATCTTCAACAATAGCCAACATTTCCGCTCGGTATAAACATAACGTATGCCTGCTGTTTCTCTTTGGCGAGTACCTTTCTCACCAGCCATGTGCGGAACAGGTGGGTGTTGTAGGTGTTCAGTCGGAAAGCGACCGGGATGATGATTTCAAGTGCGTACACATCCGCGTACAGCCTGTTTTCAAGCTGCATGTAGCGGCACACCTCGTAGTCGTTCAGCACGTCCGACTTGCGGACGGCTTTGATGGCGGCGTTCACTGCCGGGACGGTCGTATGGAACAGTCCGGCTATTTCGGTGGCGGTCATCCACACGTCATTACCGGTTACGCTGACCGCCTTGTCTTCTATGATGATTATGTCTCGCTTCATGGCTTCTCTTTTTTAGATGGTACAACCTGCAAATTCCTCGATGCCGTTCAACCTTGCCGCAAGGTTCTCCATGTCCTGATTGAGCTTTTCTTTGGTTATCTTCGCGTAAATCTGCGTCGTCTTTATGCTCTTGTGTCCGAGCATGGAGCTGACCGTTTCGATGGGTACGCCGTTGGAAAGGAAAACTGTCGTGGCTGCCGTGTGGCGGCTTTGATGCCACGTGATATGCTTGGTGATGCCGCAACGCTTGGCGACGGCACGGATACCTGCAAGGCACGTGTTATAATGCGGGACGGGGAATATCCTGCCGTCCCCGCACAGTCCCCGGTATTTGCCGATTATGCGGTTGGCGATGTCAAGCAGGCGGATATTGGACACCACACCCGTTTTCTGGCGGTTGATGTTTATCCACTCGTGTTCGTCGAAGTAGGTACGGATATTCTCGTCCGTGAGGTTGCGCATATCCGAGAATGACAATCCGGTGAAGGCGCAGAACAGGTAGAGGTCGCGGTACAGTTCCTGTTTGGCGTTTTTCAGTTTGCCTTCCATCAACAGGCGTATTTCCTCTTTGGTAAGGAAACTGCGTGTCGTTTCTTCCTTTTTGATTTCATACTCGCGGAACGGGTCGCGTGTCAGCCACTCGTTGTTGATGGCGATGAACACCATCGTCCGTAGCGGGCAGACGTACAGCCACACGGTATTGGTGCAGCAGTGCTTGTCCGTGCGCAGGAACATCTCGAAGTCGGAGATGAAAGCCGGGGTAAGCTCTTTCAGGGCGATGTCCTTCACATGGTAGCGGATGGTGAGGAACTCTTGCAGGTGCTTGTAAACGGTGCGGTACTTCAACAGCGTGCCTTTGGCTTTCATGCCAGCCTCCACCTGTTTCTCATAGTCCTCGTTGTGCCGGCGGAACACCTGCATCAGCGTGTGGTAGCGGTGTTCCAATCCGAGAAAGGCGTTCTTCACCTTCTCCGCCGTGACGAAGTTGTCACGCTCCATGATTTCCTGATAGTGCTTGTTGATGCGCACCCGCATCTTGTCAAGCATACGATTCGTTTCAAGTGCCGCCGTGCTTCTGCCCGTGACACGTCCCCCTTTGGTGTCCCACAGCTTCGGGTCGACAGTCAGTTTGCAGCTGAACTGCGTCTGGCTGCCGTCCACCGTGATGCGTCCCATGACGGGAACTGTCCCGTCCTTTTTCACTACCTGACGCTTGAGGTAGTAGATGACTGAAAATGTACTCTTCATCGTCCTTAATTTTTTGGTTTCAAAATTAGTTGGTGAAGAGTCCGATGTCGGTACGCAAAACGGGGAGGAACGGCGCAATCTTTTTCTGTAACCAAATTTTTTGCGTGAGTTGTAGGTAACTCACTATTCCTTAGTGTCTTGTTTCGCCATCCATACCCGTTTGTCGCATTATCGGGCATGGTTACGAACAAGTAACGTTGTGGCGTCAGGATTTGGCTTTTGCTGTGATTGTACTGGCTTCACGAATTATAGCCACTTCAACTAAAACCCTTGTAACTCAATTCTATCACTATATCTTTCCGCATTTCACTTTTTTGTAGTAACTTTGCA
>ONWR01000064.1 GCA_900321605.1 uncultured Bacteroidales bacterium | reverse complement strand
GTTTCCTCTTTGGATAAGCTGATTGACGATAGGATTTATCGAGCCCAATCCTAACTTCTTGCTATTGAAGCATTTATCAAGCGACCAATCTGGGCGCACTTGCGTAAATCTGCGTCGTCTTTATGCTCTTGTGTCCGAGCATGGAGCTGACCGTTTCGATGGGAACACCGTTGGAGAGGAATATCGTCGTGGCTGCCGTGTGGCGGCTCTGATGCCACGTGATATGCTTGGTGATGCCGCAACGCTTGGCGACGGCACGGATACCGGCAAGGCACGTGTTATAATGCGGAACGGGAAATATCCTGCCGTCCCCGCACAGTCCCCGGTATTTGCCGATTATGCGGTTGGCGATGTCGAGCAGGCGGATGTTGGACACCACGCCCGTTTTCTGGCGGTTGATGTTTATCCACTCGTGTTCGTCGAAGTAGGTGCGGATATTCTCTTCCGTAAGGTTGCGCATATCCGCGAACGACAGCCCCGTGAAGGCGCAGAACAGGTAGAGGTCGCGGTACAATTCCTGTTTGGCGTTTTTCAGTTTCCCCTCCATCAGCAGGCGGATCTCATCTTTGGTCAGGAAACTGCGTGTTGTTTCCTCCTTCTTGATTTCATACTCGCGGAACGGGTCGCGCGTCAGCCACTCGTTGTTGATGGCGATGAATACCATCGTCCGTAACGGGCAGACGTACAGCCACACGGTATTGGTGCAGCAGTGCTTGTCCGTGCGCAGGAACATCTCGAAGTCGGAGATGAAAGCCGGGGTAAGCTCTTTTAGGGCGATGTCCTTCACATGGTAGCGGATGTCGAGGAACTCTTGCATGTGCTTGTAAACGGTGCGGTACTTCAGCAGCGTGCCTTTGGCTTTCATGCCTGCCTCCACCTGCTTCTCGTAGTCCTCGTTGTGCTGGCGGAACACCTGCATCAGCGTGTGGTAGCGGTGTTCCAGTCCGAGAAAGGCGTTCTTCACCTTCTCCGCCGTGACGAAGTTGTCACGCTCCATGATTTCCTGATAATGCCTGTTGATGCGTACCCGCATCTTGTCAAGCATACGGTTCGTTTCGAGTGCCGCCGTGCTTCTGCCCGTGACACGTCCACCTTTGGTGTCCCACAGTTTCGGATCGACAGTCAGTTTGCAGCTGAACTGTGTCTGGCTGCCGTCCACCGTGATGCGTCCCATGACGGGAACTGTCCCGTCCTTTTTCACTACCTGACGCTTGAGGTAGTAGATTACTGAAAATGTACTCTTCATTGTCCTTAATTTTTGGGTTTCAAAATTAGTTGGTGAAGAGTCCGGTGTTGGTACGCAAAACGGGGAGGAACGGCGCAATCTTTTTCCGTAACCTGATTTTTCGCATGAGTTATGGATAACTCACTATTCCTTAGAGCCTTGTTTCGCTATTCGTACCCGTTTGTCGCATTTTCGGGCATGGTTACGAACAAGTAACGTAGCGGCGTCAGGATTTGGCTTCGGCAGGGATTGTAATGGCTTCACGGATTATCGCCACTTCAACCAAAACCCTTGTAACTCAATTCTATCACTATATCTTTCCGCATTTCACTTTTTTGTAGTAACTTTGCAATGTAAACTAAAAGAGAACAGTATGGCACAGGCGACTTACAAGAATTTGACAAAGGACTATCGAAACATGAACCTCATGCAGGCAGTCGGAATAGCATTGTCCTCATGGAGAGAGGGCTTTGGAGCAAACGAATATGGCGAATTTGATGATAACCACAAGCAACTTTCAATTAATGCAGTTGCAACGGCGATTGGCGAGCGGTACGAGGGGGTATACCGTCTTGAACATGGTGGAGGAACTTCAACGGTTCTTGTGAAGTATCTCCTGTTCATTAAGCAGCACGACCCAAAGTTTGACCTTGAAGCAAGGATCAAGGAAATCATGGGGGACAAATATCCGGAATATTAGATTAACATAGGGTGCCACGCCAGCCCCGTGATGTTCCTCAGAACGAGTCTGAGGTAACAACCGAGGCTGCCGTAACTCTTTTTTAGCATGGCTATAATTACCTTCTAATGCCACTTCCTCTGTTGATATCGAATTGTTGTTCGAGATTGAGGGAACTCTTTACAGCAATCGGAGCATATTGTCTATTTACAAACTCCCAGATAGTTGTTCGACCCTCTTCAAGCCTCTGATAGTCTTCTTGCGTTATGCCTATGTACGTAGTATGGTCAGGGATAGTATGTATCTGCACATACGGCCTTCCATTGCCCCATCTGTATCCCGTGAAAGATGGTCTCTCATCATATTCACTTCGTTCTGGAATGCCCTCAGACTCAATAAGAGCTTGGAATGCGCCCGGCAACAGATTAGCCCTATAATCGAATGCCGTAATCATGGTTTTAACCAGATTCTGATAATCAGCATACTCCTTACTAAACTTATCGTATAGTTCTTTATTGGTATTGTAAACCTTTAAAATCTCACTTTGTTGTTTTTTCAACTCTGCTATTTCAGTTTCTAATTTTAGTTTCTTTTCCTGTAGGCTATCTATTTCCTGCTTGGTCTTTGC